>NZ_JNBQ01000002.1 GCF_001019615.1 Cellulosimicrobium funkei | reverse complement strand
AGCGCGTGGAGGCGGCGGCCTCGCCCGCCTCGTCGGGCGGCGAGGCGCCGTGGGCGCCGAGCGCCGCGGCCACCGACTGAGCGGTCGCCACCGACGACGAGCGGCCGGCACGGGATCCGTGCCGGCCGCTCGGTGCGGTGCCCCGACCGCGGGGGGACGTCCGCAGTCCGGCCACCCGCCCGCCGCGGTCAGAGGTCGCGGCGGGACGTGGCGCGGGGTGCGGGTCGCGCGTGCCGGCACGACGACCCGCCCCCCGCAGATCGTGGGTGCCCCTCGCGGGGGCGCCCGTCAGGGTCAGCCCTGGCCGCCGAAGAACCAGTCGAACGGGTTCGGCACGTTGCCCGGGTCGGTCGGGTCGGTCTGCTGACCCTGGTCGCCGCCCGGCTCGCCACCCTGGTCACCCTGGCCGGGGAGCTGGCCCTGGCCGTCCTGGGACCCCTGGCCCGTGGTCTCGTCGTCCGCGGGGCGCGTCGCGAGCGTCACGTCGAGCTCGGTCGTCTTCCCGTCGCGCACGACGGTCAGCGTGGACTTCGCGCCCGCCGCGCGCTCGCGGACGAACGCGGTGAGCGACTCGGCGCCCCCGACGGCGTGGCCGTCGATCTCGACGATCACGTCACCGGACCGGATGCCGGCCTCGGCGGCCGGCGACCCGTCGGTCACCTCCTGGACCTCGGCGCCTCGGCGCGTGACGCCGTCCGCGGTCGCGGTCGCGTCGGCGAGCGTCACCCCGAGGAACGCGTGCTCGGCGGTGCCGTTCTCGATGAGCTGCTGCCCGATCGACTTCGCGAGGTTCACCGGGATGGCGAACCCGAGCCCGATCGAGCCGGACTGGGTGCCGCCGCCCGAGAGCGTCGCGATCGACGACGTGATGCCGATGACCCGACCCTGCGCGTCGAACAGCGGACCACCCGAGTTGCCGGGGTTGATCGCGGCGTCGATCTGGATCGCGTTGGTCACGACGGACGTGCCGCCGTCCTCGCCGGACGCGGACACCGGGCGGTCGACGGCCGACACGATGCCGGTGGTCGCCGTGTTCGCGAGGCCGAGCGGGTTGCCGACCGCGAGGACGGACTCGCCGACGCTCACATCGTCGGAGTCGCCGAGCGTCGCGGGCTGGAGGTCGT
This sequence comes from Cellulosimicrobium funkei, assembly GCF_001019615.1. Lineage (GTDB taxonomy): Bacteria > Actinomycetota > Actinomycetes > Actinomycetales > Cellulomonadaceae > Cellulosimicrobium > Cellulosimicrobium cellulans_E. Next base: position 468,595 of record NZ_JNBQ01000002.1, on the reverse strand, counting down.
CCGGCGCGTCGACGAGCTGCACGACGGCGAGGTCGGTCGCCGGGTCGAGCCCGACGATCTTCGCCTCGAAGAGGCGCCCGTCGCTGAGCGTCACCTGGACGGTGTCGTTCTCCGCGCCGGACACGACGTGGTTGTTGGTCACGACGTGGCCCTGGTCGTCGATGATGACGCCCGATCCCTCGGCGCCGCCCTGCGAGGTCTGCACCTGGATCGCGACGACCGAGGGAGCGACGGCCTTCGTCACGGCCTCCCAGTCGGGGTTCTGCGACGACGAGTCGGAGACGGGCGCGGCCGTGTTCTCCTGGTGCTGGCCGACGTCCGCGAGCGACGCCGAGTCCTGGTCGGCGCCGAACGCACCGGTGAGGCCGGCGGTGCCGACGCTCGCGAGGACCGCGGCCGCGGCGGCCGCGCTCACGACCGGCACCCACGTGCGCCGGCGCTTCGGGCTGTCCGCCGCGCCCTGCTCGGTCGGGACCGGCGGCGCGGGCGGCGGCCCGAAGCTGCCGGACGGCGCGTGCGGCCCGGCCTGCGCGGGGCGTGCGTACGGGTTGGGCATCGGCGTCGCCGCGGTGTGCGCCGTGGGGGCGGGCTGCGGCGTCGAGAGGTGCTGCACGTGCTGCGGCGCGCCGAGCGGCTGCGTCGGGTGCGTCGTCGGGTGCGCCGTGGTCGGCGGGAGCGGCTGGGTCGCGGCGACGGGGGCCAGCGGCTGCGTGGGCGTCCCGGCAGGCGTCTCGGCAGCGACCGACGCGGCACGCTCGGCGGCTGCGGGCGTCGTCGCGGCTGCGGGCGTCGTCGCGGCGGGAGCGGCGGCCGGCGTCGACGCGGGCGCGTCGGGGGCCGGCGTCGACGCGGGCGCGTCGGGGGCCGGCGTGGTAGGGGTGGGCTCCGTGCCCGGGGTGTTCGTCATGGTGGGCCTCCTCGGTTCTGCCCACTACTTCACACCGCCGCGCTTGAACGAGGCTTGAACGAGCCTGGGAGTTCGCTGCGAGTTTTGACGCGTCGTCAGCGGTCCGCCACGAGCGTCGCGCGGACGGCGTCACGCACCCGCTCCCCCAGGCGCAGGCCGGCCTGCCGCCGCCCGGCCCGGGGAACGCGCACCTCCAGCACCTGGACGCCGTGGCTCGGGGCCGCGAGCGCGTGCCGCAGCGAGGGGACGTCCTGCACGAGCTGGTGGTCCACGCCGTACCCGGCGCAGAGCTGGGCGAGGTTCGCCCCGTGCGGGGTCGCGAAGACCCGCTCGAACGTGCGCCCCGCCGCCTCGGACGTCTCCCCGAGCCCGCCCGGCTCGAGACCGGCGAAGATCGAGCCGCCGTCGTCGTTCACGACGACGAGCTGGAGGTCGACGTGCGGCTCGTGCGGACCGCGCAGCAGGCCGCCCGCGTCGTGGAGGAACGTGAGGTCGCCGAGCAGCGCGCGCGTGCGTCGGTGCGGGCGGGCGGTGGCCACCGCCGCGCCGAGCGCGGTGGACACGGTGCCGTCGATCCCGGCGAGGCCGCGGTTCGCGAGGACGCGCGGCGCGTCGGCGTCGAGGCCGAGCACGAGGGCCAGGTCGCGCACGGGGTTGGAGGAGCCCACCACCAGCAGGTCGTCCGGCCCGCACGATCCGACGACGGCGCGCGCGACGCTCGGGCCGTCGGTCAGCGTCCCGTCGGTCGCCCCGGCGACGACCTTCACGGCCGCTGCGGACGCTGCGCGCCAGCGCGCGAGCCACCCCGGGTCGGTCGCGTGGCCCGAGGTCGGCCCGGGCGCGGGCCCGGACGGGTCCGGGACGCCCGGGCGCGGGTCGAGCCACCGCTCGGGTACCGCCGTCAGGACCGTCGACGCGTTGCGCGCGGCGTCGGGCCACGGGCCGGCGCCCGGCGCGACGACGCTCACCTCGACGTCGGGCCGCCCGAGCAGGCGCTGCACGGGCCGAGAGAGCGTCGGCCGGCCGAGCACGACGACGTGCTCCACGCCGTCCACGAGCTCGTCCACCCCGAGCACGAGCGCGTGCGCGACGACCAGGTTCGGGCCGCCGGCCGCCCCCGACGACGGCTCCGCGAGCAGGGGCCAGCCGCGCGCCTCGGCGAGGTCGCGCGCGACGCGGCCCGCCCCGTCGCCCGCGACGACGACGGTCCGCGCGCCGGGGGCAGGCACCGCGACAGCCGCGACCGGAGCGCCGAGGAGCGCGGCGTCGTCGTGCGGCTCGGAGCCCGACGGCACGGGCGGCACCGCGGAGGGCAGCACGACGGCCGAGCGGACACCGCGCGGGTCGGGACCCGGCGTGGCGAGCGCGTCGATGCCGGCCGCGACACCGGGGACGAGGGGCTCGCGGTACGCGAGGTCGAGGTGGACCGGGCCGGGGTGCCCCGAGCGCGCGCCGACCGCCTCGGCGAGCGCACGCGTCGCGACGGCGAGGAGGTCGCGCTCCTCGCCCGGGCGGCCGTCGGGGGCGGGGACGTCCGCGGCGAACCGCACCGCCGCGCCGAAGATCCCGGCCTGGTGCGTCGTCTGGTTCGCGCCCGTGCCGCGCAGCTCGTGCGGTCGGTCGGCGGTCAGGAGCACGAGCGGGACGCCCGCGTGGTGCGCCTCGAGCACCGCGGGGTGGAGGTTCGCGACGGCCGTCCCGGAGGTCGTGACGACCGCGACCGGCCGGGGCAGCGCGACGCCGCCGCGCACGACCGGACTCGCGCCGCGCGAGAGGCCGACGGCGAGGAAGCCGGCCGCGCGCTCGTCGACCCGCACGTGCAGCGTGAGGTGCCCGAGGTCCGACGCGGCCGCGAGCGCGTAGGCGAGCGGCGCGCTGCGCGACCCTGGCGCGAGGACGACGTCCGCGACACCCTCGTGCAGCAGCCGGTGCACGAGCGCGAACGCGCTGCGCACCGCGGGCGGCTGCGCGTCCAGGCCGTCGAGCAGAGCGTCGAGGTCCGAGCCGCCGGGCGGCGTCCCGGCGCCCGGGCCGGGCGGGGTCCCGGGCGCGCTCATCGCGCACCTCCCGCAAGCACCAGGCCGGCGACGCGGTCGAGCCGTTCGCGCCAGCAGCGGTCCGTCTCGTCGTCGGGCGCGGTGGCCGCGAGCGCCGCGGCGGAGGGTTCGGGGCGGACGACGGGCAGCGCGCCGTCGACGGGCACGAGGGGCGGGTCGGCCACGTCGGCGACGAAGAGGTTCACGGTCGCGAGCCCGCACGCGTAGGGCAGCTCGGGGAGCGCGGCCGCGAGCGCGACGCCCGCGGCGATGCCCACGGACGACTCGAGCGCGGACGACACGACGACGGGCAGGCCGACCTGCTCGGCGAGGTCGAGGCACGCGCGCACGCCGCCGAGCGGCTGCACCTTGAGCACCACGACGTCCGCGGCGTCGGCGCGCACCACCGCGAGCGGGTCCGCGGCCCGGCGGATCGACTCGTCGGCGGCGACCGGCACCGCGGTGTCGCCCCGCTGCCCGCGCCGCACGGCGGCGAGCCCCGCGACGTCGGCGCACGGCTGCTCGACGTACTCGAGCCCGCCCGCCGCGCGGTCGAGCGCGGGGAGCCGGCGCAGCGCCTCGTCCACGTCCCACGCCCCGTTGGCGTCGACGCGCACGCGCCCGCCCGGGCCGAGCGCGTCGCGCACGGCCTCGAGGCGCGCGACCTCGGCGTCGAGGGGTTCGAGCGCGCCGTCGGGCCGGCGCTGCGCGACCTTGACCTTCGCGGTGCGGCACCCTCCGGACGCGGCGACGAGCTCGCGCGCGCGGTCGGGCCCGACGGCGGGCACGGTGACGTTGACGGGGACGCGGTCGCGCACGGCACGCGGCCAGCCCTGGTGCGCGGCCTCGTGCGCCGCGCGCCACCAGGGCGCGGACTCCGCGTCGTCGTAGTCCCAGAACGGGGAGAACTCGCCCCACCCGGCCTCCCCGCGCAGCAGCACGCCGTCGCGCGCGTCGAGCCCGCGGAACCGCGTGGTCAGGGGGGTGAGGTAGACGACGGTCTCGAGAGGGTCGGGCACGCGTTCCAGGCTAGGCCACCGCGGCCAGTCCCACGTCGCCGGCGCTGGGCCGTCAGCTCGCGCGCGGGCGGCCCACGAGCTCGCCGACGAGCTGCACGGCGAGCGCGCGCACGTCGCGCCCCTCGCTCAGCGCGCTCACCGCGGCGCCGTCCACCACGGCGATGAGCAGCGCGGGCGGAACGCTCGCGAGGCCGCGCACCGCGAGGAGCTGCCCCACGGCGTCGTCGAGCCCCTGCCTGCCCTCGCCGTAGGCGCGGGCGAGCGCCGGGTAACGACCCGCGCCCACGAGGTGCTCGTAGAAGCCGCGCAGCTCGCTCTCGCCCCCGGGCGGCAGGACCGCGTCGACGAGCACGTGCGCGTCCTCGCGCGCGCGGTCCCCGCCCCGCGCGGCTCGCTCGGCCGCGCCGCGCGCGTGGGCCGCCCATCCGGCGACGACGACCTCGCCGGCCGCGCCGATGAGGTCGTCGAGGCCGGTGAAGTAGTACGTCGTGGCGGCGAGCGGGACGTCGGCCCGGGACGCGACGGCGCGGTGGGTCACCGATGCCGGGCCCTCCTGGAGGATGAGGTCCGCGGCGGCGCGGACGATCGCGTCCCGGCGCGCGACCCCGCGCGCCTGGCGGCGCGGTGCGGGCCGCGGGTCGGCGGTCTCGGTCGGCATGGGTGTCAGTGCCCTCCCCCGGAGAGGTTGAGCCCGACGACCCCCGCGACGATCAGCACGAGGGAGATCACCTTGAGGATCGTGACGGGCTCGTCGAACAGGACGACGGCGAGGACGGCGGTGAGCGAGGCGCCGATCCCCACCCAGACACCGTAGGCCACGCCGACGGGCAGGGACTTCAGGGCGATGCTCAGGCCGACCATGCTCAGGACGAGCATGACGACGAACGCGACGCTGGGCCAGAGCTTGGTGAAGCCGTGCGACGCCTTGAGGCTCAGGGCCCAGCCGGCCTCGAGCATGCCGGAGAGGATGAGGACGATCCATGCCATGGGGAGACTCCCTCGGGTCGACGCACCGGGTGGCAGGGCCCGCCGTCGTGCGCAGAACTGGTACTAACGTACCAGTTATCGGCCACGGGTCAAGGCCGCCGCCCGCAGCACGTCCGCGACGACCCCGACGTCGCCGTCGCGCACGCGTGCGGTGCCGACCACCGCCCCCGCCTCCCGGCGGTCCACCCCCGTCCCGCTGAGGGGCTCGGCCGGCACCCCGACCGCGTGCAGACCGTCGACCGCGGCGCGCTCGGCCGCCGCCCCGGGCAGCGGCACGACGAGGTGCAGCCCGGCGGCGACCCCGCCCACCTCCACCCCCGGCAGGGCGCGTGCGAGCGCGTCGAGCAGCAGGCGCCGCCGCCGCTGGTACACGAGCCGGGCCCGGCGCAGGTGCCGCTGGTAGGCGCCCGAGCCGAGCAGCGCCGCGAGCGCCGCCTGCTCGGGCACCGAGGTGCCGAGGTCCGCGTGCCGCTTCGCCTCCACCAGCGGCTCGACGACGCGCGGCGGCGCCACGACCCAGCCGAGCCGCAGCGCGGGCGAGAGCAGCTTGGACACCGAGCCGAGCAGCACCACGCGCTCGGGGTCCAGGGCCTGCACGGAGGCCACCGGCTGCCGGTCGTACCGCAGCTCGGCGTCGTAGTCGTCCTCGAGCACGAGGCGGTCGCCCGCCGCCGCCCACGCGAGCAGGGCGCGCCGTCGCGCGGGCCCGAGGACGACCCCGAGCGGGAACTGGTGGGCGGGCGTCACGAGGGCGGCGCGCGCGTCGTCGGGCAGCAGGTCCGCGCGCAGGCCGTCGGCGTCCACGGGCACGCCGACCGTCCGCAGACCGGCGTCGTGCAGCAGCTCGAGCGCCCCGCGCGACGACGGGTCCTCGACGGCCACCGCCACCCGCCCCGTGGGGCCGGGGCCCGCGACCCGTCCCGTGGCGAGCAGCCGGACGAGGAGGGAGAGCGCCTGCGCGACCCCGCTCACCACCACCACGTCGTCCGCCGCGACGTGAGCCCCCCGCGCGCGCCGCAAGTGGACCGCGAGCGCCTCGCGCAGCGCCGGCAGCCCCTGCGGGTCGGGATAGCCCAGGTCCGCGTCGGCGAGGCCCCGCACGCCGTCGCGCACGGCACGCGCCCACGCGGCGCGGGGGAAGAGCGCGGGGTCGGGCGTGCCGACGCTCACGGGCCGTGCCCCGGGCACCAGGTCACGCCCGGCGCCAGACCCGGTACCGAGCTCGACGCGGGGTGCCGCACCGGTCGGGCGGCGCGCCGCCCCCGCACCGCCCGACGGCGGCGCGGGCAGCGCCGCCACGACCACCCCCGAGCGGGGCCGGGACACGAGCAGCCCCTCGCCGACGAGCACGTCGACGGCGGTGGTCACGGTGCCGCGCGAGACGCCGAGCGCCGCCGCCGCGTCGCGGCTCGAGGGGAGCACGGCGCCCGCCTCGAGCCGGCCGTCCACCACGGCCGCGCGCAGTCCGGCGTGGAGCCACCGGCCGACGTCGCGGCCCGGTCGCGGTCCGAGGGCGAGCAGCAGCGCGTCGGGCTCGATCCGGGTCGCCATCTGGCCCAGTGAACCAGGCATGATCTGGACCTGCACCCTGGTCCAGACTCGACCCTACGGTCGGCTCATGGCCCTCGCCCCCCGCCCCTCCCACGGCATCCCGTCCGACGCCGACCGTGCGCCCGACCGCCCCGGCACGACGCGGTCCGGCGACCTCCGGTGCGCCCTCGGCATGGTGATCGTCGGCTCGTCGTTCGTCGCGTCCGCCGCCCTCGCCGACTTCCCGGTCCTCGGCGGGCAGGCCGCGCGCTACGCCGTCGCGGCGCTCGTCCTGCTCGCCGTCCTCGCCGCGCGGCGCGTGCCGTGGGTCCTGCCGTCGCCGCGCGCGCTGCTGCGCCTGACCGCGCTCGCGGCGACCGGTCTCGTGGGGTTCAGCGTCCTCGTCGTCGAGAGCGCGGGCCGCGCGGACCCCTCGCTCGTCGGGGCGGTCGTCGGCGCCTCGCCCGTCGTGCTCGCCGCGGCCGCCGCGCTCCGGGCACGCCGCGTCGCGGTCCGGACGCTCGCGGCGGCGGTCGTGGTGACGGCCGGCGTCGTGGTCGTCGAGGGCGGTGGCTCCGGGGACCCGGTGGGCGTCGCGCTCGCGCTCGGGGCGCTCGCGTGCGAGGTGTGCTTCTCGCTGCTCGCCGTGCCGCTCCTGCCGACGCTCGGCGCGCTGCGCGTCTCCGCGTACGCGTGCGTCCTGGCCGTCCCCCAGCTCGCCGTGCTCGGCCTCGTCCGGAAGCGCGTCACCGGGCAGCCGTTCCTCGCCGCGCCCGACGCCGCCGAGCTCGCCGCGCTCGCCTACCTCGCCGTCGTCGTCACGGCCGTGGCGTTCCTGCTCTGGTACTCCGGGCTGGCCGCGATCGGCCCCGCGCGGGCCGGCCTGTTCGCGGGCCTCCTGCCCGTCGCGGCGCTCGCGACCTCGGTCGCCCTCGGGTTCGAGGCGCTCGACGCCCGCTCCCTGGTCGGGACGCTCGTCGTCGGCGCCGGCCTCGTCCTCGGCCTCGCGGCGCCGCGACGTGACGGCACCGCCCCGGCGTCCGTGCCCCACGCCGACGAGCGGGCCCCCGCGCCGGGCGCGTCCCTCGCCCCGCAGCGGCTACCGTGACGACCGTGAGCAGCACCGAACCCACCCCCGCCGTGCCCGCCGACGACCCCCGCGCGCACGCGCTCCCCCGCCAGGTGTCCGAGACGTTCGACCCGGGTGCGTGGCGCGACGTCGCCGGGTTCGAGGAGCTGACCGACGTCACGTACCACCGGGGCGTGGAGCGCGACGCGGACGGCGCCGTCGTGCGCGACCTGCCCGTGGTGCGCGTCGCGTTCGACCGCCCGGAGGTGCGCAACGCGTTCCGCCCCCACACCGTGGACGAGCTGTACCGCGTGCTCGACCACGCGCGCATGACGTCCGACGTGGGGACGGTGCTCCTCACGGGCAACGGCCCGTCCCCCAAGGACGGCGGCTGGGCGTTCTGCTCCGGGGGCGACCAGCGGATCCGTGGGCGCTCGGGCTACCAGTACACGACCGCGCCCGACGGCGGCGGAGACGTGCACACGCGCGACGCGGTGGACCCGGCCCGCGCGGGGCGCCTGCACATCCTCGAGGTGCAGCGGCTGATCCGGACGATGCCCAAGGTCGTGGTCGCGGTCGTCAACGGGTGGGCGGCGGGCGGCGGGCACTCGCTGCACGTCGTCGCGGACCTGTCGATCGCGAGCCGCGAGCACGCGCGGTTCAAGCAGACCGACGCGAACGTCGGCTCGTTCGACGGCGGCTACGGCTCGGCGTACCTGGCGCGGCAGGTGGGGCAGAAGCGGGCGCGGGAGATCTTCTTCCTCGCGCGGGAGTACTCGGCGCAGGACGCGTACGAGTGGGGGGCGGTGAACGAGGTCGCGGACCACGCGGACCTCGAGGCGCTGGCGATCGAGTACGCGCGCACGATCGCGTCGAAGTCGCCGCAGGCGATCCGCATGCTCAAGTTCGCGTTCAACCTCGCGGACGACGGGCTCATGGGCCAGCAGGTCTTCGCGGGCGAGGCGACGCGGCTCGCGTACATGACCGACGAGGCCGTGGAGGGGCGCGACGCGTTCCTGGAGCGGCGCGACCCGGACTGGGGCCGGTTCGGCTACGCGTTCTGACCCGGCGGGTCAGGAGCCGGCGACGAGGCTCGTCAGCATCTCGATGAGGCCGCGGCCGACGAACGCCGCGGCGACGGCGAGGCCGAACAGGAGCCCGACCGAGATCGCGACGGGCGCGGCGGAGCGCGCGGCGCCGGGCTCGTCGTCGCGCGGCGTGCGCGGCGCGTAGGAGGGCGGGAGCCGACCCTCGGTCGAGCGCTGCGCGGCGCCCTCGCCGGGGGTGCCGGGCTGGGACGGGTGGACGGGGTGCGGGACGACGGTTGCCATGACTCCACGGTCCCGCCCGGGACCCCGTCTCCGCGTCGGCCCCGCGGCTCGACCTGGATGCCCGCCGGTCCCCCTCGGGGCGGAGCGGTCGTACGCCGTGGGGAGGACCCCGGGGGCCGCCGCCGGCAGAGACGGACCGTCAGCCGGCCTCCCAGCTCCCCGACCCGACCGGCACGAGCTCGATCCACGAGGCCCCGGGCTCGAGCTCGACGGGCTTCCCGTCCGCCCCGGTGAGCACCACCGGGGACTCGACCGTCTCCTTGGACCACGTCACCGGCACCTGCTTGCCGCCGCTCGCGACGACGCCCTCGCCGGTCCCCACGAGCTTCGTCTCCGGGACGGGCACCCCCGCCGGGTCCTTGAACGCCGTGTCCTCCATCGGCGCGGACAGCAGAACGACGTTCGTCGCCGAGAGCCGCACCTCGTCCGAGGACACGGCGGGCGTGTCGCCCTCGCTGCGCACGTAGCGCCCCTCGTCGGCGTTCCACTCCCACACCGCGCTGCTCGCGAACGTGAGCCGCACGTCGAGCCGCGTCGCGGCGCTGCCCGCCACGGTGGCGGTGCCGGTCCCCGGCTCCCGGGCGAAGACGAGCTGGGCGGGCGGGGGCGCGGTGCGGTCGCCGTCGGCCTGGGCCCAGAACTCCTCCGGGCTGCCGTACACGTTGTGCGGCGCACGGCGCGCGCGGGTCGTGGTGAACCCGTCGTCGCCCTCGTCCATGACGACCGACTGGACCCCCGCCGCACCGACGGCATCGATGAACGGCTGCTGGCCACCCGTGTACGCGAGGATCCCGTGCAGCGGACCGACGATCGCCGGATCCATGGGCCGGACGGAGCGGACGGGCCCGACGCGCTCGGGGACCTGCGAGTGGTAGACGGCGACGAAGCGCGTGATGCCGCCCTCGACGACCTCCTCCCACACGACGTCGGCCTGCTCGAGGCCGGTCTGCGGCCGCGCCTGGGGCGCGTTCTCGATCTTCACCGCGAGCGCCGGGCGGTCCGCGACCTCCTCGGCCTCGACGCCGGTCAGCGGCCACACGAGCGGCACGTCCGGCGTGGGCGGCGCCCCCTTGTCCGCGGACACGTCCGCGTCGACCGTCTCCGTGGTGGGCGCGGCCGGCTCGCCGCCGCACCCCGCGAGCAGGACCGACGCCGCGGCGAGCGCGACCACCAGCCTCGCCCGGACCGCACCGTGCCCTCGTGCCGTCCTCGTCATCCTCGACCTTCCCGTCGGTCCAGGACCCGGTCCTGGCGCTGCCCCTGCGACGGACGTGCGCTTCCCGGTCACCCTACGGCCCGGCCTACGCTGATCCGGTGAACCGCGCCGTCGTCCCCGCCGATCTCGACGCCCTGGTCGCGGCGGTCGGCGCCGCGCTCGACGGCGCCGGCCCCCCGGTGGCGCCCGTCCCGCTGCTCGCCCGGCCCGGGCCCGCCGACGTGCCGCCGGGCGCCGCGCTCGTCCTGCGCACGTCGGGCTCGACGGGCGAGCCGCGCGAGGTCGTGCTGTCCGCGGCGGCGCTGCGCGCCTCGGGCGCCGCGACGCACGAGCGGCTGGGCGGGCCCGGGCACTGGCTCCTCACGCTGCCCGCGACGCACGTCGCGGGCGTGCAGGTGGTCGCCCGCGCGCACGCGGCCGGGCGAGGCCTCACGGTCGCACCGGACGACGAGCCGTTCACCCCGGCCGGCTTCACCGCGCTCGTCGCCCGGGCACCGCGCGCCGCGCGCCGGTACGTCTCGCTCGTCCCCACGCAGCTCCACCGCCTCCTCGCCGCGGCGGAGGCGGGCTCCGACGGCGGCGGCGCGGGACTCGACGCGCTCTGCGCCCTCGACGCGGTCCTGCTCGGCGGTGCCGCCGCGCCTCCCGCGCTGCTGCGCCGCGCGCGGGCGGCGGGCGCGCGCGTCGTGACCACGTACGGCATGACGGAGACGAGCGGCGGGTGCGTGTACGACGGCGTCCCGCTCGGGGGCGCGCGCGTGCGCCTCGCACGCCCCACGCCGGAGGACGGGCCGGGCGGCGCCACGGGCGTCGTCGAGCTCTCCGGCCCGTTCCTCGCCGACGGCTACCTCGGGGACCCGGCCGCGACCGCGCACGCGTTCCGCACCGACGACGACGGCACGCGCTGGTTCCGCACCAGCGACCTCGGCCGGCTCGACGGGGCGCCGGACGAGCCGTCGCTCACCGTGCTCGGTCGGGCGGACGACGTCGTCGTCTCGGGCGGCGTCAACGTCGCCCCGGCCGCGGTCGAGGCCCTCGTCGCCGAGGTCGACGGCGTGGGCGAGGCGTGCGTCGTCGGCGTGCCGCACCCGGAGTGGGGGCAGGAGGTCGTCGCGGTCGTCACGACGGGAGGGCCCGCGCCCGCCGCTCCCGGCTCGGTCCCCGGCACGGGGGGCGCGGTCGCGGACGCCCCGGCCGCGCTCGTCGTCACGGTCCGGGACCACGTCGCGGATAGGCTGGAGCGGGCGGCCGCACCACGTCGCGTGCTCGTCGTCGCGGACCTCCCGCGCCGCGGGCCCGGCAAGGTGGACCGCGCCGCGGTGGTGCGGCTCGCCGTCGGGCACCTCCAGGGCCGCCCTGGTTGAGCCGCCCGCGGTCCCACCACCCTGCACGACCCGCACGACCGAGACGGAGCACCATGGCCAGCACCACCGAGTGGGTCGCGGGCGCGCGCCCGCGCACCCTTCCCGCCGCCGCGACGCCCGTCATCGTCGGGTCCGGCGCCGCGGCCCAGGTGGACGGCTTCGCCTTCTGGCCCGCGCTGCTCGCCCTCGGCGTCGCGCTCGCGCTCCAGGTGGGCGTGAACTACGCGAACGACTACTCCGACGGCGTGCGCGGCACCGACCTCGACCGCGTGGGCCCCATGCGGCTCACCGCGACCGGCGCCGCGCGACCCGGGCAGGTGCGCGCCGCGGCGTTCGGCGCGTTCGGCGTCGCCGCCGTCCTCGGGCTCGTGCTCTGCGCGGTGACCGGCCACTGGTGGCTGATCGCCGTGGGCGCGCTCGCGATCCTCGCGGGCTGGTACTACACGGGCGGCCGCAACCCCTACGGCTACCGGGGACTGGGCGAGGTCGGGGTCTTCGTCTTCTTCGGCCTGGTCGCCACGCTCGGCACCACCTACACGCAGGCGGGGGTGGTCACGTGGCCGTCGGCCGTCGGGGCGGTCGCGGTGGGCCTGCTCGCGTGCGCGATCCTCATGGTGAACAACATCCGCGACATCCCGACCGACGTCGTCGCGGGCAAGCGCACGCTCGCGGTCCGGCTCGGCGACTTCCGTGCCCGCCGGGCCTACGTCGCGATGATCTGGGTCCCGCTGCTGCTGGCGGTCGTGTGCGCGTTCGCGTCGCCCTGGGCGCTCGGCACGCTGGTCCTCCTGCTGCCGGCCGTGCTCCTCACGCTCCCGGTGATCGCGGGTGCGCGCGGCCCGCTCCTCGTGCCGGTGCTCGCCGGGACCGGGCTGTTCGAGCTCGCGTACGGCGTGCTGCTGGGGGTCGGGCTCGCGCTCTGAGCACCGGCAGCAGGCCGTGGCCTCGGTGGGCTCAGCGGGCCGACGAGGCCCCGGGCCGCTCGGTCGGCGCCGGGTCCGTGCCGGGCGCGGCGGCCTTCTCCTCGCGGTCGAGGGCGGCATCCTCGGCCGCCGCGTCGAGGGCCGCGTCCTCGGCCGCCGCGTCGTCCTCGATCTCGCGCGAGAACCGCTCGCCCGTGCGCGCGCGGTGCTCGGCTCGCGCGGCGAGGTAGCGCGAGGCGGCCTCGCGGGGCTTGCGCAGGGTCAGGTACGACAGCATGAGCGCGACGACCGCGGCGACGAGGACGAGCAGCCAGCCCCGGAGGCCGGCGAACCAGAGCACGCCCAGCGCGGCGGCGAAGAGCAGCAGACGCAGGACGGAGTAGACGACGACAGGCACGAGTCCAGGGTACGGCCCGTAGGCTGGAGCCATGCTTCGCGTGCTGCTCCCCCTCATCGCCGTCGGCCTCGCGGTCTACGCGCTCGTCGACCTCGCCTCGAGCGACGAGGAGGAGCGCGGCGGCATCCCCAAGGGGCTGTGGATCGTCCTCATCATCCTGCTGCCGTTCCTCGGCCCCATCGCCTGGATCCTCGTCAAGCGGTCCGCGTCGCGCTCGGGCTCGCGGTACGCGGGCGGGCGCCCGTCGGGCGGCTCGTCGAACGGCGGCACGCGCCGGCGCCGCAACGCCCCCGTCGCGCCCGACGACGACCCCGAGTTCCTCTGGCGGCTCGAGCAGCAGCAGCGCCGCCAGGCACGGGACGAGGCGCCCTCGCCCGCGACGGACGACGCTCCCCCGGCGACCGGGGACACGACGGAGGACGGCCGGACCGAGGACGACGGCGACGCGCGTCGACCCGGGGCGAGCAACGGGTCCGACGACGGCGACGACACCGCCCGCTGACCGACCCGCCGCGCACAGGTCGAGCGCTGCGTCCGCGGTCGAGCGCTGCGCGTCCAGACGCAGCGCTCGCGCGGGGACGCAGCGCTCGGTGCGGCGCGGTGCCGGACCGGGTCAGTCGCCCGGGTTGAGGCCCGAGTACGAGTGCTTGCCGTTGAACAGCAGGTTCACGCCCGTGAAGTTGAACAGCACGCACGCGTAGCCGACGATCACGAAGTACGCCGCCCGGCGCCCGGACCAGCCGCGGGTCGTGCGCGCGTGCAGGTACGCCGCGTACACGATCCAGACGACGAAGCTCCAGACCTCCTTGGGGTCCCAGCCCCAGTAGCGGCCCCACGCGTGCTCGGCCCAGATCGCGCCGCCGATGATGGTGAACGTCCACAGCACGAACGCGACGGCGTTGAGGCGGAAGCTCAGCGCCTCGAGCTGGAGCGGCCCCGGCGTCGAGTCGAGCCAGCGCCAGCCGCGCGCGCCGAGGAACGCATTCCCGGAGTCGCGCGAGTCGCGCAGGAGCTGGAGCACCGACGTGACGAACGCGACGGTGAAGATGCCCGTCGCGATGATCGCGACGCCCACGTGGATGACGAGCCAGTAGGACTGGAGCGCGGGCTGCACGCCGGTCGCGGCGACGAAGAACGCGTTCTGCGCGAGCACGAGGAAGAGCACCGCGAGGCCGGTCACGAACGACCCGAGGAAGCGCACGTCGCGCTTGAGGGAGACTCCGAGGAACACCGCGAGGGCCACGAAGGCGCCGACGAGCGTGAACTCGTACATGTTGGCCCACGGCGTGCGGCCCGCGGCGATGCCGCGCGTGACGATCGCGACGAGCAGCAGCGCCGTCCCGAGCCACGTGAGCGAGATCCCGATGTTGGCGGCCTTGCGCGACGGCTCGGGCGCGGCGACGGGGGCGGCGTCGACGGCCTCCGGAGTGTCCGGGCCGTACGGCGAGACGGACGCGCCCGCGCCCGCGAGCACCTCCGCGCCGGGCGCCTTCGCGTCGGCCCGTGCCTCGGCCCGCTCGTCGTCGGCGCGGCCCGCGAGCCGCGCGAGGTCGATCGCGAACGCGACGAGCGCGACGGTCAGGGCAGTCGCAGCGGCCCAGACGAGGTCCTGGCTCAGCTCGGCTACGGTCATCGGTCAGCCTTTCGTGCGCGGTCGCGCGGTCGGGTCCTGTGCGGGACGCGCGGTGGAGCGGGTGCGGTCGGCCGGTGCGCGTCCCGGCGACGAGGTGAGGTCACCCTCACCCGATGGTGCCACGCCCGGGAGCGCGGCGAGAAGCGAGTCCACCTCGCCCTGGAGGCCGGCGTCGTCCCCGCGGGCGAGGCCCGCGACGGCGACGACGGTGCGCTCGCGCGGGGCGTCGTCGCCCGTCCCGGGCACCTCCTCGCGCCACGCGCGCACCCACACGCGGCGGCGCGGGGTGAAGAGCGAGACGGCGAGCCCCGTGAGCGCGCCGAGCGCGAACACGAGCACCCACGTGAGCGACGGGTCGTGGCGCAGGTCGAGCGCGACGTAGCGCGGCAGCGAGTCGAACGTGATCGTGCCGAGGCCGTCGGGCAGGTCGACCGTCTCGCCCGGGGCGACGAGCAGCTTCACGCGCTCGCCGTCCTCGTCGACCGACGGCGTGAGGTCGTCGGTGTCGAGGCGGTAGACGTTCTGCGGCAGGCCCTCGTCGAGGCCGAGGTCGCCGCGGTAGACCTCGAGCACGAGCAGCGGGTTGATCGGCTGCGGGTACACCGACGCCGCGGTCTCGCCGTCCTCGCTGAGCTGGGCCGTCGGGAGGAAGTACCCGACGAGGCCGATCTGGTCGAGGCCGGAGGACACGTCGGGCACCTTGATGACGCCGCGCGAGGTGTACATCGTGTCCTCGGGGAGGAACGGCACGCGGCCGGAGAACGCGACCTCGCCGTCGGCGTCGTGCACCGTGACCTCGGGCGCGAACCCGTTGCCCTGGAGGTAGATCTTGGCGCCGCCCGCGGTGAGCGGGTGGTTGACCTTGATGGTCTCCTCGTGGGTCGTGCCGTCGGGGTCGCGCACGGTGACCGTCGCGGTGAAGTCGCGCGACTGCGCGAACGCGACGGAGTCCTGGGCGAACTCGGACTCGAAGGCGTCGAGCGTCATCGAGAACGGCACGAGCGACGACGGCCGGAACCACGCGCCGTTCTCGAACGTGTCGTAGTCGACGACCGCGTTCGCGAACCCGCGGCCCTCCGTGACGATCGCCTGGCCGCGGTAGTGCAGGAGCTGGCCCGTCGCGACGGCGACCAGGAGGCCGACGAGAGACAGGTGGAACAGCAGGTTGCCGGTCTCGCGCACGTAGCCCCGCTCGGCGGACACCGTGCGCGCCGCGGGCCGCGCGGCGGCGCGGCCCCGTGCCGGGGCGGCCTCCTCGGTGCCCGTGTCGACGCGGAACGTCGGCAGCCAGCGCAGACGGCCACGCAGGTGCGTGCTCGCGGCCGCGACGACGTCGTCCGGCGACGCGTCGGTGACGGCGCGCCCCTGTGCCGGGAAGCGGTCGAAGCGCCGCGGCGTGCGCGGCGGGCGCGTACGCAGCGCCTGCCAGTGCGCCTTGGTCCGCGGCAGGATGCACCCGACGAGCGAGACGAACAGCAGGATGTAGATGGCCGAGAACCACACCGAGGCGTAGACGTCGAAGAAGCCGAGCCGGTCGAGCCACTCCCCCGTCGTCGGGTTCTCCTGGAGGTAGCGCAGCACGGCCGCCGGGTCCTGGGGGCGCTGCGGCAGGACGGAGCCGGGCACCGCCGCGACCGCGAGCAGCATCAGCAGCATGAGCGCGACGCGCATGCTCGTGAGCTGGCGCCACGTCCAGCGCAGCGTGCCGCGCCACCCGAGCCTCGGGAGCGCCGGGCCGCCGGCGCCTCCCGCGTCGCCCCCGCCACCCGACGGCGTCCGGTCCCCCGGGCCGTCGCCCGCGGAGAACGCGTCGTCGATGCCCTCGGGGCGGTAGCCCGTCGAGGTCGTCGGACGCTCTTCCGATCTCTCGGCCTGGCCGGTCCGCTCGGTCATCTCACACCACCGTCACGTAGCCGTCGATCCAGCCCTGCATGGTCGACGTCCATGTCGTCCACAGGCCCGTGACCAGCGCGAGGCCGATGAGCACGAGCAGCCCGCCGCCGATCCGCATGATGGCGAGGCGGTGCCGGCGCAGGAAGCCGAGCATGCGCTGCGAGCTCTGGAGCCCGAGCGCGATGAGCAGGAACGGCACACCCAGGCCGAGGCAGTAGGCGATCCCGAGGATCGCGCCACGGCCCGCCGAGGCCTCGTTCAGCGACAGCGACTGCACGGCGACGAGCGTCGGACCGAGGCACGGCGTCCAGCCGAGCCCGAACACGATGCCGAGCAGCGGCGCACCCCAGAGCCCGGCCTGCGGGCTCAGGTGGAGGCGCCGCTCGCGCTGGAGGAACGGGACCGCGCCCATGAAGGCGAGCCCCATGAGAATCACGACGACGCCGAGGACGCGCGTGATGACGTCCTCCCAGCGGACCAGGTGCACGCCGATCGCGCCGGCCGCGACCATGAGCGCGACGAAGACCAGGGTGAACCCGGCGACGAAGAGCCCGACCCCCGCGAGCACGCGCCCGCGGCTCGGCGCCGCGACCCGGGTGGCCGTCGTCGTCCCCCCGGACGCTCCGCGCCCGCTCCCGGCGTTCGCCGCGGCCATGCCCGAGACGTAGCCGACGTAACCGGGCACGAGCGGCAGCACGCACGGCGACGCGAAGGACACGAGCCCCGCGAGGACCGCCACGGGGACCGCCAGGAGCATCGACCCGCTCCAGACCGTCGCGGCGAACGTGTCGCCGACGCTCGTCGCGGCGGCCGCGGGGAGCGCGGCGGTCGGGACGGTGGCGGCGAGGGACGCGAGGGTGACCACGGTCAGCCGGCCGCCTCGTCCTCGGCGAGCACGTCGTCGACGAGCGCGTCCAGGGTGGAGCCCTCGGCGAGCCCGATGACGCGCGCCGCGACGCGGCCCTCGCGGTCGAGCACGACCGTCGACGGCACGGCCTGGAGCGGCACGGTGCCGGAGAGCGCCGCGACGACCTCCCCGCTGCGGTCGTCGATCGACGGGTAGGGCACCTCGAACCGGCGCTGGAACGCCTGCGCGGCGCCCGCCTCGTCGGTCGTGTTGATGCCGAGCACCTGCACGCCGTCGTCGGCGCGGTCGTTCGCGAGCGCCACGAGGTCGGGCGCCTCGGCACGGCACGGCGCGCACGCCGCGTACCACGTGTTGAGGACGACGACGTCGCCCAGCCAGGCGCTCGTGTCGACCTGCTCGCCCTCGTAGTCGGTGCCGGTGAGCGCGACGACGTCACCCCGCTCGCCGGCGTCCCAGGTGCGGACCGAGCCGTCGCCGGAGACGTAGCCCTGCCCGACGACGTCGGTCGTCGCGCCGGAGTCCTGGGCGCACGCCGCGAGGCCGAGCGTCGCGGCGACCACGACGCCCGCGGTCAGCACGCGGCGGACGGGCGGGAGGGCGCGCGGGTCACGCGCGCGCGAGCTGGCGGTCACAGCGTCATCACGGGAGGCACCCTGCCCGGGGTTCCTGGACGCCACCTGAGAGACGTGACCTCCGCCACTCCCGAACGGGACGGTTCGGGCGCCTGGACGGCGACGACGGCGTGAGACATGACCGACGTCACGCCCCCGCGACGGTCGCGGCGCCCGGGAGGAGGTCGGCGACCGGCTCGGAGTAGTGCAGGCCGACGAGGCGGTCGTCCTCGAAGTGCAGCGACGTGAGCGACGCGAGCGAGCACTCACGCTTGCGCGGGTCGTGCCACAGCCGGCGGTTCTCGAAGCTCAGGCGCGTGAGCCACACGGGGAGCTGGTGGCTGACGAGCAGCGCCTCGTGCCCGGCCGCCTTGTCCCGCGCGTCGGCGACGGCGGCCCGCATGCGCGCGACCTGCTCCACGTACGGCTCGCCCCACGACGGGCGGAACGGGTTCCACAGGTAGGGCCAGTGCTGCGGGTGGCGCAGCGACCCGTCCCCGACGCCGAACGTCTTGCCCTCGAAGTGGTTCGCCGCCTCGATGAGGCGGTCGTCCGTGCCGAGCTCGAGCCCGAAGGCCTCGGCGGCGGGCGTCGCCGTCTCCTGCGCGCGCTGGAGCGGTGACGCGACGACGACGGCGAGGTCGGCGCGCGGGCGCGACGCCCCGTCGGGGCCGGGCTCGCCCGCGAGGTGCGCGGCGACGCGGCGGGCCATCTCGTGGCCCCGCTCGGAGAGGTGGTAGCCGGGGATGCGGCCGTAGAGGACGCCGTCGGGGTTGTGGACCTCGCCGTGGCGCAGGAGGTGGACGATGGTGGAGACCATGCGCACCAGTGTCCCGCACTCCGGGCTCTGACCGGCACCCGGCGCACGCGACCCCGGGGCGGCGGCGGGGTCAGGCGTCGCGGTCCGCCTTGCACGCCGCGGCGACGGCGGCCATCGCCTCGCCGAGCGCCTGGAACTGCTCCGGCGTGAGCACGTCGACCATGAACCGGCGCACGGCCGCGACGTGCGCCGGGGCGGACGCCACGAGCACGCGGTAGCCCTCCGGCGTCATCGCGCAGTTGACCCCACGGCGGTCGCCCGTGCTCGCCGAGCGCCGCACCAGGCCGCGCGCCTCCATGCGCGCGACCGTGTGGGTGACGCGGCTGCGGGAGCGCGCGAGCCCGTCGGCGAGCGCGGACATGCGCAGCGTGTGGTCCGGGCTCTCCGAGAGCCGCACGAGGAGCTCGTACTCGTTGAGCGAGACCTCCGACCGCTCCTCGTGGTCACGCCCCAGCGACTCGATGAAGCGCACGGTCCCGTCGAGGTAGGCGCGCCACAGACGCTGCTGCTCGGCGTCGAGCCAGCGCGGCTCCGCGCTCGCGGTCGCGACGGTGCTGGCGGTCGTCGTCGGCTGGGCGTCGACGTCGTTGCTGGTCATAGGTCCTCGGGCGCTCGCGGACGGGGGTCGGTTCGGGGGCGGAACCTCGGGCAACATTCTTCCACCCCACCGGGAATAGACGGATCACCCCCTGCTGTTGATACGCTCGTACGAAGTTGAACCTTCAACCAAGTTCGGTCCTCCGGGACCCACGACCCCCTCAGGAGCACCCATGGCCACGCCGCTGCCCGCCGGGCTCAACGCCGGTACCTACGCCCTCGACTCGTCCCACTCGCAGGCGGCCTTCACGGTTCGCCACGCCGGCATCTCCAAGGTGCGCGGCACGCTCGCCATCACGGCCGGCACCATCACCGTGGGCGACGACCTCGAGTCGACCTCCGTGACCGCCGAGCTCGACGCGGCGTCCGTGAGCACGGGCGACGCGAACCGCGACAACCACCTGCGCAGCGCGGACTTCTGGGACGCCGAGAACAAGCCGACGTGGACGTTCTCGTCGACGAGCATCTCCGGCGACGGCGACGACTTCGTCGTGGCGGGCGACCTGACCATCAACGGCGTGACCAAGCCGGTCGAGCTCGAGACCGAGTTCGCGGGCACCGCGACCGACCCGTTCGGCAACGCGCGCGCCGGGTTCGAGGCGACGACCGAGATCTCCCGCAAGGAGTTCGGGCTGACCTGGAACGCGGCGCTCGAGACCGGCGGCGTGCTCGTCGGCGACAAGATCAAGATCGCGCTCGACGTCTCGGCCATCAAGCAGGGCTGACGACCGACTCCCGGACACCCGTCCGTCCCCGGGACCCTTCCCCGGGAACGCTGCACCCACCGGCAGGGGTGCCGCCCGAGGGGCCGCGTGCACCAGCACGCGGCCCTTCGTCGTTCAGCGGTCCTGCGCCTCGGCGAGCGCGCGAGCCTGGGAGTGGAACGCGAGGATCTGGAGCTCGCTGCCGACGTCCACGCCGCGCACGTCGACGTCCGCGGGCACCTGGAGGGCGCGCGGCGCGAAGTTGAGGATCTCGCGCACCCCGGCGGCGACGACGCGGTCCGCCACCGACTGCGCGTGCGCCGCGGGCGTCGCGAGGACCACGATCGACACCTTCTCGCGCGCCACGACCTCCTCGAGCGCGTCGACGTGCTCGACGACGAGACCCGCCGCCCGCGTCCCGACGACGTCCGGCGACGCGTCGAGGAGCGCCGCGACGTGGAAGCCGCGCTGCTCGTAGCCCGAGTAGTTCGCGAGCGCGTGCCCCAGGTTGCCGATCCCGACGATCGCGATGCGGTGCTCGTCCACGAGCCCCAGCGCCTCGGTGATGTACTGCGCGAGCGAGTCCACGTCGTACCCGACGCCGCGCGTGCCGAACGAGCCCAGGAACGACAGGTCCTTGCGGAGCTGCGCCGGGCCCACGCCGGAGAGCTCCGCGAGCTCGACCGACGACGTCGTCGCCACCCCCCGCGCCACGAGGTCCCGCAGCGCCCGCAGGTAGGACGGGAGCCGCGCCACCGTCGCGCTCGGGATCCCCGGCGCCGTCACCTCACCGACTACCTGCTCAGCCACCCGTCACCCCGTCGTCCCTGGGACCGTCCTCGTCGACGGTCACGCTCCACCGGGAGGAATCATCCCAGGTCCGCGCGCGCCGTCGAAATCCGACCCACCGCGCGCGCGAGCCGGCGGGCGTCCACCCGCCAGAAGCCCTGCTGGACGCCGCCGACCGTCACGACCGGGACGTACTCGCCGTACTGCTCGCGCAGCGCCGGGTCGGCGCCCGGCGCGTCGACGTCGACCTCCGCCCACGCGACCCCCGCCTCGGCGCACACCGCCTCGACGACCGCCCGTGCGTCGTCGCACAGGTGGCACCCCGCGCGGCCGTAGAGGACGACGGGAGGGGCGGGGGCGTCGGAGGTGGTCACGACTCCCAGGGTACGAGGGACCCGCCCCCGGGACGGTCCGGAGACCGCCTAGAGTGGGGTCATGGCGACGTCTTCCGGTCCGGGCCCCGTCCCGACCCCCGGGTCGACGGACCCCGAGGACGCACCCGCCGCCGAGCGCACGCCGCCCGCTCCCGCGCACCGCACCGCCGCGTTCTTCGACGTCGACAACACGATCATCCGCGGCGCGTCGTCGTTCCACCTCGCCCGCGCCCTCTACCAGCGCGAGTTCTTCTCGACGCTCGACATCGCGCGCTTCGCCGTGCACCAGGCGCGCTATCTCCTGTTCGGCGAGAACAAGCAGCAGATCGACCGCATCCGGTCGCGCGCGCTCGCGCTCATCGCCGGCCGCTCCGTCGCCGAGGTCACCGCGATCGGCGAGGAGGTCTACGACACCGTCCTCTCGCTGCGCATCTACCCCGGCACGCGCCGCCTGCTCGACGAGCACCTCGCCGCGGGGCACCAGGTGTGGCTGGTCTCCGCGACCCCGGTCGAGATCGGCGAGCTCATCGCCCGCCGCCTCGGCACGACCGGCGCGCTCGGCACGGTCGCGGAGCACGAGGACGGCTTCTACACCGGGCGCCTCGTCGGCGACATGATGCACGGCCGCGCCAAGGCCGCCGGGGTGCGCGCCCTCGCCGAGCTCGAGGACATCGACCTCGACGCGTCCTACGCCTACGGCGACTCGCTCAACGACGTCACCATGATGGAGACGGTCGGCCACCCCTGCCCCATCAACCCCGACGCACGGCTGCGCCGCTACGCCCAGGACGTCGGCTGGCCCATCCGCGAGTTCCGCGGCCGTCGCCGGCGCGTCGCCCGCAGCAGCGTCCGCACCGCGAGCTGGGCCGGCGCCGCCTGGGCCGCCGCCCTCGTCCTGCGCTCCGTGCGCCGCGCCGTCGACCGCCGCATCGCCCGCCTCTGAGCCGCCCAGCACGGCGGACCGCGGTTCTCCCCCGCGCGACCGCGGTTGTTCCTCGACGGGCGCCGGAGACGCGTCGAGCCCGGTCCCCTCGGGAGGGGCCGGGCTCGACGGCGGGTCGGCGCGTCAGGACGCGCGCGACGTCACTTCTTGTTGCGACGCTGGTGACGCGTCTTGCGAAGCAGCTTGCGGTGCTTCTTCTTGGCCATGCGCTTGCGGCGCTTCTTGATGACGGAGCCCATACGGTCCTCGCAATGCTCGAGCGGCGTGTCGGTCGGCGACCGGTCGACCGGCCGCGTGTGGTCCACGGTTGATCGGGGCGCCCCGGCGACCACGAGGGCGCCGCGAGCCGACCAACACGAGAGAAATCCGCCCCCTAGACTACCCGCTCGCGCTCGTGCCCCGGTACGCCGCCGCCCGCGGGGGCCCGCGGCGCTCCCGTGAGGCGCCGCCCGCCACGGCCTCAGTCGAAGTGCGGGTCGAGACCCAGGAGCGGGAAGACGGCGCGGCGCGTGGCCGCGACGGCGCGGTCGACGTCGTCGTCCGGGTCGTAGCCGCTGCTCCAGCGCCGCACGTCGACGGGCGGGCCGAACGCGAGCGGGGCGTCGAACCCCGCGACCTCGGCCACGCGCGCGCGCCACTCCTCCGGCAGCGGCTCGCCCGCGGTCACGGGCCGGTGCACGACCTCCCCCACGACGGCCGACCACACGAGCGGGACGACGCGCGCGATCGCGTACCCGCCGCCGCCGAGCGCGAGCCACCGCCCGTCGGCGAGCTCGTGCGCGAGGTCGTGCACCCACCCCAGGGCGGTGCGCTGCGCGTCGACGGACACGTCGAGGTCGGAGAGCGGGTCCTCGCCGTGCGCGTCGCACCCGTGCTGGGTCACCAGGACCTCGGGCCGGAACGCCCGCAGCACGGGCGGCACGACGGCGTCGACCGCGCGGAGCCAGCGCGCACCGTCCGTGCGGCGTGGCAGCGCGACGTTCACCGCGGTCCCCCCGGCGCCCGCGCCCCCGACGTCGGTCGGGTGGCCCGTCCCCGGGAAGAGCGTCGCGCCGCTCTGGTGGACGGACACCGTGAGCACGCGCGGGTCGTCCCAGAACGCCTCCTCCACGCCGTCGCCGTGGTGCGCGTCGAGGTCCACGTAGGCGACGCGCGCGACGCCGTCGTCGAGCAGGCTGCGGATCGCGACCGCCGCGTCGTTGTAGACGCAGAAGCCCGACGCCGCGCCGGCCTTCGCGTGGTGCATGCCCCCGGCGACGTTCACCGCGTGCCCGACGCGTCCCGCCGCGATCTCCCCCGCCGCCTCGTACGAGCCCGCGACGATCCGGGCGGCGGCCTCGTGCATCCCCGGGAAGACGGGGTCGTCCTCGGTGCCGAGCCCCCGCGCCGGGTCGGGCGTCCCGTGCTCGGACGCCGCGCGCACGGCCGTGACGTACTCGGGGTCGTGCACGAGCCCCAGCACGTCGTCGCTCGCGGGCTCGGGTCGTAGGACCGCAGGCGCCGCGTCGCCGTCGAGCAGACGGAGCGCGCGCACCAGGCCCATCGTCA
The DNA here is from genome assembly GCF_001019615.1 of Cellulosimicrobium funkei. Classification (GTDB taxonomy): domain Bacteria; phylum Actinomycetota; class Actinomycetes; order Actinomycetales; family Cellulomonadaceae; genus Cellulosimicrobium; species Cellulosimicrobium cellulans_E. The sequence goes on along the minus strand of NZ_JNBQ01000002.1, from coordinate 445,036 downwards.
GGTCGAGCCGGGCCGGGGCCATGGGGTGGCCGTGGCCGAAGTCGTAGCCGAGGAGCTCCGGGCTCCACACGACGCAGGATCCGGGCGCCGCGGCGCCCGCACCGGTGGGGGCGGGCGACGACGTGGGGTCGGTCGTGGGCATGGCTCACGGTAACGCCCGACGGCGCGCACCCGCCCCGGTGGACCGGTCGCCGGACCCCGGTGCGGCACCCGGGCGCCGGAAGCGGCATGATGTCCCGGCGCCGGAGCGGCGACATGACGGGCCACCGGGCCCGTGGCAGAGTGGCGCGAGTGGTGAGGGAGGCTCCATGCCGACGAGCATGACCGGGCGCCTGTTCAAGGGGCGGGAGATCGTCGACCGCCTCGCCCGGCAGTCGCCCGCACGCCTCGCCGTCACGGTCTTCGCCGCCGTCATCGCCGTCTTCACCGCCCTCCTCATGGCGCCCTGGGCGACGGCGAGCGGACGGGCGGCGCCCTTCGTCGACGCGCTGTTCACCGCGACGTCCGCGGTGTGCGTGACGGGCCTCGTCGTCGTGCCGACCGGGACGTACTGGTCGACGTACGGGCAGGTCGTCATCCTGCTCGGCATCAAGATCGGCGGCCTGGGCGTGATGACGCTCGCGTCGATCCTCGGCATGGCCGTGTCGCGACGCATCGGCCTCACGCAGAAGCTCCTCACGGCGTCCGAGACCAAGACGACGCGGCTCGGCGAGGTCGGCTCGCTCGTGCGGGTCGTCATCATCACCTCGACGTCGCTCGAGCTGCTCATCGCGCTGCTCCTCCTGCCCCGCTTCATCGTCCTCGAGGAGACGTTCGGGGAGGCCGCCTGGCACGGGATCTTCTACGGCATCTCGGCGTTCAACAACGCGGGCTTCATCCCCACCGAGCAGGGGCTCGCGCCCTACGTGGGCGACTGGATGCTGTGCCTGCCGATCATCCTCGGCGTGTTCATCGGCTCCCTCGGCTTCCCCGTGATCCTCAACGTCATGCGCAACCGCAAGCGCGTCGGGAAGTGGAGCCTGCACACCAAGCTCACGCTCACCACGAGCGCCGCCCTCGTCGTCGTCGGCACGGTGCTCTTCGCGGCCGTCGAGTGGACGAACCAGCGCACGCTCGGCCCGCTCGCGTTCGGGGAGAAGCTCCTCGCCTCGCTCTTCGCGGGCGTCATGCCCCGCTCGGGCGGCTTCTCCACCGTCGACACCGGCGGCATGCACGAGGCGAGCTGGCTCATCACCGACGCCCTCATGTTCGTCGGCGGCGGCTCCGCGTCGACCGCGGGCGGCATCAAGGTCACGACGCTCGCCGTCATGCTCATCGCGATCGTGTCCGAGGCGCGCGGCGACCGGGACATGGAGGCCTTCGGTCGCCGCATCCCTCGCGACACCCTGCGGCTCGCCGTCGCCGTGTCCTTCGTCGGCGCGACCGCGGTCCTGCTGGCGAGCCTTCTCCTGCTGGAGATCACGGGCGAGACGCTCGACGTCATCCTCTTCGAGACGATCTCCGCGTTCGCGACGGTCGGCCTCAGCACCGGGATCACGCCCGACCTCCCCGACGCGGGCAAGTACGTGCTCGTCGCGCTCATGTTCGTCGGCCGCACGGGCACCATGACGTTCGCCGCGGCGCTCGCGCTGCGCGACCGCCGCCGCATCGTGCGCTACCCCGAGGAACGCCCCATCATCGGGTGAGCGACCCGCCCGCCGCGGCGTGCGCCGTCGGGCACCGCCACCGACCCTCCCCGACCACACGAAAGGCCCCACCGTGACCGACCCCTTCTCCCGCGGCGCCGACCCGAGCCCCGGGCCGGCGACCGGGAAGGACGCCCTGTCGGCAGACCCCGTCGCGCGGCGCATCGTCGAGCGCGGGCGTGCCGAGCGCTCCCGCCGCGACGAGGCGAAGGCTCCGCGCAAGGACGCAGGCGTCCTCGTCATCGGTCTCGGACGCTTCGGGACGGCCATCGCCGCGACGCTCGACCGCCTCGGCCAGGACGTGCTCGCCGTCGAGCGAGATCCCGACCTCGTCGCCCAGTGGAGCGGGCAGCTCCCCCTCGTCGAGGCCGACGCCTCCAACCCCGTCGCGCTCGAGCAGCTCGGCGCGCGCGACTTCCCCGTCGCCGTCGTCGGCGTCGGCACGTCGCTCGAGGCGAGCGTCCTCATCACGGGCAACCTCGTCGACCTGGGCACGCCGCAGATCTGGGCCAAGGCCATCTCCGCCGAGCACGGGCGCATCCTCCAGCGCATCGGCGCGCACCACGTCGTCTTCCCGGAGGCCGATGCCGGCGCGCGCGTCGCGCACCTGGTCTCCGGCAAGCTGCTGGACTACATCGAGGTCGAGGACGGGTTCACCATCGTCAAGATGCGACCGCCCCGCGAGGTCCAGGGCTTCACGCTCGCGCAGTCCAAGGTCCGCGAGCGCTACGGCGTCACCGTCATCGGGGTGAAGTCCCCCGGCGAGGACTTCCTCTACGCCAACCCCGAGACCCGCATCAGCGCGAACGACCTCCTCATCGTCTCGGGTCACGCCGACCTCCTGGAACGCTTCGCCGCCCGCCCCTGACGGGACCGACCGGACGGTCAGGACGGTCAGGTCGTTCAGGACGGCGGGCGGTGCAGGAGGAACAGCCCGCGGTGGAGCGGGCGGTCGAGGCGCTGGTCGTCCGTCGCCACGTACTCGTCGAGGACGGCGAGGATGCGTCGGTCGAGCTCGGCGACGTCGTCGTCCGAGAGGTGGAGGCGGAACGCGGCGGACGTCGTGACGGCATCGGGGCCGGCGGCGAGGGCGTCGTCGAGCGCCGCGGCGACGGGGCCGAACCGGACGTCGGGCGCGGTGCCGCGCAGGGGGTCGTCGAGCCACCAGGTCGCCCCGGTCGCGCGGTAGGGGCGCTCGAGCGCTCCCCCCGCACCGGTCCGCACCTCCGCGGGCTCGAGCAGGCCGGCCCGGACGAGCAGCCGGACGTGGTGGAGGGCCGTGCCGGGCGCGACGCCGAGGTGGTCGGCGAGCTCCTTGTTGGTCATCTCGCGCGTGCCGCACTGCCGGACGATGCGCTGGCGCAACGGGTGGGCGAGGGCCTTGGCCTCGAGGGCCGTGGGCGGGCGGCGCCCAGGCACCTCGGGTGGCGTGGTCCCCGGCCCGGGGGCGGGGTCCTGCGGCGTGGGCTCGACGCTCATGGAGGCATCGTACGGCGGCCGATCGAGATCGCCCGATCGATTGGGTTTTCTCGATCGCTGTGCCATGCTGGGCCGCATGGACTCCCCGCCCCGCCGCCGACGCCCGGCCGGCACGCCCCTGGGTGCGCCGTTCCGGCGCCTCTGGACGGCGTCGACGGTGTCCAACCTCGCGGACGGCGTGCTCAAGGTCGCGCTGCCGCTCGTCGCGGTCCGGTACACCGACTCCCCCGCGCTCGTGGCCGGGCTGACGTTCGCCCTCACCCTGCCCTGGCTCCTCTTCGCGCTGCCCGCCGGCGCGCTCGCCGACCGGCTCGACCGCCGCCACGCGATGATCGGCGCCAACGTCGCGCGGGCGCTGCTCGTGGTCGCGCTCGCCGCCGTCGCGCTCGTGCCCGACGCCGGGAGCATCGCCGCGCTCTACGTCGTCGCGTTCGGGGTGGGCGTCACGGAGACGCTCTACGACACCTCGGCGCAGTCGATCCTGCCGCAGGTCGTCCCGCGCACCGCGCTCCCCCGGGCGAACGGGCGGCTGTACGCGGCGGAGCTCACCGCCAACCAGTTCGTCGGGCCTCCGCTCGGCGGGCTGCTCGTCGCGGCGGGCGCGGCCGTGGCGTTCGGGCTCCCGGGCGCGCTGTGGGCGCTCGCCGTCGGGCTCCTCGTCGGGCTGCCCGGCTCGTACCGCCCCGAGCGCACGACCCGCACGACGCTGCGGGCCGACATCGCGGAGGGCCTGCGCTTCCTGTGGCACGACCGGATCCTGCGCACGCTCGCCCTCATGGTCGGCGGCATCAACTTCGCGAGCAACGCCGCGTTCGCGATCTTCGTGCTCTTCGCCGTCGGCCCCGACTCCCCCCTGGGGCTGTCGGAGCCCGCGTACGGCGTGCTGCTCACGACGACCGCGGTCGGCGCGTTCGCCGGCTCGTTCGTCGCGGAGCGCGTCGTCGTGCTCGTCGGCCGGGCGCGCTCCCTCGCGCTGACCGTGCTCAGCACGGTCGCGCTGGTGGGGGTCCCCGCGGTGACGACGAACGCGTGGGTGATCGGCGCCGTCTACGCCGTGGGCGGCGCCGGGATCGCCGTGTGGAACGTCGTCACCGTCTCGCTCCGGCAGCGGATCACGCCCGACGCGCTGCTCGGCCGCCTCAACTCCTGCTACCGGCTCGTCGCGTGGGGCACGATGCCGCTCGGCGCGGCGGTCGGCGGCCTGCTCGGCGAGGTGTTCGGGCTGCGGAGCGTGTTCGTCGTCATGGCCGCGGTGTCCGCGACGACGCTCCTGGGCATGCTCGTCGTGGACGACCGCGCGATGGACGCGGCGGAGCAGGCCGCCGACGAGCGCGCCGGCGTCGGGGAACGGGCGGTCGAGCCCGCGGCGGGCCCCGTCACCGAGGACTGAACCGCGCCGTCGCCGCCTCGTCGCGCGAGCCCTCCGCCCCGGCGGCGGTCAGGCGGCGGGCCGGTCCTTGTGCGCCCGACGGCGCAGCGCGGCACCAGCCGCGACGGCCACCCCCGCGAGCACGGCGGCCCCGACGAGCCCCGTGCCGGTGGTGGCGAGACCGCCCGGGCGCGGGGACGCCGACGTCCCGCCGCCGGCCGTCCCGCCCGTGCCGGTGGACGGCGTCCCGCCGGGCTCCTCGGGCTCGCCCGGTGCGGCGAGGACGACGAACGGCTCGGACAGCACGTCGGCGTCGACGCCCGGGGCGACGACGCGGACGTGGTGCTCGCCCGGGGACGTCCCGACCGGGATCGTCGTCACGAGCTCGAACGCGCCGTCCGCGTCGGTCCTGACCGTGCCGAGCAGCACGGGCTCGCTCTCGAGCCAGACCTCGTAGGTGGCGTGCGGCGTGAGGCCGGTGCCGCGGACCACGAGCTCGCCGCCGACCACGAACGGACCTTCGCCCACGACGACGCGCGGCCCTGCGGGCACCTCGCGGTCGGTGATCTCGACGCTCACGCGCACGCCCTCGGCCGGGTCCGGGGACGTGGCGGTGAGGGCGGCGGCTGACGCCGCTCCGGCGGGGACGAGGAGGGAGCCGGCGATCACGAGGGCGGCGAGCAGCCTGCGGGTGGTCGTCACGCGATGAACCTCTTCGTCCGGCCCGGGGGTGGGCGCTGCTGGGTCCCCCCGAACCCGGCTGGACGAGCGTCCAGCCGCGATCATCTTGCCATCTTGGACGCCTGAACTGAACAGGTGTCCAGGTTGTTCACCCTCCCGCCACCGGCCCGACTTCGGGCAGCACGAGGCTCGGCCCCCGCCGCTCCGAGGAGCGACGAGGGCCGAGCCGGACCCGGGCGGTGCCGGCACACCGCCCGGGGGTCTGTGGTCACCCGCCCTGGCGAGGTAGAGGCGTGGTCACGACCACGCCTCTACCTCGCGGTACCGGGGCTCTACCTGGCGAGCGGCGGGTCAGCCGCAGTCGAGCGCGTCGAACGGCGCGTCGACCGTGGCGGTCACCTCCTCTCCGCCGACAGCGGCGGTGGCCGTGACGGTCGCGGTGCCGGCCGCGGCCGACGTCGCGCGCGTCGCGAACGACTGGTACGCGCTCTTGCCCGGCGCCACGTCCGCGAACGCCTTCTGCCGGAACGGCGTGGAGAGCGTCACCGAGACCGGGACGTCCTCACCGTTCGTCGCGCGCACGGCGACGTACGCCTTGCCCGCGAGGCAGCGCGGCGAGACCTCGACCGCGAGGTCGAGCTCCGGCTCGTCACCCAGCGCGGGCAGGACGACCTGCTGGCGCACCTCCTCGTTGCCCGCCGCGTCGGTCGCGGCGAACTCGATGACCTGCGGCTCGTCGGTGAGCGCGCGCGTGAACGGCTCGGTATAGGTGCCCCAGAACGTGCCGGGACCCTCCCACTGCACCTTGTCCACGCCCGAGCCCGCGTCCGTGGCGGCCAGCGTGATCTCGACGCTGCTGCCGACCTCGCGCAGCGTCGCGACCGTCACGGGCGCGGCGCTGTCGACGCGGAGCTCGCGCGAGCCCGTCCCGACGTTGCCGGCGGCGTCCGTCGCGCGCGCCTCGACGGTGCGCACGCCGTCCTCGTCGACCGCGAACGGTCCGTCGTACGGGGCCCACGCTCCGCCGTCGACCGAGACCTCGACCGCCGGGGCGGGGTCGCGGTTGTCGGAGGCCACGACCGTGACGGTCGGGTGCTGGACGTACCAGCCCGACGTCGCCGGGCCGGGCTGGGCAGTCACGGTCACGGTGGGCGGGGTGGTGTCCTCGCCGGTGTCGGGCGCGACGACGAACACGACGGCCTCGGCCGGCACGTCCGTCCCCTCGACGTCGCCGTCGACGAAGAACAGCCCGTCGGGCTCGGCGTACTCCGCGGGGTCGACGGCGTCCCACGTCACGGGGATGCGGCTGTCCTTCGACGCGTCCTCGTACTCGGCCGTGACGGTCGCCGGGAGCACCGGGGCGGTGCCCGCGAGCGTCACGACGCTCACGTTGTCCACCGCCGTGATCGCACCCGGCTCGCCGTCGCGCACGTGCACCGTGCCGCTCACCGGCTCGACGAGCTCGTCCGACGTCCCGCTGACCTCGAACGCGCCCGCCGCGGCGACGTCCTCGGCCGTGACGTCCTCCCAGTCGACCGCGACCGTCTCGACACGACCGTCGGTGAAGATCGCGTCGATCTCGGCCGGGAGGTCGGGCAGGACGCCGACGTCCGTGGGGATGTGGACGGGCGAGTGGTCGATCGGCCCGTTCGGGTCGACCGGCTCGGGCTCCTCGACGCCGCCCGTGCCCCAGACCTCCCACTCGGAGACCCCGACGGCCGAGTACGTCGTCGCCGTGGTGCCCCGCAGCGCGGCAAACGTCGCGCGCAGGCGGGTCGTCGTCACCGCGTCGAAGGTCGTCTCGTTGGTCTCGAGACGCTGCGTCGGGTAGCCGCTCGGGTTCGGGACGTCGACGAACGCGCCGGCGTCGGCGTCCCAGTACTGGAGCGTCCACGACGCCGGGACGCGCACGTTGTCGCCGTTCGCGTCGGTGCCGTCCGACCAGAACCGGACGACGGAACGGTCCACCGTGACCGGCGCGGGCCAGGAGTACTCGAGCCACTGCGTCGCGGGGCGATCCCCGCTCCACGTCGCCCACGTCGCGTCGTGCGCTCCCCCGGTGCTGACGCCCGCGCCGTCGTTCACGGCCTCGACCTTGTTCCACGACGCGGTGTAGCTCGCCTCGGGCGTGCCGATGAGCGCGACGTTCGACGGCGCCTCGTCCGCCGCCGCGGTCAACCCTGCGGGCCCCGGACCGCCGACCGCGGCCCACGCCCCGACCCCCGCGCCCGTGAGGGCCAGGGCGAGCGCGGTCGCGGTGGCGACCACGCGCCGTCGGGCACGCGGTGCCGCCGGCCGGTCCCCGAGCGGGATGAGCACGGTCGAGCCCGCGACCCGTGATGAGTTGGTGCGCGCGCTCATGCCAGCCTCGCCTTCCCTGCCGTGACCAGGACCTTCTGACCGTCGCGGCGGCTCAGGAGGCCGTCCGCGGTGAACTGCTCGACCGTGCGCTGGACCTTCTGGAGGAACGCGGCGCGGTCGGCGAAGCCGCCGTCGCCCCACACGACGTCGAGGAACGTCGTCCCGTTCGGCCGCGCGGCGTTGGTGACGCCGCTGTCGAGCCCGGCGAAGACCACGCGCGGCTCGGAGCGCTCGACGTACATGTGGTACTGCGTGTCGTCGCCCGACCATGCGGGCTCGAACGTGAGGTCCCCGAGGCGGAAGTACCCGTTCCCGAGGTCCGTGAAGGCGCCCTCGAGCGTGCCGTCCAGGCCCATGTGGGCGTAGAGCGACAGCTTGAGGTACTCGCGCGACGCGCTGCGCGCGAGCAGGACGGTCGGACCGTTCTCGATGCTCTGGATCGCGGGGTTGTCGATCGTCGGCACGGCGCGGATGCTCAGCGGCATCGTCACCTCGACGACGTCCCCGGGCGACCACGAGCGCGACACGCTCACGTACGTCCCGGGTACGGCGTCGAGCTCCTGCTCCACCCCGTTGACCGTCACCGTGAAGCCCTTGCGCACCCAGCCGGGTACGCGCAGGCGCAGGTCGAGCTGCCCGGAGCCGTTCACCGTGAGGCGGGTCGCGCCGACCTTCGGGTACTGCGTCTCCTGGACGACCTCGAAGCCCTTCTCCTCCCACGTCAGGGTGGAGGCGAGGTAGAGGTTGACGTACAGCACCTCACCGTCGACGGACCGGAAGTAGACCGAGTCGCGGTACTTCACGTGGTTCTCGAGGCCCGTGCCGCCGCAGCACGTGCCGGTGTTGCCGTACTCGCGGCGCGTGCCCGGGTTGACCCCGTACATGTACGTGACGTCGGGGCTCGTCGTGGACTGCGTGTTCTTCTTCGAGCCGACGATGTGGTTGAGCAGGCCCCGCTCGTAGTACTCCATGTACTTCGGGTCGAGCGAGTGGAAGTACAGCAGCCGCGAGAGCTTGAGCATGTTGTACGTGCCGCACGTCTCGGCGTTGCGCGCGCCGATGTCGCCCGCGACCGTGCTCGGCGGGCCGAACAGCTCGCCCTCGCCGTGCCCGCCGTGCGCGTAGGTGCGCCCGGGCACGACCATGCCCCAGAAGCCCTCGACGGCCTGGCGGTACCGCTCCTCGCCCGTGAGGTCGTAGACCTTGAGGTAGCCGGGGAACTGCGGGATGTGCTGGTTCGCGTGCTTGCCGTTGAGCGTGTCCGTGCCCGCTGCGCTCGCGTCGACGAGCGTGTTGAGGTCGAACAGCTTGGCCGTGGCGACGTACGTGTCGTCGCCCGTGATCGACGCGATGTCGGCCAGCACCTCGTTCATGCCGCCGTACTCGCCCGCGATGTAGATGCCCCACATCCGGTCGAGCTGCGCCTGCGGCAGCACGGAGAGTCGGCTGTGCACCCACGCCGCCATGGACGACGCGAGCTCGAGGGCCTGGTCGCTGCCCGCCAGGCGGTACGCCTCGAGCAGGCCGGCCATGATCTTGTGGCACGTGTAGTACGGCGCCCAGATCTCCCCGTACGGCGCGTACTTCTCGAGCTGGCTGAACTGCCACTCGCCGTAGGCGGCGAGGAACCCGGGGTGGCTGAACCGGCCCATGGCCGCGAGCGCCGTCTGGACCTCGCCGAGGCCCTCGACGATCTGGTCCACCTTGTCGCGGAACACCGTCTCGCCCGTGCTCGCGTACGCGAGCGCCACCATGGACAGGAAGTGCCCGCCGTAGTGCCCGCGCAGGAGGTTCGCGGTCTGGGTGTTCGCCCGGCCCGGGTAGTCGTCGGGGCCCCAGGGCTGCTCGTTGGCGTGGCCGAAGCCCTCCCAGCCGCCGGGCGCCGACGCGCCCTGGGTGTCGATCCCGGCGTTGCGCCGGAACACCGCGAGGACGCGGTCCACGGGGTACTCGCGCGCGAGGTGCAGGATCTGGTCCTGCGAGCGCGTCGCGACGCTCGGGGCGAGCGTCACGTCGGACATCGGGAACGGCTCGGCGGCCCAGCCGTCGAGGGTGACCGAGCGGTCGAGGGACCGCAGGAAGGCCCGGCTGACGGGCGGTCCGCTCGGGACCGTCAGCACCGGGACCGGCGGCGCGGCGAGCGCGCTGCCGCCGCCCGCGAGCGCGACGGCGCCGGTCGCCCCCGCGGCCAGCGCCCCGAGCCGCAGGACGGCTCGTCGCGAATAGCTGGTGTCGTGCACGTGCATGAGCTGTCGCTCCTTCTCACTCGTCGTCGAGTGGTGGAAGCGTCGTCGGCGGCAAGGAGGGAAGCCCCGCGTCCGACGCTCGTGCTGGTTCCGCCCGGCCGCCACGTCGCCGAGGGAGAGCTCTGGTCCGTCGAGGGAGAGGCGTGGTCGTGACCACGCCTCTACCTCGCGGTACCTCGCCTCTCCCTCGGCGGGGTGCGACCTCGCGGGTGTCAGGCGCAGTCGAGCGCGTCGACCTGCGCCTCGCGCGTGGTCGTCACCTCCTTCCCGTCGAGGGTCGCGACGCCGGTCACCGTGACGGTCCCGGCGGGGACCGCCGTGGCTCGCGCCGCGAACGACTGGTACGCGTTCTTGCCCGGCGCGACGTCGGCGACCGTCTTCTCGCCGTACGGCGTCGTGAGCGTCACGGTCACCGGGACGTCCTCGCCGTTCGTCGCGCGCACGGCGACGTACGCCTTGCCGGCGAGGCACCGCGACGTCGCCTCGACCGCGAGGTCGAGCTCGGGCGCCGGCTCCTGCTCGCCGTACGCCGCGAGGAGCGCGGCGTGCTCGGCGGCCGTGATCGGCAGGACGGTGCCGTGCCGCGGGCTGCTCGGCAGGTGGGCGTCGACGGACGTCCACACGCCCGAGTCGAGGTCGGTGGACTCGAGCGGCAGGTAGCCCTGGCCGCCGTGGTAGCTCGGCTGGTCGACGAAGAGGTACCACTTCTCCTCGGTGTTCGACTTGAAGACGGTCGGGCCCTCGCCCGCGGTGAGCGTGCCGCCCCACGGGTTGGGCTGGCCGTAGCCGATCTTCTCGGCGACCAGGTCCCAGTCGGTCGAGCGCAGGTCCGTGGACTTCTCGAGGCGCGGGATCATGTACGCCTCGTCCTTGGTGAACCGGTAGTACGTGCCGTCGTGCTCGACGATCGACGAGTCGATCATCCCGAGCCCGTTGCCGCGCTTCTCGTCGATCCACACCTGCGGCTCGGAGAACGTCACGAAGTCGCGCGTCGTGGCGTACATCATGCGCTGGTAGGAGTCGGCGATGCGGCGGCCGTCGGTCGACGTCGTCGGGTAGAGCGCCGAGGCCCAGTAGACGATGTACTCGCCGCGCTGCGCGTCCCAGAACGCCTCGGGCGCCCACGTGTTGCCCGCGTACGCGCTCGACACCGTGACCATGCGCTGGTCGGACCAGTGCACGAGGTCGGTCGACTCCCAGATCATCAGCGCGCGCGACCCGCGCTCCTGCGCGTTGCCGAAGTTGTTGCCGCCGTAGATGCGCAGGTCGGTCGCGAGGAGGAAGAACCGGTCGCCCTCGGGCGAGCGGATGATGAACGGGTCGCGCAGGCCCTTCTCGCCGAGCGTCGACGTGAGGACGGGCTCGCCGTCGTTGAGCTCGACCCAGTCGAGCGGGTCGTTGCCGTTGCTCGCGCTGAAGTAGACGGACTCGCCGTCCGCGGTGCTCTCGCCCTCGAAGTACGGGAAGAAGTAGCCCGCGTAGTCGGCCTCGGCGGGCAGCGGGCGGACCGTGGCGTCGTAGGTGTGCGTCGCGGTCGCGCCGTCCTTGGTCGCCGTGACGGTGAGCCGCACGACGGCCGCCGGCTCGCCGTGGGCGGGCCGCGTCACCTCGCCCGTGGCCGAGACGGTGGCGGGGTCGGAGCTCGCCCACGTGAGGGCGGAGCCGTTGGCCCCGTCGGCGGGCAGCGTGAGGTTGCCGCGCACGTCGTCGAGGTGCGGCACGACGGCGTGGCTCGCGTCCCACGCCACGGCCTCGGCGGGCGCGAGGTGCGCGAGGACGGTGACGTCGAACTGCGCGGTGCGCGCGACGGCGCCGCGCGTGACGAGCGCGGTGAGCGTCACGGTCGCGTCGTCCTCACCCGCGGCGGGCCGTGTGACCTTCCCCGCGGCGCTGACGACGCCCGCGTCGGACGACGTCCACGTGACGAGCGAGCCCTGCGCGCCCGTGGTGGGCAGCACGAGGTCCGCGGTGACGGCGCTCGTGTCGCCGAGGTCGAGCGCGGCGAGGTCGGCGTCCGCGGCGGCCGACGACGTCCCGGCCGCGAGCTCGGCCGCCTCGGCCGGGCTCAGCGCACGGTCGTAGAGGCGGAAGTCGCGCACCTGGCCCTTGAGGTAGCGGTCGCCGGAGTAGAGCGAGCGGCCGACGTAGTTCGCCGTCGTCTGCCCGCCGCCGATCTGGCCGGGGTCGGTCGTGACGTTCGTGGCCTGCTTGACCTGCACGCCGTCCTCGTAGAGCGTCGCCGTCGTGCCGGTGAGCGTGTACGTGAGGGTCTTCCAGACGCCGCGCTGGAGGTTGGAGCCCTTGGTCACGGTCTGCTCGGTCGACCAGTTCCCGGTCGCGATCGACGTGCGGTACGCGTTGCCGGTCGTGAACAGGTACCCGTTGCCGTTCGAGCCGCTCGTGTTGCCGAGCCCGTAGACGAAGTACGGCGTGCCCTGGTCCTGGCTCACGAGCACGTCGAGGCTCACGGTGACGTCCGTGAGCCCGGCGAGCAGGTGGTCGGGCAGGTCGACGTAGTCGTCCGTCCCGTCGAGCGTCGTGCCGTCGGCCGTCGCCGTCCCGCCCACCACCGTGGCCGGGCCGAACGTCGAGCCCTCGGCGCGGTTCGCCGTCGTGCCGCCGGTCGTGCTCGCGGCGTCGAGCGGGTACCACGCGACGAGCCCGTCGTCGGTGGGCCCGCCGACGTCTGCGGCCGCTGGTGCGGCGACCGCGGCGGCGAGCGTGGAGACGGCGAGCGCCCCCACCAGCCCGGCGGCGAGCGCCGAGCGTCCTCGGTGTATCGACATCATGTCGTCCTCTCTTCGTCGAGATGCAGGTCGTGCCGCGAGATAGAACCCGCGGTCGCGAGGTAGAGCTCCGGGAGCTCTACCTCGCGACCTGCGGCTCTACCTCGGCGGGGTCGTCAGCCGCAGGTGTGGGCAGCGACGGCGACGTCGTAGGGCGTGGTGACCGGGGCGCCGTCGAGCACGGCCGTGCCGGTGACCGTCACCGTGCCGGCGGGGACCGACGTCGCGCGGGTCGCGAACGACTGGTACGCGTTCGCCCCCGGGGCCACGGCCGCGAACGTCTTCGTGCCGTACGGGGTCGTGAGGGTGACGTCGGCGGGCACGTCGCCCGCGTTGGTCGCCCGCACCGCGACGTAGACCTTGCCCGCGAGGCACCGCGGGGCGGCCTCGACGGTCAGCTCCACCCGCGGCGTGGGGGCCACGTCGACCGGGTCCACGCTCTCGAGCGTCGGCACGACCTCCTGGATGAGGCCGTCGTCGCCGAACGTCAGGCGGTCGATCGTCGTCTCGCGGTGGGTCCCGTCGCCACCGGGGATGGCGAACCGGTGGTACGCGATGTACCAGTCGTCCGTGCCCTCGACGTTGAGGATCGAGCTGTGCCCGGTCCCGAGGATGCCCTGCGAGGCGTCCTTCTCGAGGATCACGCCGCGGTACGTCCACGGGCCGTCGATGCTGTCCGACGTCGCGTAGCCGACGCGGTAGTTCTCCGAGCCCGTGTCGTCGATCGAGTACGTGAGGTGGTAGACGCCGTCCCGGTAGTTGAGGAACAGGCCCTCGCGGAAGTCGGTCAGGCCGGGGATGCGCCGGAGCGTATCCTGCTTGATCGACGTCATGTCGTCGTTCAGCTCCGCCATGACCGGGCCGTTCGACGGCCCGCCGTTGCCCCACAGGAGCCAGTGCTTCCCGGTCTCCGGGTCGCGGAACGCGGCCGGATCGATGGCCTGGCCGGACGTGACCGCCTCGCCGTTGGTGATCATCGCCGTCGGCTGCGCCGTGAACGGGCCCTCGGGGCTGTCGGCCACCGCGACGCCGATCGTCTTGCGGTTGTACGTCGGGTTGTGGCCGGAGAAGTAGAAGTAGTACTTCCCGTCTCGCTCGATGATCGTGGGCGCCCACGCGTTGCCGGTCGCCCAGGGGACGTTCCCGTTCGTGCCGTCGAGCGTGAGGAACGGCTGCTCCGAGCGCTCCCACGTGACGAGGTCGGTGGACTTCCAGACGTAGAAGTCCTTGCCGCCCCAGCCCGGCGTGCCGTCGGTCGTGGCATAGAGGTAGAACGTGTCGCCGAACTGCGCGATGTTCGGGTCCGCGTACGTCCCGGGGAGCACCGGGCTGCCCATCTGCTTGGCCTGGACCGTCCACGTGCGCGACGACCCGTCCGGCCCGGTCACGGTGTACTCCACGGGCTGCGTGAAGTCCTGCACCGAGCCGTTCCCGGGCGTGACCGTCGCGCGCGGCGAGACCGTGAGGACCGGCGCGAGCGCGGAGACGTCCGTGCCCGGCTCGACGGCGAGCGTCACGGTCGAGCTCGCCCCGTCGACGATCGCCGGGACCTTGAGCGCGTCGAGCTCGGCTCCCGTGACGGCCGTGTGGTCGGCCCCGACCTGGTAGACCTCGTCCGCCGTGAGCGCGCGGTCGTAGATCCGGAAGTCGCGCACCGAGCCCTTGAGGTACCGGTCGCCCGAGTACAGCGAGCGGCCGATGTAGTTGGCGAGCGTCGAGCCGTTCCCGATGTCCTTCGGGTCGATGGTGACGCCGGTCTGGCGGCCCACCTCGACGCCGTCCTCGTAGAGCACGGCCGTCGTGCCGGACAGCGTGTACGTGAGGTGCTTCCACACCCCGCGCTGGAGGTTCGCGTTCTTGGTGACGGTCTGCTCGGTGGTCCAGTTCCCCGTCGCGATGGACGTGCGGTACGCGTTGCCCGTGGTGAACAGGTACCCGTTGCCGGCCGTGCCGCTCGTGTTGCCGAGGCCGTAGACGAAGTACGGCGTCGCCTGGTCGGTGGCGACCTTGACGTCGAGCCCGACCGTGACGTCGGTCAGCCCGGCGAGCAGGTGGTCCGGCAGGTCGACGTAGTCGTCCGTCCCGTCGAGGGTCACGCCCTCGCCCGTGCCGGAGAACGCCGCGCCGTTCGTCAGCGTCGCCGGGCCGAACGACGACCCGGGCGCGGTGTTCGCCGCCGACGTGCCGCTCGTCTCGTCGAGCGCGTACCGCACGACGAGGCCCGGGATCTCCGTGGTCACCTCGACCGCGACGTACGCGGTGTGCGACCCGTCGGCCGTCGTCGCCGTGACCAGCGCGTGGCCCTCGCCGACGCCCGTGACGACGCCGTCGGCCGAGACCGTGGCGACATCGGCGTCGTCCGACGCCCAGGTGATCGCGCGTGCGGTCGCGTTGGCCGGCGTGACCGTCGCGGTGAGCTGTCGCGTGCCGCCGACGCCCACCTCGAGCGACTCGGGGGTGACGCTCAGGCCCTCGACCGGGACGACGTCGTCGGTCACCGTGACGACCGCGCGGGCGCGGACGCTCACCCCGCCGCCGAGCGTGCCGGCGACCTCGAACGACCCGGCCTGCGCGTACGACGCCGGGTCGACCGCGTCCCACGTGACGTCCGCCGGGCCGGTCGACCCGTCGGCGTACGTCGCGGTGACGGTCGCGGGCAGCACCGGGGCGGACCCGGTCTGGACGGTCACGGCGACGTCCTCGACGGACTCGACGAAAGCGTCGGGCTGGTAGGTGCTGAGCAGTCGGTCGTACTCGGCCTGCGTCACCGGGAGCACGGTGCCGTGGCGCGGGCGCGACGGCATCTGGTAGTCGGTGGACATGGTCCACTCGGCCGCGTCGAGCGAGGTCGACTCGAACGGCACGTAGCCGCGGCCGCCGAACTCGTCGATGAAGAGGTACCACTTCTCCTCGGTGTTCGACTTGAAGATCGTCGGGCCCTCGCCCTGGTTGATCCCGCCGCCGAGCGAGTTCGCCTTGCCGATGCAGTCGGTGATGAAGTCGTAGTCCGTCGAGCGCAGCTCAGCGGCCTTCTCCGCGAGGATGAACTTGGAGCACGGCGTGGACGACGTGTTGTTCCGCTCGTCCTTGGTGAAGCGGTAGTACTGGCCGTCGTGCAGCGTCACGGTCGAGTCGATGACCGAGTAGCCCGGGTCGACCCACACCTGCGCCTCGCTGAACGTCACGAAGTCGCGCGTCGTCGCGTACATCATGCGGTTGTAGGTGTTGCCGGTGTGGTCCGGGTCGTCCTCCGCGTAGAGCTTCGAGGCCCAGAACACGACGTACGCGCCGATCGTCTCGTCGTAGTACGCCTCCGGCGCCCACGTGTTGCCCGCGGTGTCGGGCGAGACCTGCACGAGCCGCTGGTCGGTCCAGTTCACGAGGTCCGTGGACTCCCACACCATGATCGACTTCGAGCCGGTGCGCTGGGACGCGTCCCAGTTCCCGTTGCCGTAGATCTTGAGGTCGGTCGCGATCTGGTAGAACTTGTCGCCCTCGGGCGAGCGGATGATGAACGGGTCCCGCAGGCCCTTCTCCCCCAGCTCCGACGTGAGGACCGGCTGGTTGTCGTTGAGATTCTGGTACTTCAGCGGGTCGTTGCCCTGGCTGAGGCCGAAGTAGACCTGCTCGCCCGTGGCGGTGCCCTCGCCCACGAAGTAGGAGAACAGGTAGCCCGCGAGGTCCTCCTGCTCGGGCAGCGCGGGGACGTGGGCCTCGAGCTCGCGCGTCGCGGTGGCCGCGCCGACCGTCACCGTCGCGGTGAGCGTCACCGTCTCGGCGTCCTCGCCGTGCGCCGGGCGCGTCACCTCGCCCGTCGGGGCGATCGTGCCCGACGACGACTCCCAGGTCACGCTCGCGCCGTGCAGTCCCGTGGTGGGCAGCGTGAGGTTGCCGCGCACGTCGTCGAGGTTCGTCACCTCGAGCGCGGCGGCCGCGGCGTCGGCCTTGGCCTGGTCGCCGTCGCCCGGCAGTACCGTGACGTCGAACGTCCGGGTCTCGGTCGCGCCGCGCAGCGTCACCGTGGCGGTGAGGGTCGCGGTCGCCGGCTCGTCGCCCGCGGGGCGCGTGACCGCACCGCTCGCCGAGACGACGTCCGCGTCGGAGGTCGCCCACGCGACGGCGGAGCCGCCGACGCCCTTCGCCGGCAGTGCGAGGTCCGTGACGACGGCGCTCGTGTCGCCGAGGTCGAGCGCGGCCGCGTCGGCCGCGACGGCGTCCTGCGCGGCGTCCGACGCGAGGCCGGCGACCTCCTGGGCGGTGAGCGCGCGGTCGTAGAGCCGGAAGTCCTTCATGCGGCCCTTGAAGAGGTTGTCGGCAGCGTAGGCCGACTTGCCGAGCGCGTTCGCGGTCGTCGTGCCGCCGCCGATCGCGCCGGGCGTGATGGTCACCGCGGTGTTCTGCCCGACCTGCGTGCCGTCCTCGTACAGCCGCGCGGTGCCGCCGCCGAGCGTGTAGGTGACGGTCTTCCACACGCCGCGCTGGAGCGCGCCCGCGGGGGCCTTGGCCGTGTTCTGCTCGCGGCCCCACGCGAGGTCGGAGATCGACGCGCGGTAGTTCGCGTTCCCGGTCGAGAACAGGTAGCCGTTCCCGGACTGCGGGCTCCCGACCGCCGGGTTGCCGAGGGTGTAGAAGAAGTAGTTGCCGCTCAGCGACGTGTCGACCCACACGTCCGCGCTCACGGTCACGGCGTCGTAGCCGGCCAGGAGGTCGTCGGGCAGGTCCACGTGGTTCGCGCCGCCGAACGTGAGCCCCTGTCCCGCGCGCCACCCGCCGCCCGAGCCGACGAGCGCGGCGTCGAGGCCGTGACCCGACGCGTCGTGCGCGACGGTGCCCTCGGTCTCGTCGAGCGGGAGCCAGAGCCGCAGACCGTCCGCGGTCGGCTCGGCCGCGGCGGGGACCGGCGCGGGCGCCGCGGGCATCGGGCCGGCGGCCGCCGCGCCCACGGGCGCGAGCGGTGCGACCAGCGCGAGCCCGAGCAGCGCCGCGAGCGAGCGGCGCCGGCGTCGGGCGCGGGGCTCCGCGGGCGTCGGGGGTGGTTCGTGGCGTGAGGTCATCGGTGACTCCTCGTCGTCGTGCCCGGCGTCGACGCCGGTCGCGGGTCCGCCGTCGGACGCGCGTGTGAACGCTAACATGTGAACGCAAACATGGCGAGGGTCAGAGGCGACCTCTCCCGTCGAAACCGTTGTCGACTTTCCTTCCGGGCTGGGACCTGTCGGGCGAACGATGCGTTTCCGCTCGAGCGATGCGTACAGACGCGCATCACTCGAGCGGAAGCGCATCACTCGACGCACGGGGCGGACCAGCGCCAGAGCGGGCCGGCGTCCGTGACGCCGACCCGCTCGCGGGACGTCTGGACGCGACGTGCGCGCCGTCCGCCCTCAGTCCCCGCAGGCGAGAGCGCCGAACGCGACCTCGTGCGCGGTCTCGACCGTGGCGCCATCGAGCACCGCGGTGCCCGTGGCGGTCGCGACCCCGGCCCCGAGCGACGCGGACCGCGCGGCGAACGACTGGTACGCGTTCGCCCCCGGCGCGACGTCGCGCACGACGCGCGTGCCGAACGGGGTGACGAGCTCGACGTCGGCCACGACGTCGGCGAGGTTCGTCGCGCGCACCGCCACGTAGGCCTTGCCCGCGAGGCAGCGGGCGGACGCGGTCACGTCGAGCTCGACGACCGGGCCGGCGGCGTCGGCCGCGAACTCCCA
The DNA here is from genome assembly GCF_001019615.1 of Cellulosimicrobium funkei. Classification (GTDB taxonomy): domain Bacteria; phylum Actinomycetota; class Actinomycetes; order Actinomycetales; family Cellulomonadaceae; genus Cellulosimicrobium; species Cellulosimicrobium cellulans_E. The sequence goes on along the minus strand of NZ_JNBQ01000002.1, from coordinate 426,727 downwards.
CGTGTCCACCTCGACGAGGTCGACGCCCGCGGGACCGGCGAACGTGAAGTACACGTCGTGGACGCCGCTCACGCCCTCGAGGGCGGCGGTCACGTCCGCCCACTCGCCCACCGGGGTGTCGAGGTCGAGCGTCCCGACGACGGCGCCCTCGCGGTCGTCGAGGCGCACCTCGACCGTGGCGCCCTCGACCAGCGGCTTGACGCGCGCCGTGACGCTCGCGGCGCCGTCGCCGAAGTCGACCGACGACAGCGCCGACCAGTCGCCGTCGTCCACGTCGCGGACGACGAGGTTCGGCGCCTGCGCGCCGAACTGGGCCGAGCCGCCGTCGACCTTCGCGGTGGTGAGGCCCTGCTGCCAGGCGAACGTCTCCGCCTCGAGCACCTGGAACGGGTCGAGGTCCTTGACCTGGTCCACGCCCGCGTAGTCGCCGACGACCTGCTGGACCGTGCCGTCCGCGTTGAACGTCAGCTCCTGGATGTGCGGGCTGCGGTAGCCCTGCGTGGTGCTGCCGTTGACGCGCTTGTTGAGCGTGGGCGCGTGGTACGTGAAGTAGTACTTGCCGTCCAGCTCGAACACCGACTGGTGGTTGTTGCCGCCCGTGCCCGCGCCGAAGAACTGCGACTGGTTCGGGAACATCACGCCGGCGTACGTCTCCTTGGGGAACGACATCGGGTCGTCGGAGATCATGTAGCCGATCTGCCCGCCGCCCGGGTACCCCGGGAGCGTGACCTGGTTGCCGCCGAAGTCGTTGCCGCCGAAGTGCGACGAGTACGACAGGTAGTACTTCCCGTCGCGCTCGAAGACCTGCGCCGCCTCGAACGCCACGGGCGCGTCCACCACGGCCGCCGTGCCCTGCGTGGAGACCATGTCGTCGCCGAGCTCGATGACGCGGATGTTCTTCGGGTTGTTGAACCGCTCCGCCGCGGGCATCGACGTCGACGCCGGGCCGCCGCCGAAGTAGAGGTACGCGCCGTCGTCGGTGACGAGCGGTGCCGGGTCGAACTTCCAGGCCACGGCCTCGGCGCCCGGGGTGCGCCCGTCGATGAGCGTGCTGTCGCGCTCGCTCGTCCACGGTCCGAGCGGCGAGGCGCCCGTGATGACGTTCGACGACCCGCCGCCGTTGGCGTAGTAGAGGAAGTACTTGTCGACGCCGTCGACCGTCTTCTTCGCCATGCCCGGCGCCCACGAGTTGTTCGTGAAGGGCGCGACGCCCTGCGGCCCCGCGACCTGGATCTCGCCGTGGTCCGTCCAGTTCACGAGGTCCTCGGACGAGATGAGCGTGATCTGGTTGATGCTGCCGTAGTTGATCTGCGGCGAGACGCCCGTCACCGGGTCGGGCGCGTAGCCCTGCGTGTCGTTCGTCATGTACATGTACACGCGCCCGTCCTCGACGAACCCGAACCCGTCGGCCCCGAACTTGTGGGAGATGAGCGGGTTGTGCTCGCCGGGCAGCTTGCCGAGCACCTCGATCGTCTTCGAGGGCGGCCCGGGCGGGGCCGCGCCGACGACGGAGACGTCGTCGAGCACGAAGTCCATGAGGTGCGTCGCCGGGTCGGCGGACGGGTTGCTCGTCCACGGCGTCTCGAAGAACAGCCGCGCGGTGCCGACGTTCTGGTCGGCCGGGATCGTGAACCGGCCGTCGAACGTCGCCCACTGGCCCTTGGTCGCGGTGACGCTCACCAGGTTGGTGTACGACCCGCTGCCGTAGTGCATCGTGGCGAAGAACTGCTTGGTGGCCGGGGCCGCGGCGGCGTCGTACCGGATCCTCGCGGTGAGCTCGTACGTCTCGCCCGCGCGGACCTTGCCGCTGAGGTCCTGCATGGGACCGGAGCCGGTCGTCGCGCGCTCGGTGGTCAGGGCCGCGGCCGCGCCCGCGAACGCCTGGTCGGTGGTCGACAGCACGGCCTTGTCGGTCGCGTTGCCGTTGTTGACGAACCAGCCGGTCGTGCCGTCCTCGAAGCCGCCGTTGACGACCAGCTCCTCGTCCGCGGCGTACGACGGCAGCGCGGCGAGCGACGCGGAGAGCAGCGTCACGAGCGCGGCCCCGGCGACGGCGCCGCGCAGGCGACGTCGTCTGCGGTGGTGCGTGTCCATGGATCCTCCTCGATCGATGTGGGTGTCCTGCGCGTCCGCGCGTCTCGCGCGGACGGTCGTGCCGACGGCGGTTCGCGCCGTCGTCCTGCGCCTCCTCTCGTCGGCACCGGCGGGCCGCCCGGGCGGCCCGCCGGCGGATCAGCGGCAGGGTCAGCTGCCGTACGCGACCGTGCGGGTCGCGGTGGACCCGTCGGTCGAGCGGGTGACCGAGACCGTCACCTCGCCCGCCGGGACGCTCGTGAGGCGGCTCGGGAACGCCTGGTAGGCGTTGCGGCCCGGCTCGACGTCGGCGAACGAACGGCTGCCGTACGGCGTGGTGACGACGACGTCCACGGGCACGTCCTCGGCGTTCGTCACGCGCACGGCGACGTAGTCCTTCCCCGCCAGGGCGCGCACGCTCGCCTCGACCGTGAACGCGACCTCGGCGGCGTCGGCCCGCACGAGCGACGCGACGGCGAGCGCGAGCGCCCGCGCGGGTGCGTCCGCCTCGTTCTGCGTCGACGGCGCGGTCGTGGCCCGTGCCGACGCGAGCCCCTTCTCGACGGCGGACCACGACTCGACCGTGTAGTCCGCCGGGTCGAGCCCCTCGGCCTCGGCGACGACGGCGTCGAGCGCCGTCCGGTCGGCGCCGCCGTCGGCGTCGAGCACGTCGCTGAGGAGGAAGTGGTCGAAGTCGACGTGCCCGCCGGTCTGCTCCTTGGCGTAGGAGAAGAGGCCGAACCGGTACCCCATGAAGTGGGACAGGCTCCAGTCCATGACGAGCGGCCCCTGGCGCGCACCGAGCGGCTGCCAGGTCCGCCCGTCGAGGCTGTAGGAGTACTGCACCCAGAGCTGGCCGTTCGGCGAGGCGAAGTCCGCGTCCGCCTTGAGGTGCACGTCCGTGCGCTCGCCCAGCGGGACCTGCGACCCGGGGACGAACGACTCGACCACCTCGCGGTCGATGGTGTCGGTGAACGGCTGGAGCCGGGTGACGAGACCGAGCGTGCGCTCGCCGTCGACCTGCTGGACGCCCGCGTACGCGAAGCTGCGCCCGTAGACGGCGAGGCCGGCGACGTCGCCGTCGAGCATGCCGGAGACGTCGAGCCTCGTCTGGGCCGACGACGTCGGGCCGAACGTGCGCTGACCGAGGGTGTTGCGCGCCTCCTCGAGATACGTGAGGTCGCGCCCGGGCGCCTTCGTGTACTCCGCCTCGCCGGTCACGACGTGCCCGTTGGTCAGACGCAGCCAGCCGTCGCGCTCGGTGAGCGACCAGTACCGGTTGTCCGGCGCGTGGTTCCACTGCCACGCGAGGTCGAGGTCCGAGCCGTTGTACGACACCTCCTCGAGCGTGGGTGTCTCGACGTCCGGCGCGCGGCCGACCACGGAGACGTCGTCGAGCAGGTACTCGACGCTCGACGACGGCGGCTGCGGGTTGCCCCACGGCGTCTCGACCGCGAGCTTGAAGGTCCGGACGTCCGCGTCCTGCGGGACGGTGTAGGTGCCCCGCACGGTCGTCCACTCCCCCGGCGTGGCGTTCGCCCACGCGAGCGTGGTGACGCCCGCGCCCCAGTCCCCGACGAGGTTGAAGCGGACCTGCGCGGGCGCGGAGGCGTAGCGGACCCGGGCCGAGACCTCGTAGGTCACGCCCGCCTGGATCTTCCCGCCGAGCTGCTGGTTCGGGCCGGAGCCGTTGAGCGTCCGGCCCGCGACGCGCAGCGCGCCCGTGCCCGACGCCGCGCCGCCCGTCTCGCGCGACAGCGTCGCCCCGAACTGCGCGGCCCACGGCGCGGTCCCGGCGTCCTCGAACCCGGGGTTGGCGACGAGCTCGACGCCGAGCAGCGACTCGTCGTACGTGGGCGCGTCGGGGACCTCCCAGACGGTGTCGCTGAACGCGCGGTGCTCGGCGTCGTTCGCGAAGTCGTCGGAGGCGACGATGCTCTTCAGCCGCTCCCGGCGCTCGGTCGCCGGGTCCAGCACGATCGGCTTGGCGAACGTGTCGCCGACGCGGACGGCGCCGTCGTCGCCGAACGTGGGCCAGCCGTCCTCCCACGTCGCGGGGATGAGCGCGGGGATGCGGCCGAGGGGATAGGTGTCGCGGAAGAACATGCCCCACCACGCGTAGCCGCCCGCGCCGTCGGGCACCTCGACCAGCCCGCCCTGGGCGAAGCCGTCGGAGTTCAGCGCGCTGCGCGCCTCGTACGGGTTCGACCCGTCGGCGGTCTCGTAGCGACCCAGCAGGTGCGGGGAGCGGAACAGCACCTCCTGCCGGTTCTGGCCGCTGGGCCACGTGATGATCGCGACGTAGTACTCGCCGTCGATGTAGTGCACCTGCGCGCCCTCGAACAGCCCGCCGACGAACGGCTCGCCCGCGTAGTCCGCGGCGCGGAAGATGTTCGGGAAGTCCGCCTCGATCGCGGTGAGGTCGTCGTTCAGCCGGACGGCGCTCGTCGCGCCCGAGCCGTAGAAGATGTAGGGCGTCCCTCCGTCGGCCTCGTCGAAGAACAGCGACGGGTCGTGGAACCCCCGGCCGAGCGCGGTGCGCTCCCACGCACCGTGCTCGACGTCGTCCGTGCGGAAGAGGTACGACCCCCCGAGGTCGTTGGTGTTGAACACCACGTAGAACGTGCCGTCGCGGTAGCGCAGCGAGGACGCCCACTGCCCGTTGCCGTAGCCGTTCTTCCCGTTGCGCAGCGACGACACGTCGCCGACGCCGAGCCGGTCGTAGACGTAGCCGACGATCTCCCAGCTCACGAGGTCGTACGACTTCATGATCGGGGCGCCGGGGGCGAGGTGCATCGTCGTGCTGATCATGTAGTAGAGGTCGCGGCCCTCGTCGTTCTCGTCCGCGGGGACGCGCGTGACGCTGATGTCCGGGACGTCGCTGCGCAGGAGCGGGACGTCGTAGGTCCCGTCGCCGCGGTCGGTCGTGGTCAGCCCGGTGAGGGCGGTCGCCGCCGGGGGTTCGTCGTCGGCCGTCGCGGTGGCGTGCGCCGCGGGCAGGCTCGCCCCGAGCGCCAGCACGCCCGCCACGACCGTCGCCGCGGCTCGTCGTCTCCGGTGTCTGCTCATGTTCTTCCTCCTCGTCGAGGTCCTGCCGTCGTGGGGTTCATCTGAGGGATATCGATGTCGGTACCGATATCGAAAGGCGCCGCGTCATTGCCGTGCGGCGTCCTCGCGGCCCGTCGGACCGACCGCGAGGACGCCCGTGCGGCGCGCGGGTCGCTCAGCCGCAGGTGCGCGGCTCGATGTCGACGTCGTAGGTGGTGGTGGCGTGGTCGCCGTCGAGCACCGCCGTCGCGGAGACCGTCGCGGTGCCGGCGGGGACCGTCGTCGCGCGCGACGCGAACGACTGGTAGGCGCTCGCGCCCGGGGCGACGGCAGTGAACGATCTCTCCCCGTACGGCGTCGTCAGGGTGACGTCCACCGGGGTGACGCCCGCGTTCGTCGCCCGGACTGCCACGTAGACCTTGCCGGCGAGGCACCGCGGGGAGACCCCCACGTCGAGCGGCACGACGGCCGCCGTCCCGGGCACGATCTCGACCGTGTACGTCGTCGCGGTCTCGTGGTCCTGCGCGACGCCGACGACCTCCACGGTCCGCCCCGACCCGTCCGCAGGGAGCGGCACGACGCGACCCTGCGTGTCGTCGACGAGCACGCCGTCGACGCGGACCAGGCCGCTCGGCACGTGCGGGTCGGCGTCGAGCACGACGCTCGTCGTGCCCGCGGGGACGGTGAGGGTGTAGTCCGTCACCGCCGGGTCGAACGCCGGGGCGAGCGACCCGGTGTCGAACGCGAGCGCCGCGAGACCGGGCGTCGCGTCGTACGACGCCGCGCGGTCGACCCGGACGCCGAACACGCCTCCGGCCCAGCCGCCCGTCGCCTGGAAGCGCACGGTGACCACGGGGATGCGCTCGCCGTCGTCGTCGAGCACGTACTCGCCCGCGCTGTCGACCTTCCAGCGCGTGCCGTCGCCGATCTCGAGGTACTTCGCCGGGAGCTGCGTCGTGTCGACGTAGAACCCCTGCTCGTCCTTGGTCGGCGCGTTCGCGACGGTGGTGATCGTCTTCAGCTTCTCGTCGTTGACGTACACGTCGAACACGCGGCCCTGGTCGCCCGAGTAGAGGGTGACGCCCAGGTGGTTCGAGGCCGACGCCGGGTCGACCATGAGGTCGTAGCTGAACCAGCCCGTGCCGTTCGCGTGGCGGAACTGACGGCCGGAGAACGTCCCGACCGACGACCCGCTCTGCTTGAGGTTCTTCGCGTTCTCGAAGTTGTTGTTGTCGAAGCTCGTGAGGCTGTCGACGGTGCGGTCGGCGTCGCGCAGCTCCTGCTTGGCGCGCAGGATGCGCTCCTGCGACGCGGCCGAGTCCGGCTCGTCGAGGTGGAGGTACAGCCCGTACGTCACGTCCCAGTTGGTGTGGTGGGGCGTGAAGACGAGGTCGCCGCCGTCGGCGGTGTTCCGCAGCTCGAGCTGCACCCGGCCCTCGGCGTCGTCCTCGACCCGCACGAGGTTCTCGGCGATGCGCTCCTTCCACTCGTCGGCGCCCATGTTCGCCGCCGTGATGGTCGTCTGCGCGTCGGCGTCGCGCGTGGCGGAGCGGACGAGGATGCCCGTGCCCTGCCACGCCGGCTCGGGGACCTCGCCGAGGTTCGCGGAGAGGACGACCGGCCCGTACCGGAAGGCCACGAAGTACGGGTTGTCCGGGGTGTCGACGACGGACGCCGCCATCGGCATCGTGTACCGGACGACGTCGCCCGCGGCGACGGGCAGCACGACGTACCCGCGCGACACGACCGGCTCGACGGCGGCGCCGTTCACCTCGACCGCGGGCTCGCCCGCGATCCACGACGGCACGCGCAGGCGCAGCGTCGCGTCCCCGGCGACCGCACCGCCGTCGAGCGCGTCGACGCGGAAGGTCACGGTGTCCTCGTTCGGCAGGTTCGCCTCCTGCGTGAGCCGCAGGTTCTGCTCGGCGTGCTCGACCGTCGAGGAGAAGAACAGGTTGACCCACACCGAGCCCTGGCCGGTGAAGTACATCGAGTCGCCGAGCTTGGAGAAGTTCTCCATGCCCGTGCCGGTGCAGCACCAGAACTCGGTGAACGGCAGGTTGTAGACGCGGTGATAGCCCGACGCCATGGGGTTGAAGTACGTCGTCGTCCCGGTCTCCGGGTTCTGCGACGCGAGGATCGTGTTGATGAACGCGTTCTCGTAGTAGTCCGCGTACCGCACGTCCTTGCTGAGCTTGAACAGCTCGCGCGCGAGCTTGAGCATGTTGTACTCGTTGCACGTCTCGGCCGTCTCGGCGTTGCGCGCGGTGCCCTGCTCGTCGGCGCGCTCGTGCAGCGAGCCGGGCGCGTGGAAGTGCTCCGCCTGGCTGTTCGCACCGGTGACGTACGTGTGGTCGCGCACGACGATGTCGAAGAAGTTCTCCGCCGCCGCGAGGTACATCGGCAGCTCCTCCTTCTCCGCCGGCGTGAGCAGCGCGTAGTACTCCGGATTCTGCGTGAACACCCGGTAGCGCTTGAGCGCCCCGAGCAGCTTGGGGATCTGCGTGTTGGCGTGCTTGCCGGGCAGGACGTCCTGGCCCGCGGCGAGCTGGCGGAAGAACGGGACCTCGTCGAACGCCTCGGCGGCCTCCTTGATGCGCACGTCGCCCGTGAGGTCGAACAGCTCGTACAGCGCCTCGTTCATGCCGCCGTACTCGGTGCGCAGCATGACGTCGGTGCTCGGCAGCGTCGCCACGCGCCCCTGCACGTAGAGCCCGAAGTCGGTCGCGACGGCGAGCGCCTCGTCCCCGACGGGGCCGTCGACGTACTCGGCGACGTCGAGCAGCCCGGCGAGCACCTTGTGCAGGTTGTACCAGGGCACGATGACGTTCTCGTCCGACGTCCCGGTGCCCTGCACCTGGTCGAGGATCGACTCGCGGAACGCGGAGACGTACCCCGCCGAGCCGGGGTGCGCGGCGGCGTACGCGTCCTGCACGCGGGCGAGCCCTCCGACGCCCTCCTCGATCTCGGTGAACAGCGCGTCCTTCGTCGCCTCGTCCGGCGTCGAGGACCACGACATCGCGAGCGCCGAGAGGTAGTGCCCGAACGCGTGCCCGCGGAAGTTCACGGCGTTGCTGCGCTCCCAGCCGCCGTACCCGGCGGAGGTGGTCGGGGTGAGCCCGCCGACCTTGTAGAACTCGTAGAGGAACGTCTCGGAGTCGAGGCTCAGCAGGTACTCGTGCTCCTTCGCCGCGGCGTTCTGGAGGAAGTCGTCGGAGAGCAGCACGGACGGCAGCGCGGTCTCCTCGAGCGGCGTCTCGTCGACGAGGGCGGGCACGACCACCTCGAGGTCGCGCATCACCGGCTCCCCGTCGAGGTACCGCACCGTCGCCGTGAGCGTGACGTGCGCGTCGTCCTCCCCGATCGCCGGCCGGACCACGGTCCCGTCGGTCGCGACGACCTCGGGGTGCGACGACCGCCACGTCACGGTCGAGCCGCGCGATCCCGTCGTCGGCAGCACGAGCGCGACGGTCACGCGCTCGGGCAGCGACAGCGCGTCGGCGTCGTCCTGGGCGATCGCGTCGCGGTCCACCGTGCGCCCGCTCTCCTCGTAGATCCCGACCACGTCGCCCAGGTCCGCGACGGCGTCGTACAGGCGGTAGTCGTCGAGGGCGGCCTTGAGGTAGGCGCCGTTGTACTGCGGACCGTTGAACCCGATCGTCTTGGGCAGGGCCGGGTCGGAGCCGAGCACGCCCGTCGCGTCGCCGGCGACCGCGTTGGCCACCGTGGACGGGACCTTCTCGCCGTTGCGGTAGAACGCGACGTCCTTCGTCGCGCGGTCGTACGTGACGACGACGTGCGTCCACTCGTCCGCGGGGAAGAACGCCGCGCGGTCGGAGCTCGCGACCCGCACCTTGTACGGCTGGCCCGACGCCGGGCCCACCGACAGCGCGAGCGGCACCGTGTCCGACTCGGACGAGAGGTACCAGCCGTCGGAGTTGTAGGCCCGCTTGTTCCAGGTGATGACGTGCTCGCCGGACAGCTTCCCGCTGGGCTCCACCCAGAACGAGAGCGTGAGGTCCTCGGGCTGCAGCGCGGCCGACGACCCGAGGTCGAGGTACGTGCTCCCGGCGAGGCGAAGCGCCTGCCCCCGGGCGTCGACGCCCTCGACGTACGAGTAGCCCGTGGGCGCGGTCCCGTTGTGGCCCTTCAACGTCACCGGGTGGTCGAGCGGGCCGGCGTCACTGACGTCGCCCTCGAACCCGAGGTCGAGGACCGGGTCGGGCAGGGCGTCGGCCGCGACGGCGGACGGCGCCCAGGTGGTCAGGGCGAGCGCGGCGGCGGCCGCGACGGCGGCCAGCCGGGCCGCGCCGCCGGGTCGACGGCGGGCGCCGTCGGTCGGTCGGGGGTGCATCGTTGCTCCTCAAGGTCGCGCGCGGGCGCCGTCGCCCGGGCGTCAGGACGTGCGGTGTCGTGCAGCTCGTCGCGCGACGACGTCGTCGCGCGGTCGTGCGAGGCGGCCCGCGCACGACGCGCGGGCCGCGCCCTCGTGGCCCGCCGGACCGGCCACGAGGGAAGCAGGCTCTCGCGAGGGAGAACCCGCGGTCGCGAGGTAGAGCCCGGGGGCTTCTACCTCGCGACCTGCGGTTCTACCTCGGCGTCGTTCAGCCGCAGTCGAGCGCGTCGTAGGCGACGTCGACGGTCGAGGTGACCTGCTCGCCGTCGAGCGTCGCCGTGCCCGTCGCCGTCGCGACGGCCGCCGGGGCCGACGTCGCGCGTGCCGTGAACGACTGGTACGCGCTCTTGCCCGGCGCCACGCCCGCGAACGCCTTCTGCCCGAACGGCGTGGAGAGCGTCACCGAGACCGGGACGTCCTCACCGTTCGTCGCGCGCACGGCGACGTACGCCTTGCCCGCGAGGCAGCGCGGCGAGGCCTCGACCGCGAGGTCGAGCTCGGGTGCCGCGTCGGACGCGTGCAGCCGGACGAACGTGATCGAGTGCGCGGGGAACTCGTAGGAGAACTCCTCCCCCACGCCCGTCAGCGTCCGTTCGACCGGGACGACCCGCTCGGGGTCGGCCTTGGTGTTGGTGTCCGACGGCGCGCCCACCATCTCCGTGACCGTCGCCTCGGACGCGATGCCCTCAGCACCCTCGACGTGCACCTGCGTGCGCGCCGCGGTCGCGGTGGGGTTGACGACCTTGACGACGACGTCGCCCGTGTCGTCGTCGCGCGTGACGACCTGGTAGAGCGACTTGGTCGACGGCTGCTCGTAGGACATCTGGAGCTCGCCGTCGAGGTAGAGCTCGATGGTCGAGCCCTCGACGACGACCTTGACGTGGTACGGCTGGCCGACCTCGATGCTGTGGTTCTCGACCGCCTTCACCTCGTTGGCGCTCCCGCCCGACGCGCGCTGGAGCGCCTGGCGGGTGTTGTTCCACCCGCCGAGGTTCCACCAGTAGTAGTCGTTCGGGCCGCCGGCGGCGAAGCCGACGAGGAAGCCCTCGGCGCCGGACGTCTTGCGCGCGTCGAGCTCGAGCGTGTAGCTCGACCAGTCCTTCGCGTACGCCCCGGCCACGATCGAGCGGGCGTCGGTGACGTTCGTCGCCGACTGCACGTAGGCGCCGTCCTGCGCGGCCCACGTCCCGGTCTGCGGCTCCCACTGCGACGCACCGGACTCGAAGTCGTCCGCGAAGAGCACGTCGCCGCTCGCGTTGTCGGTCACCCGGACGTTGTCGTACTGCGCGGCCGTGTTCCACGTGGAGAGGAACACGCCGCCGTCGAGCGTCGCGTCGGCCGGCGCCGGGCCGGAGTGCGTGCTGGGCACGACCTCGTCGCCGGCGTTCGCGGAGAACAGCTGCTGGACGTAGTAGTTCACCGAGCCCCACGACTCGTCGTTGTCGAACCAGATCGCGTCGGGCGACCACTGGACGTACGACTCGTTGGCGAGCAGCGGCGCGTACGACGCGAGCCGCACGACGTCGGAGTTGCGCTCCAGACCGGTCATGAACGACGCCTCCGCGAGCGCGTTGGCGAACGTGTTGCCGCGCGACGCGTACTCGCCGAGGAACACGTGCGGCCCCTCGCGGTCGTAGGAGTCGTAGCGCTCGTCGTTCTCCAGGAACCACTGCGGGTCGTTGTAGTAGTGCTCGTCGACCAGGTCGACGTCCTGCTCGCGGTTGAACTCCCAGAGCTCGTCGAAGCGCTGGCCCGTGTCGTCCGGACCGGAGTTCGAGATGATCTGGATGTCCGGGTAGGCGGCCGCGATCGCGTCGCGGAACGCCGGGAAGTTGGCCTCGAACGTCTTGGTGTTCTCCTCGTTGCCGAGGCCGATGTACTTCAGGCCGAACGGCTCGGGGTGCCCGAGCCCGGCGCGCACGGCGCCCCACTCGGTCGTCACGTCGCCGTTGGCGAACTCGATGAGGTCGACCGTGTCGTCCACCCACCGCTGGATCTGCGCGGGGTCCTTCATCTCGGGGATGGTGCTGCCGCAGCCGTTGGCTCCGACCGACACCACGGGCAGCGGCGTCGCGCCGAGGTCCTCGGCGAAGAGGAAGTACTCGAGGTACCCGATGCCGTACGACTGGTTGTAGCCCCAGAAGTTCCAGTTGGTCGCGCGCTCCTCGACCGGGCCGATCGTCTCCTTCCACTGGTACGTGCGGCGACGGTCGGTGAAGCCCGACTCCTCGTACGTGCGGAACGTGCCGACGTTCGTCACGCAGCCGCCGGGGAACCGCAGGAACTGCGGGTCGAGCGCGTCGATCTTCTCGGCGAGGTCCTTGCGGAGCACCGACGGCCCGTTGACCGGGCCGACCCACGTGTCCTGCGGGAAGAGCGAGACCTGGTCGAGCGCGAGCGTGCCCGCAGCGCCCGAGAGCAGCGCGAGCCGCCCGGCGTTCGTCGTGCCCGTCGCGGTGAGCGCGACGTCGTACTTCTTCCACGCGTTCGAGCCGTCGACGGCGACCTGGCCGGTCGCGTACGCCGTGGTCCCGGCGTTGTCCTCGACGCGCACGGTGACGGTCTGCGCCGTCGCCGACCGCGCCCAGACGGAGAAGTCGTACGACTCCCCCTCCTCGACGAACAGGCCCGTGTTGTACCCGGCGTTGCGCACCCCGGCGCCCGCCGCGGTCGTCGTGAGGTTGAGGTAGTTCCGGTTCGTCGCGTTGAGCCGCCCGGCGTCGTTCACGACCTGCGTCGTCGCCGTCGCGCCGCCCCGGTTCGCGGCGCTCCACGCCGTGAGCCCGGTGAACGACCCGTTGTCCTGGTGGTTGAACTCGAACGACCGGTTGCGCACGAGCTCGGCGTACAGGCCGCCGTCGGCCGCGTAGTTGATGTCCTCGTAGAAGATGCCGTAGAGCTCGTCGCTCATCTCCGTGCGCTCGCCGGCGAGGTCCACGGTGATCTCGTGGTCGGCGCTCGTGGCGGGCGTGATCGTGAGCTTCGTGGCCGAGTCGCGCGGCCCGAGGACGAGCGCGCCGTCGGACGCGCGCACGCCGGCGTACCGCTCCGGGTCGGCTGAGTCGCGCAGCCAGACCTTGCCGCCGCCCGCGTCGGTGAGCCGCAGCGCGGTGGCGTCGTCGCCCGCGGCCCCGAGGGAGAGCCGGGACGCGTCCGAGACGACGACGGGCCGGTCGTCGACGGCGAGCGTCACCGGCGACGTGCCCTCGGCGCCGTCGACCGCCGTCGCGTCGAGCGCGACCGTCGTCGCCGGGCGCTCGTCGTCGAGGGCGAGGCCGTCGTCGGTCGCCACGAGATACCGGGCGTCGCCCGGGCCCGCGAGCGTGAACGGGCCGTCGGGCACCTGGTCGGCACCCTCCGCGGTCTGGAGCGCGACGTAGTCGAACGCCGCGGTGTGCGCCGCGCCGTTCTGCGCGGCGAGCGCGTAGAGGCCCACCTGCGTGGTCGGGAAGTCGACGGTCACGGAGCCCGCAGGCTGCCACGCGGCGCCGTCCCAGTAGCTCGTCGCGATCGTGTCGCCGGTGCGCTGCATGCGCAGCGTCTCGCCCGTGGACGCCGGGCGGTCGGTGAACGCGGCGGCGGAGAACACGCCGCCGGTCTCGACGTCGTTCTCGATCGCGCGGCCCGACGGCGAGAGGCTGCCCACGAAGGTCAGGCCCGACCGGACGTAGTTGTCCATGTCCTGCCACGCGATGAGCCCCGCGCCCTGGTAGACGGAGGCGACCGGTGCCTCGAGCCGGGTGACGACGGTGAAGTCACCGGCGGGCACGTCCATCAGGACGACGTTCTTGGCGCTGTTCGCGTCCTGGTAGGTGTCGCCCGGCTGGGACGTGAGCCGCAGCGCCCCGCCGGAGACGGCGAGCGCCTCGGGCACGGGGTTGACGACGGTCCAGTCCGCGCCGAGCGTGGAGCCGTCGAACGCGTCGACCCGCGCGTCGTCGGGCAGGTCGGGCTCCGCGGCCGAGGCGGGCAGCGACGTCGCGAGCGCGACGGTGCCGACCAGGCCGGTCACGAGCGCGAGCGCGACCGCCCTCCGGCGGTGAGCCGTCCTGGGTCGTGGAGGGTGAAGGGACGTATCCATGGGCTTCCTCTCATCGTCGAGAGACACGCGTCATCGCGTGTGAGCGTTAACAGGATCGTGGCCGAGCCTAGTGTGAACGCTCACATTCGACAAGGGGCGTGTCGTGACACTCCGCCGGCCGGGCGCGTGCCCGGCCGACCCAGGGGTGCCGGCCCCCGTCCAGCTCCGGTGATCCCGGGCGAGGGCCCGGGCAGACGGCCGCGGCGCCGGGCCCGCGCCCTCGTGACGTCCGAGGACGTCGCGCGGGCGGACCCGGCACCGCCGGCTCACCTCCGCCTGACGACCAGCACGCGCTGCAGGATCACGAAGACCAGGAGAAGCACGCCGATGACGATCTTGGTCCACCACGAGCTCAGCGTGCCCTCGAAGGTGATGATCGTCTGGATGAGGCCGAGCACGAGCACGCCCAGCACGGACCCGAGCACGAAGCCCGTCCCGCCCGTGAGCAGCGTGCCGCCGATGACGACGGCCGCGATCGCGTCGAGCTCCATGCCCACGCCGGTGAGCGAGTAGCCGGACCGCGAGAACATCGCGAAGAGCAGGCCGCCGATGCCGGCGCACGTGCCGCTCACCACGTACACGAGCACCTTGGTGCGCGCGACGGGAAGGCCCATGAGCATCGCCGACTGCTCGCCGCCACCGATCGCGTAGACGGTGCGGCCGAACTGCGTGTAGTGCAGCACGTAGAACGCGATCGCGACGACGACCAGGGAGATGATGACGGCGGTCGTGATCCGCCAGCCGTCGCCGATCTCCTGGCTCCAGCCCGCGAGGGCCACGAACGACTCGTCGGTGATGGGGATCGACTGGAGCGAGATCACGTAGCACAGGCCGCGCGCGAGGAACATCGCCGCGAGGGTCGCGATGAACGGTTGGATGTCGAAGACGTGCACCATCAACCCGACCGCGAGGCCGAGGACGGTCCCGATGAGGACCGAGATGAGGAGCACGACGGCGACGGGCCAGCCGCTCTGGAGCAGGGACGCCGTCGTGATGCCCGAGAGCGCCACGACCGCGCCCACCGACAGGTCGATGCCGCCCGTGAGGATGACGAAGGTCATCCCGACCGCGAGCACGATCAGGAACGAGTTGTTGATGAAGAGGTTGGAGAGGACGCGGGCCGAGAGGAAGTTCTCGTACCGGCTGCCGCCCACCACCAGCATGAGCGCGAGCACCGCGAACGTGCCGAGCACCGGGAGGTAGCGCCGGTCGAGGCGGACGCGGCTCGTGAGTCGCTCGGTCATGGACGGGCCTCCGGAGGCGGCGGTCTCGGCGCCCCGGGGGTCGGGGGGCGAGGTCGGGGCGGGGGTCTGCACGGCGGACATCAGGCGCTCACCTCCGCGGCCGCGGCGGCCGTCGGGGCCGCGCGACGTCGTCGGGCGGCGACCAGGTCGCGCACCTTCGGGGACTGCGCCAGGCAGACCGCGATGACGACGATCGCCTTGAACAGGGGCGTGACGGACGGCGAGATGCCGAGCATGGTCACCGTGAGCGTGAGCGTCTGGATGATGAGGACGCCGACCAGGGTGCCCGAGAGCGAGAACTTGCCGCCCGCGAGCGACGTGCCGCCGATGACGACGGCGAGGATCGCGTCGAGCTCGATGAACAGGCCGGCGTTGTTCGCGTCGGCCGCCATGGTGCTCGAGGAGATCATGAGGCCCGCGAGGCCCGCGAACAGCGCGCACACCGCGTACACGGTCCAGATGATGCTGCGGGACTTGACGCCCGCGAGGCGGCTCGCCTCCGGGTTGATGCCGACGGACTCGATGAGCATGCCGAGCGCGGTGCGGCGCGTGAGCAGCGCGACCGCGGCGAACACCAGGCCCGCGAGCACGACCGCCACGGGGATCCCGAACCAGAAGCCGGAGCCGATCGCCTTGAACGGCGCGCTGTTGACCGTCGTGATCTGGCCGCCCGTGATGAGCATCGCGACGCCGCGGCCCGCGGTCATGAGCACGAGCGTCGCGATGATGGGCTGGATCCCGAGGACCGAGACCAGGAAGCCGTTCCACACCCCGAGGACGAAGGACAGCGCGAGCGCGATCCCCGCCGCGACCAGGACCGTCGTCAGGCTGTCGGGCGAGGGCGACGACGCGATGAAGCTCAGCGCGACGGCGCCGGAGATCGCGACGACCGCGCCGACCGACAGGTCGATGCCTCGCGTCGCGATGACGAGCGTCATGCCGAGCGCGACGAGCAGCAGCGGCGCGCCGTTCTTCAGCAGGTTGACGAGCGAGCCGAACAGGTGCCCGTCCTGGAGCCGGATCGACAGGAAGCTGGGCCGGTTGATGGTGTTGACCGCCAGCAGCACGACCAGCGCGACGATCGGCCAGAAGAGCCGGTGCTGGACGGCGCGCTGCCAGGCGGGTGCCGTGGTGCTCATGACTCCTGCCCTCCGCTCGCGATGAGCTCGACGACGTCCTCGACCGTGACGTCCTCGTCGTTGGTGATCTCCGCGACCTTGACGCGGTCGCGCATGACGGCGATGCGGTGGCTGAGCCGCAGCACCTCCTCGAGCTCGGCCGAGATGAACACGACCGACATGCCCTCGCCCGCGAGCTGGGCCACGAGCTTCTGGATCTCGGCCTTGGCACCGACGTCGATGCCGCGCGTCGGCTCGTCCAGGATGAGCAGCTTGGGGGCCGTCGCGAGCCAGCGCGCGAGGAGCACCTTCTGCTGGTTGCCGCCCGAGAGGTTCTTGATGAGCGCGTCCGGGTTGCCGGGGCGGATCGCGAGCGCCTTGATGTACGTCTCGACGATCTCGTCGACCTGCTTCTTCGGCAGGCGACGCGCCCAGCCGCGCTCCGCCTGGAGCCCGAGGACGATGTTCTCGCGGATCGTCAGGTCGCCCACGATGCCCTCGGCCTTGCGGTGCTCCGAGGAGAACGCGATCTTGCGCTGCATCGCGCTGCGCGGCGTGCGCAGGCGCGCGAGCGTGCCGCCCACGCGCACCTGGCCGGAGTCGGCACGGTCCGCGCCGGCGAGCAGGCGCGCGAGCTCCGTACGGCCCGAGCCGAGCAGGCCGGCGAGGCCCACGACCTCGCCAGGGTACACGTCGAGGTCGAACGGCTGCACCGAGCCCTTGCGACCGACGCCGAGCGCCTGGACGAACGGCGTCGTCTCGCGGTCGGCCACCGAGCGCTTGGGCGCCTCCTCGAGCTCCTCGAGCACCTCGAGCGAGGTGCCGATCATCTTGGAGACGAGCTCGAGCCGCGGGAGCTCGGCGGTCACGTACTCGCCGACGAGCTTCCCGTTGCGCAGGACCGTCATGCGGTCCGAGATCTCGTAGACCTGCTCGAGGAAGTGCGAGACGAAGAGGATCGCGACACCCTCGTCCCGCAGCCGCCGCACGACGGCGAAGAGCTGGGCGACCTCGTCCGCGTCCAGGCTCGAGGTCGGCTCGTCGAGGATGAGGACCTTGCACTCGACGACGAGCGCGCGGCAGATCGCGACGAGCTGCTGCACGGCGAGCGAGTGGGAGGCGAGCGACGACGCCGGGTCGATGTCGAGGTTGAGGCGGGCGAGCATCTCGCCCGCGCGGCGGCGGGTCCTGCGCCAGTCGATCGCTCCGAGCCGGCGCGGCTCGTGACCCAGCATGATGTTCTCGGCGACCGAGAGGTTCTCGCAGAGGTTGACCTCCTGGTACACCGGCGAGACCCCGGCGGCCTGGGCCTCGCCCGGGCCGGAGAACGTGTGCTCGGCGCCGTCGACGACGATGCGACCGGAGTCGATCGAGTAGACGCCGGTGAGCGCCTTGATGAGCGTCGACTTGCCGGCGCCGTTCTCGCCCATGAGGGCGTGGACCTCTCCGGGCCGGAGCGTGAGGTCGACTCCGTCGAGCGCCTTGACGCCCGGGAACTCGATCGAGATCCCGGTCATCTCGACGACGGGTCGACCGTCGGGGACGGCGGTAGTCATGGGTGACCTTCCGTGCAGCGGTGGCGGCGGGGCTGCCGGGCCCCGGGGCGCCTCAGGACGCCGGCGACGTCGGCATGCCGGCGGTGGTGCGTCGGCCGCGCGCCGGGGAGACGTGCTCTCCCGGCGCGCGACCCGTCCGTGGTGGCGGACCGGTCGGCGTCGACCGGCCCCGCCGGGCGGGCGGCCGCCCCGGATGGCTCCGGGACGGCCGCTCGGTCCCGGTCAGTACTCGCGCGTCGGGAGCGCCTCGATGGCCTGCTCCTGCGTGAAGGACTGGTCCTCCACGACGATGCGCTTCTCGACCTCCTCGCCCGCGACGACCTTCTTGATGATCTCCGCCAGGTCCGGGCCGAGGAGCGGGTTGCACTCGACGATGAAGTTGATCTTGCCGTCGGCCAGCGCCTGCATGCCGTCCTTGACCGCGTCCACGGTCACGATCTTGATGTCCTCGCCCGGGACGAGACCCGCGGCCTCGATGGCCTCGATGGCGCCGAGACCCATGTCGTCGTTGTGCGCGTAGACGAGGTCGATGTCGTCGTGCGCCTGGAGGAAGCCCTCCATGACCGTCTTGCCCTCGGCGCGCGTGAAGTTGCCGGTCTGCGAGTCGATGATCGTCACGTTGGGGTTGTCCGCCGTGGCGTTCTCGAAGCCCGTCTTGCGGTCGATCGCGGGCGCGGCGCCCGTGGTGCCCTGGAGCTCGACGACGTTGATGGGCTCGGTCGCGAGGTTCTCGGAGACCCAGTCGCCGGCCATCTCGCCCTCGAGGACGAAGTCGGAGCCGATGAACGACTCGTAGAGGGTGTCGTCCTCGGAGTCGACCGCGCGGTCGGTGAGGATCACGGGGATGCCGGCCTGCTTGGCCTCCTCGAGCACCGCGTCCCAGCCGGACTCGACGACCGGGGAGAACGCGATGACGTCCACGCCCTGCGCGATGTAGGAGCGGATCGCCTGGATCTGGTTCTCCTGCTTCTGCTGCGCGTCGGAGAACTTGAGGTCGAAGCCGTTCTCGGCCGTGAGCGTGTCCTGGATGGACTTGGTGTTCGCCGCGCGCCAGCCGGACTCGGCACCGACCTGCGAGAAGCCGACGACGATCGTGTCGCCGCTGCCGCCGTCGCCGCCGGCGTCGTTGCTGCTGTCGTCCGTGCTGCCGCCCCCGCTGCTGCACGCCGCGAGCGCGAGGACCGCCACGCCGGCGAGGACACCCGTCAGACGCGTGCGCGCCTTGGTCGTGCTGAACATGCTCTCCTCCTTGAGATGCGACCTCGGCGCCGTGCCGAGGGTCGTCGGGTCGTGCCAGCCCACCATCGGGCTGTTGACTCTTGTTGATACATGTTTGCTTGTGTCAATGTCTAGCGGTGTCAGTGCCCCTCCCGCAAGCCCCGACCCGGCATTCCGCATAACCGTTCGGTAACCGTTGTGGCCACCGTCCGGCACTGCGACGTGCCGACCGCGCGGAGCCTGTCGAGGCGCTGAGCGCCAGACCTGCGGATGTGATCGCTCACACCCTCCCGAGAGACGATGTTAGCGCTCACACGCGCGGAGGGGAAGCCGTCACCCGTCACGGTTCGGTCACGGCCGCGAGGCCACGCCCGGACCTGCGCCGACGGCTCCCCCCGGCGCGTCAGAGGCCCTGCGCGACGCGGTAGAACACCTGGTTCCACCGCACCTGGTCGCGGAAGCCCCGGCGCGTCGTGCTCTCGTCGATCACCAGCAGCTCGGTGCGCGCGATGTCCGCGAAGACCTCGAACGCGTCGATGCCGGCCGCGGTGGAGAGCACCGTGTGGTGCGCCCCGCCCGCGGTGAGCCACGCCTCGGCGGACGTCGCGAAGTCGGGGCGCGGCTCCCACACCGCGCGCGCCACCGGGAGGTGCGGCAGCGGTGCCGAGGGCGCGACGACGTCGACCACGTTGGCCGTGAGGCGGAACCGGTCGCGCATGTCCGCCAGGGAGACGACGACGCCTACGCCCGGGTCGGCGTCGAACACCATGCGGACGGGGTCCTCCTTGCCACCGATGCCGAGCGGGTGGATCTCGACCCGGGGCTTCGACGTCGTGAGCGAGGGGCAGATCTCGAGCATGTGGGCGCCGAGGATCTTCTCGCTGCCGGGCGTGAGGTCGTAGGTGTAGTCCTCCATGAGCGACGCGCCGCCCGGCAGACCCTGGCCCATGACCTTCGCGGCGCGCACGAGGACGGCCGTCTTCCAGTCGCCCTCGGCGCCGAACCCGTAGCCCTTGGACATGAGGCGCTGGACGGCGATGCCCGGGAGCTGGCGCAGGTCGCCCAGGTCCTCGAAGTTCGTCGTGAACGCCTTGGCGCCTACCGACTCGAGGAAGGTCTCGAGCGCGATCTCCTGACGCGCGGCGTACCGCAGCGACGCGTGGCGGTCGCCGTCCTTGCGCAGCTCGGGGACCACGTCGTACAGGTCCTCGTACTCCGCGACGAGCGCGTCGACGTCGGCCTCGGAGACCTCGTCGACCGCGCGCACGAGGTCGTTGACGCCCCACGTGTTCACGCTCACACCGAACCGGAGCTCGGCCTCCGTCTTGTCGCCCTCGGTCACCGCGACGTTGCGCATGTTGTCGCCGAACCGGGCCAGGCGCAGCTCGTGCGTCGCCGCCCAGCCCGCGGCGCCGCGCACCCAGGCGCCCACGCGCGCGGTGACCGCCGGGTTCGACACGTGCCCGACGACCGTGGTGCGCGCCACCCCGAGCCGGGTCGCGACGTACGCGTACTCGCGGTCGCCGTGCGCGGCCTGGTTGAGGTTCATGAAGTCGAAGTCGATCGTGTCCCACGGCAGCTCGACGTTCGCCTGCGTGTGCAGGTGCAGCAGCGGCTTGCGGAGCTGGTCGAGTCCCCCGATCCACATCTTCGCGGGGCTGAAGGTGTGCATCCACGTCACGACGCCCAGGACGCGGTCGTCCGCGTTGGCGTCGAGCATCGCGCGCCGGATCGAGCCGGCGTCCTTGAGGACGGGCTTCCAGACCACGGTCGCCGGGACGTCGGGGGACGCGTCGAGGACGCGCGCTACCTCCTGGGACTGCTCGGCGACCTGTCGCAGCGTCTCCTCCCCGTACAGGTCCTGGCTCCCGGTGAGGAACCAGATCTCGCGGTCCGCGTAGGGCTTGCTCATGTCGGTCCATCTCTCGTGTCGTGGGGCGGGCGCCGCACCGCTGCGGTCCCGTCCCGGGTGGTCGTGCCGTGTCGTTGCTGTCGTGCTGCCGACGTGCTCCGCGCGCCCGGTGCGCGGCGTGCCGAGACCGCCGCGGAGGCGGCACCGACCCGTGGTCAGCGCGGGTCGGGCGCGGGCTGCTGCCCGTAGACGTGCTGGTACCGCGCGTAGAGCGAGTCGACGTCGTCCTGCGGGATGCGCGTGGGCTCGCCGAGCTGGCGGCTGACGTGCACGGTCCGCGCGACCTCCTCGCACATGACGGCCGCCTTGACGGCCGCGCGCGCGTCCTTGCCGATCGTGAACGGCCCGTGGTTGCGCATGAGGACCGCGGGGCTCCGGGAGCCCCGCAGCGTCTCGACGATGCCGCGCCCGATCGAGTCGTCACCGATGAGCGCGAACGGCCCGACCGGGATGTCGCCGCCGAACTCGTCGGCCATCATCGTCAGCACGCACGGCACGGGCTCGGCCCGTGCGGCCCAGGCCGTCGCATACGTGGAGTGCGTGTGCACGACGCCGCCCACCTCGGGCATGTGCCGGTAGACGTACGCGTGCGCCGCCGTGTCGGACGACGGCGACCGGTCGCCCTCGACGAGCGTCGCGTCGAGGTCGCACACCACCATCGCCTCGGGGGTGATGTCGTCGTACGAGACGCCCGACGGCTTGATGACGAGCAGGTCGCCCGAGCCGTCGGGGCGCGTCGTGTCGCGCACGCGCTCGGAGACGTTGCCCGCGGTCCAGACGACGAGCTCCCACCGCGGGAGCTCGGCGTGCAGCGCGGCGACGCGCTCCTTGGCGGCGTCGACGGCGTCGCGCAGGTGCGCGGGCACCTGGGTCACGGCGGCGGGCGCGGCGACCACGTCCGCGGCCGGGGTGGGCGTGCTCATGCGGGGTCCTCTCCTTCGGTGCGGTTGGGCAGGGCCGCCACGGCGGCACGTTCGACGGCGAGCCCTGCCGCGTAGCGCTCGAGGTACGCGGCGAAGCCGGCGACGTCGGCGGGGTCGGGAGCGACGGTCTCGGTCTCCGCCGTCGCGAACACGTGCTCGCGGAGGTACGCGCCGAGGTCCTGGGCGGCGACACCGACCGTCGCCGCCGACGCGGTGCCCGACGACGCCCGGTCGCGCGCGAAGCCGGCCAGGACCGCGATGCCCCACGCGCCGCCCTCGCCCGCCGTGTGCCCGACGCTCACCGGCGCGTCGATCGCCGCGGCGAGCAGGCGCTGGGCGACGCCCGCGGTGCGGAACATGCCGCCGTGCGCGAGCATCCCGTCGAGCCGGACCCCCTCGTCCGCGAGGACGCGCATGCCGAGCGCGAGGGTCCCGAACGCGCCGTACACCTGCGTCCGGGCGAAGTTGGCGAGCGTGAGCCGGCTGCCGGGCGTGCGCACGACGAGCGGCCGGCCCTCGTCCAGGCCCGTGATCGGCTCGCCGGCGAGGTAGTTGTAGGCGAGCAGGCCGCCGCCGTCGGCGTCGCCGTCCAGCGCGGCCCGGAAGAGCGCGCCGAACACGTCGTCCGGGCTCGCGTCGCTGCCGACGGCCGCGGCGAGCTCGCCGAGCAGGCTCGCCCATGCGTCGAGCTCGCTCGCGCCGTTGTTGCAGTGGACCATCGCGACGAGGTCGCCCGCGGGGGTCGTCACGAGGTCGAGCTCGTGGTGCACGCTGCGGAGCGGACCCTCCAGGACGACCATCGCGAAGATGCTCGTGCCCGCGCTGACGTTGCCGGTCCGCGGCGCGACCGCGTTCGTCGCGACCATGCCCGTGCCGGCGTCACCCTCGGGCGGGCAGAGCAGGACGCCGGGGGTCAGCGTGCCCGACGGGTCGAGCCAGGCGGCGCCCTCGGCCGTGAGCCGGCCCGCGTCCTCGCCGGCGACGAGCACGTCCGGCAGGAGCTCGGCGAGCTTGGGCCCGTCCCGGTGCGTCGCGACGCGCTCGTCGACGAGCGCGAGGAGCGCGTGGTCGTAGTCGCGCGTCGCCGGGTCGACCGGGAACATGCCCGACGCGTCCCCCACCCCGAGCGCGTGCCGGCCCGTGAGCCGCCGGTGGACGTACCCGGCGAGAGTCGTGAGGGACGCGACCTGCGGCGCGTGCGGCTCGGCGTCGAGGATCGCCTGGTACCAGTGGGCGACCGACCAGCGCAGCGGGACGTTGTACCCGAGCAGCTCGGTGAGCTCCGCGGCGGCCGGGCCGGTCGACGTGTTGCGCCACGTGCGGAACGGGACGAGCAGCTCGCCGTCGGCGTCGAACGCGAGGTAGCCGTGCATCATCGCGGAGACGCCGAGCGCGCCGTAGGTCCTGGGGCGCACCCCGTACCGCTCCTCGACGTCGTCGACGAGGCGCGCGTAGCAGTCGCGCAGACCGGCCTCGACGGCCTCGAGCGAGTACGTCCACACACCGTCCTCGAACCGGTTCTCCCACGCGTGGCTCCCGCTCGCGAGCGGCGTGCCCGCGGCGTCCACGAGGCACGCCTTGATCCGCGTCGACCCGAGCTCGATCCCGAGCGCGGTCTCCCCTGCCACGACGGCCGCCCGACGGCGACCGACCTCGTCCTGCTGCACCATTGCTGCTTCTCCTCGTCGCGGCGTCGCGCCTCGGTCGTTGAGTACCTTCTCGAATGTTAGCGCTCACAACCGGCGGGGCCAACTCCCCCGGCACAGGCCCTCGTGAGCCGAGCGCGGCGTCAGTCGCGCGGCCCCGCCGTGCTCTCGCGGACCATGAGCTCGGGCGGGATGGAGACGGGTCGGACGGTCGCCCCGGACAGGGCGTCGATCATCATGCCCATGCACCGGCGCCCGAGCGAGCCGAAGGGCTGGCGCACGGTCGTCAGCGGGGGGATGAAGTGCCCCGCGCCGGCCACGTCGTCGAACCCGACGACCGAGACGTCGAACGGCACGCGCACCCCCCGCTCCCAGAACGCCCGCAGCAGGCCGAGCGCGAGCTGGTCGTTGCCGGCGAAGACGGCGGTCGGCCCGTCGCCCGCACGCACCGCGTCCGCGAGCTCCTTCCCGACGGCGTAGCCGCGGTCCGACGACCAGTCGCCGCGCACGGGCTCCGGCACGGGCGCCCCGTGCTCCTCGAGCGCGGCCCGCCAGCCCGTCTCGCGCTCGCGCGCGTCGAACCAGTCGAGCGGACCGGACAGGTGCAGCACCGTGGCGTGCCCGAGGCCGAGCAGGTGCTCGGTCGCGAGCCGCGCACCGAGCCGCTGGTCGACGGCGATCGAGAGGATGGCGCCCGGCGCGCCGAGCGCCCCGGCGCCCGGGCGGACGACCTCCGCAGGCTCGCCCTCACCCGGGTGGTCGCGCGCCGCGATCATGATGACCGGCACCGGCGCCCGGAACGAGTCGACCGCCGCCGCGACGTCGGTCTGCGGCGCGATGACGACGATGCCCTCGACGCCCTGGTCCATGAAGTGCTCGAGCACCCGGTGCATCGTGTCGGCGTCGTAGCGCCGGATCGTCGCGACGCTCACGAAGTACCCCTGCTCGCGAGCCGCCTCCTCGACCGCGATGAGGGTCGACGTCGGCCCGTAGAGCGCGGAGCCCGTCGTGACGACGCCGATCGTCCCCGAGCGCATCGTGACGAGCGCGCGCGCCGCGCTGTTGCGCCGGTAGCCGAGCGTCGCGATCGCGTCGAGGACCCGGTCGCGCGTCTCGGGCCGCACGCTCGGATGGTCGTTGAGCACGCGCGAGACCGTCTGGTGCGACACCCCGGCGAGGCGCGCGACGTCCGACATCGCGGGCGGGCGCGTACGGGGGGACGGGCCGTCGCTCACCGCTCGTCCCTCCCGGCCTCCGGGCGCGGCGTGGGTGCGTCCGCGAGCGCCGCGGCGAGCTCGGCCGAGCGGTCGCGCGCGGCCTCGAGAGCGTCGAGGAACGCGGCGCGCACGCCGCCCGCGTCGAGCCGCCGCAGGGCGGCGACCGTCGTGCCGCCGGGCGACGAGACCTTCTCGCGCGCGATCGCCGGGTGCTCCCCGGTCTCGCGCAGCATCGTCGCCGCGCCGTGCACGGTGGCGGTGGCGAGCTCGAGCGCCGTCGCGCGCGTGAGACCCAGCAGGACGCCCGCCTCGGCGAGCGCGTCGATCACGTAGAAGACGTACGCCGGGCCGGAGCCCGAGAGCGCCCCGACCGCGTCCTGGTCCTTCTCCGCGACGCGCACGACGAGCCCCGTCGCGGACAGCAGACGCTCGACGAGCGCGACGTCGCCGTCGTCCGCGGCGGCGCCGCCGCTCACGGCGCTCACCCCGGCACCCACGACGGACGGCGTGTTGGGCATGACCCGCACGACGGCGGTCCCGGCCGGGAGGCGGTCCTCGTAGAAGGACGTCGGGAGCCCGACGACGACGCTCACCACGACCGTCCCCGCGCCCACCGCGTCGCGGACCTCCGCGAGCAGCGCCGCGACGTCCTTGGGCTTCACCGCGACGACCACGACGCCCGCGCCGCGCACGGCCTCGACGTTGTCCTGCGTCGTCGCGACCCCGTGGCGGGCCGCGAGCTCCTCGCCGCGCTCGGCCCGGCGGACCGTCGCGACGACGTCGGCGGGGTCCCAGCCCGCGGCGAGCGCGCCCGCGAGGACGGTCTCGCCCATGACGCCCGTGCCGAGCACGGCGAGCCGGCGCTCGGGGACGGGCGCGGGCGGGGTCGGCAGGTCGGTCATGGACGATCAGCTCCCGGTGGTCGGTGAAGGCATTCTTGCGCACCCGGCGGACGCTCGGGACCGCCGCGGCGTCCCAGGGACGCCGACGCGCGCTCCGGGGACGACGCGCGCCGGTCGAGGGCGGGGTCCGAGCAGGTGCCGAGAACGGTCAGAGCGGGAACGCCTCGTACACGTCGGTGACGACGTCGACGGGCCCGGTGGCCTGCAGGACGGCGGTGCCGTTGCGCCACGTGACGGTCGCCTGCCCGTCCGCCCCGGGCGTCACCGAGTACGTGCCCGCGACCTCTCCGGCGACCTCGACGTCACCGGTGTCCGTCGGCTCGCCCGCCGCGGTGACGAGGTCCTGCGCGGCGGTCTCGGCCTCGGCGACGGTGGGCCACTGCCCGGCGACCATCGTGACCGTCGTCGCGTCGGCCCCGTCGCCGTCCGCGTACACGAGCTGGTACGCCTCGAGGGCACGGGCCGCGGTCCACGCGTCCGTCGCCGAGTCGCTCCGCAGCACGAGGTCGAGCACGGTGTCCGGGAGCGCCGTCGCGAACGCGGTCGTCCCGGTCCGGGCCGCGGGCTCGAGGGTCGGGGTCGGCGGGTCGGCGGTGACCGTGACCGTCGGCTCGGGGTCGGCCGCGGCGTCCGCGCGCGCGAAGCCTGGCCACCCCCAGGCCAGGAACGCGAGCACGAGGCCGACGACGAGCAGCAGCCCGACGAGCACCACGAGCCGGCGCCGCCGGTAGACGGCCGCCGACGCGGGCCGGGAGTGACGTCGGTCGCTCGCGCCCACGGCGTCGGTGGGCCGGCGCGGCGACGACCCCGCGGCGGTCGCGGGACGTGCCGGGGTGGCGGCGCGTCCCGTCGGGCTCCCGCCGGGCGGCTGGCTCATCGCGCGTACCTCCGCTGCTCTCGGTCCTCGCGGGCCCGGTCCTCGCAGGCCCGGGCTCTGCGGCCAAGCGTAGGACGCGCGCGTGCCCGACCCCCCGCGCTCGTGCGGGGTGTCGGGCACGCGTCGGCGGTTCACCCGCCCGTCATCGCCCGAGGGGCGTCGGGGTCCTCACCCGCAGCCCAGCGCGGCGTGCTCCGCCTCGGTCTCCGTCGTGACCTCGACGCCGTCGACGGTGCTCGTGGCACGCACCACGACGGTGCCCGCCTCGACCGCCGCCGCGCGGACCGCGAACGACTGGTAGGCGCTCTTCCCCGGGGCGACCGCCGGGAACGACCGCGAGCCGTACGGCGTCTCGAGGACCAGGTCGACCGGGGCGTCGTGACCGTGGGTGGCGACCACGGCGACGTAGGCCTTCCCGGCGAGGCAGCGCGCCTGCGCGGTGACCGTCACGGGCAGCTCGGGTTCCGGACCGCCCGTGCCCGGGTCGTCCGCGAACGCCCGCCACTCGGTGACCGCCACCGCGGAGTAGGTCGTCCCGTTCCCGTTCGCCGAGAAGGTCGCTCGCAGGCGCGACGTGGTGACGGGGTCGAACGTCACGGTGTTGAAGGCGGTCGTGCTCGTGCCGTACCCGGAGGGGTTTGCCACCGGGACCCACGCCTGCGCCGCCTCGTCCCAGTACTCGAGGACCCAGGAGTCCGGACGGACGACGCCGTCGCCGCTGCCGGGGTTCGAGTCACGCCAGAACTTCAGCTCGGCGCCCGTGAGTCGGATCGGTCGCGACCAGTCGTACCGCACCCACTGGGTCGCGGGCCGGGTACCCGACCAGGTGCCCCAGATCTGGGCCTGGCTCGGGTTCGCCGGGTCGGCGTCGTCGTGGAGCGCGCCGACGCTGTTCCACCCCGCGGTGTACGAGGCGCTCACCGTGGCGATCGGTGCGACGTTGCCCGTGAGCGGGCCCGAGATGTCCGCCGGGATCGTGACGACCTTCGGCGTCTCGGCGTTGCCCGCCGCGTCGACCGCGCGGAAGGACACGCGGTGCTGGCTCGTGTCCGGCGCGGCCACCGGCCCGTCGTACGTCCGCCACGACCCGGTGCCGATCGCGTACTCGACGCGCGCGACCCCGGAGGTCGCGTCGGTCGCGGCGACCGTCACCGTGCGCGCGGCCGGGTCGAGGGTCCCCGTGCTGACCGGCGCGACGCGGTCGATCCGGACGTCGAGGGCCGCCTCGTCCGAGACGTTCCCCGCACGGTCTGCGGCCGTCGCGAGGACGCGGTGCTCGCCGTCGCCCGTCACGGCGACCTCCGTGGTCCGCGTCGGCTCCGTGCTGGCCGGGGCGCCGTCGCCCACACGCGTGGTGAGGACCACGCGCCCGCCCGAGTCGTCGGCGCCGTCGACCCGGACCCGGACGTCGGAGCGGAACCAGCCGTCGCTGCCCGCGCTGCCGAGCGGCGTCAGCGTCACGGTCGGCGCGGTCTCGTCGCCCTCCGCCGCCTCGGCCGGGATCACGGTGACCTCCGTGCTCACGCGACCGCCCGCGTAACCGAGCACGGACCCCTCGACGGAGAAGGTGCCGGGGGCGGCGACGTCGGCGGCGGTGACCTCGTCCCAGAAGGCGGGGACGTGCAGCGTCTCGCCGCCCGCGAACGTCACCGGGACCGTCCCCGGCAGGGCGGTCTCGCCCACCTCGACCGTCACGCCGGGCGGGTCGACGGCGGCGGGCTGCTCGGCGAGGACCTTCCACTCCTCGACGGCCACGGCCGAGTACGTGCTGCCGTTCGTCGAGGCGTCCAGGACGGCGCGCACCTGCGTCGTCGTGACCGGGTCGAACGTCGTGTCCTGGAAGCCGCTCGTGCCGGTGCCGTAGCCGCTGGGGTTCGGCACGTCGACCCACGCGCCGCCGTCGGAGGCGTCCCAGTACTGGATGCGCCACGACGCGGGGGCGGCGACGCCGACGCCCGTGCCCTGCGGCTGGTCGTTCCAGAACTCGATCTGCGAGCCGGCGAGCCGCATCGGCCGGTCCCACGTGTACTGGACCCACTGCTGGGGCGGGTTGTGCCCCGTCCAGGTGCCCCACATGTCCGGGGGCAGCGGGTTGGGCCGCACGATCTCGTCGTTGAGAGCCTTCTTCCAGTACTGCGTGGGGACGGGCTCGTTCGACACCGTGACCGTCGCCTCCTGCGCGACGTTCGCGCGCGGGGTCATGTCCCTGACCGGGGCGGGCGTCGTGACGACCTGCTTCATGCGCGGCGGCGACTGCGTGTCGTCCCACTCGACGCGGTCGATCGCGACCGAGCGCCGGAAGTGGTTGCCGCCCTCGGCGTCGGCCGTGTGGTACGCGATCCACCACTCGCCGTCGAACTCGAGGATGCCGGGGTGGCTCGTCGTCGACGACACCGGTGCGAGGACCGTGCCCCGGTAGGTCCACGGCCCCTCGGGCGACGACGCCGTGCCGTACGCGATGCACGCGTGGTAGTTGGCGGGGGTGCACGCGGACGTCGGTCCCGCGTTGTTGCCCGCGTACGCCAGGTAATAGGTCCCGTCCCGCTCGAACGCCCACGCCGCCTCGAAGAAGCCGGTGAGCCCGGTGACCGTGCGGACCTGGCCGACCGGGGTCTTCATGTCCTGCGCGAGCTCGAGCATGCGCAGGTTCGAGAAGCTGCCCCACCACACGTAGACGCGGGCGTCGTCGCCCTCGCCGTCCACGAGGACCGTCGGGTCGATGTTGTGGATCGTGTTCGGGGTGGGGACCCGCTGGGAGATGATCGGCGCGCCGACGTGATCGGCCCACGGGCCGGTCGGGGAGTCGGACACGGCGACGCCGATGCCGAACGCGTCGCTCGCGGGGCTGTTCGCCTCGTGCACGGGGACGTACCAGTAGTAGCGCCCGTCGACGCCCGCGACGACCTGCCCCGCGTACGCGCGGCCCGGCGTCGCCCAGTCGAACACGTCCTCGGGCCGCATGAGCGACGGGTGGTGCGTCCACTCCCCCGCGTCCACGTCGCTCGTCACGAACGCGCCCCACTCGTTCATGACGAAGTCGTTGCGCGTCGGGCCGGCCTCGTCGTGGCCCGTGTAGACGTACAGCGCGTCCTCGTCCGTGGCGTTGCCGGGTGCGCCTGCCGGGACGACGAGCGGTGCGGGGTCGGCCGAGTAGTAGCTCCCGTCGCCGAGGATCGGGTTCTGGGTGCTCGTGAAGGTGTACGGGTCCGCGGCGGCGGCCGGGGTCGCGGTCGCCGCGAGCCCCGTGAGCGCGAGCCCGGCGGTGAGCACGCTCGCGAGCGCTCGCCTCGGACGATCCCTGCCGTGCGACGGTCGGGCGGTCGGTCTGTCGGTCATGGCCTGGTCTCCTGACGGTCGGGCCGCGGCGCGGCCTGCGGGTCCTGCGTGGAGGTCGTGCGCCCCGGGAGTTCCCTCGGCCCCCGGGGCGCACGGTCGTGGAGCCCGTGCCGGCGGGCAGGACGGCCGGGTGCGCGTCCGGCCGACGGTGACGCCCCCGCGAGCGGGGGTCGGACGCGTCACCGCCGTCGTCGCGGCACCGTCGGGCGCGGGGTGGCGGTCGTGACGGGCGGGCCGACGGCGCCGCGCACCTCGGCGGTGCGGCGTGCGGGCCGTCGTCGCGCTCGCGTCGTCACGGGCGTGCACCTCTCGTCGTCGAGCCGGTCGTCCGGCGCCGACCATGCCACACGCGGAAACCACTTCGCAATGGTTTTCGGTCGACACTCCCGCGAGGGGCGTGGCGGGTGGAACCTCCTGTTGCCCCTCGAGAGCCGGGATCCGCAGGATGGCGCGCGCGAGCCGGCCATGGCCGCGTCGCGACCGGTGTTCAGTCGAAGAAAGTCAGCCGACCCGGTTTTCGGTCTGCGGCCCGTGCTCGCGGTGCCGCTCCGCACGCGCGCGGGCGCGCGACGTCGCGATGGACACGAGCACGCCGACCACGACCAGGTCGAGCACGATCTGGACCATCGCCACGATCTTCGCCCCCTCGCCGACCGGGTGGACGTCGCCGTACCCGACGGTCCCGAGCGTCACCACGGCGAAGTACAGCGCGTCGGTGCGGTTCTCGATGCCGACGAACTGGTCGGCCATGAGGTAGTAGGCGAGGGCGAAGAACGTGACGACCGGGAGGAGCAGGCCCATGACCGACTGGACCCGGACGCTCGGCGTCCCCCAGGCGCGGAGCTGGCGGCGCACCTGGACCACGAGGAGCGCGCACAGCAGCGCCAGCCCGACGACGAACGCCACGAGCTGGACGACCTCCGGGGCCTCGTCGGTCGGCAACGGGACGCCGTAGTAGACCGTGAGGCACGCCGTCGTGGACGCGACCGTCAGGATGAGCGTCCACCACGGGCTGTCGTGCGGGAGCCTGCGCATGCGCCCAGCATCCCGCGCAGAGGCGTTCTCGTCGCGGCGTCGTGCCCGTGTCGGCGGTCGTGGCTAGGTTGGGCGCGTGACGTCGTCCACCACCGCTGCGCGCTCCGCGGC
Source organism: Cellulosimicrobium funkei (assembly GCF_001019615.1). Taxonomy (GTDB): domain Bacteria; phylum Actinomycetota; class Actinomycetes; order Actinomycetales; family Cellulomonadaceae; genus Cellulosimicrobium; species Cellulosimicrobium cellulans_E. Next base: position 396,034 of record NZ_JNBQ01000002.1, on the reverse strand, counting down.
AGCCAAGCGAACCCGCCCCGCCTACCGCTGCTCCGAGTGCGGCTGGACCACGGCCAAGTGGGTGGGGCGCTGCGGCGAGTGCCAGGAGTGGGGCACGGTGACCGAGGACGCCCCCGCGGCCTCGGGCCCGCGCACGACCGCGGTCACGCCGACGCGCTCGCCCGCGCGCCCCATCGGGGAGATCAGCGTCGACGCGGCTCGTGCGACCCCGACGGGCGTCTCGGAGTTCGACCGCGTGCTCGGAGGCGGCATCGTGCCGGGCGCCGTGGTCCTGCTCGCCGGGGAGCCGGGGGTCGGCAAGTCGACCCTGCTCCTCGCGGTCGCGAGCAATGTCGCGTCCGGCGGGACGGACCTGCCGACGGTGCGCCCGGTCGGCGACCGCGCGGCCACGACCGGCCGCCCGGCCCCGACGCCGCGGCGCGTCCTCTACATCACGGGCGAGGAGTCGGCGGGGCAGGTGAGGCTGCGGGCCGAGCGCGTCGGCGCCCTCGCGCCCGGCCTGCTCCTGGCGTCCGAGACGGACCTCGCGACCGTGCTCGGCCACATCGAGGCGACGGAACCGGACCTGCTCGTCGTGGACTCCGTGCAGACCATCGCGTCCGCCCAGGTCGAGGGTGCGCCCGGCGGCGTGAGTCAGGTGCGCGAGGTCGCGGCGTCGCTCATCGCGGCGGCGAAGGCGCGCGACCTGCCCGTCATCCTCGTGGGGCACGTCACCAAGGACGGCTCGGTCGCCGGGCCGCGCACGCTCGAGCACCTGGTCGACGTGGTGTGCCAGTTCGAGGGAGACCGCCACTCGCGCCTGCGGCTCGTGCGCGCCGTGAAGAACCGCTACGGCCCGACGGACGAGGTCGGCTGCTTCGACCTCACGGAGAACGGCATCGTCGGCCTCGCCGACCCGAGCGGGCTGTTCCTCTCGCACACCGGCGCCGGGTCCCCCGGCACGTGCGTCACGGTCACGCTCGAGGGCAGGCGCCCGCTCGCCCTCGAGATCCAGTCGCTCGTCGTGCCGAGCTCGCTGACCAACCCGCGCCGCACCACGAGCGGCGTGGACTCGAGCCGCCTCGCGATGATCCTCGCGGTCATGCACCGGCACGCGGGCGTGCGGCTCGTCGACCAGGACGTCTACGCGTCGACCGTCGGCGGCGCCAAGGTCACCGAGCCGGCCGCCGACCTCTCGATCGCGCTCGCGGTCCTCTCCGCGCGCGAGGACGAGGCGCTGCCCCAGGGCACGGTCGCTTTCGGCGAGGTCGGCCTCGCGGGCGACATCCGGCCCGTGACGGGCCTGGACCGCCGCCTCGCCGAGGCCGCGCGCCTCGGCTTCACGCGCGCCGTCGTGCCGCGCGGGTCGTTCCCGCGCCCGATGGAGGGCATGACGATCCTCCCCGCGCGCCACCTCGGCGAGGCCGTCGAGCTCGCGCGGACCTGACCGCTCCGCCGCGCCCCCGACCCGACCGTTTCGCCCGGCCCGTTGCGCGGCGGTCAGCCGCCCGAGGTGGCCGCCGCGGCCCGGTCGACACTTCCGGCGTAGAGGTAGACGCCGAGCGTCGCCGGCTCGCGGTCCAGGTACACCGTCATCTCCTGCCCCGCGGCGCGGGTCATGCCGTGCTTCTCGTAGAACCCGTACGAGCACAGCGAGTCGGTGTAGAGGTGGAAGTCCGTCCTGCCGTGCTGCCGGAGGTGCGCGAGGAACTCGCGGTAGAGCGCCTTGCCGGCACCGAGCCCGCGCGCGGCCGCGCCGACGGCGAAGAGGGTCAGCTCTTCGGTGAGCGGCGCGGTGGTGCGCCGGCGCAGGGACCGGTAGACGCCGTCGAAAGCGAGGTACTGCCGCAGCGACCTCCACTCGGGCAGGCCGAGGACGACCAGCCGGAGCACGTGGCCCGCGGTGCGCAGCCGGTTGCCCAGCACCCCGGGCAGGGGCGCCCGGCCCGAGACCCCGCCCATGAGGACGCCGACGACGCGTCCGTCGAGGACGGCGACGCGCGCGTAGGTGCTCGCGAGGAGGCGCTCGCGCAGGTAGACCTCGAGCGCGCCGTCGAGCAGTTGCGGGGCCGGCACGTAGCGATGGATCGCGAACGCCTCGTCGATGATCGCCTTGACGTCGTGCGCGTCGCGCGGGGCGTAGGGGCGGTACGTGATCGTGGTCATGACACTCCTCGGTCCGGCGCGGTTCGTCGTCGGCGCCGTCGCCGAAGGGTGGGCGACGTACCGACCATATGGACTGTAGTAACGACCAATGGGACGGTTGTGTTCCCCAGTGCCTAATGTCGAACCGAGCACGATGGGAGGATGGGGCCATGACCGGTGGTGGACAGCGCGCCCGGCGCGACCCCGTGCGCACGCGGCGGCTCCTGCTCGACGCCGCGGCCACGGCCCTGGCGACGCACGGCCTGGGGGTCAGCGTCGACACGATCGCCCGCACGGCCGGGGTGTCCAAGAGCGGGCTGCTCCACCACTTCCCCACCAAGGACGACCTGTTCGTCGCGCTCGCACGCGACGCTTACGAGCGCTTCGCCCGCGAGGTCGAGGCGCACACCGAGCCGGCGGACCTGGCCCCCGGCCGCATCATGCGCGCCTACCTCCGCGCGTCGTTCGCGGCGCTCGGCACCGACGAGCCGACCACCGGCTACTGGGGGGTCGAGGCGCAGCTGAGCGTCGTCCCCGCGGTGGCCGACGTGATCCGCGCGAACGCCGAAGACTGGCAGGAGCGCCTCACCGCCGACGGGTTCGACCCCGACGTGATGCGACTCGTCCTGCTCGCCGTGACGGGCGCCGAGATGGCGTCCGGCGTGGGAGCCGCACCGGCGAGCACCGCGCGCCGGGTGGAGGAGCAGCTCCTCCGACTGACCCACCGCGCCGACGCGCTCCGCGGCCTCCTCGACGTGGCGCCCGCGCCGTAGCCCCGACTGCACGCCCTCACCGAGCGGGCTCGTCAACGGCCGAGAGCCCACCACTGCAGCAGCATGATGGTCTTGCCGTCGACGATGCGGCCGTCGCCGATCATGGCCAGCGCGTCGTCGAGCGGGAGCTCGACGACCTCGATGTCCTCCCCCTCGGCCGCCACTCCTCCGCCTGTCCCTGTGCGGTCGCGCGGGGTGTACGGCGCCGCGAAGAAGTGCACCTTCTCGGTGACGGAGCCCGGGCTCATGTAGGCGGTGAAGACGCGCGCGACCGGCCCGACGGTCACGCCGAGCTCCTCGGCGACCTCGCGCCGGATCGCGGTCTCGGGGTCGTCGTCGTCCAGCAGGCCGGCGGCCGTCTCCAGGAGCATGCCGTCCTCGTGGTCGTTGACGTACGCCGGGAACCGGAACTGCCGCGTGAGCAGGACGGTCGACCGCGTCGCGTCGTGGAGCAGGATCGTCGCGCCGTCCCCACGGTCGTACGTCTCGCGCTCGAGCGTCTGCCAGCGCCCGTCGCGGCGCCGGAGGTCGAAGGTCGTGCGGCGCAGCACGTGCCACCCCTGCGACGTGAGCTCGACGTCGCGGACGACGACGTCCGGGTTGCGTCGCAGCGCGCGACCGGCCCGGTCGAGACCCGTGCGGCCGCGGTGGTCGGGGACGTCGACGCCGGGGACCCCGCTCACCGCGCGCTCGCCGGAGAGGTCTCGACGCGACGGGGCAGCTCGGAGACGTCGTGGTAGACGGGGAGGCCGCGGGCCGTGGCGATCGCGACGTCCTGGTCGGCCCCCGCCGACTCGCCGGGCAGGCGCAGCACCGCGTCGCAGTGCTCCAGGAGACGCCGCGCGGTCGGGTAGAGCACGTCGGCAGCCAGGTCGTCGTCCACCGTGGCACCCGCCGAGCGCAGGACCGGGAGCGCGACCCACTCGCCGATCATGGGGACGTGCCCCGCGGCGAAGACGGGCCAGGCCGCCTCCTCGAGACGGCGCAGGTTGGCCTCCATGGCGGCGTGGTCGCCGTCGGTCCCGGATCGGTAGGGGCCGGCGATGAGGACGAGCAGGGGTCGGTTCATGCCTCTAGAATAGGCATGAACGTGCAGTATCAGGAACAAACGAGGAGAAGCATGCTGGCCGCCGAGAGACGAGACCTGCTGCTCGCGACCCTCCGCCGTGACGGCAAGATCGTCGCGAAGACTGCGGCGGCGGAGCTCGGGCTCTCGGAGGACAGCATCCGCCGGGACCTTCGCGAGCTGGCCGCCGAGGGGCTCTGCCAGCGCGTGTACGGCGGGGCGCTGCCGGTCTCGCCGGCCGTCGCGGACTACGCGGGACGCCGGCAGGTCGCCGTCGCGGGCAAGGAGCGGGTGGCGGCGGCCGCGGTCCGCCTGATCGACCCCGGGAGCACCGTCATCCTCGACGGCGGGACGACGGCCCTCGCCGTCGCGGCGGCGCTCCCGCCGGACCTGCGCTGCACGGTGGTGACGCACAGCCCGACGGTCGCGACGGCGCTCGTCGAGCACCCGGTCGCCGACGTGATCGTCCTCGGCGGCAGGCTCTTCAAGCACTCGGCGGTGACCAGCGGGGCGGCGACGGTCGAAGCCGCGCAGCACGTGTCGGCCGACCTGTTCCTGCTCGGCGTCACCGGCATCCACCCCGACGCCGGCCTCACCACGGGCGACCCGGACGAGGCCGCGACGAAGCGGGCGCTCGCCGCGCGCGCGGCCGAGACGTACGTGCTGGGCTCGTCGGAGAAGGTCGGGGCGGCGTCGCCGTTCCGCGTCGTCGGGTTCGACGACGTCGCCGGCGTCGTCACGGACGCCGACCTCGCGTCGGACGTCGTGCGCGCACTTCGCGAGCGGGTCCGCGTGCTCCCCGCCTGACGACGTCAGAACGTTCAGGAACGTGCACGCCGTGGACCCGGGCCGTATCCCGCGACGCACAGCGCGACGACCGTCGTCGCGGCCGCGAGCAGCACGGCGAGCACCATGTCGGCACCGACCGCCACGACGGGCAGCCCGTGGCGCGCCTGGTAGAGGCCCAGCAGCACCTGGACGCCCTCCAGCGCGAGGAGCGCGAGGAGCCAGACCCGGACCGGCAGGCGGCGCGCCCACGCCACGACGGTGAGCGCGACCGTGAGGGCCACGAGCGCGTAGCTCGGCCAGGCGTGCACGTGCTGGAGGAGCGTCGCGTCGAACCCGTTGCGGCCCGCCTGCTGGTCGCCCGAGTGCGGCCCCGCGCCCGTGGTGAGGACGCCGAGGAGGATGGTCACGACCGCCGTCGTCACGAGGACGGCGGTCGCCACCCGGAACGCCGCGGGCGCGCGGTCGGTCCCGTCGTCCGCGGGGACGACCCGGAGGCGGACGAGGAACGCCGCGCACACGCACGCGAGGGCGACCGAGGCGACGTAGTGGAAGCCGACGACGAACGGGTTGAGCCCGGTGAGCACGGTCACCCCGCCCACGAGCGCCTGCGCCACGACGCCCAGCACGACCGTGCCCGCGAGCAGCGCGAGGTCCCGGCGCTCGTGACGTACCCGGACGACCAGGAGCAGCACGACCACCGCAGCGACGCCGACGACCCCGGCCAGCGTGCGGTTGCCGAACTCGATGAGCCCGTGGACGCCCATCTCCGGGGTGCTCACGAGCGAGTCGGACGTGCACAGGGGCCACGTCGGGCAGCCCAGGCCCGACGACGTCAGCCGGACGGCCCCGCCGGTCGCGACGAGGAGCACCTGGACGGCGAAGGAGACCCACGCCGCCACGACGACCCTCCGGTCCAGCCGGTCGGGCAGCCGTCGCCACCATCGCCGCAGCACGGGCTCTCCGACGTCCGCCCGGTCGGCCACCCGCTGGTCCGCGCTCATCGGCCCACCGCGCCCAGGAACGGCACGAGCGCCTCGGTGATGCGCTCCCGCGCCTCGTCGTCCGAGATCGTGGGCGTCCCGTCGCCCGGCTGCGCCCCGTAGTCGCCGAACTGGGCGTGCGTCGCGCCGTCGATGCGCACGCGCTCGGCGCCGGGCGGCATGAGCGCCATCGAGGAGGTGATCGACTCCTCGTCGACGAGCCCGTCCCGCGTGCCCGTCACGGTGAGGGCGGCCAGGTCGGAGCGGCCGGAGAGGTCGCCGAGCGAGCAGTACGACGCGAGCAGGACGAGGGCGCGCACCTCGTCCGACTCGGCGTACGTGCACGCCCGGACGCCGCCCATGCTGTGCCCGCCCACGGCCCAGGCGTCGACCTCGGGGGCGAGCGCCGTGAACGCCTCGAACGGCCGGCGCTCCAGCAGCGCGAGGTGGAGGAACGGTTCGACGAGGACGACCGTCGTGCCCTGCGCGGCGACCTCCTGGAACGTCGCCACGTACGCCTGCGGCTCGACCTTGGCCCCGGCGAGGAACACGAGACCGCTGCCGTCGCTCTCCCCCGCGGGGCGCAGGACGACGGCGTCGCCGCGGTCGTCCAGGCGGACGCGCGGGTCCTCCTGCACGGCGGTGAGACCCGCCGGCTCCGCGGGGAAGGTGTCGTCGGCCCACACGAGGAAGGCGCCGACCGCGACGACGAGCAGGCCGACCAGCACGAGCGCGACCGTCACGAGCACGCGGCGGACCCGGGACCGACGGGGTGCCGACGGCGTGGCGGGAGAACCGTCCGGCGGAGCGGCGCCGTCGTCGGGAGCGTGCTGCGCCGGGGGCGCGAGCAGGAAGGGCATGGGGCAGCTCCTGGGAGGGCAGATGGTACGGCTACCGTAGCATCTCGCTTGTAGGCTGATCCGATGAGCCAGCACCCCGACGCCCGACCGGCGCTGTCGGTCCACCTGCTCCGGGACCTCCAGGACGCGATCGGCGAGGCCACCTCCGCCCTGGCGCACCGGTTGCGGATGAGCGCCACGGACGCCGCCGCCCTCGAGCACGTCGCGCTGGCGGACCAGCCGCTGGGCCCCGGGGAGCTCGGCGCGCGGCTCGCCGTCACGCGCTCGTCGGCCACCGAGGTCGTGGACCGGCTCGCGCGCGCCGGGCACGTCGAGCGCGTCCGGGACGAGACGGACCGGCGCCGGTACCGCCTCGAGCCCACCGCCGCCGCCCGGTCGCGCGTCCGTGCCGAGCTCGACCCGCTCCGACGTTCCCTGGACTCCGCCGCCGACGGCTTCTCGCCCGCGCAGCAGCAGGTGATCGCCGCGTACCTGCGCGCGGTGACCTCCGCCTACCGCTCCTTCGCGGCCACGCCGGACGGGGCCCCGGAGTCTCCCCGCCCCCACCGGTGACCGCCGGGCGGCGCGGGCGAGCGCCGTCCGGCGCGTCGAGACCGGATCGTGACCGGATTTGTGGCCCGCTGCCGCGGGTTCCCGGGGGTGGAAAAGGGCTCGCAGCGTAGGATTCCCCCGTGGCCAACTCCCCTGCGCACCCCGACGAGCTGCTCCGGGAGACCCTCGCCGCCGTGGCACCGGGCACCGAGCTCCGTGACGGTCTCGAGCGCATCCTCCGCGGCCGGACCGGCGCGCTCATCGTGCTGGGCCTGGACAAGGTCGTCGAGGAGATGTGCTCGGGCGGGTTCGTCCTCGACGTCGGCTTCTCCGCGACGCGCCTGCGCGAGCTGTCGAAGATGGACGGCGCCGTCGTCCTGGACCGCGACGCGAACCGCATCCTGCGCGCAGCCGTGCAGCTCCTGCCGGACCCGACCATCGAGACGACCGAGTCCGGGACGCGGCACCGCACCGCGGAGCGCGTCGCCAAGCAGAGCGGTTTCCCGGTCATCTCGGTGAGCCAGTCCATGCGGATCGTCGCCCTGTACGTCGGCGGCCAGCGCCACGTCCTCGAGGACTCCGACACCATCCTGTCGCGCGCCAACCAGGCGCTCGCGACGCTCGAGCGCTACCGCGCCCGGCTCGACGAGGTGTCCGGCACGCTGTCCGCGCTCGAGATCGAGGACCTCGTCACGGTCCGGGACGTGTGCGCCGTCGTGCAGCGCCTCGAGATGGTCGCCCGCATCTCCGAGGAGATCGCCGGGTACGTCATCGAGCTCGGCACCGACGGCCGGCTCCTCGCGCTCCAGCTCGACGAGCTCATCGGCGGGATCGGCTCCGACCGCGAGTTCGTCATCCGCGACTACGTGGACCTGGGTCGCAAGGACCGCTCGCTCGCCGAGGTCCAGAAGGCGCTCGGCGGCCTCGACTCGACCCAGCTCCTCGACCTCGGCCAGATCGGCCGCGTGCTCGACCTGCCGGGCGGCGGCGACGCGCTCGACGCCGCCGTCGCGCCGCACGGGTACCGCCTCCTGTCGAAGGTCCCTCGCCTGCCCGCCACGATCATCGACCGCCTCGTCGCGCACTTCGGCGGCCTGCAGAAGCTCCTCGCGGCGAGCATCGACGACCTCATGACCGTCGACGGCGTCGGCGAGCAGCGCGCCCGTGCGGTGCGCGAGGGCCTGTCGCGGCTCGCGGAGTCGAGCATCCTCGAGCGCTACGTCTGACCCACCTGACCGTCCGACCGACGAGCCCGCACGGAGGGGGACCGTGGACCACGTCGACGAGTGGTCGGCACTGGCCGACGCCTGGGCGCGCTGGTGGGCGCCCGCGGCGGCCCCGGCCCAGCAGGCGATCCTCGACGCCGCGAGCGTCGGGCCCGGCTCCCGCGTGCTCGACGTCGGGTGCGGCACCGGCGAGCTCGTCGCCATGGCCCTCTCCCGCGGTGCGGACGCGGCAGGCTGCGACGCCGCGGCCGGGATGATCGACGTCGCCCGCCGGGTCGGCCCGGACGCGGACCTGCGCGTCGCCCAGGCCGAGCGCCTCCCGTGGCCCGACGACGCGTTCGACCTCGTGACGCTCGTCAACGCCCTCGCGTTCACCGACGTCGCCATGACCCTGAGCGAGTGCCGGCGCGTGAGCGAGCTGGTGGCCGTCGCGACGTGGGCGGAGGACGACCTCAACGACCTCACCGTCCTCGAGCGGGCCGTCGCCGGCGAGGACCACGAGCCGAGCGACGAGAGCCGCGAGGAAGGCCACCTCGGCGCGCTCCTGGCCGAGCACGGCTTCACCGTCGTCACCGAGGGCGTCGCGGACGCGCCGATGGTGCTCGCCGACGCGCACGAGGTCGTCGCCGCCATCATGTTCGGCGAGTCCGACGAGCTGCGCGCCGAGCTCCGCCCCGACGTCCTCGCCGCCGCGCGCCCCTTCCGCCGCCCCGACGGCACCTACCTCCTGCGCAACGCCTTCCGCTGGGCCCTGGCCCGCCGCTGACGCACTCCCGCCCCGCCGAGGCAGAACCGTGGTTCGCCGAGGTAGAACCGTGATCGGGTCTCAGGCCCGCCTGTTCGGGTCCGCGGCGCGGGTGCACTCGGTGCTCAGGGCGGGGGCGAGACGAACCCCACCACGCGGGCAGTCGCCAGGGTGAGCGCAGACCAGGGCGAGACGACGTAGGGCGGGGTGGGTGGTGGTGCCGCGTCGTGGCGGGCCTGGCGGGAGCCGCGAGGAACGAGCGGCGGATGGTAGACGCGGCACCACCACCCACCCCGCCCACCCAACGCGACCACACGCCGTCGGGCGAGAGACCACGGCTCAACCTCGCGTGACCACGGCTCTACCTCGCGCGACCAGGGCTCTACCTCGGCAGACCAGGGTTCTCCCTCGCGCAGACGGGTCTCGCCCCGGTCCGTGGGGACGGACCGAGGCGAGACGGGTGCGCGACGCGCGCTGCGGGTCAGCCGCAGGTGGCGGCGTCGTACTGCTCGGTGACGGTCGTCGACCTCCCCTCGGCGTCGGTGGCCACGACCGTGACCTCGCCGGCCTCGACCGACGTCGCCCGCGACGCGAACGACTGGTAGGCGTTCTTGCCGGGCTCGACGCCGTTGACGGTCTTGGTCCCGAACGGCGTGTCGAGGCGGACCGTGAGCGGCACCTCGTCGTCGTTCTGCGCGCGGACCGCGACGTAGACCTTGCCGGCGAGGCAGCGGGTCTCCGCCGTGACGGTGACCGTCGGACCGGCGGGGACGCCGTCGCCCACGGTCAGGGTGAGCGTCGTCGTCGTGGTGCCGGCGGTGCTCACGTAGTCCGGGAGGACGAGGTCACCCTGGATCACGTACACGCCCGGCGTCTCGACGACGGACTCGTCGTAGTCCCACTCGACGCCGATCGCCTGGTTGTCGCGCGAGCCGTCGTTGTAGGAGACGAGGACCGTGGTGGGCAGCCACGGCTGCTCGCCGACGTCGACGCTCTGCTCGAACTGCTCGGCGCCCTGGATCGAGATGCCGCCCTGCGAGCTCTCCGGCCGCACGTACACCTGCGCCTCGGCGATGAGGCCGTAGGTCGTGTTGGTGCCGTAGACCGTGAACGGCTCGACGTTGGTCTCGGCCACCATGGCGGGCGTGATCGGCTGCCACGTGAAGTCGACCGTGCCGCGGCGGCCGCTCGAGTAGACGACGTCGAGCGACGTCGGCAGCTCGGGCACCTCGCCCGTGACGGTGCGCAGGATCACCGGGCTCGCGACCGAGTCGACGGTGTCCCCGTTGACGCGCCACCGCAGGACGCCGGTGCCGGCGCCGCCGGTCTGCACGCCGGTGATGCGGACGCGCAGGTAGCTGGCCTCGACGGGCTCGAACTCGAGGCGGTTGTACGCGTTGCGCTGGAGCGCGCCCGCGTACGTCGAGCCCTCGGTCAGGGTGACGGGTGTCCAGTCGGTGCCGTTCTGCGAGTGCTCGACCGTGTAGGTGTCCGCGCGCGGCATGCGCGTCCCGCCGTTGTCGTCGTACCAGTAGATGTCGGTCGACGCGACGAGCACCGGGGACTCCCACGCGTACCGGATCCACGCCGCGGTCTGCGGGCTCGTCCCGTTCGCGGGCTGGCCCCACGTGCCCCAGCCGTTGCCCGCGCCCGGGTTCGAGCTCGCGGGCGTCGAGGGCTCGTTGACGCGCAGCGGGTTCTCCCACGACGCCGACCCGCTCGTCGTGATCGTCGCGAGCGCCCCGAACTCGGCCGACGTCGCCTTCTCGGTGAGCTCGACCTCGACGTCGCGCTCGGTCGTGAGCTCGCCGTCGGACGCGGTGAGGCGGAAGGTGTACTCCCCTGCGGCCGTACCCGTGACCGTGGTGGTCAGCGCGTCGGCGTCGCCGAAGATGACGCTCGCGCCCTCGGGCGCGGAGACCGTCGACCACCCGGAGGTGAGCACCCCGTCCTCGGGGATGCCGTCGTCGGTCACGGTGCCGACGAGCGTCGTGGACAGGTTGCCGTCCTTCGACCGGTCGACGTTCACCGTGACGGTCGGGGCGTCGTTGACGACCTCGGGCACGTCGCGGCCGGAGTCGAAGACCTGGATCTCCGAGATGGCGGTCCAGTACGACGGCGTGTTCGTGAACGCGACCCGGACCGTGTCCGTGGTCACGGCCTCGAAGAGCGCCTCGTTGAACTTCGGACCGGGGATCTTCGGGGCCTTGAACGCGTCCGGCACCGTGGTCCAGCCGCCCGAGCCGTCGGGCACCTGGATCGAGTACCGCAGCGGCTCGCGGTAACCGCCCGCCTGCCGGTCGCTGACGAACCAGACCTTGACGTTGTCGAACGTCGTGGGCTCGCCGAGGTCGAGCTCGACGTAGCCGGTGTCACCCTCCGTCCCGTAGTTGCCCCAGTAGGGCTCGTTCACGGTGTTGCCGTCGGTGACCGCGGCGAGCGACACGGGCCGCTCGGTCTCCTTGATCGCCCCCGGCGTGTAGTTCATCGAGCCCGTGCTCCAGCCCGGCGTGTGGAACTGGCGCCACGGCGTCGGGCGCGCGCCCTGCTGGGTGGCCGACGACGACAGCTCGGCACCGCGCGCGAGGTTGCCCGCGTCCTCGGTGAGGTCGATGCCCGCGGTCTTGAGGTAGGAGACGACGCGCTCGTCCTCGATCGGGGTGTCCACTGCCGTGGGCACGTCGGCCCCTTCGTCCGCGACGACCTCGACCTGGAGGTCCTCGTCGGACTCGACGACCTCGTTGGCGGCGGGGTCGTAGACGAACCGGCCGAGCGCGTCGGCCGCGGCCTTGCGCTCGCCGTCGACGAACAGGCTGTAGCCCTCGCCGAGGCCGTAGTGCGACCCGTCCTCGTCCCAGACGATCGTGACGTCCTTGCCGTGGTAGCGCAGGTTGTTGACCATGAAGTGGTCGTACCCGAGGTCGATCGGCCACAGCTCGATCTTGTCGTCGGACCGCGGCTGGATGCCGCCCATGTCCTCGACGTAGATGTAGTTCATGTTGCCGAGCATCACGTGGTTCGGGTTGTTGCGGTTGAACGTCTGCGTGCTCGCGTTCCAGTTCGAGTAGTACTCGGCCTGGTTGGGGACGAGCGCGTTGCCGTTCGGGTAGATGCTCCACGCCATCCAGTCGAGCAGCTTGGCCGCGTACTCGGGCGTGACGTAGGTGTGGTCGGGGTCGTAGTGCCGCAGCGCGGACCGCACGCCGCGGTACTGGACCGTGAAGTTGATGTTGGAGAAGTTGTTCGACCCCCCGATGCCGTACTTGGCCCGGTCGTACTGGTTGGCCGTGTAGAACGGGAAGATCGGGAAGTTGTCCCCGTAGCGCAGGAAGCGGAACCCGTCGACGTACGTGTCGGCGTCCTCGACCGGGATGAGGTTCTCGGCGTAGATGTCGTAGAGGTTCGACTCCTTCGCCGGGATGAGGTCGCGCTCGGCCTGGCTCAGCGGGTTCTGGTTCCCGCCCGACGTCGCGCCGTGCGACGTGCCGGCGAGGAACATGCGCGTCTCCTCGCTCCACAGCCGGCCGAGGATCGCGTCGCGGATCTCGTCCGCGGTCTGGCCCATCTCGGCGACCTTCTCCGGGTCCGCCCCCGCCATCGCGTAGAGCTGGCGGGCGGCGTCGAACGCGCCCCACACGTACGCGGACTCCGGTCGCTCGATCGTCCGCGCGCCCGGCGCCCCCGCGTTGACCTTGGGGTACCCGAAGCTGATCGCGTCGGAGTCGTTGCCGGGCATGTAGTTGGTGTCGTAGGCGATGAGCTTGTCGTCGTTGCCGTCGTAGTGCTCGAGCTGGCCCGTGCCGTCGCCCTCGAAGTACGTCGCGAAGCGCTCGGCGACCGCCGGACCGCCGCCGTGCACGTTGAACGCCTCGAGGCCCGCGGTGCCGAGGTACTGCGAGTAGTGGTTGTTCCAGCTCGTGTGGCCGGGGCTGTCGAGGAACGCGGAGGACCCGGACAGCTCGCCGATGTTGAGGATCTGCCCGTAGCCCAGGTACGGGTTGCGGATCCACTTGGTGTCCTGCAGGTGCATGGGCTGCGTGAGCGCCACCGAGTTCTGGTAGAGGTTCACGCCCTCGATCGTCGTCGGGTACTGGTACACGTAGCCCGGCTCGTTCGCGTCCAGGCTGTTGTACCGCTCGCCCCACCAGCGGTAGACGATCGCCTTCTCGATCGCGTCGTCGGGCACGTCGATGTACGGGATGTCCTGGGCCCACTGCCGGTTGAACGCCGTGACGCCGGTGCGGAACGCGTCCGCCGGCGACAGCTCGGCGTACTCGTGGAAGCTCTCGACCGACTCCGGGAGCGTGTCGCTGGACAGCACGCCGAGCACGGACAGGTCGAGCGATCCGCCCGCGGGGACCGTGACCTCGCGGTCGAGGTTGGTGCCGACGCGCTCGAACCCGGGCGCCTTGAGCCCGATCGTGACGTCGGACCACGGGGTGTCCACGAGACCGTTGTTCGACCCGCTCGTCAGCGTCCGCGTCCCGGTGAGCTCGTCCGCGGAGTCCGTCGACGTCGTCGCGAGCGGTGACGCCGCACGGACCGTGAACGTCACGTCGCTCGCGCCGGGGTTCGTGAACGTGATCGCCGACAGCGCCACGTTGTCGTACGTGATGAGCTTCTTGAGGTCGGCGGTGACACCGGTCGACCCGACCGTGTAGCGCGCCTTCGCGTGGCTCGGCGCGTTGAAGCGCTGCGCCCCGACCTCGGTGATCGTCTGACCGGGCACGGTCACGGTGTAGAGGTTGCCGAGGTTGTTCGGCCCGCCCGCGAACGCGGAGCCCGCGAAGCCCATGACCGCCCAGTTGCTGTTGCCGCGCAGGTAGAGCGACCGCCCGCGCGTCTGGAGCACGGTGTTGCTCGCCGTCCCGCTCACCCCGAGCACGCGGTCGAGGTAGTAGTCGGTGCCGCCCGCGGCCAGGTCCTTCTCGAAGATCGACCCGTGCATCGAGCCCGCGGTCCACGGGACGCCCGGCTCGAGCGCCGCGGCGACCGGACCCAGGTTCGTGTAGACCGGGTCACCGATGTCCATCGAGTCCGTCGTGCCGTCGGTGTAGACACCGACGTCGCTCTCGTTGCCCGGCACCACGTCGGCCTGTGCCGCCGGTGCCAGTGCGACGCCGGTGGCGGCCATCGCACCTGTCATCGCCGAGGCGACGACCCTTCTCCACGCTCTCCCCGACATCACCAAGTCCTCTCCATCGGGAACCGGAACAGGTTTCGGGACGACGGCGGGGACTCGCGTCGCGCGGGTGGACTGCCTCGTCCGCCCGCCCCGCTGCGGGACGCGTGACCCTGATCGTCGTGCCGGCTCGCGCCGCCCCGCGGGCCGGTGGTGACCGGGGCCGTCGGCCCCGGCTCCCTCCGCGGTGAGGTCGCCAGACGCGAGCCAGTCAACCAGCGCACCACGTCCACCGCAATGGTTTTCGGTCTCGACTTTGAGCACCGATCGACGGCAGGACAGTGTCTCTTCGCGCCGTAATCCATTGTGTTTGCGGGCCGTTCCGATCGTGCGACGCAATCTCACACACCGGAGAGATCAGTTCGGATCTTCTGTACCGAAATCAGTCACTCATCGGTTTCACTCCGTCTGAGCACGCGGAGGAAGGGCCCGTCCTCGACGAGTTGCCCGGCCCGGGGCTCGGGATGACGGCAGGGCGTCGCACGGAGGTTGCGCGCCACCACGGCTTCAGGGCGACCCGGCACGACGGCTCGGCCGGAGCGCGGCCGCTGCTCGAGCGGACGACCGCTACGCGCCGTCGGCGGGCGGCGTCGTCCCGGCCGGGGGCTGCTCCGCGGGCGGGGCGGTCCCGCCGGCCGGCGGCGTCGCGCCGTCCGCCGGCGCCGTCCCGTCGGCCGGTGCGGTGCCCTCGGCCGGACCGGTCCCGTCGGCGGGAGCCGTCGGCTCCGCCGGGTCGGGCGTGGGCGCGGGCGGCTCGAGGAGCGTGAAGGTCACGGGCTCGCTCGTCGCCCCCTCGACGCCCGCGACGCTCAGGACCGCCGTGTACGTGCCCGGCCCCACCTCCGGCTGGTCGGGGGCGCAGCCCTCGACCGAGCGGTGCCGGTCCCAGCGGACGAGCTTCGACGGGTCCTCGTCCCCGGTGCTCATGAGGAGCAGCCGCTCCGTCGAGCCGCAGTGCGCGGACGACCACACGAGCTCGTCGCCGGAGTAGACCTGCACCTGCCGCCCGGCGTCGGAGCCGTCGACGAGGCACGGCCGTCCGCCGGACTGCCGGAGCGTGACGCTGAGCTGGACGGCGCGGCCCGGCTCGTACTCCGCCGCGCTCGTCGTGAGGCCCAGCTCCAGGGACGCCGCCGTGCAGTCCTGCGGCGGTCCGGCGGCCTCCGGTGTCGGCGGCGGCGACTTGCCCTCCTGCGCCGACTCGTCCCCGGCGAGCATCGGCTGCACCGCCCGCACGACGACCTGGCCGAGCAGCACGAGACCGACCACGAGACCGACGAGCAGCGCGAGCGCGACCAGGCGGCGGCGGAGCAGGGCTCCGCGCGACGGCCTCCCCGCCCCGGTGCGCGGGCTGTCGCTCGGCCTGGGGGCGCGGTCGGTCCGCGGCGTGCTCACGGGGTCCTCCGGTCGTGCGGGTGGCTGGTCGCGACCACGGTATCCGCGACGGGTGCCGGGCCTCGTGCTGCCGCGCCGACGGCCGCCCAGGTCGGGGCAGAATAGGTCGTCCCCACGACCTCTCGGCGTCTCGCCGCCGGCCGGCACGACCGCACGCCGGCACGTCGTCGCGGGGCGCACCCGACGACCGAGAGGGACGACAGCCGCCATGACCGTTCCGGCCGCGCGCCCGGTCCGCACGCCCGCCCCCGCCCCGGGCCACGACCCCCACGCCGACCTGCGCGACGCCGTCGGGCGCTGGTTCGGGGAGACGGCGCGCGACCTGCCCTGGCGCGCCGCGGACCGCACCGCGTGGGGCGTTCTCGTGAGCGAGGTCATGCTCCAGCAGACCCCGGTGGTCCGGGTCGAGCCGGCGTGGCGGGACTGGATGGCGCGCTGGCCCGAGCCGGCCGACCTGGCGGCGGCGGCGACGGCCGACGTCCTGCGCGCGTGGGGCCGGCTCGGCTACCCGCGGCGCGCGCTGCGCCTCCAGGAGTGCGCCCGCGCGATCGTCGAGCGGCACGACGGCGAGGTGCCGCTCGGCGAGGAGGCGCTGCGCGCCCTTCCGGGCGTCGGCGAGTACACCGCCGCGGCGGTGACCGCGTTCGCCCACGGGCGGCGCGCGGTCGTCGTGGACACCAACGTGCGCCGCGTCCTGGCACGGGCCGTCGGCGGGACCGCGCTGCCCGCGCCGTCCTACACCGCCGCCGAGCGCGCGACCGCCGCGGCGGTCGCCCCGCCGGGCGACGCGGACGCCGTGCTGTGGGCCGCCGCGTCGATGGAGCTGGGCGCGCTCGTCTGCACGGCCCGGGCGCCGCGCTGCGGCGCGTGCCCCGTGCGCGACGCGTGCGCGTGGCGCCGCGCCGGGCGACCGGGCGACGAGCACGCGGCACGCCGGCGCACGCAGGCGTGGGCGGGCACCGACCGCCAGGTGCGGGGCAGGGTCATGGCCGCGCTGCGCGAGGCGCCGGGTCCGGTGCCGCGCGGCGTCGTGGCCGAGGTGTGGCACGACGCCGCGCAGCTCGACCGCTGCGTCGCGAGCCTCGTCGAGGACGGGCTCGTCGAGCAGGTGGACGACCTCTACCGGCTCCCCGCCTGACGGTCAGACGGTCGGCAGCCAGACGCGCATCGTCGACGGGCCGCGCCCGGCCCAGTCGTGGTACGGCACGAGCCGGACGTCGACGGAGACCTCCGCCGGCGCCTCGGCCGGGACGGACCCGCGCGCGGCACCCGTCCACCCGGGCGCCCCGCCGCGGAGCGGCGTGTACGGCCACGGGGCCGCCGCCGGGTCCACGAGCAGGCCCCGCACGACGACGCGCCCGTCCTCCTCGCGTGGCGGGACGGCCACGTCGACGCGCAGGTCGGCGACGTCGCGCCCGCCCGGCAGGTCGACGGACTCCACGCACAGGACCTCGGGGCCGCGCTGGACGGCGACGCACCCGCGCACGGCGTCCACGCGCTCGTCGGGCACGAGGAACCGGGGCGTGACGTCGAGGTCGAGCGTGACGACGCTCCCCGCGCGCAGGTCGGGCACCGCGACCGTGCCCGCGGGCACCTGGCGGGCCGGGCCGTCGTCGACCACGAGCAGCCCCGAGCCCGACCACGCGGGAACGCGCAGCGTGAGCGCCCAGCGCTCGGGCGCCTCGACGACGCGCACCCGCACGCGCCCGTCCGCGGGGTAGCCGGTCTCGACGTCGAGCGCGACGGGCTCCCCGGACGGCAGCGTCGCGCGGACCTCGCTCGTGGCGTACTGGTGGAGCTGCACGCCGCCGTCGTCGACGGTGGCGAGGTACCCGGCGAGGCTCGCGAACGTGCGTGCGACGTTGGGCGGGCAGCACGACACCTCGAACCACGGCGCGCGCAGCGACGACTCGGCGCGCTTGCTCACCTGGTCCGGTGCGGCGGGCTCGCCCGGGACGCGCTGGTGGAGCGTGTTGGCGTAGTAGAAAGCGCGGCCGTCGTGCGCGGGCGACGTCGCGACGACGTTGAACAGCGTGCGCTCGACCACGTCCGCGTACCGCGGGTCGCCCTGCGCGAGCAGGAGGCGCCACGCGACCATCACCGACCCGATCGACGCGCACGTCTCCGAGTACGCGCGGTCGGGCGGCAGGACGAAGTCCTCGCCGAACGCCTCGTCCTGGTGGTGCGAGCCCTGGCCCCCCGTGACGTAAGTGCGCGCGGCCTGCGTGCGCTCCCACTGCCGCGCGACCGCGGCGACGAGCTCGTCGTCGCCCGTCTCGACCGCGACGTCGACCGCACCGGCGGCGAGGTAGTTCGCGCGGACCGCGTGGCCCCGGAAGACGGTCGCCTCGCGCACCGGGACGTCGTCCTGGTAGTAGGAGCGCCCCCACTCGATGTCCGCGAGCGTGCCGTGCCCGCGCCGCTCGACGAAGAGGGCCGCCTGCCGCACGTACCGGGGCTCGTCGAGCGCGCGCCCCAGCTCCGCGAGCGCCACCTCGACCTCCGCGTGCCCGCAGACCCCCTGGATGCCGTCCGGGCCGAACGCCTCGCACACGTGGTCGGCGGAGCGGCGCGCGACCTCGACGAGGAGGTCGTCCGGGTGCCCGGTGCGCGCCCGCGCGACGGCCGCCTGCAGGAGGTGGCCCTGCACGTACAGCTCGTGGCCCCACTCGAGGTCGGTGTACCGCGCAGGCTGGCCGGGGTTGCCGAACCGCGTGCACAGGTAGCCGTCCGGTGCCTGCGCCGCCGCGACCCGCTCGACGATTGCGGCGAACCGCCGCTCGAGCGCGTCGTCGGGGCGGCGGCCGAGCTCCCACGCCATCGCCTCGAGCAGCTTGTACACCTCGGAGTCGCTGAACTCCCGTCCCCGCCGGGTCGTCGCGACGTCGCCGCGCACGACGGCGTCGAAGTTCGGCAGCCAGCCCTCCGCCTCGAGCCAGTGCTCGATGTGCCCCAGGGTCGCGGCGCGGTTGACCTCCTGGCGCTCGGCCCAGAACCCGCCCGTGATGCGCACCTGCGCGAGCCCGAGCGGCTGCAGCCGCCCCGTCGCGGGGACGACCGGGCGTCCGCCGTCGGTCGGGCGGGCACCGGTCCCGGTCGTCCGGGGCACGGTCGGGGTCGTGGTCATGGCAGCACCTCCGGAGGCGACGGCGCCGCCTCGTGGTTCGTCGGGTCGTTCGTGGGGTCGTTCGTGGGGCGCGTCGGCGGGGACGCCGGACGGCGTCGGCCCGGCAGCCCGGGGGGTGGGAGCAGGGGCGTGGGTCGTCATCCCTTCAGCGCTCCGGACATGAAGCCACGCACGTAGTGGCGCTGGAGCAGCAGGAACAGCACGACGCACGGCGCGGCGAGCACGACGACGCCCGCCTGCGTCGCGCCGTAGTCGACGATGCCCATGACCTGCTGGCGCATGTTGGCCACCGCGAGCGGCAGCGGCGCCTTGGTCGAGTCGGTGATGAGGATGAGCGGCGCGACGAAGTCGTTCCAGGCCGCGAGGAACGCGAACAGGCCCACGGTGATGAGTCCCGGCTTCACGGCGGGGACGAGCACCCGGCGCAGCGCCCCGAACGACGAGCACCCGTCGACCATCGCCGCCTCGTCGAGCTCGCGCGGCACCGACTCGAACGAGATGCGCATCATGAAGGTCGCGAACGGGAGCTGGAACATCGTGAGCACGAGCGCGAGGCCGAGCAGCGAGTTCTGCAGGTGCAGCGTGTTGAGCAGCACGTAGAGCGGGATGAGCAGGGTCGCGTACGGGACCATGAGGATCGCGAGCGTCACGAGGAAGAGCACGTCGCGGCCCGGGAAGCGGAACCGCGCGAACGCGAACCCGCCCAGCAGCGACACCCCGAGCGTGAAGAGCACCGTGAGGCCCGAGACGACGACGGAGTTCCACAGGTACTGCCCGATCCCCGCCTGGTAGCTCGCGAGGGTCGCGTAGTTGCCGAACCCCCAGCCGTCCACCTGGGCGCTGCCCGGCTGCGGCGAGAACGACGCCACCCCGGCCCACACGAGCGGGAACAGGAAGACGATCGCGAGCCCCCCCGGTGAGCACCCAGTACGGGGTGCGCGTGAGGACGCCGGCGATGCGGGCGCGGGGCGCGGGCCGCCCGGGTCGCGCGGGGCGCGTCGCGGGGGCGGGAGCGGGTGCGGTGACGGCCATGTCACTTCTCCTCGGGTGCGCGCATGCCACGGACCTGCGCGACGTTGATGAGCACGAGGGCCGCGAGCACGATGATCGACAGCGCGGCGGCCACGCCCAGGTCGTTCTGCCCCTGGAAGGCGATGTTGTAGATGAGCTGCACCACGGTGATCGTGCTGTTGTCCGGACCGCCCTTGGTGAGGATGTAGAACTGGTCGAACGCGAGCAGCGAGCCGGTGACGCACATGATCGTGCAGAGGGCGAGCGACGGGCGCAGCAGCGGGAGCGTCACGCGGCCGAACGTCTGCCAGCGGTTCGCGCCGTCCATGCGCGCCGCCTCGTAGACCTCGTGCGGGATGCCCTGGAGGCCCACCATGAGCAGGAGCATGTAGAAGCCCGCGAAGCGCCAGACGATGAGGAACACCGTCGACCACAGCGCGCCCTCGGGCGAGCCGAGGAACGACACCGGCTCGTCGACGATCCCGAGCCGCTCGAGCAGCGGCGAGATGGGGCCGACCTGCGGCGAGTACAGCGCGTAGAACAGCAGCGACGCGGAGGCCAGGCCCAGCGCGCTCGGCACGAGGATCGACGTGCGCAGGAAGCTCTTCCACCGGCTCGACTCCTGGACCAGGAGCGCGAACCCGAGCCCCAGGCCGATGAGGAGCACGGTGGCGATCACGGTGTACTTCACCGTGAAGACGACGGAGTCCCAGAAGAACCGGTTCTCGACGGCGTCGCGGAAGTTGTCGGGGAAGTTGACGCCTCGGTTGCCCGCGAGCAGCGGCCAGTCGGACGCCGACATCTGGCCCACCAGCAGCACGGGGAAGATGAAGAGGACGAGCACGAACACCGCGGTCGGGGCGGCGTAGGCCCACCCGCGGGCCGCCTGCGAGCGCCCGGGACGACGGCCGCGCCGCCTGGTGCTCGGGCTCGCGGTGGCGGTGCCCCGGGGCGGCCGGTCGTCGCTCGCGGCGGGGCCCTGCGGCGCCGCGCCGTGCGGCACGGGCGGGGGCGGCGTCGAGGACGCGGACTGCACGGACATGAGAGGTCTCCTGGAACAGGGGTGAGGGAAGCCGGACCCGGCCCGCCGCCGCACGGTGGGCGCGGCGGCGGGCGCTGTGGTCACGCGGAGGTGGTCGTCACCCGGGGGTCACTGCGAGAGGACCGCGGTGATCTCCTCGTTGTCCGGCTCGATGCTCGAGCCGTCGCCGAACACCGCGTTGCGCACGAGCGTGAGCCACGGGCTGTTCGGAGCGTTGAACGCCTGCTGGAAG
This sequence comes from Cellulosimicrobium funkei, assembly GCF_001019615.1. GTDB lineage: Bacteria > Actinomycetota > Actinomycetes > Actinomycetales > Cellulomonadaceae > Cellulosimicrobium > Cellulosimicrobium cellulans_E. The sequence goes on along the minus strand of NZ_JNBQ01000002.1, from coordinate 374,951 downwards.
TTGCGCGCGACGGGCGTGCGGCCCTTGCTCGCGATCTCGTTGATCGTCACGACGCGCGGGTCGGCCGACGAGTACTCGTTGTCGACCAGGTCGGCGCGCGAGACGACGTCGCCGTTCTTGGCGAGCACCTCGACCTGCGCCTCCTCGGACATCATCCAGGAGAGGAAGTTCCAGGCCTGGTCGGACTGCTCGCTGTCCTTGGAGATCCCGATGCCGTCGCCGCCGACGAAGGTCGACTCGCCGCCGCCCGGACCCGGGATCGGCGCGACGCCGACGTCCACCGTCTCGTCGGCGGTCGACAGGAGCGTCGCGGGGTACGGCATCACGCCGACCTTGCCCTCCTGGAAGGGGGCGACCCAGGTCGCGCCGGTCTCGTCGCGCGTTCCGGCGCCCACGGCGTCGGAGTCGACGAGGTCCTTGTACACGGCGTAGACGTCCTGCGCCGTGTCGCTCGCGAGGAGCGACTCGGTGCCGTCCGCGCTGAGCACGTCCTCGTCCGCGGCCCAGACCGACGGGAACCACGTGAACACGAGGCACCCGCCGCAGTTGCCGCCGAAGAAGGTGCCGTCGACGCCGCCGCCGAGCGCGTCGACCGCCTTGGCCTGCTCCGCGAACTCCTCGAGCGACGTCGGCCCGGCCTCGGGGTCGAGGCCGGCCTGCTCGTAGAGGTCCTTGTTGTAGAAGAGGACCGAGATGTCGAGCACGAACGGGAGGACGTACTCCTGGTCCTCGTAGGTGCCGGCCTCGAGGTGGCCCTGGTTGATCTGGTCCGCGAAGTCGAGCTGGTCGATGCGGTCGGTGACGTCCTGGAACAGGCCCTGCTCGACCCAGTTCGGCACGTAGACGATGTCGGCGGCGAAGAGGTCGGGCAGGCCCCCGCTGCCCGCGGCGGCGCCGACCTTCGCCACGTAGTCGTCGTTGGGGACGATCGTCAGCTCGACCTGGTTCTCGTGGCTCGCGTTGTACACGTCCACGAGCAGGTTGGCCTGCTTCTCGAGCGGCGCACGCGTCCACAGCGTGAGCGTGCTGCCGTCGTCGACGCCCTCGACGCCGCCCTCTCCCGCCCCGCCCGTCGCGGCGTCGTCGCCGCCGGTTCCGGACCCGCCGCACGCGGCGAGCCCGAGCGCGACGAGGCCGACGAGCGTCGTCGTGGCCACGGACCTCTTCCAGGAGGCCCCGCGGTGGTTCTTCATCTCGTGTCTCCTCGTACTCGTCTTCGAGCCGTTGCACCTGCGCCCCGTGCTCGCGCTGGGGGCGAACACGTTTTCGGTCCTCGTGTCGCGCTGCGGCGCGCTCCACGTGGCCGACCCTCCCCTCAGGCGGCTAGTGTTCGAGGTCCTGGCGTCGCCTGCGAGCCCCCTGCTCGCGACGTGCGTCGGAACCGAAACTAACCGAAAAGGTTTTCTGAATGTATGGCAGCGCGGTAGTCTCGTCAAGCACGACAGCGGGTTACAGTTCGATCACGGCTCGATCGTCGAGGGCGCAGCGCAGCGCACCGGCAGGAGGGGGAACGGCCTCATGACGACCCAGAGCGGGAGCGCCACGCCGCGCGCGGCGACCCTCACCGACGTCGCGCGCCTCGCGGGCGTGTCCATCGCGACCGCGTCGAAGGCGATCAACGGGCGGGACCAGGTCAAGGCGGAGACGCGACTGCGCGTCCTGGAGGCCGCCGAGCGGCTGTCGTTCGCGCCCAACGCTCTCGCGCGCGGGCTGCTCAAGGGACGCACCGGCACCGTCGGTCTGCTCACGAGCGACCTCGAGGGCCGCTTCTCGATCCCTGTGCTCATGGGCGCCGAGGACGCTTTCGGCGCCGGTCGCGTGTCGGTCTTCCTGTGCGACGCGCGGGGCGACGCCATCCGCGAGCAGCACCACGTCCGCGCCCTGCTCTCGCGGCGCGTGGACGGCCTCATCGTCGTCGGGTCGCGCACCGACCCCCGGCCTCCGCTCAGCGCCGACGTCCCGGTCCCCGTCGTCTACGCCTACGCGCCCTCGGAGGACCCCTCGGACGTCTCGATCACGGCGGACAACGTCGGTGCCGGCCGGCTCGCCGTCGAGCACCTGCTCTCGTGCGGGCGACGCCGCGTCGCGCACGTCTCGGGCGACCCCGGGTACAAGGCCGCGCAGGACCGTGCGGCGGGCGCCGAGGCCGCGGTCGCCGCGGCCGGCCTCGAGCTGGTGGGCGGCCAGACGTTCTTCGGCTCGTGGAGCGAGGGCTGGGGACGCGGGGCGGCGCGCATGATCGTCGAGCAGCACGGCGACGTCGACGCGTTCTTCTGCGGCTCCGACCAGATCGCGCGCGGCGTGCTCGACGCGCTGCGTGAGCTCGGCCGGGACGTGCCGGGCGAGGTGTCGGTGATCGGGTTCGACAACTGGGAGGTGCTCACGACCAACGCGCGCCCCCAGCTCACGAGCGTCGACATGAACCTCGAGCGCCTCGGACGGGTGGCGGCGCAGCGCCTCTTCGCGGCGATCGACGGCACCGTGCGGCCCGGCGTCGAGGAGCTCCCCTGCCGGGTCGTGACGCGCGCGTCGACGGTCCCGATCAGCTGAGCAGGGCGGGGCCTTCCGGCACGTCGTCGAGGTCGAGCAGCATGCGCGTGTTGCCGAGCGTGTTGGGCTTCACGCGCGCGAGGTCGAGGAACTCGGCGACGCCGTCGTCGTGCGAGCGCAGCAGCTCCGCGTACACCTCGTGGGAGACGGGGGTCCCCTCGATCGCACGGAACCCGTGCGCCCGGAAGAAGTCGACCTCGAACGTCAGGCAGAACACCCGCCGCAGTCCGAGCGCGCGCGCCCGCGCGAGCAGCTCGACGACGAGCGCGTGCCCCACGCGGTGGCCGCGCCAGGCGGGGTCGACCGCGAGGGTGCGGATCTCGGCGAGGTCGTCCCACATGACGTGCAGCGCGCCGCACCCGACGACGAGCGGTGCGCCCTCGCCGTCGGGCTCACCGGTGGCGCCGGGCTCCACCTCGGCGACGACGAACTCCTGGACCGCCTCGTAGTACCCGACCATCTCCTTGGCCAGGAGGATCCGCGCCTCCGCGTAGGGCTGCACGAGCGCGCGGACCGCGCGCACGTCCGCGGGCAGGGCGGGACGGACGCGGACGGCGGAGGTCGTGGGCACCGCGTCACTGTACGCGGATCAGACCCCTCTTGCATATTCATGCAGCCGGTCGCATACACGCGCGGGTCCTCTCAGCCGCCCCCGACGAGCCGGGACGCGGTGATCTCGTCCACCACGAGATCCGTGACGACGCCGGCGCGCAGGGCCGCGCGCAGCGGCGCCACCTTGTTGTCGCCCGCCACGGCGCACACGCGCCGGGGCACCCTGCGCAGCTCGTCAGGTCCGGGCCCGGTCGCACGCTCGTTGAGCGCGATGTCGCGGTAGGTGCCGTCCGCGCGCAGGAACACCGTGCACACGTCGCCGACGACCCCCTCGGCGTCGAGGACCGCGATGTCGTCGGGCTCGAGGTAGCCCGCCGAGTACACGTGGGACGGCACGCCCCCCGCGACGGCGCCCACCGAGAAGAGCGCGATGTCCACCCGGTGCTGCACGTCGAGGACGCGTCGCACCGACCGCTCGCGCCACATCGCCCGCTTGGTCCCGGCGTAGTCGAAGAACGCCGGCACTGGGAAATGGTGCACGTGCGCGTCGAACGCGGTGCCGAAGCCCGCGATGAGGTCACCCGCGTAGTGCACGCCCGACGTGCGCGTGTTGGCCGCGCCGTTGAGCTGGACGACGGCGCTCCCCCGCGTCGGCTTGCGCGGCAGGTGCCGGGAGATGGCCGACAGCGTGGTCCCCCACGCGATGCCGAGGATCATGTCGGAGTCGAACCACGTCGACAGCAGGCGGGCGGTCGTCAGGGCGACCTGCTCCAGCCGCTCGACCTGCGGCGCCTGGTCCGGCACCGGGACGACGTACGCGTCGATGCCCCACGTGCTCGAGAGGTGCTGACCCAGCCCAGGACCGCGGCTCCGCGCCGGCCGCAGCGAGATCTCGACCAGCCCCGTGTCGCGCGCACGCTTCACGAGGCGCGACACCGTCGACCGCGACGTGTGCAGGTGCTTCGCGATCACCTCCATCTTCATGTCCTGGAGGTAGTACATCGACGCCGCCCGCAGGACGTCCTGCTCCCGGTCCACCATGGCGGTCTCCTTCCGCTCGACCTCCATTCTGCACGTTTGTGCACCACGGTTGCGCGTCCGTTCGACGCGTGGTGGTCTGGAGGGCGTGCCGTCGCGCCGGAACCCCGGCGTGCGCACGACGGTTACCGCTCGCGCACCCTGGTCGGGCGTGGGACCGTCGCTGTGAGCGCACCGTGGGCGCATCGTCCCGCGGCGTGCCCGCAGCACCGAGGGACGAGAGAGGGAGACGGATGGCATCCACGAGACTCACCGCGGAGTCGCGCCGGCAGGCGCTCGCCGCGCTCGAGGCCAGCACGAGCGCCGACGCGGAGCTCGACGTCCTCGTGATCGGCGGGGGCGTCACCGGCGCGGGGATCGCGCTCGACGCCGTGACCCGCGGGCTGTCGACGGCGATCGTCGAGGCCCAGGACTGGTCGGCCGGGACGTCGAGCCGGTCGAGCAAGCTCGTCCACGGCGGGCTGCGCTACCTGCAGATGCTCGACTTCCACCTCGTCAAGGAGGCGCTCACCGAGCGCGACCTCCTGCTCAAGGAGATCGCGCCGCACCTCGTGCGGCCCGTCCCCTTCCTCTACCCGCTCGAGCACCGCGTGTGGGAGCGTGCCTACGTCGGTGCGGGCATCGCGCTCTACGACACGCTCGCGAGCGTCGCCCCCGGCAAGCGGGCGATGCCGCTGCACCGGCACCTCTCCCGCAGCGGGATGGAGAAGAAGTTCCCCGACCTCGCGCACGACGCCGCGGTCGGCGCGGTCCAGTACTGGGACGCGTCCGTCGACGACGCCCGTCTGGTCACCACGCTCGTCCGGACCGCCGCGTCGTACGGCGCGCACGCCGCGTCGCGCACGCAGGTCGTCTCGCTCACCAAGGGCTCGACGGGCGCCGTGAACGGTGCCGTCCTCGTGGACCTCGAGACCGGGCGCGAGGTCACCGTGCGGGCGCGCGCCGTCATCAACGCGACGGGCGTGTGGACCGAGGACACCGAGGCGCTCGCGGGCAGCGAGGGTGGGCTCCGTGTGCTCGCGTCCAAGGGGATCCACATCGTCGTCCCGCGCGAGCGCATCAAGGGCAAGGTCGGGCTGATCCTCCAGACCGAGAAGTCGGTGCTCTTCGTCATCCCGTGGTCGCGCTACTGGGTGATCGGCACCACCGACACGCCGTGGGAGCAGGAGCTCCAGCACCCCGTCGCGACCGCGGCCGACATCGACTACGTGCTCGAGCACGCGAACGCGGTGCTCGCGCACCCGCTCACGCGCGACGACATCATCGGCACGTGGGCCGGTCTGCGACCGCTCCTCCAGCCGGGCACCAAGGAGGGCACGAGCTCCGCGAAGGTCTCCCGGGAGCACACCGTCGCCTCCCCGACCCCGGGGCTGACCGTCATCGCCGGCGGCAAGCTCACGACCTACCGCGTGATGGCCAAGGACGCCGTCGACTTCGCGATCGGCCAGCGCGCGAGCGCCCTGCCGTCCATCACGCAGAAGATCCCGCTCCTGGGCGCCGTCGGCCTCGACGCCGTCCGGCGCCAGGCGCGGCCGTGGGCCTCGCGCTACCGCTGGACGCCCGCGCTCGTCGACCACCTGCTGCACCGGTACGGCTCCAACCTGCGGGAGATCGTCGAGCTGTGCGAGGCGCGGCCGGACCTGGCCGAGCCGCTCGAGCACGCGCCCGCGTACCTGCGTGCCGAGATCGCGTACGGCGTCTCCCACGAGGGCGCGCTGCACCTCGAGGACCTCCTGCTGCACCGCACCCGGCTCAACTACGAGGTCGCCGACCGCGGCCTCGCCGCGCTTCCCGAGATCGCCGACCTCGTCGCCGAGCTCCTCGGGTGGGACGACGCGACCCGCGCCGCCGAGATCGCCAGCTACACCGACCGCGCGAACGCGGAGGCCGCCGCCGAGCAGGAGCCCGACGACGCCTCCGCCGAGCGCACCCGGCTGGAGGTCGACGACGTGTCGCCCCTGCAGCCGCTCCGCACCACCTGACAGCAGAACACCGCTCGCGAGCGAGCCTCGGGCGCCGTCCGGCAGGGGACGGCGCCCGACCGGCCCTCGCACACCGACCTCACGGGGCGCACGCCGACGGCGGACCGACCCGAGGACCCGACGCTCAGGCGCGCCGGGACGGTTGAGACAGAGAAGTCCACCACGAAAGAGAGAGCACGATGGATCAACTCCTCATGAACGCCTTCTGGTCCGAGATCCTCGGCACGGCGACCCTGATCCTCCTCGGTGCGGGCGTCGTCGCGAACGTCATCCTGCCGAGGACCAAGGGCTTCAACGGCGGCTGGCTCCTCATCAACTTCGGATGGGGCCTCGCGGTCTTCACCGCCGTCTACGTGGCCTACAAGTCGGGTGCGCACCTCAACCCCGCCGTGACCATCGGCCTGTTCACCGCGCAGGAGCCGTTCTACTCCGTGACCGGCCCGGAGGGCATGGTCACGGCGACGATCGAGCCCACCGTAGGGAACATGTTCATGTACTTCGGGGCGCAGATGATCGGTGCCTTCATCGGTGCCGTGCTCGCGTTCCTCGCGTACAAGAAGCACTTCGACGAGGACGCCCCCGGTGCGACCAAGCTCGCCGTGTTCTCCACCGGTCCGGAGATCCGCTCCTACGCGTGGAACTTCATCACGGAGGTCATCGCGACCTTCGTGCTCGTGTTCTTCGTCGTGGCCTCCGGCAAGACGCCGTCGGGCCTCGGCCCGCTCGCCGTCGCGCTCGTCGTGGTCGCGATCGGCGCCAGCCTCGGTGGTCCCACCGGGTACGCGATCAACCCTGCCCGTGACCTCGGTCCCCGCATCGCGCACGCGCTGCTGCCGATCCGGGGCAAGGGCTCGAGCGACTGGGCCTACTCGTGGGTCCCCGTCGCCGGTCCGCTGGTCGGCGGTGTCCTCGCCGGCCTGCTCGGTGCCGCCTGGGTCTGACCGACCCGGACGAGCCGGACCTCTCCCCCGCGTGACCGGGGAGCCGGGGGCCTCCCCGGTCACGCGGCCCGCCGCCGTCGGGCGCCGGGCACCCACCACGCAACCCACACCCACACCGACGTGAAGGACTGAACGCACCATGGCCGACTACGTTCTCGCCATCGACCAGGGGACCACGAGCTCCCGGGCCATCGTCTTCAACCACTCCGGGGAGATCGTCTCCACCGGGCAGCTCGAGCACGACCAGATCTTCCCGCGCGCGGGGTGGGTGGAGCACAACCCGGAGCAGATCTGGAACAACGTCCGCGAGGCCGTGGGCCTCGCGCTCACCCGCGCCAACGTCACGCACAACGACATCGCGGCGGTCGGCATCACCAACCAGCGCGAGACCGCCGTCGTGTGGGACAAGACGACGGGCAAGCCGGTCTACAACGCGATCGTCTGGCAGGACACCCGCACGCAGAAGATCGTCGACGAGCTGGGCGGCTCCGACGGCCCCGAGAAGTACAAGTCGATCGTCGGCCTCCCGCTCGCGACCTACTTCTCCGGCCCCAAGGTCAAGTGGATCCTCGACAACGTCGAGGGCGCGCGCGAGAAGGCCGAGGCGGGCGACCTGCTGTTCGGCAACACCGACACGTGGACGCTGTGGAACCTCACGGGCGGCGTCAACGGCGGCGTGCACGTCACCGACGTGACCAACGCGTCGCGCACCATGCTCATGGACCTCGACACGCTCTCCTGGCGCGAGGACATCGCCGCGGACATGGGCATCCCGCTGTCCATGCTCCCCGAGATCAAGTCCTCCTCCGAGGTCTACGGGCACGGTCGCCAGCAGGGCCTGCTCCCCGGCGTGCCGATCGCGGGCATCCTCGGCGACCAGCAGGCGGCGACGTTCGGCCAGGCGTGCTTCGAGGTCGGGCAGGCCAAGAACACGTACGGCACGGGCAACTTCATGCTGCTCAACACGGGCACGGAGAAGGTCATGAGCCAGAACGGCCTGCTCACGACCGTCTGCTACAAGATCGGCGACCAGCCCGTCCGCTACGCGCTCGAGGGATCGATCGCCGTCACGGGCTCGCTCATCCAGTGGCTCCGCGACAACCTCGGCATGTTCGAGGACGCGCCCGACGTCGAGTGGCTCGCGGGCAAGGTCGAGGACAACGGCGGCGCGTACTTCGTGCCCGCGTTCTCCGGTCTCTTCGCCCCGTACTGGCGATCGGACGCGCGCGGCGCGCTCGTCGGCCTCACGCGGTACGTCAACCGCAACCACATCGCGCGGGCCGCGCTCGAGGCGACCGCTTACCAGACGCGCGAGGTGCTGGACGCGATGAACGCCGACTCCGGCGTCGACCTCACCGAGCTGCGCGTCGACGGCGGCATGGTCGCCAACGAGCTCCTCATGCAGTTCCAGGCCGACCAGCTCGGCGTGGACGTCGTGCGCCCCAAGGTCGCCGAGACCACGGCGCTCGGTGCCGCGTACGCCGCGGGCATCGCCGTCGGGTTCTGGAAGGGCGAGCAGGACGTCATCGACAACTGGGCCGAGGACAAGCGGTGGAGCGCGTCGATGGACGACGCCGAGCGCGAGCGCCTCTACCGGAACTGGAAGAAGGCCGTGACGAAGACGTTCGAGTGGGTGGACGAGGACGTCGAGCAGTAGGCCGGTCGTCGCGTCGCTCGCGGGACGCGGCACGTGCGGAGGGGCGGGGCGCCGGGTGCGCCCCGCCCCTCCGTCGTCTCCGCCCGGCGGGCGAGCCCCCGGGCACGTGCCTAGCGTCGGAGGAGGTCGCGACACGGCGGCCTGCCACGACGGGAGACGCCATGACCGACACGCACCACGAGCTGCCGCACGCCGGGTCCGACGAGGTCGAGAAGGTCCGCGAGCTCGTCAAGGACGAGCGGATCGCCATGCTCACGACCGTCGCGGAGGACGGGAGCCTCGTCAGCCGGCCGATGGGCGTGCAGGCCGTCGACTTCGACGGCGACCTGTGGTTCTTCGCCGCGGCGGACTCCCACAAGGTCGCGGAGATCGCCCGCGACTCCGCCGCCAACGCCGCGTTCTCCGGGACCAGCTCCTGGGTGTCGCTCTCCGGGCGCGCCACGCTCGTGCACGACCCGGACAAGATCCGCGAGCTGTGGAACGCCGTCGCCGACGCATGGTTCCCCGACGGCCCGGACACCCCCGGGGTCGTGCTCATCCGTCTGCACGCCGAGTCCGCCGAGTACTGGGACTCCCCCGGCGGCCGCGTCGCGACGCTCTTCAGCCTCGTCAACGCGAAGGTCACCGGGCGCCCGTACGAGGGCGGGGAGAACGAGACCGTGGAGCTCTGAGGGCTTCGCGCTGCCGACCCGCCCCGCCGCGGTCGCTCCCGCCCGCGGGAGTCCCTACGGTGGTCGGGTGCGCGCGTGGGTCTACGAGCGGTACGGCGGCGTCGACGAGCTGCGGCTCCGTGACGTGCCGACGCCTGCACCGGAGAAGGGCGAGGTCCTCGTCGAGGTGGTCGCGACGTCCGTGAACCTGTCGGACTGGGAGGCGCTCCGCGGCAGCCCGGGCTACGCCCGCCTCGACGGGCTCCGCGCACCGCGCACCCGGGTCCTCGGGTCCGACGTCGCCGGTCGCGTCGTGGCGGTCGGGGACGGCGTCACGCGCTTCCGTCCGGGTGACGAGGTCTACGGCGACAACCTCCCGCGCCGCGGCGGGTTCGCGGAGTACGTGGTGATGCCGGAGAAGGCGGTGGCGCACAAGCCGCCCGGGCTGACCTTCGCCCAGGCGTCCGCGATCCCGCAGGCGGGCGCCATCGCCGTGCAAGCCCTCGCGGCGGCGGCGCCGGGGGCTCGCGTGCTGATCAACGGCGCGGGCGGCGGGTCCGGGAGCCTCATGGTCCAGCTCGCGGTCGCGCGGGGCCTGCACGTCACCGCGGTGGACAACGCCGGCAAGCTCGACTTCCTCGAGCGGCTCGGCGCGCACGAGGTGATCGACTACCGGCGGACCGACTTCACGCGCACCGGCCCGTACGACCTGGTGGTCGACCTCGTCGCGTACCGGTCCGTGTTCGCCTATCGGCGCGCGCTCGCCCGCCGTGGTCGGTGCCTGATGGTCGGGGGCACGCTGCGGACGCTGCTCCGCATGCTCACCGTCGGGCCAGTGCTGGGAGCGCTGACCGGTGCACGGCTCGGCGTCCTCGTCGTGCGGCAGGGCCCGCGCCACTTCGCGCCGCTCGCCGACCTGTGCGCCGCCGGCGACGTCGAGATCCACGTGGACCGCACGCTCCCCTTCGCGGACGTGCCCGCCGCGCTCACGCTGCACGGTGAGGGACGCGCCCTCGGGAAGGTCGTCGTCACCGTGCGCGACGCCGCTGGCTAGGGTGGGCGCGTGAGCCTCCTGCGCGAGACCAGCTACACCGTCCCCGGCATCCACGTCACCGACCGCGAGCTCGTGGTGCCGCTCGTCTGGGGCGACGACGGCGACCCCCGGCGCCTGACGCTGTTCGTGCGCGAGCTCGTCGACCCCCTGCGACGTCGGGACGACCTGCCGCTGCTCGTCTTCCTCCAGGGCGGTCCGGGCGGCAAAGGGCCGCGTCCCACCGGTCCCGACGGCTGGCTCGGCACGGCGCTCGACACCCACCGCGTCGTGCTGCTCGACCAGCGCGGCACCGGCCGTTCGTCGGCGGTGCGGGGCGCGGCGCTCGCCGGGCGCGGGACGGGCGCCGCCCAGGCCGACCACCTGGCGCACTTCCGCGCCGACTCGATCGTCGCCGACGCCGAGCACGTGCGGCGCACGGTCTACGGCGGTCGGCGCTGGTCCTCGCTCGGGCAGTCGTACGGCGGGTTCCTCACCATGACGTACCTGTCCCGCGCTCCCGAGGCCCTCGACGCGTGCTTCGTGACGGGCGGCCTGCCGGGGCTGACGGCGGACGCGCGCGAGGTCTACCGCCGCACCCAGCCGCGCGTCGTCGCGAAGAACGCCGCCTACCGCGAGCGCTACCCCGACGACGCGGCCCGGCTCGGGCGCGTCGCGGACCGCCTGGCCGCCGGCGACGTGCGGCTGCCCGACGGCGACGCGCTCACGGTGCGCCGGCTCCAGACGCTCGGCATGGACCTCGGCATGCAGCCCGGCCCGGAGCGCATCCACTGGGTCGTCGACGAGGCGTTCGACGCCGACGCGCCCGACGAGCTCACCGACACGTTCCTCGCCGAGGTCGCCGCGGCGACGTCGTTCCGCACCAACCCGCTCTACGCCGTGCTGCACGAGTCGATCTACGCGCAGTCCGGCACCGGACCCACGGCCTGGGCGGCCGAGGCCGTGCGCGCCGAGGACCCCGCGTTCGACCCGGCGGCCCGGCCGCTGCTGCTCACCGGCGAGATGATCTACCCCTGGATGTTCGACGAGGTCGCCGCGCTGCGCCCCTTCCGCGCGGCGGCGGAGGCGCTCGCCGCCCGCGAGGGCTGGCCGGACCTCTACGACCTCGACGTGCTCGCCCGCAACGAGGTGCCGGTCGAGGCGGCGGTGTACTTCGACGACATGTTCGTCGACGCGGGCCTGTCGCTCGAGACCGCCGCGCACGTGGGCAACGTCCGGACGTGGGTGACGAACGAGTTCGAGCACGACGGCCTGCGCACGGGCGACGTCTTCTCCCGCCTGCGCGACCGCCTCGCCGCCCGCGGCGGCCCCCTCCCCACCCGCTGAGTGCATGAAATAGTCGCGTCTGCGGCCCGCGGACGCGACGATTTCATGCACTCAGCGGGGGGCCGGTGACGGGGCGTGCTTGGCGAGGAACGCGTAGACCTCCGTGGCGTCGACGCCCGGGAACGCGCCGGACGGGAGCGCGGAGAGCACGTGCTGGTGCATGCGCGCGCTCGGCCACGACGCGTCCTCCCAGCGCGCCGCCGCGTCGGCCGCGGGGCGGCGGCAGCACGACTCGTCCGGGCACGACGACTGGCGCCGCACGGTCGTGTCGCGGCCGCGGAACCACTTGGCCGACGCGAACGGCACGCCGACGGCGATCGAGAACTGGCCGGTCGTCGTGGTGCCGGTCTGGGTCGAGCACCAGAACGTCCCGGCGGGGGTGTCGGTGTACTGGTAGGACTCCTGCGCGCGGTCGCGACGCGTGAACGCCTCCCGGACCGCCCACTTGCGGCAGACCATCTGGCCCTCGATCGCGCCCGTGACGTCGGCGGGCAGGGGCAGCCCGTCGTTCTCGTAGCCGCGGAACAGGGCGCCGTCGTCGCCGACGCGCAGGAAGTGCAGCGGGATGCCGAGGTGCACGGTCGCGAGGTTGGTGAAGCGCTGCGCCGCGGCCTCGTGCGTCACGCCGAACGCGTCGCGGAGGTCCTCGACCGCGAGGTCCTTCTCGCGCTTGCGCCGCTCGAGGAACTCGACCGCGGCGGACTGCGGGATGAGGCAGCACGCCGCGAAGTAGGTGATCTCGACGCGCTGCCTCAGGAACTCCGCGTACGAGCGCGGGCGCTCGTGCCCGAGGACGCGGTGCGCGATGGCCTGGAGCGCGAGCGAGCGCAGCCCGTGCCCGCCGGGGATGGACGCGGGGGGCAGGTAGATGCGCCCGTTCGCGAGGTCCGTGACGGTGCGGGTCGAGTGCGGCAGGTCGTCGACGTGCCAGATGGTGAAGCCGAGCTGCTCGGCCATGCGCGCCACGGTGCGGTGGGTGAGCGCCCCGACCGTGTACCCGGCCTTGCGCGCCATGTCCTCCGCGAGCTCCTCGATCTCCGGGTAGTAGTTGTCCCGGGCCTGCCGTTCGAGGCGCAGCTCCGTGTTCGCGCGGCGCGCCTCCTCGGGCGTCGCGACGGCCTCCGTCGCGCGGCGCTGGAGCTCGGCGTGCAGGCCGACGAGGTTCTCCAGGACGGGGAGCGGGAGCTTCTGGCTCGCCTTCACGGCGGGCAGGCCCAGCCCGGCGAACAGCGGCCCCCGCTGCGCGCGGTCGAGCGCGATCTCCAGGGCGGCCCGGCGCGACGGCGGCTCGTCCGTGAGCAGGTCGGTCAGCGGCACGTCGAGGGCCTGGGCGAGGTGCTGGAGGAGCGACAGCCGCGGCTCGCGGCGCCCGTTCTCGATCATCGACAGCAGGCTCGGGGCGGTGCCGACCGCCTCGCCGAGCGCGTCGAGCGTGAGGCCGCGCGCCGTGCGGAAGTGGCGCAGGCGGCGGCCGAGCGTGATGAGGTCCGCCTGCGGCCCGGGCGGCGTCGCCTCTCGGGCGCGACCACCGGGCGGTCCGCTCGGGTGCTCCGTGGGCGGTGATGTGGCCATGGCTTGACGATATGTCAATATCGGCGATTCTTCACAGCGTTCTAGTTGGAAATCTCGCTCTCCGCGGCGCGAGGGTGGAAGGAGCACGAGGCCACCGCCGACCCTTGGGAGCGCCCCCGATGAGCACAGCCGCCCGCACCGACCACCCGCGCCGTACGCGGTCCGCCGCCCTGCTCGACGACGTCGAGACCGACCTCGTCGGGCTGCGCGCGACGTCCGGCTCGGCCTCCGCGCTCGGGAGCGGCGACCCGCGCCCGCGCGACGCCCGCGCGTGGGTCCGGGAGATCGCGAACCTCACCGAGCCGGACGCGATCGTGTGGTGCGACGGCTCCGCGGCGGAGAAGCAGCGGCTCACCGACCTCCTCGTCGACGCCGGGACCCTGCTCCCCCTCGACCCCGAGCTGCGCCCGGGCAGCTACCTCGCGCGGTCCGACCCGAGCGACGTCGCGCGCGTCGAGTCGCGGACGTTCATCTGCTCGCGCGCCGAGGTCGACGCCGGCCCGACGAACAACTGGCGCGAGCCCGAGGCCATGCGCGCCGAGCTGCGTGACGTCTTCGAGGGCTCCATGCGCGGCCGGACCATGTACGTCGTCCCGTTCTCGATGGGCCCGGTGGGGGGGCCGATCTCGCAGGTCGGCATCGAGGTCACCGACTCGCCGTACGTCGTGGTGAGCATGGGGATCATGACGCGCGTCGGCCGGGAGGTCATGGACCTCATCGACGCCGGCGCCCCGTTCGTCCCGGCCGTGCACTCGGTCGGCGCCCCGCTCGTCGACGACACCGGCGCGGTCGCGGACGACGTCCCGTGGCCGTGCAACGACACCAAGTACATCGTCCAGTTCCCCGAGACGCGCGAGATCTGGTCGTACGGCTCCGGGTACGGCGGCAACGCGCTGCTCGGCAAGAAGTGCTTCGCGCTGCGCATCGCGTCGGCCATGGCACGCGACGAGGGCTGGCTCGCCGAGCACATGCTGCTCATCCGCGCGACGTCGCCCGAGGGCCGCGCCTACCACCTCGCCGCCGCGTTCCCCTCGGCGTGCGGCAAGACGAACCTCGCGATGCTGCGCCCGACGATCCCGGGCTGGACGGTCGAGACGATCGGCGACGACATCGCCTGGCTGCGCCCCGGCCCCGACGGCCGCCTGCGCGCGATCAACCCCGAGGCCGGGTTCTTCGGCGTCGCGCCGGGGACCGGCGTCGAGACGAACCCCGCCGCGGTCGAGACCTTCGCGCGCGACACGATCTTCACCAACGTCGCGCTGACCGACGACGGCGACGTGTGGTGGGAGGGCCTGACGCCCGAGCCGCCCGCGCACCTGATCGACTGGACCGGTGAGGACTGGACGCCCGACTCCGGCCGTCCCGCCGCGCACCCGAACTCCCGGTTCACCGTGTCCGCCGCGCAGTGCCCCACGATCGCCGACTCGTGGGAGGACCCCGACGGCGTCCCGGTCGACGCGATCGTCTTCGGCGGGCGCCGCGCGACCAACGTGCCGCTCGTCGCGCAGGCGTACGGCTGGGAGCACGGCGTGTTCATGGGCGCGACCATCAGCTCCGAGCAGACCGCGGCCGCTGAGGGCACCGTCGGTGCCCTGCGCCGCGACCCCTTCGCGATGCTGCCGTTCTGCGGCTACAACATGGCCGACCACTGGGCGCACTGGCTGCGCGTCGGGGCGTCGCTCGACCCCGACAAGCGACCGAAGATCTTCCAGGTCAACTGGTTCCGCAAGGACGCCGACGGCCGCTTCCTGTGGCCCGGGTTCGGCGAGAACTCGCGCGTGCTCGCGTGGATCGCGGCGCAGGTCGACCGCTCGCGCGGCGTGCGTACCGACTGCGGCGCGGTCAAGAGCCCCGTCGGCCTGCTCCCTGCGCCCGGTGCGCTCGAGCTCGGCGGCCTCCACATGGACGACGGCGACCTCGACGCCCTGTTCGACGTCTCGCCCGAGCAGTGGCTCGCCGAGGCCGAGCTGACCGCGGAGTTCTTCGACACGTTCGGCAACCGCGTCCCCGACGAGCTCTGGGCGCAGCTCGCCCGACTGCGGGACCGGCTCGGCGCCTGACCCGCCGGCCGCAACCGCGCCGCGTCGCCGCGCTCGGGCGACGCGGCGCGGGACGCATGCCGCCCACGTGCGTGCGCCCGTGCGCGCTCGCACGATGGAGGTGTCGGCTCCAGCAGACGGGCCTCGGTGCAGCACCGTCCGAGGACCCATCATGATCAGCACGGACCAGATCGAGAGGCTGCTCGCCGGCGGCACCGTCGTCTCGCAGGCCGGTGAGAAGGTCGGCAAGGTCGGCCAGGTCTTCCTCGACGACCACAGCGGCGAGCCCGAGTGGGTGACGGTCAAGACCGGCCTGTTCGGCACCGCCGAGTCCTTCGTGCCCCTCGCGGACGCGGACGTCCAGGGCGACGAGATCCGCGTCCCGTACACCAAGGACACCGTCAAGGGCGCTCCTCGGGTCGACGACTCCGAGGGACACCTCTCGCTCGACGAGGAGGCGGAGCTCTACCGCTACTACGGAAGGCGCTCGACCTCCGCCGACGCCGACCCCTCCCACGACGAGAGCTCCCGACGGGAAGGCGCCGCGAGCGAGGGTGTCGCGAGCGACGGCGCAGCGGACGACGAGGGTGTGGTCGGCAGGCACGCCGCCGGTCCCCCCACGGACGACGCAGCCGCCGCACCCGGCGGCCCCCGTCCCGCTCCGGGGCCGCCCCGGGCGACACGTACCGCCTGCGTCGGTACGTCGTCACCGAGTACATCGCCGAGGCCGTCCCGGCCGACGCGGTCCCTCCGGCGCCGGAGCCTCGTGAGGCGAGCGCCACGGGAGACGCATCCACAGGAGACGCATCCACAGGAGACGCATCCCGAGAGGAGCACCGGCCATGAGCACCAGCTACGGGGCCACCCCGCCCCAGAACGACCCGCGCGACCCCGACCGGCGGGACGACCGCGTCGGAGCGGACCGTGCCGGCGACGAGCGCGCCGCGTCCGGACCCGTGGCACGCGACCGCGAGTCCGTCGTGGCACGCGAGAAGGAGGAGTACGGCGGCATCAAGCTCGGCTCCGCCTTCTTCGGCTGGCTCACCGCCACCGGGACCGCCGTCATCCTCACCGCTCTGGCCGCCGCTGCAGGGGCGGCGTTCGGCCTCTCCGGCACCACCGACGCCCAGGAGGCCGTCGACCAGGCGGCCGAGAACGCCGAGACGATCGGCATCGTCGGCGGCATCGTGCTGGTGGTCGTCCTCTTCGTCGCCTACTACTGCGGCGGGTACGTCGCGGGCCGCATGGCGCGCTTCGACGGCGCGAAGCAGGGCCTCGCGGTGTGGCTGTGGGCCGTGGTCATCGCGATCGTGCTCGCCCTCCTGGGCCTCGTGGCGGGCAGCCAGTACAACGTGCTGTCGCAGCTCAACACGTTCCCCCAGATCCCGGTGAGCGCGAGCGACCTCACGACCGGCGGCGTCATCGCCCTCGTCGCGGCCGCGGTGGTGAGCCTCGTCGGCGCCGTCCTCGGCGGTATCGCGGGCATGCGCTTCCACCGCAAGGTCGACCGGGCCGGCTTGGACGTCTGACGGCGGCGGTGTCGCCGCCCCGACCGAGACACCGCGGGTCGAGCGCTGCGCACGGGAGGGCAGCGCTCGACCCGGAGCTGATCACCGGGTCCGACCCGCGAGCTCGTGCGTCAGTACGACGTGCCCATGAGGTCGTGGACGTCGGCGAGGGTGCGGTCGGCGACGGCGTTCGCGCGCGCGTTGCCCTCCCGGAGCACGTCGAGAGGGTCGGGGCCGTCGCCGGCGGCGAGCACCCGCCGCCGGGCGCGCAGGGGCCGCAGGTGCTCGACGAGCGCCTCGGTCACCACGTGCTTGAGCCGGCCCGCGCCCGCCGCGCCCACCTCGTCCGCGAGCGCCTCCGGCGTCGTCCCCGCGGCGAACGCGCCGAGCGTGAGGAGGTTCGCGACCTCCGGCCGACGCTCGGGCTCGTAGGTGACGTGGCGCTCGGAGTCGGTGCGGTGGCGCCGCACGAAGCGCGCGGTGGCGTCCTCGTCGTCGCGCAGCTCGAGCGCGTTGCCCGCGGACTTGCTCATCTTGCGGCCGTCGGTGCCGAGGACGGTCGGGGCGGGCGCGAGCAGGACGTCGGGCTCGGGGAAGTACGGCTGCGCGGCGGCGTAGCGCTGGTTGAAGCGCCGCGCGATCGTGCGCGTGATCTCCACGTGCGGGAGCTGGTCCTGCCCGCCGGGCACGAGGTTGCCGTGGCAGAACAGGATGTCGGCGGCCTGGTGCACGGGGTAGGTGAACAGCAGGCCGCTCATGGGCCGCCCCTGCCGGACCGCCGCTGCGGCGGCCTCGGCCTTGACCGTCGGGTTGCGCTCGATCTCGGCCGTCGTGACGAGGCTGAGGAACGGGAGCAGGAGCTGGTTGAGAGCGGGGACGGCGGAGTGGGCGAAGATCGTCGTCCGGGCGGGGTCGATCCCGGCGGCCAGGTAGTCGAGGACGACCTCGCGGACGGTGCCGCGCAGGTCGCCGGCGTCGTCGCGGTCGGTGATGACCTGGTAGTCGGCGACGACGAGCACGACCTCCACGCCGTCGTCCTGCAGCCGGACCCGGTTCGCGAGGGTGCCGAGGTAGTGGCCCAGGTGCAGCGCGCCGGTCGGGCGGTCGCCGGTGAGGACGCGGAACCCGGACGGGTCGGCCGCGAGGCGCGCCTCGATCTGCGCGGACCGCTCCCGCGCGGCGGCGACGGACGCGGTCGAGGACGGCGGTGCGGACGAGGGGCCGGACGGCGTGGCAGCGGTCGGACGGGTCGTCTCGGTCGGGTCGAGGGTCGTGGTCATGGCGCTCTCCTTCGGTGGGGAGCCACGCACCACGCCCGGTCGCGGACCGGAGAGGCCCGGACATGACGACGTCCCGGCTGCGGCGCGCAGCTCGGGACGTGGGCAGGACAGGTCACGGCTGCGGGGGCAGCCACCACCAGCTCTGCGTGATCATGCGGCTCACTCTACGCCCGACCGAGCGGCGCCTCGTCCGCCGACGGTGAACGCCGGACGGTCGCCGCCGCCCCCGGCGTTGACCCGACATGGGACCTCTCGACAACTACTCGCGGACCGTCTCGGGCGTCGCGGCCCGCGTCATGCCGGCCGTCGCGGCGCTGCGGCTGCGGCACGGGGCGCGCGAGGCCGGCGGCTCGGCGGTCGTGCTCACGGCCGACGGCCTGCTGCTGACGAACGCCCACGTGGTCGGCCCCGCGACGGGCGGCACCGCGGCGTTCTCCGACGGCACGACCCGCCCCTTCGACGTCGTCGGCACCGACGCGCTCTCCGACCTGGCGGTCGTGCGCGCCCGCGGCGAGACCCCGGACCCGGTGGCGCTGGGCGACGCCGACGGGCTCGTCGTCGGTCAGCTCGTCGTCGCGATCGGGAGCCCGCTGGGGCTCTCCGGGACGGTGACGGCCGGCGTCGTGAGCGCGCTCGGGCGCTCGCTGCCGACGCGGGACGGGACGGCGGCGCGCATCGTCGAGGACGTGATCCAGACCGACGCCGCCCTCAACCCGGGGAGCTCGGGCGGCGCGCTCGCGACCGCCGACGCGCGCGTCGTCGGGATCAGCACGGCGGTCGCGGGCGTCGGGCTCGGGCTGGCGGTCCCCATGAACGCGACGAGCCGGCGCATCGTCGACGCGCTCGTCCGCGACGGGCGCGTGCGGCGCGCGTACCTGGGCGTCGCGAGCCTGCCGGTCGCCGTCGCGCCCGGCCTGGCCGCACGCACCGGGCACGACCGTGCGCTTCGCGTGGTCCACGTGGTACCGGGCAGCCCCGCCGACACCGCCGGGCTGCGCGTGGGCGACCTGATGATCCGCGCGGGCGGCGCCGACACGGTCGAGGCGCAGTCGCTCCAACGGCTCATGCTCGACGAGGCGATCGGGCGCCGCCTCGAGATCACCGTGGTCCGCGGCGAGGCGCTGGTCGACGTGGTCACCGAGCCCGTCGAGCTCGGGCGGTCCTGAGCCCCCGGCGTTCGTCGAGCGAGTCCGTCGGGGAGGATGGACCCGTGCCTGAGATCTCCGTCGACAACGTCACCGGTCCCGTCGCCTACCACGCGGAGGGCCCGGTGTGGTGGCCTGGCTGGGGCGGCCTCCGGTACGTGGACATGCTCGCGGGCGACCTCCTGACGCTCCGGCCCGACGGCGGCGTCGACCGCCTCCACGTGGGCGACCACGCGGCCGTGGTGCGGCCACGGACCGGGGGCGGGTTCGTCGTCGGGCTCGCGCGGTCGGTCGCGGTGGCGGACGGCGACGACGCCCCGGTCCGCACGCTCGCGTCGCTCGTCGACGACCCGACGGTCCGCCTCAACGAGGGGGCGGCGGCGCCCGACGGCGCGTTCTACGTGGGCGGCCAGGCCGAGGGCGAGCGGCCGAGCGCGCTGTACCGGGTGGAGGCCGACGGGTCGTCGCGCGTCGTGCTCGACGGCGTCGAGGTGTCGAACGGGCTCGGGTTCTCGCCCGACGGGTCGCGGGCGTACTACGTCGACTCGGCGACGCGGCGCATCGACGTGCTCGACGTCGTCCCGGCCGCGGAGGACCCGCGCGGGCTCGTGCGGCGCCGCTCCTTCGTGGAGATCGACCCCGACGACGGCATGCCCGACGGCCTCACGGTCGACGCCGAGGGCGGCGTCTGGGTGGCGCTGTGGGGCGGCGGGGCCGTCCGGCGGTACTCCCCCGACGGCACGCTCGACGCCGTCGTCCCGCTCCCGGTGTCGCAGGTGAGCGCGTGCACGTTCGGCGGCGACGACCTCGACCGGCTGTTCGTCACGACGTCGCGCCAGGGGCTGGACGACCCCGACGCGGACGAGGCCGCGTCGGGGTCGCTGTTCGTCGCGGACCCGGGCGTCCGGGGGCTCCCGGTTCTCCCGTTCGCGGGCTGACCGGGGCTGCGGGTCCTCAGCGGACGGCGTCGCGCACGCGCTGCTCGGCGCGGCCCAGGCCGTCGATCTCCAGGGTGACGACGTCGCCGTCGCGCAGGTACGGGAAGCGCCCGGACAGGGCGACGCCCTGCGGGGTGCCGGTGTTGATGAGGTCGCCGGGCTCGAGCACCATGTACTGCGACAGGTGGTGCACGAGGTACGCGACGTCGAAGATCATGTCGGCCGTCGTCGAGTCCTGACGGGCCTCGCCGTTGACCCAGGACCTGAGCCTGAGGTTCTGGACGTCCACCTCGTCGGCCGGGACGAGCCACGGGCCGAGCGGGTTGAACGTCTCGCAGCTCTTGCCCTTGGACCACTGGCCGCCGGAGACCTTCATCTGGTAGTCGCGCTCGGAGACGTCGTGCGACAGCACGTAGCCCGCGACGTGGTCGAGCGCCTCCTCGGGCGACGACAGGTAGCGCGCCCGGCGACCGATCACGATGCCGAGCTCGACCTCCCAGTCGACGGTCGTCGCGCCGGGCGGCACGAGGACGTCGTCGTACGGTCCGACGACGGTGTTCGAGTGCTTCCAGAAGACGATCGGGACGTCGGGCGGCGTCGAGCCGGACTCGGCGGCGTGCTCCGCGTAGTTCATCCCGACGCACACCACGGCCGTGGGCCGCGCGACCGGTGCGCCGACGCGCAGGTCGTCCGCGCCGTCGAGCACGGGCAGCGCGCCCGCGGCGAGCGCCGCGCGGACCCGGCCGACGCCGTCGGCCGCGAGGAACGCGCCGTCGATCTCGGCGGTGAGCGGGTGGAGGGAGTACACGACCCCGTCCTCGCGGACGGCGGGACGCTCCTGGCCGAGGGGGCCGAGTCGGACGAGCTGCACGGGTGGGTCTCCTAGGTCTGGGAGGGCGAGCGGTCGCCCCGCGGCACGGAGCGGCGCGAGACAGTGTGCGCGTTCTCAGGCGAGGGCGCGCGCGTGGTCCGGGTTGACGATCGACGGCACGGGACGGGCCGCGAGGAAGTCGACGGCGTTGCGGGCGGTGTGCACGGGGAGGTCCTGCATGGCCTCGGGCGAGAACCACGCGGCGTGCGGGGTGAGCAGCACGTTGTCCAGGGTGCGCAGGCGCGAGTCGGCGGGCAGCGGCTCGGTCGCGTAGACGTCGAGCGCGGCCGAGCCCACGTGGCCGGACGCGAGGGCGTCGGCGAGCGCGTCCTCGTCGATGAGCGGCCCGCGGCACGTGTTGACGACCCGCACGCCCGGCTTCGCGGCGGCGAGCGTGCGGGCGTCGAGCAGGTGGCGCGTCGAGGCGGTGAGCGGCGCGTGCAGCGTGATGACGTCGGCGCGCGCGACGGCCTCGTCGATCCCCACGGCCTCGTGCCCGTCGGCGGCGACGGCCGCCGCGTCGACGAACGGGTCGTGCACGAGCACGCGGTAGCCGAGCGCCCGGGCGGAGCGCGCCACCTCGGAGCCGATCCGCCCGTACCCGATGACGGCGACGACGGTGCTGGACAGGCGCGCGGCGTGCTGCGCGGTCGGGGCCCACGTGCCGGCGCGCAGCGCGCGGTCGTAGGCGACGAGGCCGCGGTCGAGCGTGAGGATCATCGCGACCGTGTGGCTCGCGACCTCCTCGATGCAGTAGGTCGGGGTGTTGGCGACGGCGACGCCGCGCTCGGTGGCGGCCGCGACGTCGACCATGTCGTAGCCGATGCCCATGCGCGAAACCATGCGCACCCCGCCCGGCCCGGCGACGGCGTCGAGCACGCGTGCCGTGATCGGAGCCCACTGCACGACGAGCGCGGAGGGCGCGGACCCGCTCTCGGCGGCCTCCTCGACGGCGGCGATCACCTCGTCCTCGGTGCGTGCGGCGGCGCGCACGGCCCGGAGCCCGGCGGCGGTCAGGGTGTCCTCGCACGCGGTCCCGGGCAGGTCGCAGTCGGTGATGACGACGGTGTCGGCTGTCATGCGATGGATGCTATAGCAAATAGCACCCTCGACCAACCCTCGGGCCGGTCAGATGCTATAGCGTGGCCTCATGACCCTTGCCCCGGACGGCGCCCGCCGCCGCCTCGCCCTCGTCACCGGCGCCAGCTCCGGCATCGGCGCCTCCACCGCCCTCCAGCTCGCGCGCGACGGGCACGACGTCTGGCTCACGTACACCGGCGGCGAGGCCGGCGCGCGCGCCACCGCCGCCCGGTGCGAGGAGGAGGGCGCCGCGACGCGCGTCTCGCGCCTCGACCTGCGCGACACCGCGTCCGTCGAGGCGCTCGTCGCCGAGGTCACCGACGACTGGGGACGCCTCGACGTGCTCGTCAACAACGGCGGCGTGTGCCCCTACCGCGCGCTCGACGACATCGAGCTCGACGAGTGGGACCTCGTCATGGAGACCAACGCGCGCGGCACGTTCGTGCTGTCGCGCGCCGCGCTCCCGCTGCTGCGCGCGGGCCGTCCGTCGCCCGCCGGCGCCACGGTCACGCCCGACGAGCGGGCCGCGCGCGACCGCGCGATCGTCAACCTCTCCTCCATCGCGGGCGAGCAGGGCGCGCTCAAGACCGGCGTGCACTACGCCGCGAGCAAGGCCGCGATCCTCGCGATCACGCGCTCCTTCGCGCGCATCCTCGCGAGCGAAGGCATCCGCGTGAACGCCGTGACCCCCGGCCCCGTGACGAGCGCGATCACCGACCAGCTGGCCCCCGACGCCCGCGCCGGGCTCACCGCGTCCATCCCCCTCGGGGACTTCGGCACGCCCGACGACGTCGCGTGGGTCGTCGCGTCGCTCGCCTCCCCGCGCGCCGGGTTCGTCACGGGCGCGACGTACGACGTCAACGGCGGCGTCCGGATCGACTGACCGCCGGTCCACCGGTCCGCCGCGACACTCGCCCACCCCTGCCCGAGGAGGCACCCATGAGCACGTCCCCGTCCGCCGTCGTCACCGCCCAGGTCGACGCGTTCAACGTCCGCGACCTCGACGGCTTCTGCGCGACCTACGCACCCGACGCCGTCGTGAGCGGCGTGACCCCCGAGCCGATCGTCGGTCGCGACGCCCTTCGCGCGTTCTACGCGAGCCGGTTCGAGGACACCGCGCTGCACTGCGTCATCGACGCGTCCGTGACGTTCGGCGACCGCTGGCTCGTCGCGCGCGAGCTCGTCACGGCCTCGAACGGCACCGGCGAGACCATCGCGACGTTCGAGGTCCGCGACGGCCTCATCACCCGCGCGAGCATGGTCAAGGGCTGACGTCGCGCCCCTGGCAGACTCCTGGTCATGACCAGGCCGCGACCGACACGCGTCGAGATCAGGTCGCGTCACCGCCCGGAGGGCGCCGGGGTGTACGGCGTCTCCGTGCTCGACGCCGGGGCCGACTCCTGGACCGGCCTGTACCTGTGTCGCGCGGCGGACGCTGACCATGCGCGACGACGCATCCGTGAGGCCGGGTTCCACAAGAAGCAGATCCAGGGTCGCTGGACGCCGACGGATCCGCCTCCCAGGGTCCCCGGCGAGCTCGCCGCCGACGACGAGCGGTGGTTCCGCTGCCGATGCGACGACGACGGGTGGGGCCCGTGGGAGCCTCTCCCGCGGGACTACCGACACCCGTCACCAGCACGCGGCGCCGTCGACCCGTCCGTCCGATGACGAGCGATCACGACGCTCCCGCGCCTCGCCGCCCTCCCGCTCGGGTCGCGCGTCGCGCGTCACTCCGCGACGGGTCGCGGAGGTAAAACGATCGTTGTACGTTGGAGCGATGAGCACGACGCGGGCGAGCATCGTCCTGAGCTCCGAGCGGGTCTTCGACCGGCGCGGCTTCGCCGCGACGGGGATGGACCAACTCACGCAGGAGGCAGGCGTCTCCTCCCGGACGCTGTACAAGCACCTGGGCAGCAAGGACGGTCTCGTCGCGGCGGTCCTGAGCGCCCGTGCCGAGAGGTTCTTCGCGGCGTTCGACGTCCGAGGCGTGGACGCGCTGTTCTCGACCCTCGCGGCGTGGACGGTCTCGGAGGGCGCCCGTGGCTGCCTGTTCCTGCGGGCGCTGGCCGAGACCGGCGGGGACGTCCCCGGTGTCGTCACGGCCGTCGCGGACTACCGCGACCGGCTCGTCGCCCTCGTCCGGCGGGCCGTCGTCGACGACCTCGACCGGGAGGACGAGCTGCTCGCCGAGCAGGTCCTCGTGCTCTTCGAAGGCGCCGTCTCGGCCGCGTCCTACCGCGGTGGCGACGCGCTCGTCGCGGCGCGCGCCGCCGCGACGGCGCTCGTGCGCCTCGCCGGCTGACCGGCGTGGCGACGGGCGCACCGCCCGCACCCCCCGAGAGAGAGGTGGATGAACCCATGACCTCACGACTCCTGACCGTCTTCGCCCACCCGGTCGCCGACTCCTACCCGGCTGCCGTCATGGAGGCGTTCCACGAGCCGTTCCGCGCCGCCGGGCACGACGTCGACGTCCTCGACCTGCACCGGGAGGAGTTCGACCCTCGCTTCACGCCGGAGGACCACGCCCACTTCTGGGGCGGCCCGGTGCCGCCGGAGATCGCCGAGATGCACGCGCGCGTCGAGGCGGCGGACCGGCTCGCGTTCGTCTTCCCCGTGTACTGGTGGGGGATGCCCGCCCTCATGAAGGGCTGGATCGAGCGCGTCTTCACGGGCGGCTGGGCCTACCAGTACGGGAGCGGGGTCCAAGACCGCGGCCGGGAGCCGCTGAGCTCGCTCCTGCGCGCCGTCCCGACCGCCGTGCTCGGCGTGGGCGGGTCCACCCGGCGGACCTACGAGAAGTACGGGTACGACGACGCCATGCGCACGCAGATCGACGTCGGGACGTTCGCCTACTGCGGGCTGGACGACGTGGAGAGCCACCTCGTCTACGACGTCGAGGGCGAGCACAACGCGCCGAACCGCGACGCGGGGCTCCGCCGTGCACGCGAGATCGGCGTCTCCTTCGCCGCACCCGACCGGACCCCGCGCCGCGCGAAGGACGAGCACCTCCGCCGGCGCGGCGTCCTGGCCGCAGGTCAGGCGAGGCCGTAGCGCGCGTCGAGGTCGGGGTCGTGGGGCGGGTTGCCGAACGACGCGGTCCAGGCGCCGTCGGCGGCGATCGACTGGCCGGAGACGTAGCCCGCCTCGTCGGAGAGCAGGAACGCGACGAGCGCGGCGATCTCCGCGGACTCGGCGATGCGCCCGAGCGGCGGTCCCTCCGCGAGCGCGCGCTCCTCGGCGGCCGGGTCGGCGGCGCGGGCGATCTGCGCGTCGAGGTGCGGGGTGCGCACCCCGCCCGGCGCGACGGTGTTGGCGCGGATGCCGTACCGCCCGTACGTCACGGCGACGGACCGCGCGAGCGCGTCGATGCCGCCCTTGGTCAGCTCGTAGGCGGCGTGGTCGGCGAACGCCGCGCGGCCGTGGATCGAGCCGGTGTTGACGATCGACCCGCCGCTCACCTGGTCGGTGAACGCCTCGACGGCAGCGGCGCAGCCCCACAGGTAGCCGAGACCGTTGATCTCGACGACGTCGCGCGCGTCCTGCTCGACCCGTGCTGCCCGCTCCGGGTCGGCGAGCGCGTGCAGCGGCGTGCGGACGGTGATGCCCGCGTTGTTGACCCATCCGGCGAGCGGTGCGAGGTCGCGCGCGGCCCGCGCCGCCTCGCGGTGGGTCTCGCGGTCACGGGAGTCCCCCAGCACGACGGCGGCGCACACCCCCTCCTCGACCGTCCTTGAGCCCGGGGTGCGCTCCAGCCCGACGACGGTCCACCCGTCGGCGGTGAGGCGCGCCGCCACGGCGCGGCCGATGCCCTTGCCGCTGCCGGTGACGACGACGCTGCGGTGCTTGTTCGCGGGTCCGGCTGCGGGTCCGGTCACGAGGGTGCCTCCAGGTCGAAGCGGTCGGGGTCGAGCGTGAAGCCCAGGCCGGGCGCGTCGGGCGGGGTGGCGTGGCCGCCGTCGAACACCGGGCCGCCGCGCACGAGCAGCGGCGCGGGGTCGTACGGGTTGCCCGCGGGTGTGCGGTCGAACGTCTCGACGCCGATGCCCGCCGCGCCGCCGAGGTGCACGCTCACCTCCGGGTACACGTGGCTGGAGACCACCATGCCGCGCGCGGCCCACGCGCGCACGAGCGGGTCGGCGACCGTGATGCCGCCGATCGCGACGACGTCGACGCGCGGCACGTCGAGCGCGCCCAGCATCGCCAGGTGCGCGAAGACCTCGGGGTCGGTCACCTCGTCACCGACGGAGAGCGGGAGCCCGGACGCGTCGCGCACGCGCGCGGCGCCGACCGCGTCCTCGGGGAGCAGCGGGTCCTCGAGCCACGCGAGCGCGGGCTCGGCGTCGCCGGGCTGTCCCGCCGCGCCCGTGACACCCCACGCGTCGAGGTCCGCGAGCGCCTCGTCCGCGTCGCGCCAGCCGAAGCCCACGTCGACGACGACGCCGCTGCGCCCCGCGACGGTCGGCCGGCCCGTGACGTCGGGCAGCTCGGCGCGCAGGATCGCGAGCAGGTCGCGCATGAGCGCACGGTCGGGCGAGCGCGAGATCTTCAGCAGCGGCCACCCGGCGCGCGCGTGCGCGAGCACCTCGTCCGCGACGTCGCGCGCGGTGCGGCCCGGCGTCGGGTACGCGGCGACGATGATCGCGGGGCGTGGCACAGCGACGGCCGCCCCGGATGAGACGTCGCGGGGACTCCCGGCCACGGCACGTGACGGAACGTCCGTGTCGTCGCCGACACCGGGCTCTGCGGACCCGGCGAGGTCCGCGCCGTCGTCGAGCAGGGACCAGACGGGACGCCCGGCGAGCCGGCCCGCGAGATCCCACAGCGCGACGTCGACCAGGCCGATCGCGCGCCGCACGAGGCCGACGCGGCCGACGATCGCAGACCCGCGCAGGGCCGCGTCCCAGGCGGCGCCGACGCTCTCGCGCGCGGCGATGCCGTCGGACGCGACGACCTCCCGACCCACCACGTGCGGGGCGACGAGCCGGTCGACAAGCTCGGCCATGGGTGCCTCGCGCGTGAGCGCGTACGACTCCCCGGCGACCGTGCGGCCGTCGTCCGTGTCGGCGATGACGCGCACGCCGACGTACTCGCGCCGCTCGACGGTCATCGCGCCCAGGCGCAGCGGCTGCGGCAGCGGGACGACCGTCGTCGCGGTCCGGACGGCGACGACGCGCGCGGCGGGCCCCACGCTCACTCCGGCTTCTTCGCGAGCGGCACGCCGTAGTCGACGAGGAACCCGCCGTCGACGTAGACGGTCTGGCCGACCATGTACGCGGCCTGGTCGGACACGAGCCAGCTCACCGCGTTGCCGATCTCCTCCGGCTGGGCCAGCCGGCGCGCGGGGATGCGCGCGAGGATCGTCTCCTCCGAGAGCGTGCCCTGCGCGACGCCCTGGCGGAACACGCCCGTGTCGATGTACCCGGGGGCGACGGCGTTGACCCGCACGCCGCGCGCGGCCCACTCGGCGCCCGCGGTCGCGGTGAGCCCGATGACGGCGGCCTTGGTGGTGGAGTAGGGCGCCCGTCCCGCGGAGCCGCGGGCCGAGACGGACGAGATGTTGACGACGGCACCACGACCCGCCGCGAGCATGTGTCGACCCGCGGCCTGGAGGCACGCGAAGACACCGTGCAGGTTGACGTCCACGACGGCCGACCACTCGTCCCAGGTGAGGTCCTCGAGCGCGCGGTGGCGCTGGATGCCCGCGTTGTTGACGAGCGCGTCGATCCCGCC
The DNA here is from genome assembly GCF_001019615.1 of Cellulosimicrobium funkei. Classification (GTDB taxonomy): domain Bacteria; phylum Actinomycetota; class Actinomycetes; order Actinomycetales; family Cellulomonadaceae; genus Cellulosimicrobium; species Cellulosimicrobium cellulans_E. The sequence goes on along the minus strand of NZ_JNBQ01000002.1, from coordinate 347,041 downwards.
GAACGCGTCGGCGAGGTCGTCGAACGCGGCGCGCACGGCGGCGTGGTCCGTGACGTCGAGCGGGGCCCACACGAGCCCGGGCGCGTCGGGGACGGCGCCGAGGTCGAGCGCGGGGAGGTCGTGCTGCACGACGTCCGCGCACACGACGCGGAACCCGTCGGCCGCGAGGCGCTCGGCGACGGCGCGGCCGATGCCGGCCGCTCCCCCGGTGACGACGGCGAGCGGGACGCGCGGGGCGTCGGGGGCGGGGGTGGTCACTGGTCCTCCTCGGGGACGGGACGGATCGGGGTCGCGGGTGCGGCGTGCGGTGGTGCGACCGCGCCGGGGGGCCAGGCCGCGGTGGCGGCGAGCACGTCGTCGACGACGGCGCACGCGTGCCGCTCCAGGCGTTCGAGCGAGCCCGGCGCGAGCGGCGACTGCCAGGCCTGGTAGGCGCCGACGTCGTACGCCTCGCGCGTGGGCAGGTAGACGAAGCCAGGGCCGTTGGTGAGGTTCGCGACGACGACGGGCCGCGCCCCGGCGTGGGCGCGCACCGTGCGCTGGAGGCGCGAGTACGCCTCGCCGGGGTGCGCGACGAGCAGCGCCTCGCCCACGCGCCACACCCACGTGGGGTGCTGGACGGTGGGGCCGGTGACGTAGCCGTCGCGCAGGTTGCGGGCGCGGCGCAGGCGCTCTTCGCGAGAGCGGGGGTCGATGCTCGCCCACTCGGCCTCGAGCTCGTCCCACGTCGGGAGGTCGCGCAGGTCGAGCGTGACGGGCTCCTCCACGGCGGCGAGCGTGCGGGCGTCGGGACGGGCGTCGGTGCCGGTGCCGACGCCGATGCCGGGGAGCGCGGCCGACGGCGCGGGCTCCCACACGGCGAGCGGCGCGCCGGACTCGACGACGTGGGTCAGCTCGAGCTCCGTGCCCGGCGGCGGGAGCTCGGCGAGCGCCGCGAGCACGGCGTGGCCGAGCGACGTGCCGTGCCGGTCGGCCACGGCGGTGTCGCCCGTGTACTGCTCGCGCGGGGCGAGCTCGCCCGACGCGCCCTGGAGGAACGCGACGGGGGCGGCCGTCTCGCGCTCGACGAGGTCGCGCATGGCGCCCACGTAGTCGGGCGAGACGAGCCGGTTCTGCCAGGCGAGCGTCGTCGGGTGGCACGCGTAGTTGACGATCGTGGCGAGGGTGACGGGGTCGCCCTCGGGCGCGACGCCGTCGGGCCGGGTGTCCGGGGCGCCGAGGGCGGGGCGCGTCGTGAGGCGCCCGACGACGACCGTGTCGTCCGCGAGGTCGGCGCCGGGCGAGCGTGGGGTGCCGGCGTCGGGGTTGAAGCCGACAAGCGGGCGCGGGGCGCTTCCCGCGACGGTCCCCGCGTCCCCGCCGGCGCAGCCGTCGAGCAGCGCCTCGCGGTTGGACGCGAGGCCGCAGCGCCCGGTCGTCCACTCGAGGGTCGCGGGTCGGAGCGACGCGATCGCCTCCACGGCGGCGTCGGCCGCGGCGCGCGCGAGGTCGCGCAGGTACGCGACGCCGCGGTCGCCGCCCGGGAGGTCGGCGTCGCCCGAGCACAGGACGGGCCCGGCGTGCGTGTGGGAGAGCGAGACGAGCAGGCGCTCGACGGGCAGGCCGGTCGCGTCGAGGACGGTCGTGCGCAGCGTCGCCTCGTCGTCGACCCGGCGCCACCACGTGCCGTCGACCGTCACGAGGACGAGCGGGTCGGAGGCGCCGTCGGCCGGGGTGCGCTCCTCGGCGAGCGCGACCGCCGTGAGCGTCATGGCGCGGTGCGCGCCCTCGGAGACGTCCCAGTCCGCCGGGCCCCAGTTGCGCGCCCGGATGCCCGGGGCGGGTGTCACGTCGCGGACGGCGACGCCCGCCAGGCCGACGAACGCGGGGACGGGGGCCCGCGTGTGCAGGGCGACCATCGCACCTCCTCTGGGCTCGGGAGTGCCGATGCTATAGCATGTTGCTCGGTCGACACGTCCGACCAGGGACGGCGCCGTGGCCGCTATCCTTCGGGGCGTCCGACCGACGACGATCCGAGCCCGCCGCCCCCACGACACCACGGAGAAGCCATGGCGCTCAAGAGCGTGCCGGACCAGAACGTCGCCGACCGGGTGACGGTCGAGCTGCGCGAGGCGATCTTCAGCGGCGACCTCGCGCCGGGCGAGCGGCTCGTCGAGCGCAAGCTCGCCGAGCGCCTCGGCACGAGCCACATCCCCGTCCGCGAGGCGCTCACGCGGCTCACGCAGGAGGGCCTCGTCGAGCGTCTCCCGCACCGCGGCGCGCGGGTCGCCGCCCTCACGAGCCGCGACCTCGAGGAGATCTCGAGCCTGCGCACGCTGCTCGAGCAGTTCGCCGTCGTGCGGGTCCAGGACGCGTGGGACCCCGCCAAGGAGGCGAGGCTGCGCAAGACCGTGCAGCAGATGGTCCAGGCGGCGGAGAAGGGCAGCAACGCGCGCGTCTTCGAGCTCGACCGGCGCTTCCACGAGCAGCTCTGGGAGATGGCCGACCACCGCATGCTCATGACGCTCAACGCGCAGCTCCGCAGCCGCATCACCGGCTTCCTGCGCGCCGCGAACGCCGCGCTCGAGCCCGAGGCGCGCGTCGCGCACGCCCGCACCCACGAGCTCATCGTCGACGCCATCGCGGGCGGCGACCCGGAGGCGGCGCAGCGCGTCATGGCCGAGCACATCGGCGAGGCCGCAGCCCGCCTCGCGAGCCACACCGAGGACGAGGCGGAGCCCGCCGTCGGGGCCTGAGCCCGCGCCGCCCGCCGGTGGCGCGTCGCGCCCGGCCGTCACAGCCCGGCGCGACTCCCGGTCGACCTGAGGAGGATGCACCCGCATCCACCGATCTCAGGGAGGCACCACATGGCTCGCATCATCGTCGTCGGCGGCACCGGGCACGTCGGCTCGCGCGTCGTCGAGAAGCTCACCGCGCACGGGCACGACGCCGTCGCCGCATCACGCCGCACGGGCGTCGACGCGTACACCGGCGCAGGGCTGACGGAGGCGCTGGCCGGCGCCGACGTCGTCGTCGACACCACCCAGGCGCCGTCGTACGTCCCCGACGAGGTCCGGGAGTACTTCGCCACGTCGACCGCGAACCTCGTCGCGGCGGAGAAGGCGGCGGGCGTCCGCCACCACGTCGCGCTCACCATCGTGGGCACCGACCGCCCGCAGGGCATCGGCTACTTCCACGGCAAGGCCGAGCAGGAGCGCGTCGTCCGCGAGTCGGGAGTGCCGTACTCGCTCGTCCACGCGACCCAGTTCTTCGAGTTCACCCCCGCGATCATCGGCACGGCCGCGCACGGGGACACCGTGCGGGTGTCGTCGGCGTCGATCCAGCCGATCGCCGCCGAGGACGTCGCGACCGCCGTCGCGCGGATCGCCGCCGGGGAGCCCGTGGGCGACGTCGAGATCGCCGGCCCGGAGGTCCTCGCGATCGGCGACCTCGTGCGCCGGACGCTCGCGGCGCAGGGCGACGGGCGCGAGGTCGTCACGGCGGACGACGCGCCGTACTTCGGGGCGCTGATCGAGGACCGCACGCTCGTGGCCGTGGACGGTGCGCAGATCTTCGGGACGCGCCTGGAGGACTGGCTCGCCGCGCAGGCAGCCTGACGGTGCACCCCGGGTGGCGGCACGCCGCCGCCCGGGGTGTCGTGCGTGCCCAGCCCGGCCCGCACGGTCCGTCGCGTCGCACGCCGACGGTCGTCCCGCGACCCTACTTTTGCTATAGCATCCCGTCAACACCGGCACGCGACCCTGGACGGCCATGCATCTGCGCACCGCCACGCCCGACGACGTCCCCTCCCTCTACGCGCTGTGGGACCGCGCGTTCGACGCGCCGCTCATGGTGCCGGTCTACGAGACCGACGACGGTCGGCTCGACCGCACGCACGTCGCCGTCGACCCGCTCCACGGCGGGGTGGTCGGCTCGGTGTACTGGACGCCGCGCGAGGTCGGCGGGCCAGATGGCGACACGCTGCGGGCCGGCGGCGTCGCCAACGTCGCGACCGCCCCTGAAGCCCGCGGCCGGGGCCTCGTCCGGGCGCTGCTCTCCCGGGCCGTCGAGCAGATGGAGCGTGCCGGCACGCACGTCGCGCTGCTGTTCACCGGCACCCCCGACGTCTACCGGTCGAGCGGCTTCGAGACGTTCGACGTGCCGCTCCTGCGCGGCGCGCCGCGTCAGGTCGACGAGCCGGACACCGGGCGGGAAGACCTCGACGACGGTGCGCTCCCGACGGACACCGCCCCGTCGGACCTCGTGAACGACGGCGCCGTGCGGGTCCGCACCGACCGCCTGCCCGGCGTCCCGTGGCCCGCGTGGTCGGTCGCGCTGGGGCGCGAGCAGCTCGCCGTGCTGCACGACGCGTTCGACACCGTGGCGGGCGGACCGCGTCCCCTCGCCATCCGACGCACCGCCGAGCACTGGGAGCAGCGCATCCCGCTCTGGTACTCCGGCGCCGAGGTGTTCACCGCACGGGCCGCCGACGGGGAGGTCGTGGGCTACCTCGTCCTCGAGCCCGAGCCGGACGTGCTGAAGGTCCGCGAGCTCGGCGTCGACCCGGCGTCGGACCGCGCGCACGACGTCGTCGACGCCCTCGCGCGCACCACGCTCCACCGCGCGCACCTGCACGGCTCTGCCACCGTCGAGGTCCGGCTGCCCGCGCACCCGCTCGCCGAGCGCTTCGCCGCGGCGGTCCTCGACGCGCCGACGCCGGGGACGGACACGACCGGGATGCTCCGTCCAGTTCGCGCGGGGGTCGACGTCGTCGCCCGTCTGCGGGAGGCCGCCGCAGCCGGGGTGGGCTTTCATTGGCCGGGCGACTACCTCTGACCGTTATCTCGGGCACAAGCAATCGCCGGCAGGCGCAGCGCGAGGATGGGGTCGACACATTCACCGTGACGATGGGACGCGCAGGTCGCCCTTATGGTGGGGCCCGATGGACGAGAACATCGCACAGCACATGCGCGACCGTCCTGCAGAGCGTGTGTGGCTCGTGTGGGACGCGGCGCCCCAACATGACTTCGATGGCGTCGCGTTGGCGGCCGGACTGAGGCCTCTGGGGGACTGCTGGATCGAGATTGATGCTGATCGCGCCGAGCAGGTACTCGCACATGTCCTGCGTACCGGCCTGGCCTATAGCGACGAACACATGCCCGAGCACCGAGCACGGCGGCTCGCTCGGGAGTTCATCCGCTCGTGCGGCACCGACGAGACGCGCTACGCCACGAACACGAAGGGCCTCCCGGGCAGCCACCTTGCCTCATGGATGCCCGCTACTGACTACACCATCGACGGCGGCATCGTGATCCTCGGGACGTCGCGCTCGGCGTGCTACTGGGTGGCTGACGAAGACTAGAACCGACCGATGACCGAGGAGTCACGCCCTAGCTCGACTCCAGACCATGGGCGTCGAGCCATGTGACGAGGCGCGCAGGCTCGGCGAGATAGGCGGCGCCGGCCCAGTGTCGCGACTCGACCCTGGAAGGCAGGTCGACGCGAACGACCTCGATGAGGCCGTCGTGCTTGTCGTAGAACTCGATGACGAAATCACCTGTGCACATGCACAGGAAGTCGGTGACCTCGGTGACCCGCAACGCGTCGATGAGTTCACCGAGGTCATCGACGCCGCTCGTCGAGGCTGTCCGGCCCCGGCGGAGGATCGAGACCCTCTTCAGCGTCGCATGATCAAGAACATCCTCGGCGGGGTTCATCGCGAAGACGAGGTATCCGCCGACCGTGATGTCCGCTCTGACTGCCCCGGCGAGCGCGCGATGCAGCGCTGCCGGGTCTGCGCTGGGAGGCCCCGAGAACCGCAGCACTGGTGCCTTCCTGGTCTTTCTCGCCACGGCGCTCAATCTACCCAGACGTGTGTCAGGCAAACGCCGAGCGCCTGGTCGTGGTATCCGCCGGGGAACAAGCCAGAGCGCGTCTTCCACGGTCGGTCCGACAGGCACACCCTTGTCCGCAGCGCGGGTGCCGAGCGGGATTGCCATCGCCTCTCTGCGGACTGGCGCTCATCTCCCTGCGATCCGTCGCAACACTTGACCCGCCTCGTCTCGCGAGATCCCCATGCGCACCTCGAACTCCCAGTCCTCGATCGCTTCGGGGCCGTAGCAGACCTCGGTCAGTGCGTTGACTATCGCGGAGCGATCATCAACGCTCAGGACGTACTGGTCGCGCGCGAGCCACTCCTCCAAGGGGCCGTCCCAGCCGTCAGGAGGAACCCGGTAGAGCCCCTTGTCGATGCACGTCGCGCACGCCCAGGCATCCTCGGAAGTCAGCCCGAGCCAACGAGAACGGTCCGCCGACTCCGCGGAGAGCGGTCCGCCGCACCAGTCGCAGTAGACCTGTTCCGCAGAGCTCGCCACGTCGGCAATCTACAGCATGGAGGCCCCGGCGAGGAGGAGCGCACCGGGCTGCGGGCTAGTGGTGAAGCGCCCGCCGATCGCCAGTCCTCCGCGCCCGGGGACGACACACGTCGAGCGACCGCCGTGCCACACTTCCGGCCATGGCCGATCGCGAACCCGACAAGCCATCGGGATGGTACGAGAGCTGGTTGCGGGACGTGGCCGGTGCGGCGCCGGTCCGCACAGGGCCGCTCTTCCTCGGCTGGGTGGGGGTCGTCTCCGTCGTCGCGGCGGTCGTGTACCTGATGGGAGGCCGGAGCGAGCCGGCATACATGGCTCCCATCGGAGTCGTCTCCATCCTCTACTGGTCCCTCGCGGTGCCCGCCTACGTGGCCAAGCGCTACCGCGGCCGATGAGCGATCACGGGTCGGGTCGGGCAGCGGCTCGCAGGTCGGCGCGTCGCCGCCCTGGCCCTGAACCGCGATCACACGAGCGGTCCGCGCAGGTCGCGTCGCATTTTGCTATGGCATTCAGGGGCCGCTCACACTCTCTCTGACCTGCATCGACACGCATCGTCCATCTCTTGACGATGCCATAGCATTTGGCTACTCTCCGAGAGTCCGGTTCACCGTCGCAACGACGCGCACGAACCCGCTGACCCCGACCCAGCACCGGAACCGCACGACCCCCGCAGCACCGCTCCCCCGGAACACCCCGCAGCCCCGGGCCGCCGGAGCCTTCGCGTCGCCCGCCCGCACGGCGTCCTCCCGACGTCCCGAAGGGTGCCCGAGTTGTCCACTCCCCGATCCCAGACCCGCCCCGCGTCCCCGACCCTCGGCCAACCCGAGCCGGCGGTCGACGCCCCGCCCCCGTCGCGGCGCAGCCTGCTGCGCGTGGCCGGTATCGCCTCCCTCGCCGCAGGCGCCGTCGCCCTCGGCACCGGCAGCGCCCACGCCACGCCCCTCGCCGGCGCACCGCTCGGCGCCAAGAACGACGACAAGCCCGACGCCGAGGTCCTCGTCGCCGCCACCGTCGCCGAGCTCACCGGTTGGAAGGCCAAGAAGGTCGACGACGGCACGGTCGCCCAGCTCCTCGGCCACGCCGCCGCGGGCGACGGCGCCGCCCGCCTCGTGCGCTACGACGCGAAGTCCACCGCCGCACCGAACGGCGGCACCGTCCTCGCCCCCGCCGACGCCACGACCACGGGCCGCTGGCACACCCTGCACACCGGCACCGCCGACTTCCGCTGGTTCGGCCTCTTCGGCCCGGAGAACCCCGCCGACGCCGCGCTCGACGCCCTCGTCGACGACCCGAGCATCACCCGCATCGAGGCCCACACCGACCTCAACTTCACCCGCCGCCACACGTTCACGCGCTCGAACCTCGAGCTCGACTTCGGCGGCAACACGGTCACGAGCGAGGGCATCGAGCGCAACGCGCACGACAACCCGTTCGGCGCGGTCCTGTTCTTCCAGGGGCGGGTGACCGACGAGACGCAGCAGCGCACGCTCGCCGCCACCCTCCCCGACCTCGCCGACGTCTTCGAGGTCGCGGACGCGGGCGCGTTCGCCGTCGGGCAGTGGTGGGCGCTGCGCTCGGACGAGCGCCCCGGGGGCGGAGGCGACGAGCGCGAGCTCCAGCGCCTCGTCCAGGTCACGCAGGTGCTCGACGCGACGCACGTGCGCGTCGACTACAAGAACGGCTGGGAGCTGCCCGCCGGGCGCGTGCTCACCTGGACGCGCGTCGAGCCCGTCGAGCAGGTGCACGTGCGCGCGATGACGTTCCACGGCTCCGGGCCCTTCGACGGCCCGGCGAACGGCGAGCTGCCCGACGACCGCGAGATGACCGGCTCCCACCCCGTCGCGTTCGAGTACGCGGTGCGCTGCGACGTCTCGGACGTGCACGGCCACCGCACGTGGTGGCCCGTGATCATGCGGCGCTGGAACACCCACTTCGTGACCGAGCGGTGCTCGGTCGCCAACCCCCCGACGGTCTTCTACGGCGGCGCCGGCTACCTCACGCAGCAGATCTACTGCCTGTACGGGCGGGTCTCCGACTGCACGAGCCACAACGCGCGGCACCTCAACGACCTCACGGCGTCGGCGTACTGCCTCGTGGAGAACTGCCACGGCGACGGGGACGACCAGGGCGGCAACCCCTTCACGACCCACGGCCAGTACGAGCACGACCTCGTGTTCGTCGGCAACAGCGGGCTCATGGACATCGCCAACTCGGGCGGCCAGTGGGGCACGGCGGCCAAGCGCATCACGGTCAAGCACCACACGTGCTCGTGGTTCGTCGCGGGCACCAAGATCACGGACCTCACGCTCGAGGACGTGCACGTCGTCGCACGGTCGACGTTCGACCCGCAGGCGACGCTCACGATCAACGCCGACGGCGCACAGGTGCGCGGCTGCACGGCCGGCTTCTTCGCCGTCGGGCAGCGGTCGTCGCTGTCGCGGCGCCCGACGGTCGTCGAGGACTGCGCGTTCGCGCTGCCCGCGGGGTCGGTGCTGCACCAGACGCCGGTGACGAACGCCGTGCACTTCGTCCGCACCCGGATCACGGGCGTGGACGGCACGATCCTGCGCGGTGCCGGTCCCGTGACGTTCACCGACTGCGAGCTCGTCGGCGGCACGGACGACGCGCCCGCCGCCCCGGTCGACCTCGGCTCGGCGGACGTCACCGTCACGGGCGGGTCGTGGCGGGGCGTGGGCGTGCGGCTCAGCGGCGCGCGCGACCAGCGGCTCGTGCTCGACGGCGTGCGCGCGTCGGGCACGACGACGGCCGGCGCCCTCGTCTCGCGCGGCACCGGCGCGGGCGCCGTGGACGTCACACTCCGCGGCGCCGACCTGCGGGCGACCGACGACACCGCGCACGTCGCGCTGCGGGCGGGCGACCGCTACGCCGCGACCGGGTCGCGGTTCACGGGCGGCCGCCTCGACCTGCCCGACGGCGTGCGCGTCCTCCATGCCCGCAACGTCGAGACCGGCGTCGACCGCACCGGGCTCCCGACGTCCGGCGACGGCGTGCTCGTCGACGCGAACCTCGTCGTGTGACCCACCCGGGCACCCGAACGTTCCTCCCCACCGACACCCGCGCCGTCGTGCACGGGCCGACGAAAGGACACCCATGACCCTCGACACCACGACCGAGCCGACGACGGCGGCGCCGGGCGAGGCCGCCCAGCCGCCCTCGCGGCGCAACCTGCTGCGCGTCGCCGGCATCGCCTCCCTCGCCGCGGGCGCCGTCGCCCTCGGCAGCGGCAGCGCCCACGCGGCGCCCCTCGCCGGAGCGCTCCCCACGGGCAAGAACGACAAGCCCGACGCCGAGGTCCTCGTCGCCGCCACCGTCGCCGAGCTCACCGGCTGGAAGGCCAAGAAGCTCGACGACGGCACGGTCGCCCAGCTCCTCGGCCACGCCACCCCCGGCGACGGCGCCGAGCGCCTCCTGCGCTACGACGCCAAGTCCACCGCGACCACCAACGGCGGCACCGTCCTCGCCCCGAGCGACGCCAGCGCCAAGGGGCGCTGGCACACCCTGCACACCGGCACCGCCGACTTCCGCTGGTTCGGCCTCTTCGGCCCCGACGACCCCGCGGACGACGCGCTCGACGCCCTCGTCGACGACCCCAGCATCACCCGCATCGAGGCCCACACCGACCTCAACTTCACCCGCCGCCACACCTTCACCCGCTCGAACCTCGAGCTCGACTTCGGCAACCACCTCATGACGACCGAGGGCATCGAGGACGCCGGGCAGGACGACCCCTTCGCGGCCGTGCTGTTCTTCCGCGGGAAGGTCACGGACGACGTCCGGACGAACACCCTCACGGCGACGATGCCGGAGCTGCGCGACGACTACGAGGTCGCGGACGCGTCGCGGTTCGAGGTGGGTCAGTGGTACGCGGTCGAGGTCAACGCGCTCACCGGCCGGTGGGAGCGCGAGCTCCAGCGCCTGGTGCAGATCACGCAGATCGTGGACGCCACCCACGTGCGCGTCAACTACAAGGCGGGCTGGTCGCTCGCGAAGGGCCGCACGCTCACGTGGACGCGCGTGGAGCCCGTCGAGCAGGTGCACGTGCGCAACCTCGTGTTCCGCGGACGACCTGACGGCGACCAGTACACCGGTTCGCACCCGATCGCCTACGAGTACGCGGTCCGCTGCGACGTGGAGAACGTGCACGGCGTCGCGACGTTCTGGCCGCTCGTCATGCGCCGGTGGAGCACGTTCTTCCGCACGGCGGGCTGCTCGCTGACCAACCCGGCGTCGGTCACGTGGGGCGGCGCGGGCTACCTGACGCAGCAGATCTACTGCAACTACGGGCACGTGGTCGACTGCCACACGACCAACGCGCGGCACCTCAACGACTGGACCGCGTCGTCGTACGGGCTGGTGGAGAACTGCCACGGCGACGGCGACGACCAGGGCCCGTTCGTCACGCACGGCCAGTACGAGCACGACCTCACCTACGTGGGGAACTCGGGCCTCATGACGTTCGCCAACTCGGGCGCGGCCTGGGGCGGCGCGGCCAAGCGCATCACGGTGACGCGGCACGTGTGCTCGTGGTTCGTCGCGCGCGTCAAGGTCACCGACCTCACGCTCGAGGACGTGCAGGTCATCCGCAAGGACGGCCTCGCTGGGTCGGGGATGCTGTGGGTCAACGCCGACGGCGTGCAGCTCCGCGGCTGCCAGGCCGACGACACGCTGATCATCTCCCAGGCCTCGGCGCTGTCGAAGCGGCCCAACGTCATCGAGGGGTCGCGGTTCGCGGTCCTGCCGGACACCGCGATCACCCAGGCGAACGTCACGAACCCGGTGCACCTCGTCCGCACGACCCTGAACGGGCTGAAGAACGCCTCGTTCGCCGGGAAGGGCCAGGTCGTGCTCGACGCGTGCACGCTCGAGGCGGCCGAGGGCGAGGGGACCGTGACGGCGAGCGGCGACCTCACGGTGCGCGGCGGCGTCGTGCGCAACGTCGCGATCGTCGCGGCGGGCGCAGCGGAGCAGACGATCCGGCTCGACGGCGGTGCCCGGCTGGAGGGGAAGCCCGCGGGCGGCAGCTTCCTGCGTCGGGCGAAGGCGGACAAGCCGGTCACGTGGGCGCTCGACGGCGTCCGGAGCACCGCGCCGTCGGGTGACACTGGACACGTGAACCTAGACGCCGGTATCAACAAGTGGTCTGCCACGGGCTCGACCTTCGCGGGCGGCAGCCTCGCGCTCGCGCCGTCCGCGCTGGGCGGCGACTCGTACGCCCTGCACAGCGGCAACGTCGAGCAGGGCGTCACCCGCACGGCGTTCCCCGAGGACGGCGACCGCGTCGTCACGACGGGCAACCTCGTCGTCTGACACCAGCCCGACGGCACCACCCGCCGAACCCGGGATCGCTCCCCAGGACGCCTTCACCCTGGGGAGCGATCCAAGGTTCGGCGGGCGGGGGGAGCCGCGGCGCGAAGGTCACAACTCCGCATCGCGTCGTGCGCGAGTTAACACGAGCGCCGATCTGGCGTAACATCGGCATGGCAGGCTTGCTATAGCAAATAGCAAACGAGGCCTGCCAGGGCCGGGAGACCCCCGCCCCGCAGGACCATCGCAACGGAGCAAGGACCGCACACGTGACCCCGAACCCCCAGCCTGTCACCGTCGCCCTCGTCGGCGCCGGCAACCGTGGTCAGACGTACGCGCGCTGGATCGCCGAGCACCCCGACCGTGCCCGTCTCGTCGCCGTCGCCGACCCCCGACCCCACCAGCGCGGGCTCGTCGTCGACCAGGCCGTCGCGGCGCAGGCCGGCCTCTCCGCAGCCCACGCCCTCGCCTCGGGCACCGAGTCGGGCGCGACGCTCGCTGTCGAACCGCGAGTCGAGCTCCCGCAGGTCGCGGAGTTCGCCGGCTGGCAGGACCTCGTCGCCGCGGGCGACGCCGACCGGGCCGCCGGGGGCACGGGCCGGCTCGCGGACATGGTCATCGTCGCGACGCAGGACCGCGAGCACCGCGACCCCGTCGTCGCGCTCGCGCCGCAGGGGTACGCGATCCTCGTCGAGAAGCCGCTCGCGCCGAGCCCGGAGGAGTGCCGGGACGTCGTGGACGCGGTCGAAGCGTCGGGCGTGCTCTTCGGCGTGTGCCACGTGATGCGCTATATGCCGTACACGGACCTCGTGAAGTCGGTCGTCGACTCGGGCGTCCTGGGCGAGATCGTCAACGTCCAGCACCTCGAGCCCGTCGGCTGGTGGCACGACGCCCACTCGTACGTCCGCGGGCCGTGGCGCTCGGAGAAGACGTCGAGCCCGATGCTGCTCGCGAAGTCGAGCCACGACCTCGACTGGATCCGCTACGTCACCGGCAAGCGGATCACGACGGTCGCGAGCTTCGGCTCCCTCAAGCACTTCCGGCCCGAGGAGCGCCCCGCGGGCGCGGCGGACCGCTGCCTGGACTGCCCGCTCGAGCCCACGTGCCCGTACTCGGCGCCGCGCCTCTACCTCACGACGCTGCGCGAGCAGGGCCCGATCTGGCCCGTCTCCGTCATCACGGACGCGACCGACGAGGCGGGCGTCGTCGAGGCCCTGCGCACGACCGACTACGGCCGCTGCGTCTACGGCTCCGACAACGACGTCGTCGACCACCAGGTCGTCGCGATGGAGCTCGAGGGCGGCGGCGCGGCGACGTTCACCATGACCGCGTTCTCCGAGCAGGACCACCGCAAGACCCAGATCTTCGGCACCCACGGGTGCCTCGACGGCGACGGCGAGAAGGTCCGCGTGACCGACTTCCGCGACGGCAGCGTCACCGTGCACGACGGCGGCCACCACGGCGCCACCAACGCCGCCGACGACCACGGCGGCGGCGACTCGGGGGTCATGGACGCGTTCGTGCGCGCCGTCGCGACGGGGGACCCGAGCCACGTCCGGTCGGGCGCCGTCGAGTCCCTCCAGAGCCACCTCGCCGTGTTCGCGGCCGAGGAGTCGCGCCACCGGCGCACCGTCGTCGACGTCCCGGCCCGCTGACGCGTCCGGCGCGACGACCGCACCACCCCGCACCTCCACAGCACCACACCGCACAGCACCACCCCACCCCCCACCCGCCCACCCCGGCGGGACCTCACCAAGGAGACACGTCGATGACCCTGCGCACGACGAAGCGCCTCTGGACCGCCGCTCTCGCGGTAGGCACGCTCGGCGCGCTGAGCGCCTGCGCCGGCGGTGCCGGCGCCGGCAGCTCCACCCCCACCCCCGAGGACGGCGCCGCGTCCGGCTCCGTCACCATGTGGACCTACCCCGTCATTGCCGACGAGGCCGCCCACAAGGCCTTCTGGGACGAGCAGGTCGCCGCCTTCCAGGAGGAGAACCCCGACGTCGACGTCAAGGTCGAGATCTACCCGTGGGCGGGCCGCGACGAGACGCTCGCGACGGCCATCGCGGGCAACAAGGGCCCCGACGTCGTCTACCTCATCCCGGACCAGATCCCCAAGTACGGCAAGTCGCTGGCCGCGGTCGACAACTACGTCACCGACCAGGTGGGCGACCTGCGCGAGAACGCGTCGAAGGCCGTCACGGTCGACGGCGCGATGCTCGGCTCGCCGCTGATCATGAACAGCAAGCCGCTCGTGTGCAACGCCGCGGCGTTCGAGGCCGTCGGCGAGGCCGGCAACTACCCGGAGACGTGGGACGACCTCATGGCGCTCGCGCCGACGTTCCAGGCCGCCGGCTACGACGTCACCAACTACTGGGGCTCGGTCGACGCGACGCTCAACGAGTCCTTCTACCCGCTGCTGTGGCAGGCGGGCGGGTCCGTCTTCTCCGAGGACGGCTCGTCGGTCGCGTTCGACTCGCCCGAGGGCATCGAGGCGCTCCAGTTCGCGGTCGACCTCGCCGAGGGCGGGTACATCGAGAAGGACCTGCTGACGACGATCCCCGCGTTCGAGCAGACCAACACCGCCAAGGGCAAGATCGCGTGCACCTGGCAGCAGGGCCCGGCCGACGTCGCGGGCTTCTGGGGCGAGGAGAACGTCGTCGTGCTCCCGCCGCTCAAGCAGGCCGAGGCGGTCGCGTTCGGCACGGTCGGCTCGCTGTCCGTGCTCAAGACGGCGGAGAACCTCGACGCCGCGGGCAAGTGGGCCGCGTTCGCGACCTCGCCCGAGGTGAGCACCGAGTACGCGAAGGCGGCGGGCTGGTTCTCGCCGTACGAGAGCGAGTCGGGCCTCTACGCCGACGACCCGGTGCTCTCGGCGCTCGAGGACACGCTCCAGTACACGACCGCGGGCGAGGTCAACGAGAAGTCCCGTGAGGTCATGGGCGTGCTCGCCCCGGAGATCCAGGCCGCGCTCATCGGCGAGAAGACGCCCGAGCAGGCCCTGAAGGACGCGGCCGCGGCGGCGAACCCGCTGCTCGGCTGACCGACGTCGCGGCGCGGGCGGCCCTCCCCCTGGCCGCCCGCGCCGCGGCACCCCTCGCGGTACGAGAGGAGAACCCATGACCGCGACCGCCCCCACCTCGGACGGGCTCACCGCCGACGGGGCCGACCGGCGCCCGGCGCCGAAGCCCCCGCGCGGCGGCACCCGCCGCGTCCTGGAGCGCCGTGAGGCGAGGATCGGCCTGCTGTTCGCCCTCCCCGCGTTCCTGCTGTTCCTGCTGTTCCGGTTCGGCCCCGCCATCGCGGGCGTCGCGCTGAGCTTCTTCGACTACACCATCGGCGTCGGCGCCGAGTGGACGGGCGTCGAGAACTTCCGGCGCATGGTCGACGACCCGATCTTCTGGTCCGCGCTGCGCGTCACGGTCGTGCTGAGCCTGCTCATCGTCCCGGTGTCGCTCGCGATCTCGACGTTCATGGCGCTCATGGTGCGCCGCTCGTTCCGCGGCTCCGGCTTCTACCGGTCGGTGTTCTTCCTGCCCGTCGTCACGAGCCTCGTGCTCGCCGCGACCGTGTTCACCTGGGTGTTCTCCACGAACGGCCCGTGGTCCAAGCTCATGGGGGCGCTCGGGTTCTCGACCGACTCGTGGCTCGGCGACACGCTGCTCGTGCTCCCCGCGCTCGCGATGGTCGCGATCTGGTCGCGCTTCGGGTACGGGATGCTCATCCTCCTCGCCCGCATGCAGGACCTGCCGCGCGAGCTCGAGGAGGCGGCCGCGATCGACGGCGCCGGACCGTGGAAGCGGTTCTGGTTCATCATCGCGCCCCAGCTCAAGCCGACCCTGTTCTTCCTCGCCGTCATCGAGACGACGGCGTCGTTCCAGATCTTCGACCTCGTCTACGTGATGACCGCCGGCGGACCGGCCCGGGCGAGCTACAACCTCGTCTTCTACATCTACGACCAGGGCTTCAAGTACTTCGACCTGGGCTACGCGAGCGCGCTCGGCGTCGCGCTGTTCGTCGTCACGCTCGTCGTCGCCCTCATCCAGCGCTACGCCATCGGGAGGGACAAGTGACCGCCGTCGACCCCACCACCACCGGGCGGGTGCTCGAGGGCGCCGCGATGCCCGTGCGCCCCACCGCGACCCGCCGCCGGCGCGGCCGCAAGGGCGCGAGCGACCTGTCGCTGCGCGGCAAGGTGCTGCGCTACGTCGTGCTCTCGCTCGCCGCCGTCGTGACGATCTTCCCGTTCTACGCGATGGTCGTGCTGTCGCTGAAGCCGGCCGCCGCGATCGACTTCCCCGCGTCGCTCCTGCCGACGAACCTCACGACCGAGGCCTACGACCGCGTGCTCGGCGCGGGCAACATCGGCACCTGGCTCGTCAACACGCTCGTGTACTCGGTCGTGTCCGTCGTCGCGGTGCTGCTGCTCGCGTCGATGGCCGGCTACGCGTTCGCGAAGAAGAAGTTCCCCGGGCGCGAGGCGATGTTCTGGTCGTTCCTCGCGATGGTCATGGTCCCGTACCACGTGACCCTCATCCCGACGTTCATCCTCATCGCCCAGGCGGGCGGGCTCGACACGTACTGGGGCCTGATCCTGCCGACGCTCGCGAACGCGCAGGCCGTGTTCCTCATGCGGCAGTTCATCCTCGACCTGCCCGACGAGCTGTTCGAGGCCGCGAAGCTCGACGGCGCCTCGGAGTGGCGCATCTTCCTGCGCATCGTGCTGCCGCTGTGCAAGCCGATCCTCGCGACGCTCGGCACGTTCGTCTTCCTGTGGCACTGGAACGACTTCCTGTGGCCGCTCATCATCGGCCAGGGCACCGACCACTGGACGCTGACCGTCGGCATCGCCTCGCTCCAGCAGCAGGACGTGCCGCTCAACATGGTGCTCGCGGGCGCCACCATCTCGTTCGTTCCGATCTTCGCCTCGTACCTCGTGGCCCAGCGCTTCTTCGTCGAGGGCGTCACCTCGTCCGGCATCAAGGGATGACTCACCACATGACCACGCAGACCAGCACCACCGCCCCGGCCGCCCTCAAGGCCCCGACGTCCGTCGCGGAGCTCGAGGAGCTGCTCACGACGCCGTCCCCCGCCCTCGTGGAGGACCTCGCCGCCCGCTCGGGCGACCTCGTCATCCTCGGCGCGGGCGGCAAGATGGGCCCGAGCCTCACCGTCCTCGCCCGCCGGGCGCTCGACGCGGCCGGGCGCACGGGCGACGCCGTGCACGCCGTCTCGCGGTGGTCCGACGCCGCGCAGGCGGACCGTCTGCGCGACGCCGGGGTGAACGTCGTCGCGGCCGACCTGCTCGCGCCCGACGCCGACCTCGCGTCCCTCCCCGACGGCGCCGACGTCGTCTACATGGTGGGCGCCAAGTTCGGCACGTCGTCCGCGCCGTCGCTCGCGTGGGCCGCGAACGCGGCGCTCGTGCACGACGTCGCGCGCCGCTACGCCGACTCGACCATCGCCGCGTTCTCGACCGGCAACGTCTACCCGCTCGTGCCCGTCGAGTCCGGCGGGTGCTCGGAGGAGCACCCCGTCGGGCCGGTCGGCGAGTACGCGATGAGCTGCCTCGGCCGCGAGCGCGTGCTCCAGCACGCCGCGCTCTCGCGTGGCACGAAGGTCGTGACGATCCGCCTCAACTACGCCGTCGACCTGCGCTACGGCGTCCTGTTCGACGTCGCGTCGCCGATCCTCGCGGACGAGCCCGTCGACCTCACCACCGGGCACGTCAACGTCGTGTGGCAGGGGTACGCGAACGAGGTCGCGCTGCGCTCGCTGGGCCTCGCGTCGTCGCCCGCGACGGCGATCAACCTCACCGGCCCGGAGACGGCGTCCGTGCGGCGCCTCGCGGAGCTCCTCGGCCGCGGCCTCGACCGCGAGGTGTCGTTCACGGGCGAGCCCGCCCCGACGGCGCTGCTCAACGACGCGACCCGCTGCCACGAGCTGTTCGGCTACCCGCAGGTGCCGCTGCGCACGCTCGTGGACTGGCAGGCGCAGTGGCTCGCGGCCGGCCTGCCGACGAGCGGCAAGCCGACGAAGTTCGCCGTGCGCGACGGGGCGTTCTGATGACGGCCTCCACCGCCGCGGCGCCGGCCACCCCGAGCCTCGCCGACGACGTCGCCGCGCTCCTGCGCGCGGGGACCGTCATCCCGGCCCAGCCCCTCGCGCTCGATGCCGACCGCCGCCTCGACGAACGCCGCCAGCGCGCGCTCACGCGGTACTACCACGCGGCGGGCGCGGGCGGCGTGGCCGTCGGCGTCCACACGACGCAGTTCGAGATCCGCGAGCACGGGCTCCTGCAGCCCGTGCTCGAGCTCGCGGCCGAGGTGTCGCGCGCGACGGTCGCGGGCGACGCGCCCGCGGGCTCGCTGCACGCCGGGCCGCGCCCGCTCGTCCAGGTCGCGGGGGCCGCCGGCGACGTGCGCCAGGCCGTCGCGGAGGCGGAGCTTGCCGCGGGCCTCGGCTACGACGCGGTGCTGCTCGCGCCGCGCGTGCCCGGTCTCGCCGGCTCGCGCGAGGAGGTCGAGCGCGTGCTGCTCGACCGCGCCCGCGCCGTCGGCGAGGTGCTGCCCGTCATCGGGTTCTACCTCCAGGAGGCGATCGGCGGGCCGCGCCTGTCCGTCGGCTTCTGGCGCGAGTACGCGTCGATCGAGGCGGTCGTCGCGATCAAGGCGGCGCCGTTCCACCGCTACCGGACCATCGACGTGCTGCGCGGCGTCGCCGCGTCGGGGCGCGGCGACGAGATCGCGCTGTACACGGGCAACGACGACGCGATCGTCGCGGACCTCACGCAGCGCCTCGACGTCCCGGTGACCGACGCCGAGGGCCGCGCCTCGACCTTCACGGCCCGGTTCGTGGGCGGCCTGCTCGGGCAGTGGGCGGTCTGGACCCGGGGCGCGGTCGAGACGCTGGCCCTCGCGCACGCCGCGCACGGCATCGGCCCCGAGGGCGGGGCGACCGTGCCCGACGCCGCCGCCCTCGCGACCCTCACCGCGCGCGCGGCCGGCCTCACCGACGCGAACGCGGCCGTCTTCGACGCGGCGCACGACTTCGCGGGCGTCATCGCGGGCGTCCACGAGGTGCTGCGTCGCCAGGGCCTGCTCGACGGCATCTGGTGCCTCGACCCGGACGAGACCCTCTCCCCCGGGCAGGCCGACGAGCTGACGCGCGTGACGGCGTCGTACCCGTGGCTCGCCGCCGCGGACGACGCGCTCGTCGCGGAGCACCTCGAGGCCTGGCTGCGATGACCGGCGCGCCCGGCGTGGAGACCGTCGCGGGGCCCGGTCCGGGGACCGCGGCCCGCGCGGTCGTCGCGGTCGCGCCGTGGCTGCGCGCCGAGCTGTTCGCCCCCGACGCGTGGGAGCGCCTGGCCGGCGCGGGACCGTTCGACGTCGTCGACGACCCGCGGGCGCTCGGCGCCGCGCTCGACCGGCTGAGCCCCGCGGCGCGCGAGCGCGTCGACGCGCTCGTGATCTCGTGGGGCACGCCTCCCCTGGACGCGGACCTCCTGGACCGGCTCCCCGGGCTGCGGCTCGTCGCGCACACGGGCGCCTCCGTCAAGCCGTTCGTCACGCCCGCGCTGTGGGCTCGCGGGGTCCGCGTGACGCAGGCGGGGCAGGCCATGGCGCGCCCGGTCGCGGAGGTCTCGGTGACGTTCGCGCTCGCGCTGCTCCACCAGGTCCCCGCGTTCCACAACGCCCTGCACGACGGCGTCCCGTGGGCCGACGCCGAGGCCGCACCTCCGCGGTACGAGATCGCGGGCACGCGTGTCGGCGTCGTCGGGGCGTCGCGCACCGGACGCGCCGCGATCGCGATGCTGCGCGCGCTCGCCGCGGAGGTCGTGGTCGCCGACCCGACCCTCTCCCCCGCCGACGCGACCGCGCTCGGCGCGACGCTCGTCGGTCTCGACGAGCTCCTCGCGACGAGCCGCGTGACGATGCTGCACGCGCCCGTCCTGCCCGAGACGCACCACCTGCTCGGCGCGCGCGAGCTCACGCTCCTGCCCGACCACGCCGGGCTCGTCAACACCGCGCGGTCGTGGCTCACGGACGAGGACGCGCTCGTCCGCGAGCTCGCGAGCGGGCGGATCAGCGCCGCGCTCGACGTCTACGACGCCGAGCCGCTGCCGGAGGACCACCCGCTGCGCCGCCTGCGGAACGTGCTCCTCACGCCGCACCATGCCGCTGCGACCGTGCAGGGCCGGCTCGCGCAGGGCGAGATCGTCGTCGACGAGCTCGCCCGCTTCCGCGCCGGGGAGCCGCTGGTCCACGAGGTGCGCGAGGCCGACCTCGACCGCATGGGCTGAGCCCGCGGGGGACCGTGTCGGGGCGGGCCGTCCCGGGGCGGGTCAGGCTCCTGGGTCCGGCACCCGAGGCGCCGGGCCGAACCTCCGCCGCGGGAGCGTCGCGACCGCGACCCCGGCGAGGCACAGCGCGCCGCCCGCGAGCGTGACGACGGCCGGCACCTCGTCGAGCACGAGCCAGGAGAGCACCACGACGATCGGCGGGACGAGATAGGTGGTCGCCGCCGCGCGACCCGCGCTGAGGCGCGAGAGCGCGTACCCCCACGTCGTGAAGGCGACGGCCGTCGGGCCGAGCCCGAGGAGCACCACGGCCCACGTGGACGACGCGGGAGCCGACCCCGCGTCGGCGGCGAGCGCCGGGGCGAACGGCAGGAGCGCGACAGTGCCCGCGAGGCACCCGACCCACGTCATCGTCAGGGCGTCGACGCGTGCGAGCAGCCGCTTCTGCGACGTCGCGGCGCCCGCGTAGAGGACCGCGGCCGCGAGCCCGAGCGCGACCCCGACGACGTCGCGCTCTCCCGACGACGTCGCCGCGGCGATGATCGCCACGCCCGCGAACGCCGCCGCCATGCCCACGAGGAGCCGGCGCGGGAAGCCCTCCCCGAGCAGCAGTCCTGCGAGGACCGCGACGAGGACGGGCGCCACGTTGACGAGCAGCGCCGTGGTCCCCGCGTCGAGGTGCTGCTCGGCGGCGTTGAGCGCGAGGTTGTAGAGGCTGAACCACCCGACGCCCCACGCGAGGACGGCGACGAGCACGCGACCGCGTGGGAGGACGGGTCTCGCACCGCTGCGCAGCCACCGGACGGCGACGATCGCCGTGAGGCCGACGCTGCCGGCGAGCTGGCGGCCGAGCGCGAGGGACCCGGGCTCGTAGTCGTGGCCTGCGGCCCGGACACCGATGAACGCCGATGCCCACAGCAGGACGGTCACGGCCACGGCGAGGACGACGGGCATCGCGGCACGACCGGCCGACCCGCGAGCGGGGGGCGGGCCCGACCGGTCAGAGGCCGCCGCGGGGGCGGCGGGCCGGACGGCGTCGACGGGCGTGGTCGTCGGGGTCTCGGGTGCGGTCACGCGTCGATCGTCGCCCCAACCCACTGTTCAGCACCAGCGAGATTTCCTACCCCTCGATTCAGTCTCGCTGTAGCGTGGAGGGATGCTCGACGTTCATCGCCTCCGGATCTTCCGCTCGGTCGTCGCGAGCGGGTCGGTCCAGGCCGCCGCCACCACGCTCGGGTACACGCCGTCCGCCGTGAGCCAGCACGTCGCCGCGCTCCAGCGCGAGACCGGTCTGACGCTGCTCGAACGAGCCGGGCGCGGCGTGCGGCCCACCGCGGCGGGGCTCGCGCTCGCCGCCCAGGCCGACGGCGTGCTCGCGCGCCTCGGCGAGGCGGAGGCCGTCGTCGCGGACCTGCGAGCGGGCCGCACGGGCTCGCTCTCGCTCGCCTACTTCGCGTCGGTGGGCGCCGCCTGGCTGCCGCACGTCGTGCGCCGGCTCACGGCGGACTTCCCCGGCGTCCGGATCGACCTGGAGCTGCGCGAGACCATCCCCGACGACCCCGACGCGCGCGCGGACGTGCAGCTCGTCGTCGCGCCGCGCGGGTTCGACCCCGGGAGCGGCTTCCGGTCGCACCACCTGCTCGACGACCCGTACGTCGTCGTGCTGCGCGACGACCACCACCTGGCGCCCCGCGACGAGGTCGAGCTCGCCGCGCTGCGCGACGAGCGCTGGGTCGACAACGACTTCGCGCGCGGCTGGTGCCGCCGCAACCTCGTCGAGGCGTGCACGGCCGCCGGGTTCAGCCCGCCGTTCCACGTGGAGGCCCACGACTACCCGACCGCGATCGCATTCGTCGGCGCAGGGGTCGGGGTCACGGTCCTGCCCGCGCTCGGCGCCGCGCACCTGCCTCCCGGGCTCGTCGCCGTCCCGGTCGTCCGCCCCGCGCCGGTGCGCTCGATCCACGCCGTGCTGCGCGACGCCGTCGTCGGCACGCCCCCGGCCCGGGCCGTGCTCGACACGCTCCACCAGGTCGTGGGCGCACGTGTCGATCTGGTGGGTTCCCGTTCGACCTGAGGACGAGAGGGTCGGGAGGTGGTCCGGCTTATGCCCCGTCGGACGCCGTGTACGACCGGCCGGGCCAGTACGGCCACTCCTCGAAGCGCTCGACGCGCCCGTCCGGGGCGAACCGGAGCACCCACAGGTCGCGGTACTCCTGCATCTCGGGCGCGAGGTACCGGACCTCGAGACGCACGACGGCGTCGTGGCCCTCGACCGCGACGGGCTCCGCGGTCACCGTGAAGGTCGCGCCCTCGTCCGCAGTCCAGAAGCCGCGGATCGCGTCGTGACCGCGCAGCGGCTCGTCGTCGTAGGGCGAGCGCAGGTACGTCGCGTCCGGGGTGAACAGCCGCTCGACGGCGGTCGTGTCGCTCGCGCGCCACGCCTCCTCGTACGCCGCGACCCAGGCCGCCACGGCCACGCGCTGTTCGCTTCCGGGCACGGGTCCTCCTTCGTCGGTCGTCGTCGACCCGTCCGACGCTACCTCTCCCGCGGCGCTGCGAGAATCGGGGGGGTGAGCGAGACCCCCGACCCCGGCACCGACTGGCGACCGCACGTCGCCGACCCGGCCGCCCGACCGCCGTCGACCCTGCCCCACGTCGTGTTCTACGAGCCGCGCATCCCCGGCAACACGGGCAACGCGATCCGCCTCGCCGCGGTGACCGGGGCGCGCCTGCACCTCGTCGAGCCGCTCGGGTTCGACCTGGACGAGCCCAAGCTGCGGCGCGCGGGCCTGGACTACCACGACCTCGCGAGCGTCGAGGTGCACGCGGGCCTCGACGCCGCGCTCGCGACCCTCCCGGGCCGGGTGTTCGCCTTCACGACGCGCGCGACGACGTCGTTCACCGACGTGACCTACCGGCCCGACGACGTCCTGCTGTTCGGCCCCGAGCCGACGGGCCTGCCCGACGAGGTGCTCGCCCACGAGCGGATCACCGACCAGCTCAAGATCCCCATGCTGCCCGGGCGCCGCTCCCTCAACCTCACCAACGCAGCGTCGATCGCCGTCTACGAGGCGTGGCGGCAGACGGGCTTCGCCGGGGGCGCGTGAGGGAGACCGCGTACCGGGTACGGGTCACGGGCCGGGTTTTCCCGGATGCCGGGGCGCGGCGCGACGAGGTGGACTGGGGCCGGGCCGGGCAGGCCCACCACCCCGAGCGAAGGAGCTCCATGCGAACCACACGCCAGCGCGCCCTGGTCGTCTCCGCCCTCGTCGCCGCGGCCGTCGCCGTGGCACCGTCCGCGGTAGCCGCGCCGTACGACGGCGGACCCTGCACGTTCGACGTGACCCGGACCGGGAACGTCTTCACCGTCAGCGCGGGCACGTGCGACTGGGTCCTGCTCGAGGTCTACGGCAACGCGTACGGGATGAACCTCAACCGGTCGGTCTCGACGACGTCGGTCGCGTCGGTGGAGATCGCCGGACCGGTCTGGGGCGTGACCGGCGCCGCCGCGGTGGGCCGCAAGGCGGGCGTGACGGGCCCCGTCGTCCGCGTGCTCTGACCACCCCTCCCCCGGCCCCCGCTGAGTGCATGAGATAGTCGCGTCCGAGGGTCTCGGACGCGACTATTTCATGCACTCAGCGGGCGGGGCGGGTCCAGGTCAGACGAGGTCGCGGACCGCCGCGTACTGCTCGCGGATGGCCGGGACCGGGTCGGCCTCGACCACCGTGGCCGACGACGCGGCCCAGGTGGGCGGGGCGACGTCCGCCCCGGAGCCGCCCGCCGCGTGCGCGGCGAGGACCCAGGCCGCCTGGCGCGCGGCGCCGTCGGCCACGTACTCGCCAGGCTCAGGGACCGTGACGGGCAGCCCGAGGACCTGCGGCGCGATGCGCCGGACCGCCTCGGACTGCGCGCCGCCGCCGATGAGCTGCACGCGCTCGACCCGGACGCCGAGCGCCCGCAGCGCGTCGAGCCCGTCCGCGAGGCCGCACAGCATGCCCTCGACGTACGCGCGCGCGAGGTGCTCCGGAGTCGACGTGCCGAGCCGGATGCCGTGCAGCGTGCCGGACGCGTCGGGGCGGTTGGGCATGCGCTCGCCCTCCAGGTACGGCACGAGCACGAGCCCGTCCGCGCCGGGGGGCGCCTGGAGCGCGAGCCGCGACAGCCCCGCGTGGTCGACGCCGAGGACGGCGCGCGCCGCGTCGAGCACCCGGCTCGCGTTGAGCGTCACCGCGAGCAGCAGGTAGCGGCCCGTCGCGTCGGAGAACCCGTTGACGAGGCCGGAGCCGTCCGCCGTGCGGTCGTCGGTCACCGCGGACACGACGCCCGACGTCCCGATCGACACCGCGACGTCGCCCGCGACCATGCCGAGGCCGAGGGCCGCGCCCGCGTTGTCGCCCGCACCGGGGCCGAGCAGCGTGCCGCCCTCGACCGCGCTGCCTGCGACCGAGGCGTGCGCGACGCCCGCCACGGCTGAGGGTGCGACGACGCGCGGCAGCACGACGTCCGTCCGGCCGAACGCGAGTTCGAGGAGATCGAGGCGGTACGCGCCCCGGCCGTCGGGACCGTCGTCCCTGGTCGCGTCGTAGTAGCCGGTGCCCGACGCGTCGGACGCGTCGGTGACGAGCGCGTCGAGGTCCGGGCCGAGCGGCGCGGACTCGTCGCCCGCCGGGCCGTACCCCGCGATGCGCCACGTGAGCCAGTCGTGCGGCAGCGCGACGGCGGCGACGCGCGCCGCGTTCTCCGGCTCCGCGTCGCGCAGCCAGCGCAGCTTCGTCACCGTGAGCGAGGCGACCGGCACGGACCCGATCGCGTCCGCCCACGCCTGGGCGCCCGCCTCGGTCGCGGACTCGACCCGGTCGTGAGCGTCGGGGACGCCCTCGGCGAGGCGGGCCTCGCCGAGGTCACGGATCAGGTCGCGCGCCGCGGGCGCCGAGCGCGTGTCGTTCCACAGGAGCGCGTCGCGCACGACGTTCCCGTCCGCGTCGAGCGCGACGAGGCCGTGCTGCTGGCCGCCGACGGCGAGCGCCGCGACGTCGTCGAGCCCGCCCGCCGCGGACGCGGCCTCGCGGAACGCGTCCCACCACGCGTCGGGGTGGACCTCCGTGCCGTCGGGGTGCTTGGCCGAGCCCGTGCGCACGAGCGCGCCCGTCGCGGCGTCGCGCACGACGACCTTGCAGGACTGCGTGGACGTGTCGACGCCGGCGACGAGCGTGCGCTCGCCGCCGGCGTCGGACGTCCTGGCGTCGGTCGTCACCTCAGCCGATCAGGTGCTCGAGCGCGAGCTGGTTGAGGCGCACGAAGCCGAAGTCGCGGTTCGCCGCGGCGTCGACGTCGAACTCCTCGTACGCGCTGCGGTCCGCGAGCAGGTCGGCGACCGACTCGCCCTCGCCCAGCGTGGGCTGGCCGAGCTCGAACACGCCGGAGTGCGCGAACGCCTCCTGGACGCGGCTGTCGGCGCGGTACGCCGCGGCCTTGCGCGCGAGCAGGCGGTAGGTCTCCATGTTGGCGCGCGCGGAGTCCCACACGCCGACCTCGTTCTCGGTGCGCGACGGCTTGTAGTCGAAGTGGCGCGGGCCCGTGTACGTGGGGCCGCCGTTCGGGAAGCCGTTCTCCAGCAGGTCGACCGTGAAGAACGCGGAGAGCAGGTCGCCGTGGCCGAACACGAGGTCCTGGTCGAACTTGATCGAGCGCTGGCCGTTGAGGTCGATGTGGAAGAGCTTGCCCGCCCACAGCGCCTGCGCGAGGCCGTGCGTGTAGTTGAGGCCCGCCATCTGCTCGTGGCCCGTCTCCGGGTTGAGGCCCACGATGTCGCCGTTGTCGAGCTTCGCGATGAGGCCGAGCGCGTGGCCGATGGTCGGCAGGAAGATGTCGCCGCGGGGCTCGTTCGGCTTGGGCTCGAGCGCGATCTTGAGGTCGTAGCCCTTCTCCTTGATGTACGCCGCGGTGAGGTCGAGGCCCTCGGCGTAGCGCTCGTGCGCGGAGTGCAGGTCCTTGGCGCCGTCGTACTCGGTGCCCTCGCGGCCGCCCCACATGACGAACGTCTTGGCGCCCAGCTCCGCCGTGAGGTCGACGTTGCGCAGCACCTTGCGCAGCGCGTAGCGGCGCACACCACGGTCGTTCGACGTGAGGCCGCCGTCCTTGAACACGGGGTGACTGAACAGGTTCGTCGTCACCATCTCGATGACGAGGCCCGTGTCCTCGGCGGCCTGGCGCACGGAGTCGAGGCGCTTGGTGCGCTCGGCGTCGTCCGCGCCGAACGGCACGACGTCGTCGTCGTGGAACGTGAAGCCCCACGCGCCGAGGTCGGCCAGGCGGCGCACGGACTCGGCCGGGTCGAGCGCGGGACGGCTCGCGCTGCCGAACTGGTCCTGCGCGGTCCAGCCCACGGTCCACAGACCGAAGGAGAAGTTGATGTCTGTGTCGTGTCGGGTGGTCTCGTCGGCCACGGTGGTCTCCTCGTCGAGAGGGCCGTGACGCGGTCCTCGCGTCGACGGCCTATTTTTGTCTTACGGATGAACTTATCCGCCCGGGTCGGTAAGGTCAAGACCGTGAACCGCAGCGTCGCGACCCGCACGGGTCCCCCAGCAGCACGGCAGGCCACGCTGCGCGAGCACAACCTCGCCCTCGTCGCCCGCGCGGTCTTCGAGTCCGCCCACCCCTGCTCGCGCGCCGACATCGCCGCGGCGAGCGGCCTCACGCGCGCGACCGTCTCGACCCTCGTGGACCGGCTCGTCGCCGCGGGCATCGTCGCCGAGCTCCCTCCCGCGACCCCGCAGCGCGCCGGACGGCCCGCCGTCCCCCTCGCGCCCGCGCCGCACTCGCTCGTCGGGCTCGGCCTCGAGGTGAACGTCGACTACCTCGGCGGCCGCGTGCTCGACCTCACCGGCGCCGTCGTCGCCGAGCACGTCGACCCGGACGACCTGCACGACAGCGATCCCGCCGAGGTGCTCGCCCGGCTCGGTCGCATCGCGCAGGACCTCCTCGCGACGGTCCGCGACGACGGCATGACCGTCGCCGGAGCGCGCCTCGCCCTGCCCGGCCTCGTCGACACGCGCGCCGGACGGCTCGAGGTCGCGCCCAACCTCGGCTGGTCCCACCTCGACCCCGTCCGCCTCCTCGGCCTCGACCCGGACGTCCCCGTCGAGATCGGCAACGAGGCCAAGCTCGCCGCGCTCGCCCAGGCGAGCCGCGGCGTCGTGCCCGACGACGCGACCGCGCCCGCACCGTCCACCTACCTCTACGTGTCGGGCGACGTCGGCATCGGCTCCGCGATCGTCGTCGACCGCCGGCTCTTCCACGGCCGCCACGGCTGGACCGGCGAGGTCGGGCACGTCGTCGTGGACCCGCGCGGGCCGCGCTGCCGCTGCGGCGCGACCGGCTGCCTCGAGCAGTACGCGGGCAAGGACGCGCTCCTGCGCGGTGCGGGCCTGCCGGTCGACGCCCCCACCGAGACGCTCGTCGCCGCGCTCGACGCCGCGGAGCCCGCCGCGCTCGCCGTCGTCGAGCAGGCCGGGACCGCGCTCGGCAGCGCGCTCGCCGACTACGTGAACCTCGTCGACATCGACACCGTGCTGCTCGGCGGCATCTACCCCGCGCTCCTGCCTTACCTGCGCGGCGCGGCCGAGGCCGAGCTGCGCACGCGCGTCCTCGCCGCCCCGTGGACGGACGTCGTCCTGCTCCCCGCCCCGGTCGGCGACCACGCGGCCCTCACCGGCGGCGCGCGCGAGGTCCTGCGCGGCGTCGTCGAGGACCCGAGCGCCTGGGTCGCCGACGACTGACCCTCCGCCGAGCCAGAACGCTGCCCGCCCCGCGCGGCATGGGCGAACAGACACCGCCGGCAGTCGCCCGGGTGAGCGACTACCAGGGCAAGACGGCGCAGGGCGGGGTGGGTGGTGGTGCCGCGTCGTGGCGGGCCTGGCGGGAGCCGCGAGGAACGAGCGGCGGATGGTAGACGCGGCACCACCACCCACCCCGACCACCCAGGCCAGCCACACGCCGTCGGGCACAGGAACCACGGCTCTACCTCGCGGCCGGGGTTCTACCCCGGGGGCGGGGCGGTGCTCGCGCGCTCGACGAGGCGGGTCGGGACCAGGCGGGTGCCGGTCTCGTAGACGCCCTCGCGGACCTGTCGGAGCACCTGCTCGACGAGCCGGCGCCCGACCTCGGCGAAGTCTTGGTGGACCGTCGTGAGCGGGGGCAGGAACTCGCTGGACTCGGGCAGGTCGTCGAACCCGACGACGCTCACGTCCTGCGGCACGCGCCGGCCCGCGTCGTGCAGGGCACGCACGAGCCCGAGGGCCATCTGGTCGTTGGCGGCGAACACGGCCGTCACGTCGTCACGCTGCGCGAGGCGGAGCCCTGCCTCGTAGCCGGACGAGGGCGACCAGTCGCCCCGCTCGATCGGCGGCACCTCGCGCCCGGCCTCCTCGAGCGTCGCGCGCCACGCGGAGGTGCGGCGCTCCGCGGCGAACGAGAGCGCGGGCCCGGCGAGGTGGTGCACCGTCTCGTGGCCGAGGTCGAGCAGGTGCTGCACGGCCTGGCGCGTGCCGTCGGCCTGGTCGGTGTCCACGACGGCGTAGCTCTCACCGGCGTCGGAGTCGGCGACGACGACCTGGACGCCGGGCGGCAGGCTGACCCGCGCGACGTCGAGGAGGTGGACCTCCATGAGCAGGATGATCGCGTCGACGGCGAGCTCGCCCAGGCGCGTGAACGCGCCGTGCACGCCGTCCTGCGTCGGCGCGGCGACGGGGATGACGGTGATGGCGTAGCCCTCGGCGGCGGCGGACGTCGCGATGGCCTCGAGCGTGCGGACGTTGCCCGTGGTCGCGAGCGAGAAGAGGATCACGCCGATCGTGCGGAAGGAGCCGCTCTTGAGCGCGCGGGCGGCGCTGTTGGGACGGTAGCCGAGCTCGGTCATGGCCTCGAGCACGCGCGAGCGCGTCGCCTCGACGACGCCCGGGTGGCCGTTGGAGACGCGGGAGACGGTCTGCGCGGAGACCCCGGCGACGCGTGCGACGTCGGCCATCGAGACGCGCCGTGCCGTGCGGACGGCAGCTCCCCCGGTGCGCGTCAGGGCGGGGGTCTCGTCGTCGAGCCCGTCGGTCATGGCTTCCTCGTCCTCGTGGTGTCGGCACAGTACCTGGGCCGGACCGACATCGTGGCCGGTCACGGACCAGCGTAGGCGATGTTTGCGTAAACACCGAACCTCGTGCCATGCTCATGTTTACGCAAACACCGGCGACGACCGACGTCGCCGTCCCCCGATGACGAGGACCCCCAGCATGACGACGACGTCCCCACCCGTGGCAGGGCACCGGCCACCGGTCGGCGCTCCTTCGTCCCTCCCGGCCCGGCGCCGACGGCGCTCGTGGACCGGATGGGGCTTCGTGGGGCCGTTCATGGCGGTCTTCGCGCTCGTGTTCCTCGCGCCGATCGCCTACTCGATCTACCTCAGCCTGTTCCGGACCCAGATGGTCGGCGGCACCCAGTTCGTCGGGTTCGAGAACTACGCGCGCGCCTTCTCCGACCCGCAGTTCTGGTCGGGCGTGTCGCGCGTCGGGCTGTTCCTCGTGGTCCAGGTGCCGATCATGCTCGGCATCGCCCTGCTCGTCGCCCTCGCGATCGACTCGGGCCGGCTCTACGGGCGCAACTTCTTCCGCATCTCGATCTTCCTCCCCTACGCCGTCCCGGCCGTCGTCGCGACGCTCATGTGGGGGTTCATGTACGGGACGCGGTTCGGCCTCGTCGCCAACATCAACGACGCGCTCGGCACGGCGATCCCCAACCCGCTCTCCCCCGACTGGGTGCTGCTGTCGATCGGCAACATCGTGACCTGGGAGTTCGTGGGCTACAACATGCTCATCTTCTACTCGGCGCTACGCGTGGTTCCCACGTCGCTCTACGAGGCGGCCGAGCTCGACGGCGCGTCCCAGTGGCAGGTCGTGCGGGCCATCAAGATCCCCGCGATCCGCGGCTCGCTGGTCATCGCCACGATCTTCTCGATCATCGGCTCGTTCCAGCTCTTCAACGAGCCCAGCATCCTCCAGAGCGTCGCGCCGAACGCCATCACGACGTACTTCACCCCGAACCTGTACGCGTACTCGCTGTCCTTCTCCGGCCAGCAGTACAACTACTCGGCGACCGTCGCCATCATCATGGGCGTCCTCACGATGATCGTGGCCTACGTCGTCCAGCTGCGCGGCATGCGCAAGGAGGCCTGACGATGACCGCCACGACCCCCTCGACCCCGGCGGTCCCCGCCGCGTCCCGCACGACGACGAGCGCCACGACGCGCAAGCCCGTGCGCCTGCGCTCACGCGCCCCGCACAGCGTGGCCCGCCCGCGCCGCAGCGTCCTGATGACCGTCCTCACCGGGATCGTCCTGCTCTACGCGCTCGTGCCGCTGTTCTGGCTCGTCGTCAACGCGTCCAAGACGCAGTCGAGCCTGTTCTCCTCGTTCGGGCTCTGGTTCAGCGGCGACTTCGCGCTGTTCGACAACATCGCGCGCACGCTCACCTACGACGGCGGCATCTTCGGCCGTTGGTTCGCCAACACGCTGCTGTACGTCGTGCTCGGGGCGGGCGGCGCGACCTTCCTCGCCGTGCTCGGCGGGTACGCGCTCGCCAAGTTCGACTTCCCGGGCAAGCGCGGCGTCTTCGCGACCGTCATCGGCGCGGTCGCCGTCCCGGGCACTGCGCTCGCCGTCCCGACCTTCCTCATGTTCAGCCAGATGGGCCTGACGAACACCCCGTGGGCCGTCATCATCCCGTCGCTCATCTCGCCGTTCGGCCTCTACCTCATGTGGGTCTTCGCGGCCGAGTCGATCCCGACGGAGCTGCTCGAGGCCGCGCGCATGGACGGCTCGAGCGAGGGCCGCACGTTCTTCCAGGTCTCCCTGCCGCTGCTCGCTCCGGGGATCGTCACGGTCCTGCTCTTCACCATGGTCGCGACCTGGAACAACTACTTCCTGCCGCTGATCATGCTCAAGGACCCCGACTGGTACCCGCTGACGCTCGGCCTCAACGCGTGGAACGCGCAGGCCGCGACCGCCGGGGGCGAGGCGATCTTCGACCTCGTGATCACCGGCTCGCTGCTGACGATCCTCCCGCTCGTCGCCGCCTTCCTGCTGCTCCAGCGCTACTGGCAGTCCGGCCTCGCGGCCGGGTCCGTCAAGGAGTGACGCGCCCCCGCGTCGTCTCCACGCCCTGCACCACCCCAGACACCCACCCCGCCCGATCCGTCTGACGACGAAGTGAGAGGAACCCTCATGTCCATCCGCACCACCCGCGCCCTGCGCGCCGTCGCCGCCACCGGCGTCGTCGCGCTCGCCCTGGCCGCCTGCAGCTCCGGAGGCAACGACTCCGGCGCGGACGCCGGCTCGGCCGACGACGTCGCGGCGGCTCTCGAGGAGGGCGGCAGCCTCACGGTGTGGGCCTGGGAGCCCACGCTCGAGCAGGTCGTCACCGACTTCGAGGCGAAGTACCCGAACGTCGACGTCGAGCTCGTCAACGCCGGCACCGGCAACGACCAGTACACGGCGCTCCAGAACGCGATCGCGGCCGGCAAGGGCGTGCCCGACGTCGCCCAGGTCGAGTACTACGCGCTCCCGCAGTTCGCGCTCTCGGACGCCGTCGCCGACCTGTCCTCCTTCGGCGCCGACGAGCTCGACGGGACGTTCACGCCCGGCCCGTGGAGCGCGGTCCAGCAGGGCGAGGGCATCTACGGCCTGCCCATGGACTCCGGCCCCATGGCCCTCTTCTACAACGAGGAGGTCTTCACGCAGCACGGCATCGAGGTGCCGACGACGTGGGACGGCTTCGTCGAGGCGGCGCGCGCCCTGCACGCGGCCGACCCGAACGTCTACATCACCAACGACACGGGCGACGCGGGCTTCACGACGTCGCTCATCTGGCAGGCCGGCGGCCAGCCGTTCCAGGTCGACGGCACCGACGTGACGATCGACCTCGCGGACGAGGGCAGCACGAAGTTCGCGGAGACGTGGCAGACGCTCATCGACGAGGACCTGCTCGCGCCGGTCAGCTCGTGGAGCGACGAGTGGTACCAGGGCCTCGGCAACGGCACGATCGCGACGCTCGCGATCGGCGCCTGGATGCCCGCGAACCTCGAGTCGGGCGTGCCCGACGGCGCCGGCAAGTGGCGCGTCGCCCCGCTCCCGCAGTGGGAGGAGGGCGCGTCCGCGAGCGCCGAGAACGGCGGCTCGGCACTGTCCGTCCCGGCCGCGAGCACGAACCAGGCGCTCGCCTACGGCTTCCTCGAGTACGCGAACGCGGGCGACGGCGTGCAGGCGCGCGTCGACGGCGGCGCGTTCCCGGCCACGACGGCCGAGCTCGGGTCGGACGAGTTCCAGGGCTACGAGTCCGAGTACTTCGGCGGCCAGAAGATCAACGAGGTCCTCGCGCAGTCGGCGTCCGACGTCGTCGAGGGCTGGTCGTACCTGCCGTTCCAGGTCTACGCGAACTCGATCTTCAACGACACGGTCGGCCAGGCGTACGTCTCGGGCACGACTCTCGCCGACGGTCTGAAGGCCTGGCAGGACGCGTCCGCGAAGTACGGCACGGAGCAGGGCTTCACCGTCAACGAGTGACCTGATCCCGCCGGGCGCCTGCCGGGGTGCCCGGCCGCCCCCACGGTCGCGTGGTCGTGCCTCCCGGCACGACCACGCGGCCCCCACCGGCGGCGCACCGCGTCGTCCACCGCTCTGCGAGCATCTGAGGAGCCTGCATGTCCACCCCCACCCCGTTCCGCTGGCTGCGCCGTCCCGGGCCGCACACGCCGCCGGGAACGACGGCCGCGGCCGTCGGAGCGACCGACGCGTACGCGCCGTCGGGCCTGTCCTACGGCGCGGACTACAACCCGGACCAGTGGCCGCGCGAGGTCTGGGACGAGGACGTGCGCCTCATGCGCGAGGCGGGCGTGACGGTGGTCTCGCTCGCGATCTTCTCGTGGGCGCGGATCCAGCCGACGGAGCACACGTGGGACTTCGCGTGGCTCGACGAGATCATGGACCTGCTTCACGCGAACGGCATCACCGTCGACCTCGCGACGGCGACGGCCTCGCCGCCGCCGTGGCTCACGACCAAGCACCCGGAGATCCTGCCGCAGACGCGTACCGGCGAGACGCTGTGGCCCGGCGCGCGCCAGCAGTGGCGCCCGACGTCGCCGATCTTCCGGTCGCACGCGCTGCACCTCGTGGAGCGCATGGCCGAGCGGTACGGGAACCACCCGGCGCTCGTGGCCTGGCACGTCTCCAACGAATTGGGCTGCCACAACGTCGACGACTTCTCCGACGACGCCGCCGCGGCCTTCCGCGCGTGGCTGCGCGAGCGCTACACGACCCTCGACGCGCTGAACGACGCGTGGGGCACGGCGTTCTGGTCGCAGCGGTACAGCGCGTGGGAGCAGATCCTGCCGCCGCGCCTCGCGGCGTCGCACCCGAACCCGACGCAGCAGCTCGACTTCAAGCGCTTCTCGTCCGACGCGCTGCGGCAGTACCTGCGCGCGGAGGCCGAGATCCTGCGCCGCATCACGCCCGACGTCCCCGTGACCACGAACTTCATGGTCATGGGCGAGACGAAGGGCATGGACTACGCCGCCTGGGCGGACGAGCTCGACTTCGTGTCCAACGACCACTACGTGCTCCCCGGGCCGCAGGCCCTGGACGAGCTGTCGTTCTCCGCGAACCTCACGGGCGGCATCGCCCGGCACAAGCCGTGGTTCCTCATGGAGCACTCGACGAGCGCGGTGAACTGGCAGCCCGTCAACGTCGCGAAGAAGCCGGGCGAGCTCGCGCGCGACTCGCTCACGCACGTCGCGCACGGCGCCGACGCGGTCTGCTACTTCCAGTGGCGCCAGTCCGCGGCGGGCGCCGAGAAGTACCACTCGGGGATGCTCCCGCACGCGGGCGAGCGCTCGCGGCTCTTCCGCGACGTCGTCGCGCTCGGCGCGACGCTGCGCGACCTCGCGCCCGTCGCGGGGAGCGAGCAGAAACCCGCGCGCGCCGCGATCGTCTTCGACTGGGACTCGTGGTGGACGAGCGAGCTCGACTCCCACCCCACGGACCGGCTGCGCTACCGGCAGGAGGCGCTCGACTGGTACTCGGCGTTCCTCGCGCTCGGCGTGCGCGCCGACGTCGTGCCGACGGCCACGGACCTCGCGGGGTACGACGTCGTCGTGGCGCCCGTGCTGCACGTCGTCCCGGCCGACCTGCGCGACCGTCTCACGGCGTTCGTCGAGGGCGGCGGCCACCTCGTGACGACGTACTTCTCGGGCGTCGTCGACCAGGACGACCACGCGTGGCTCGGCGGCTACCCGGGCGCGCTGCGTGACCTGCTCGGCATCCGCGTCGAGGAGTTCGCGCCGCTGCTGGACGGCGAGAGCGCGACGGTCGAGGTCGCGGGCGAGCAGCTCGAGGGCACGCTGTGGACCGAGCCGGTCGACGTCGTCGACCCCGACGTCGAGGTGCTGGGCTGGTACAAGACCGGCGAGCAGTCCGGGCGCGCCGCGGTGACGCGCCGCACGGTCCGGGGCGGGGAGAGCGCCGGCTCCGCCGCATACGTCTCCACGCGGTTCGGCCGCCTCGGCCTCGTCCCCGTGCTCGCGCGCCTGCTCGACGACGCGGGCGTGCGCAGCGAGCTGCCCGCGGGCGTGCGCGGCGACGTCGAGCTCGCCGTGCGTACGGACGGGACCGACGACTTCTGGTTCCTCGTCAACCGCACGGCGCGTCCGGTCGAGGTGCCCGACGTCGCGGGCGACGTCCTCGCCGGCCGCCGCCTCGCGCCGTCGGGCGCTGGCTCCCCGGAGACCGGCGCGCTCCTGCTCGAGCCGCGCGGCGTCGCCGTGGTACGACGCCCGGCCGAACCGACCCCGCCGAGGTAGAGCCCCGGTACCACGAGGTAGAGGCCCGGTAGGCCGAGACCGCGCCTCTACCTCGGCAGAACAGACCCCGCGGGAACGACCCGCACCCGGTGCACCCCGCCGGTTCGCAGCGACGCGAAGGAGGTGGCTCAGGGATGAGCCTGACCGACACCGACACGACCATGCGGGGTGGACCACCCGGTCCTCGCCGCACGAGCAGCCCGGGCGGTCGGGCCGTCCACGGGACGAGCGCGCGGCTGGTGGCAGGCCTCGGCGCCGGGGCGCTGGTCGCGGGCTGCGCGCTCGCGGCCCTGCCCGCGCAGGCCTCGCCCCTGGGCGCGGTCGCCGCGGCCGGCACGACGGCGGCCGCGGCCGACGTCGCGGGCGTCACCGTGACGCCCGACCCGTCGTACGCGGGCGCGCCGTTCGAGGGCTGGGGCACGAGCCTGGTGTGGTTCGCCAACGCGACGGGCGGCTACCCGGACGAGATCCGCGACCGGCTCGCGGACATGGTGTTCGGCGACGAGGGCCTCAACCTCAACATCGCGCGCTACAACGTCGGCGGCGGGAACGCCCCCGACGTGCCGGACTACCTGCGCGCCGGAGGCGCGGTCGACGGCTGGTGGAAGGCGCCCGAGGGCACGACGCGCACCGACGTGGACTGGTGGGACCCCGAGAACCCGGACCACTGGGACGAGGACGCCGACGCGACGCAGCGCTGGTGGGTCGACCGCATCAAGGACGACGTCACGCACTGGGAGACGTTCAGCAACTCCCCGCCGTGGTTCATGACCGTGAGCGGGTACGTCTCGGGCGGGTTCAGCTCGACCGCGGACCAGCTCAAGACGGACAGCATCGACGACTTCGCGGCCTACCTGGTCGGCGTGACCGAGCGCCTCGAGGACGCGCACGGCATCGAGGTCGACACGATCGACCCGTTCAACGAGCCCAACACCAACTACTGGGGCACGCAGCTCGGCGCCGACGGCAACCCCACCGGGGGCCGCCAGGAGGGCGCCCACATGGGCCCCGCGCTCCAGGCGAAGGTCGTCCCGGCGCTCGCCGCGGCGCTCGAAGGCTCCTCGACCGACGCCGTGGTCTCGGCGATGGACGAGACGAACCCCGGCACGTTCGCGACCAACTGGAACGCGTACCCGCAGGCGGTCCGCGACCAGGTGTCGCAGCTCAACGTCCACACCTACGGCACGGGCCAGCGCACGACGGTCCGCGACATCGCCAAGGGCGAGGACAAGCCGCTGTGGATGAGCGAGGTCGGCGGCAACTGGAGCTCGACGGGCCAGGACTTCGAGACCATGGAGTCCGGCCTCGGCAGCGCGCAGCACATCGTCGACGACCTGCGCGAGCTCGAGCCGAGCGCGTGGGTGTTCTGGCAGCCGGTCGAGGACTACGCCAACATGGCGCCCGGCGGCGAGAGCGCGAACGGCATGAACTGGGGCGAGATCCAGATCCCGTTCGACTGCACCGCCGAGGACACGCTCGAGACGTGCCCGATCTACACGAACACGAAGTACTGGGCGACCCAGAACTTCACGCACTACATCGAGCCGGGCGACTCGCTGATCCGCTCGGACGACGCCAGCAGCACGGCCGCGGTGTCGGCCGACGGCACGTCCGCGACGGTCGTGCACGTCAACGCCACGAAGGGCGAGCGCGCCGTGACGCTCGACCTGTCGAAGTTCGGTGCGGTCGGGTCCGATGCGACCGTCACCCCCGTGGTCACGAGCACGGCCGGCTACCTCGTCGAGGGCGAGCCGGTGGACGTCACGACGGGTGCGGACGGCCCCAGCGCGACGCTCGTCGTGCCGGCCGAGTCCGTGACGACGCTCGTCGTCGACGGCGTCTCCGGCGTCGCGGACGACGCCGCGCTCGTCCAGGACGGGCACGCCTACCGTCTCGACGGCGTGCAGGCGGACCGCTCGCTCGCGCCGTCGGCGTCGGGCACGGGCGTCGTGATCCGCACCGACGCGCCGGTCGCGGAGCAGGCGTGGGAGCTCACGGCGCTCGGCGCGCCCGAGGGCTCCGGCACGCACCGCACGCGCTACGCCGTGACGAACGCGGCCACGGGCCGCCAGCTCGCGGTCGCGGCCGACACGTCCGCCGTCCTCCAGGACCCGCCCACCGACGTCGCGGACACCCCGCTCGCCGCCCAGTGGATCCTCTCGACGACCGGCGACGGCACCTTCACGCTCGTCAGCGCGTCCTCGAAGACCCTCCTCGAGGTCGGCGGCCAGGCGACGGCCGACGGGTCCCCCGTGGGCACGTACCTCGCGAACTCGGGTGTGAACCAGCGCTGGCGGATCGTCGACGAGACGGTCCTCGGCATCGAGCCGGTCGAGGCGTTCACGGCGCCGGGCACCGCGCCCGAGCTCCCCGCGACCGTCACGCCCGTCTACCGCGACGGGGCGCGCGGCGCGCTCCCCGTGACGTGGGACGTGCCGGACGACGACGCGTGGGCCGAGCCCGGCACCGTCGAGGTGACGGGCACCGTGGTCGCGCCGACCGGCGGCGAGGTCGCCGCGACGGCGACCGTCGTCGTCGACGAGCTCACGTCCACGCTCCCCGCGCGCGCCAAGGCGTACGCGGGCGGTACCCCGGCCCTGCCCGCGACCGTCACGGCGGTCGCCGCGGGCGGCGCGGAGGTCCAGCGCCCGGTGGTCTGGGACGACGCCCCCGCGGGCGCGTACGACGCCGTCGGGGTCGTCGAGCTCACGGGCACGGCAGACGCCGGGGCGGGCGCCACGCTCCCGGCCACCGTCCGCGTCCAGGTCACCGAGGCCGCGTCCGCCAACGGCGCGCTCGCAGCGGGCACGACCGCGAGCGCGACGTTCACCGAGCCGGGCTACGCCGTCGGGGGCGTCGTCAACGGCAACCTCACGGACAAGGCCTGGTCGAACTGGGTGTCCGGCACCAAGCGGTCGTCCGACACGCTCGCCGTCACGCTCCCCGCCGACCGCGACGTCACCGGCGTCGTGACGCGGTTCTGGAAGGACGGGTCCAGCGCGAGCTGGGCGCAGTCCGTCCGGCTCCAGGCCCTCGTGGGCGGCACGTGGACCGACGTCGGCGCGCCCGTCCCGGTGGACGCGTCGCCGGACGGCCCGGCGCCCGCGGTCGAGATCCCCGCGGACGTCCGGACCTCGTCCGTGCGCGTCGTCCTCACGGCGCGGGCGAACACCCACCTGGTCGTCTCCGAGATCGAGGTCCTCGCCAAGGTGCCCGGCACGGGGACCGACGCCACGGCGTCGGGCATCACCCTGGCCGGCGAGCCCCTCACCGGGTTCGACCCGGCCGTCACGGCATACGACGTGCCCGTCGCGGGCGGGGTGCCCGCCGTCGAGGCGGCCGCGCACGACCCGTACGCCACGGTCGCGGTCCAGGCCGCCGACGCCGTGCCCGGCACGACGACGGTGCGCGTCACCGCCGAGGACGGGACGGAGCAGGCGTACGAGCTGCGCTGGACGGCAGACGCCGGCACGGCGCCGGTGACGGCCGTCGCCGAGACGCGGTGCCTGGCCGGCAAGGTCTACGTCGCGGTCCGCGCCACGAACGACGGCGACGCGCCGCTCGACGTGACGCTCGCGACGCCGTACGGCACGCGGACGTTCACGGGCGTCGCCCGGGGCGCGAGCGCGTACCAGTCGTTCGCGTCGCGCGCGGCATCCGTCCCCGCCGGGACGGCCGTCGTGACGGTCGACGGGTTCGAGCCCGTCGAGGTCGCGTTCGACGCGCGTACCTGCTGAGCCGTCCGGCCCCGCCACGGGCCCGGTCGACGTCGTCCGCGACGTCGTCCGGGCCCGTCGCCGTCCGGCGGGACCGGCACCGGGCCCGGGTCCGACCAGAAGAGATCCGCGCCACGCGGCGGATCGCAGAGCGAGCGTCGGCAGGTCCGCGTACCGTGTCCCGGGTGCCCGGCACGGTGTCGGGACGAGGAGGAGCGCACCACGGTGACCCCGACGACGAGCGGCGACGTCCTGACGACGAGCGGCGGCACGCGCTGGACCATGCGCGGCGAGATCGACGCCGCGGTCCAGGCCCGGCGCGAGGACGAGCTGCTGCGGATCGCGCAGTCCGCGAACGAGCGCATCCACGTCGACCTCGGCGAGGTGACCTTCATGGACTCGGGCGGCCTGCGGCTGCTCTACCACGCCGCGACCGCGGGCTCGGGAGCTCCCGTCCTGGAGCGCGTCCCGCGCCGTGTCCGCGACCTGCTGGAGCTCAGCGGGGTCGTCGACCTCTTCGAGCTCGCGGACGACCCGACCGACGAGGACAGCGCGTGAGCGTCGAGCACGCCGCGGTCCCCGTCGGCTTCGTCGAGATCGGCTCCTGGCCGCTGCGCGGCCTGGGTGATCTCGCGACGCTGCGCGAGGGCCTGCACCGCCTGCTCACCGGCGGGCCGCTCCCGCCGGACCGCGCGCTCGAGGCGACGCCCGAGCGCGTCGTCCTCGTCGCGAGCGAGCTCGCCACCAACGCCCTGCGCCACGGCCTGCCGCCCACGCGCGTGCGGCTGCTCAGCGACGGGCGCGAGCTCGTCGTCGACGTCGTCGACCACTCGCCGGACGCACCCGTGGTCGCCGGACGGCGCTCGCCGGGCGCGGGCGGGTTCGGACTCGTGCTCGCGCAGCGGGCGTCGACGGCCGTCGGCTGGTGCCGCACCGGCACGGGCGAGAAGCACGTGTGGGCACGGTTCGACGTCCCGGTCTTCCGTGCCGGGGCCTCGGTGCGCAGCGCGCTCCTCCCCGTCGGCTGACCGCCGACCCGGCCACCGCCCTCAGGCGTCGCGACGCACCAGGAGCAGCGTCGC
The DNA here is from genome assembly GCF_001019615.1 of Cellulosimicrobium funkei. GTDB lineage: Bacteria > Actinomycetota > Actinomycetes > Actinomycetales > Cellulomonadaceae > Cellulosimicrobium > Cellulosimicrobium cellulans_E. The sequence continues at coordinate 307,368 of NZ_JNBQ01000002.1, read as the reverse complement.
GTCGTCGGCGGAGCGCGGGTCGCGCGCCGCGGTGACGATCCCGTCGACGTCCACGTCCGGGCCCGTCGAGAAGACCGCCGCGAGCCTGTCCAGGCCGTCTCGGATCGACTCTCCCCGCCGCTCGATGAGACCGTCGCTGTAGAGCACGAGCGCACCCCCGCGCGGTACCTGCACGCGCTGTGCTGGCGGGACCCGGTCGACGAGCCCGAGGGGCGGCACGCTCGCGCTCTCGGTCCAGGCGGTGCTGCCGTCGGGGCCGACGACGAGCAGGGGCGGGTGGCCCACCGACACGTGCTCGACGACGCCGCTCACCGTGTCCAGCAGCGCGACCGCGAGCGTCGCGACCTCGCCCGGCAGCGTCCAGCGGGCGACCTCGGCCAGCCGCGCCACCGCCTCGACCGCCGATCCCGTGCTCACGAGTGCCGCGCGCAGCGTCGTGCCGAGCTGGCCCATCGTCGCGGCCGCCTGGAGCCCGTGCCCCGTGACGTCGCCGACCACGAGCGCGAGCCGGCCCGAGGGGAGCACGAGGGCGTCGTACCAGTCGCCGCCGACCAGCCCGGTGCCGGCGGACTCGTAGCGGGACTGGAGGGTCCAGCCCGGGACGTCGGGCAGCAGCGCCGGCAGGAGGCTGCGCTGGAGCTCCTCGGTCGCGCGCACGGCCTTGCGCCCGCGCAGGTACAGCGCCTCGACGAGGTGGCCGCGCAGCGACGTGGCGACGTCCGTCTGGTCCGACGTCCACGGCGCGCTCTGGCCGCGCACGACCTCGCGCCAGCGCTCGAACGACTTGCGGGGGCTGAGCCGGACCGTCTCGCCCTCACGCTGCGCGATCGCCTTGTTGTACGGGTCGCCGCCCCAGTCGACGTGCCGCAGCACCTCGTCGCGCACCCACACGACGACCTGGCCCTCGGGCAGGACGATGCCCAGCACCCCGGCGACATCGGGCGCGAGCGCCGCGAGGTCGGGCGCGTCGCGGCCGAGCGCCTCGGTCGCGACGAGGTCCTCGTCGTGGCTGAGCACCCAGGCCACGAGGGCGCGGCACCCGTCCTCGTCGGGCGTGCTGCCGACCTTGATGAGGCCGCCCTCGGCGACGACGATCGCGCCGTCGGCGCGGACGAGGCGGCGGAGCCACCCGGAGCGCGTGAGCGCGGTGCCGATCGGGACGCTCTCGTCCCGGCTGTCGGCCGCCAGGTGGGCGAGGACGCCCTCCGCGCGCCGCACCTCGGCCTCGCGCTCGTCCTCGGCCTGCGCGACGAGCCGGACGGACAGCGCCGACCCGAGGAACTCCGCGGCCGTGCGCACCTCGTACGGAGGCTCGTGCGGACCTGCGTAGTGGTGGCACGCGATCAGCCCCCACAGCCTGCCCTCGCGCAGCAGCGAGATCGACATCGACGCGCGCACGCCCATGTTGCGCAGGTACTCGAGGTGGATCGGCGAGACGCTGCGCAGCGTGGAGTACGTGAGGTCGAGGGGCGCGCCCGTCGTCGGCAGCAGCGTCGGGACGATCGGCTGCGGCTCGTAGTGGACGTCCGCGATGAGGCGGATCCAGTTCTTCTCGTACAGCGCCCGGGCCTGCGGGGGGATGTCCGACGCCGGGTAGTGCAGCCCGAGGAACGCGTTGAGGTCCTCGCGGCGTGCCTCGGCGACCACCTCGCCGTTGTACGCGGCGTCGAAGCGGTAGATCATCACGCGGTCGAACCCGGTCAGCTCGCGCACGTGCCGGGCCGCGTCGTCGTACAGCTCGTCGAGGGTCGCGGCGCGCTCGAGGTCGCGCAGCGCGTGCCGCACGGCGAGGTACGTGTTGGGGAACGTCAGGGGGCGCGCGCCTGCCGCGGACTCGAGCTCGACGACGAGCACCGGCTCCGTCTCCGGACCGTCGGCGGGCAGCGGGGGCCGGTGGAGCACGGCGTCCACGACGACGGACGCCCCGTCCCAGCGGTCGAGGGTCAGCGTGACGGGGTTGCGCGTGGCGAGGTCGCCGACGTTCGCGGCGTGGTCGAGCACCCGGCGTGCCGGGTCCGCACCCAGCGCGTCGGCGAGCGGGCGGCCCGCGAGCTCCTCGGCCGAGGTCCCCAGGTACCGCTCGACGTTGGCCGACGCCTGGAGCAGCACGCCGTCCGACTCACGCACGACGAGCAGGACGCCCCGCGGCTGGATCATGCCGGGCACGTGGATGGGCTCGCGCGCGCAGTTGTCGAGGTCCACCGCCTCGCCGGGCGCCAGCAGCTCCGGCTCGTCGACCGTCCTGGTCACGTGCTCCTCCGTCCGGGTCGCCGCGCACAGGCACGGTGCCGCGGCGCGGGTCGACGGACCACCTGGGCTCGAGGATCCTGGTCGAGTGCCCCAGGCTACCGCGCCTCGTGGCTCAGGCCGGCAGGCGGCCCCGGGGGACGTCGCCGCGTGCCGCCAGGGCGCTGCCCGTGAGCGACGCCACGGAACTCCGCGGTAGCGTCGTTCGTCGGACGAGCGGGGCCCCGGACCGCCCGCCCGGCCCCGACGACCAGAAGGTGACCCATGAGCACGACGACGACCCCGATCCTGCGCGCCACCGGCCTCGCCGCCGGCTACGGAGGGCCCGACGTCGTCCACGGCATCGACCTCGACGTGACGCCGGGCGCTCCGCCGGTCGGGATCGTCGGCGAGTCGGGCGCCGGAAAGTCCACGGTCGTGCGCGCGCTCGTCGGGCTCGTCCGGCCGACGGCCGGCCACGTCACGTACGCCGGGCGCACGGTCACCAAGCTGTCGCGCCGGGACAAGAAGCAGTTCACCGCCGACGTCCGACGCGTCTCGCAGGACGGTCTCGCCGGGATCGGGATCGACCCGCGCTGGACCGTCGACCGCACGCTCTCCGCGGCGCTCAAGGACGCGCGGCGCGCCGGCCGCCCCAGCGGGCGGTCCGTCGAGGACCTGCTCGGCGACGTCGCGCTCGAGCCCCGGTACGCGCCGCGCACGATCCACTCGCTCTCGGGCGGGGAGAAGCAGCGCGTCGCGCTCGCCGTCGCGCTCGCCACGCGCCCGCGCGCCCTGCTGCTCGACGAGCCGCTCACCGCCGTCGACCCGGCGATGCGCGGCGACGTCGTGCGGCGCCTCGCCGACGCGACCGCCGAGCTCGGCACCGCGGTGCTGCTCGTCTCGCACGACCTGGAGCTCGTCGAGCGGATGTGCCCCTCCGTGCACGTGCTCGCCGACGGGACGTTCGTCGCCTCCGGCGCGCTGCGCGACGTCTTCGCCGGCACCGCCCCCGGCGCCGACCACCCGGCCGTGCGAGGGCTCGCGGAGGCCGCCCCGCTCGCCGTCCAGCGGTTCCGCTGACGCTCCGGAAGAACTCGTCGGCGGCGCGTGTCGAAGACCGGGGGGTCGCCGTCCGACGTCAGGGTGAACACGCCTTCACGACACTAGGGTCGAGGGGGCACTCACCGAGGAGGAACGTCATGCGCGTCATGGTCATGATCAAGGGCACCGGGGCCGACGAGGACAAGATCGCTCCCACGCAGGACATGCTCGCCCAGATGGGCGCGTACAACGAGGAGCTCGTCAAAGGCGGGCATCATGCTCGACGGCCAGGGCCTCCAGCCCACCGCCAAGGCCGCGCGCGTCGTGTTCAGCGGGGGCGAGACGTCGGTCGTGGACGGTCCGTTCACCGAGTCCAAGGAGATCGTCGCCGGGTACTGGATCTGGCAGGTCTCCTCGCTCGAGGAGGCCGTCGAGTGGGCCCGCAAGTGCCCGAGCGACCCCAGCATGGGGCTCGAGGAGGTCCTCGAGATCCGGCCGATCTTCGAGATCGAGGACTTCGGCGCCGAATACACGCCCGAGCAGCGCGAGAAGGACGAACGCCTCGCCGAGCAGATCCGCGCCCAGCAGGGCTCCTGAGGGTCACCCGGCGAGCACGGGCACCGCGATGACCGACGTCTCCCGCACCGTCGAGGCCGTGTGGCGCATCGAGTCGCCACGGCTCGTCGCGGGCCTGGTCCGGACCCTGCGGGACGTCGGCCTCGCCGAGGAGGTCGCCCAGGAGGCGTTCGTCGCCGCGCTCGAGCAGTGGCCCGAGCAGGGCGTCCCGGACAATCCCGGCGCGTGGCTGACCACCGTCGCGCGTCGCCGCGCCGTCGACCTGGTCCGCCGCGAGCGCACGCGCGACGCGAAGTACGCGCGGCTCGCGGCGGACCTCGCCGCGCCCGGGGCACGGTCCGGCGCAGGGACGACGGCGGTCGCGCGCCCGGGCGACGGCGGCGCGGTCCTCGTCGGGTCGGTCCCGGCCCCCGACGCGATCGTCGACGACCCCGTGGGCGACGACCTGCTCGCGCTCGTCCTCGTCGCGTGCCATCCCGTGTTGCCGCGCGAGTCCCGCGTCGCGCTCACGCTGCGCCTCGTCGGGGGCCTGACGACCGACGAGATCGCCCGAGCGTTCCTCGTCCCGTCCGCGACGGTCGGGCAGCGCATCTCCCGCGCCAAGCGGACGCTCGCCGAGGCGAACGTCCCCGTCGACGTCCCGCAGGCCGACGAGCTCGCCGCCCGCGTGCCCGCCGCGCTCGAGGTCGTGTACCTCGTCTTCACCGAGGGGTACGCCGCGACGTCGGGCGACACGTGGGTGCGGCGCGAGCTCGCCGAGGACGCCATGCGCCTCGGACGCGTGCTCGCCGGGCTGCTGCCGGGCGAGCCGGAGGTGCACGGGCTCGTCGCGCTCATGGAGCTCCAGGCGTCACGGTTCGCCGCGCGCACCGGGCCCGACGGCGAGCCCGTGCTCCTCGAGGACCAGGACCGCTCCCGCTGGGACCTGCTCCTCGTGCGGCACGGCCTCGCCGCGCTCGACCGCGCGCTCGCGCTCGGCACGCGCGCCGGGAAGGCGCTCGGGCCCTACTCGCTCCAGGCCGCGATCGCCGCGTGCCACGCCCGCGCCGCGACGTGGGCCGACACCGACTGGGACGCGATCGTCGCGCTCTACGACGCTCTGGCGTCGGTCGCGCCCTCCCCCGTGGTCGAGCTCAACCGCGCCGTGGCCGTGGGCTACGCGGACGGTCCCGAGGCCGCGCTCCTCGTGCTCGACGCCGTCGCGGACGACCCGCGCCTCGCGCGCCACCACCTCTACGGCGCCGTGCGCGGCGACCTGCTCACGCGCCTCGGCCGCCACGCCGAGGCGGCGGACGTCCTCGAGCACGCCGCCGCGCTGGCACCCACCCGGCACGAGCGCCGGCTGCTCCTCGAACGGGCGGCGGGAGCGACGGGGCGGTCCGCTCCCTAGGATCGAGGGCGTGACCACGACGCCCACCTCCCGCGACGACACCGCGCGTCCGTCACTGCGCGAAGCGGCCTACGAGGCGCTCAAGGCACGGATCCTCGGGCTCGACCTGCACCCGGGGCAGCGCCTCGTCGAGCGCGACATCGCGACGGAGCTGGGCGTCTCGCGCGTCCCGCTGCGCGAGGCGCTGACGCTGCTCGAGAGCGAAGGGCTCGTGGTCCTCGTCCCTCGGCAGGGCGCCGTCGTCGCACCCTTCACGCGGGACGACGTCGAGCACCTCTTCGAGGTCCGCGAGAACGTGGAGGTGCTCGCGTTCCGGCTCGCCGCGCTCCGACGCTCGGAGAGCGACCTCGCCGCGATGCGCGCTTCGGTGGACGCCGCCCGTGCCGCCCTGGACACGCACGACGACGCCGCGACGGCGGCAGCCAACGCCGGGTTCCACGCCGCCGTCGTGACCGCGTGCGGGAACCCGCTCCTGCGCTCGATGCTCGCCCCCCTCGACGCGCGCGTGCGCTGGCTCTTCCACCTCACGAAGCAGCGTGACACGCGCGAGCAGTGCGAGGAGCACGCCGCGATGCTCGCGGCGATCGAGGCGCGCGACGAGGACGCCGTCGCCGTGCTCGCCGCGCGGCACGTCGCGTCCGGGCGCGAGCCGAGCCTCGCGCTCGCGGAGACCTGGGCCTCGGCGCCGATCGACCCCGTGGCCGCGACCCGCACGCGCAACCGGGCGCCCCGGCCGCGCTGAGCCGCCACCGCACGCCGGCGACCTCCCGCCCGCACGCCTGTCCTCGCGTCGGGCGCACGGCGGTGGTCGGTCACGCACGATTTACGGTCGGTTGACACCCACGAAACACGGCGTCCGCACACTCGGGGCTTAGTGGTATACCACTAACTCGACCAGGAGGACCCATGCGCAGCACCCGCTCCACCGCCGTCCCGACGTCGTCCGGCCGCACGCCTCGGTCGCCCCGGCACCGTGCCCACCGGCTCCGCACCGCGGCCGTCGCGGCCCTCTCCGCCGCGAGCCTCGTCGCCCTCTCCGCGTGCGGCACGTCCACCGAGGCCGGGACCGACTCGGACACCGCCGGTGCCGAGCCGCTCCGGGTCGGCGTGTTCCTGCCCGGGTCGACGTCCGACACCGGCTTCATGCAGTCCGCGTACCTCGGCTACCAGCGCCTCGAGGAGGAGCTCGGCGACGAGGTCGAGCTGTCGTTCGTGGAGGAGGTCGCCGCGGCCGACTACGAGCAGACGCTCGTGCGCTTCGCGAGCGCGTCGGACCTCGTCGTCTCGGTCGGCGGCCAGACGGACGCCGACCTGCGCAAGGTCGCGCCCCAGTTCCCCGACGTCACGTTCGTCGAGATCGGCGGGCCCGCCGACGCGGAGCCGCTCGAGAACCTCGCCTACTACGACCCGCAGCAGGCCGAGGCGGAGTACCTGTCCGGCGCGCTCGCCGCGCTGTCGTCCACCACGGGCAAGATCGGGTTCATCGGGGGCGTCGAGCTGCCCGCGATCGTCAACGCGTCGGTCGCGTTCGCGAACGGCGCGGAGGCGGCCGTGCCCGGGACGACGGTCGTGACGCCGCAGTTCCTCGGCGACTTCAACGACCCGGCCAAGGCCAAGCAGGCCGCGGCGGCCAACTTCGGGGTGGGCGTCGACGTCGTCGGGCAGATCGTCAACCTCGGCAAGCAGGGCATCGAGCAGGCCGCGAAGGACGCGGGCGCGTCGATGATCGGCGGCCCCATCCCCGGCGAGTGCACCGACGGCGGTCCCTACGTCGGGTTCGTGCGCACCGACGTCGGTACCGAGGTCGAGCACGCCGTCCGGTCCGTCCTCGACGGCACGTGGGAGGCGGCCCAGGTCCCGTTCGGCCTGACGAGCGACCTCGGCGGCACCGAGCTCGTCGTCTGCACGGACGACCCCGAGACCGTCGCCGCGATCGACGAGATCACCGAGTCCGTCGCGAGCGGCGCCGTCACCCCGTACTGACGGACCGCCGCCACCGCCACCCCACCCCCACCGGACGGAGCTCCCATGCCCACGACGCTCCCCGCAGGCGCCGGCGCGGCACCCGACGCGCCCGCAGCACTCCCCGCACCGCTCAAACCGCCCGCGCTCGTCCTGCGCGACGTGACCCGGGTCTTCGGCGCCCACACGGCGCTCGACGCGGTCGACCTCGACGTCGTCCCGGGCGAGGTGCACTGCGTGCTCGGCGAGAACGGCGCCGGGAAGTCGACGCTGTGCAACATCGTGTTCGGCTCGCTCCGGCCGACGTCGGGCGAGGTCCTGCTCGCGGGCGAGGCCTACGCGCCGGCCTCGCCCGCGGACGCCCTCGCGCACGGCGTCGCGATGGTGCACCAGCACTTCTCGCTCGTCGCGACGCTGACCGTCGAGGAGAACCTGCTCCTCGGCCGGGGCACGGGGCGCCGCCTGCGCCCCGACCGGCGCGGGCTGGCGACGCGGCTCGCCGAGATCGAGCGGACGCTCGGCCTGCGCGTCGACCCGGGCGCGCGGGTCGGCGGGCTCACGGTCGGGGCGCGCCAGCAGGTCGAGATCGTCAAGGCGCTCCTCGACCGCCCGCGGCTCCTCCTGCTCGACGAGCCCACGGGCGTCCTCGGCCCCGACGAGATCGACGGCCTGCTCGCGACGTGCCGCCGCGTCGCGGACGCGGGGACCGCCGTCGTGCTCATCACGCACAAGCTCGCCGAGGTCATGCGCGTGGGCGACCGCGCGACCGTCCTGCGCGGCGGGCGCGTCGTCGGGACCGGCGTCCTCGCGCGGGACGCGCACGGCACGAGCACCCGCGGAACCGACACGGACCGTGCCGAGGAGCGGCTCACCGCCGCCGACCTCGTCGCGCTCATGGTGGGCCGCGACGCGTCGAGCCTCGACCCGGTCCTCGCGGCGAGCGTCGGCGTCACGAGACCGGGCACCGACGAGCACACGGAAGAGCATGCGGACGAGCACGGTGCCGGCGGCACCGGGGCGCGCGGGCGTCCCACCGCCCGGGCGGACGGCCCGGCCGAGGTCAGGGTCGCCGAGGTCGACGCGGCCGCCCTCGGCGTGGGTCCCGCTGTCCTCGACGTGCGCGGGCTCGTGGTCGACGGAGCCGACGGCGCGCGGCGGGTCGACGCGGTCGACCTGGTCGTGCGGCCCGGCGAGATCGTCGGGATCGCCGGCGTCGAGGGCAACGGCCAGAGCGAGCTCGTGGCGGCGCTGTCGGGTGCCGTGGTCCCCGCCGGGGGGCGGGTCCGGCTCGACGGCGTCGACATCACGACGGCGCGTCCCGGGCGCCGGACCGCGCTCGGCCTCGGCGTCGTGCCCGAGGACCGCCACCACGAGGCCGTCGTGACCTCGCTCAGCGTCACGACGAACCTCCTCCTCGGCGGCCTGCGCCGGTTCCGGCGGTTCGGCCTCCTCGACCGGAAGGCCATGCGCGCGGCGGCCGCCGACCTCGCGCGCCGGTTCGACGTGCGGGCCGCGAGCCTCGACGCCCCGGTCTCGTCCCTGTCCGGCGGCAACCAGCAGAAGGCGGTGCTCGCGCGCGAGCTGAGCCTCCACCCGCTGCGGTGCGTGGTCGCCGCCCAGCCGACGCGCGGGCTGGACCTCGGGGCCGTCGACGCCGTCGTCGCGCACCTGCGCGCCGCCGCCGACGCCGGGGTCGGGGTCCTCGTCGTGTCGAGCGAGCTGTCCGAGCTCCTCGTGCTGTGCGACCGCGTCCACGTCGCCTACCGGGGTGCGCTCCGCGGCCCGGTCCCCACCGCCGACCCCGACGCGCGCGACCGCGTCGCCCACCTCATGACGGGAGCCTCCGCATGACCGCGCCCACCGCCCGTCCCGGCCTCACGACCGGCGTCGATCCAGAACCGTCCCTCGGCACCGCGGACCGGCCCGGTCCCCCGTCCGCGACCGGTTCCCCGCCGTCGCGCGACGTTCCCGCCCGACCGCCCGCCCCCGCCGAGGACCGGTCCCGACGCGCCGGCGACCGGCTGCGCGCTCTCGCCCCGGCGCTCGTCCCGCTCGCCGCGGTGCTCGGCGCGCTCGCCGTGAGCACCGCGCTCGCAGCCCTCGCCGGTGCCACGCCCGCGCAGGCCGCGGCCGCGCTCTGGGAGGGCATGGTCGGCACCCCCTACGCGATCGGGTCCTCGGTCAACGTCGCGGCCGTGCTCCTGCTCGTCGCGACAGGCTTCCTCGTCGCCCACCGCGCCGGGCTCGTCAACGTCGGCGGCGAGGGCCAGATCTGCGTCGGCGCGGTCGCGGCCACCGCGGTCGGGACCGCGCTGCCCCCGGCCGTGCCCGCCGTCGTCGCCCTCCCCCTCGTGCTGCTCGTCGCCGCGCTGGGCGGTGCGGCGTGGGCGTCGGTCGCCGCGTGGCTCGCGGTGCGACGCGGCGTGAGCGAGGTCATCACGACCCTGCTCCTGAACTTCGTGGGCGCCGCGGTGCTCGTGCTCGCCGTCCACGAGGAGGCGCTCCTGCGCCAGCCCGTGACGAGCTCGGAGACCCTCCCGCAGTCGTCGCCGCTCGTCGACGCCGCGCACCTGCCGCTGCTCGGCCTCCCGGGGTCGCCCGCGACGGTCGGCGGCGTGCTGGCGCTCGCCGCCGCGCTCGTCGCGTCCGTCGTGCTGCGCCGCACCGCGACCGGGGTGCGGCTCGCCGCCGTCGGGCAGTCGCGGGCCGCGTCGCTGCGGCTGGGCCTGCCCGTCGACCGGCTGCGCTTCTCCGCGCTGTCGACGGCCGGGGCCACGGCAGGGCTCGCGGGCGGCGTCCTCGTCGCGTCGGCGCCGCACGTGCTCGACGACGGGCTGTCGTCCGGGTACGGGTTCTCCGGCCTGGTCGTCGGTCTGCTCGCGCGCGGCTCGTTCGCCGCGGCTGCGGGCATCGCGACCGCCCTCGGGTTCCTCGTCTCGGGCGGGATCAACCTCCAGCTCGCCGCCGGCGTCCCGGCGTCGATCACGCAGATCACCGAGAGCCTCGTCATCCTCGGCGTCGCCGGCACCGCGATCTGGGCGGTCCGACACCCGGCAGGCGTGCGCCCACGGTCGCGCCGCCGGTCCCCGGGCCACGACCGTCCACGACCCGGTCAGCGCACCCTGTCGCACCCGTCCACCGCTCCCACCCCGGAGGTCACGCGATGATCCCCACGCTCACCGACCTGCTCGTCGCGAGCGTCGCCCTGTGCGTCCCGATCCTCGTCGCCGCGAGCGGCGAGCTCGTCGGGGAACGCGCCGGCGTCCTCACCATGAGCGTCGAGGGCATGATGCTCACCGGCGCGTTCGCCGCGGTCGTCGGCGCGACGTCGAGCGGCTCGGCCCTCGTCGGGGTCGCGTGCGGCGCGGTCGCGGGACTGCTGGTCGGGGTGCTCCAGGCCGTCCTGAGCGTCACGCTGCGTGCCGACCAGATCGTCACCGGGATCGCGGCCAACGCTCTCGCGCTCGCCGGCACGACGTTCGGCGCGCGCCTGCTCCTCGAGCGCGGCACCGAGGTCCCGGGGTTCGAGCGCGTCGCGATCCCGCTCCTGTCGCAGATCCCCGTGGTCGGGCCGGCGCTCTTCCGCCAGACCGGCCTCGCGTACGTCCTGCTCGCGGCGGTCGTGCTGCTCGCAGTGCTCACGTCCCGGCGGACGCGCTGGGGACTCGCGGTCGACGCCGTCGGCGAGGACGCGGCGAGCGCCGACCGTTCGGGCATCGGCGTGCTGCGCGTGCGGTTCACCGCGGTCCTCGTCGTCGGCCTGCTCTCCGGACTGGCCGGCACGCAGCTCGCACTGTCCGAGGTCCGCACGTTCACCGACAACATGACGGCCGGAGTCGGCTACCTCGCGGTCGTGGCCGTCATCGCGGGGAGCTGGCGCCCCGTCGGCGTGGCCGTCGCCGCGCTCGCGTTCGGCCTCGCGCAGGCGCTGCAGTTCACGCTGCCCGCGCTCGGGGTCGACGTGCCGTTCGCGCTGCTCGTCATGCTCCCCTACGTCCTCGCGCTGCTCGCCGTCGCCGGATTCGTCACCCACAGCAGGCCGCCCGGCGCGCTCACGACACCCTTCGTCCGCCTCGGCCGCACGGCATGACGGCACCCCCGCCGCGCGGCGCGATCCCGCACCCCGGAGAGTCCGCCCGGCCCTCGGCGCTGGCCCCTCTCGTACCCCACCGCCCGACCCGCCCGACCTCTGGAGACCCCGTGCCGCTCGTCCTCACCCGTTCCGACCTCGCCGGGCTCGTGACACCCGCGCAGGTGATCGACGTCGTCGAGCAGGCGTTCGCCGACCTCGCCGACGGGACGGCCGCCCAGGCGCCGCTCGCCGTCGCGGCCGTCGACGACCGGGCGCACTTCCTGCCGATGACCGCCGTGTCGCCGCGCGCCGGGCTCGCGGGGTCGAAGCTCCTCGCCGACATCCCCGCGAACCGCGAGCGGGGCCTGCCCGCGCAGCGCTCGGTCCTCGTGCTCGCCGACGCGACGACCGGCGAACCCGTCGCGGTGCTCGACGGCGGCCTGCCCACGCGCCTGCGCACCGCCGCCGCGAGCGCGGTCGCGACGCGCTGGCTCGCGCGTCCCGACGCGCGCGTGCTCGGCCTCGTCGGGGCGGGCGGGCTGGCGCTCGAGCACGTCAGCGCGATCGCCGAGGTACGACCCCTCGAGCACGTGCTCGTCTGGTCGCGCTCCGACGCGACCGTGCGCACCTTCGTCGAGCGGACGACGGCGCGGCACCCCGACCTCAAGGTGACCCGCGTGGGCTCGCCCGCGAGCGCCGTCGGGTCCGCCGACGTCGTGTGCACGCTGACGCCGGCGCGCGAGCCCGTGGTGCGCGGCGCGTGGTTCCACCCCGGCCTGCACGTCAACGTCGTCGGGGCGCCACCCCGACCCGACCACCGCGAGGTCGACGGCGAGGCGATGGCCCGCGCGCGCGTCGTCGTCGACTCGGTCTCGACCGCCCTGCACGAGTCCGGCGACGCGCTCCTCGCGATCGCCGAGGGGGCGATCGACGAGGCGGCGTGCGGGCTCGAGCTCGGCGACGTCGTCACGGGGCGCGCGACCGGCCGCCGCGCGCCCGACGAGGTCACGCTCTTCGACTCGGTCGGCCTCGGCCTGCTCGACGTCGCGATCGGACGCCTGCTCGTGGACGCGGCCCGCCCGACGGGCCGCGGCCGGTCGGTCGACCTGTCGGCGTGACCCCGCCCCTGCCGAGGGAGAACCCTGGTCTGCCGAGGGAGAACCCCGGTGGCGCGAGGGAGACCCTGGTGACCAGGGTCCTCCTTCGCGCTACCAGGGTTCTACCTCGCGAGGACGGACTCGATCGCAGCCGACTCGTCGGCGGTGAGCGGGGGCGCCGAGAGCGCCGCGACGTTGTTCTCGAGCTGGCGCACGCTGCTCGCTCCGATGAGGGCGGACGTGACGCGGTCGTCGCGCAGGACCCAGGCGAGGGCGAGCTGGGCGAGCGTCTGGTCGCGGCCGGTGGCGATGTCGTTCAGCGCGCGAGCCTTCTCGAGGTAGGACTCGTCGAGGTTCTGCTCGGACAGGAACGGGGAGTCGGGGCGTGCGGCGCGCGACCCCTCGGGCGCGGAGCCGGAGAGGTAGCGGTCGGTGAGCAGGCCCTGCTGGAGCGGCGAGAACACGATGGTGCCGACGCCGAGGTCGCCCACGACGTCGAGCAGCGACTCGCTCTGGACGCCGTCGTACCGGTCCTCGTGCGCGGGGTCCTCGACGTGGCGGTTGAGCATCGAGTAGCTGGGCTGGTGGATGAGCAGCGGGGTGCCGAGGTCGGCGAGGATCGCGGCGGCCTCCCGCGTGCGGGACGGCGAGTAGTTCGAGACGCCGACGTAGAGCGCCTTGCCCTGCTGGACGGCGTCGTGCAGCGCCCGCATGGACTCCTCGAGCGGCGTGCTCGGGTCGGGGCGGTGGTGGTAGAAGACGTCCACGTAGTCGAGGCCCGTGCGCGTCAGCGACTGGTCGAGCGACGACAGGAGGTACTTGCGCGAGCCGCCGTCGCCGTACGGCCCGGGCCACATGTCGTAGCCCGCCTTGGAGGAGATGACGAGCTCGTCGCGGTACGCGCCGAGGTCCCGGGCGAGGTGGCGGCCGAAGTTCTCCTCCGCGGAGCCGTACGGCGGGCCGTAGTTGTTGGCGAGGTCGAAGTGCGTGATCCCGAGGTCGAACGCGCGGCGCAGCACGGCGCGCTGCGTCTCGAACGGGTTGACGTCGCCGAAGTTGTGCCACAGACCGAGCGAGATCGCGGGCAGGTCGAGGCCGCTGCGCCCCGTCCGGCGGTAGGTCATGGTGTCGTAACGGTCGTCGGCGGCGACGTAGCGCGGGGCGAGAGGCATGGGTCCATTCTGCCTCCCTGCGCCCTGGGAGCTGTGCCCAGACTCGTCCCGCAGGCGGGCCGTCGTCTCGCACGACGTCTCAGGCCCGGGCTGGTCCGAGGACGGTGAGGAGCTGCAAGCGTTCCGCGGACTGGCTACCAGGTGCTGCGGTGTAGACGAGCAGCGAGTGCGACTGCTCGGGATCGAGCAGGGTCTGGCAGCTGAGCTCGAGCGGTCCGACGAGCGGGTGGAGGTACCGCTTGACCTGGCGTGGTCGCACGCCCACCTCGTGCCGGTCCCACACCGTGCGGAACTCCTCGCTGCGGTCGAGGAGAAGCCGGGCCAGGTGGGCAGCGCGCGACTGCGGCCCCCGCAGGGCGAGCACCCCACGCAGCCCCGACGCGTACATCCGGGAGTAGAAGGCGTGGTCCTCTGGGAAGTAGAGATCGCGCACCGACGCATCGGTGAACCAGCGGTACCCGATGCTTCGCGAGGGGCCCGTGTACCGGCGAAGGTCGCCGACGAGCGCGACGCCGGGAGGCGTCTGCCACAGCGTCTCGCCGAGCTCGGTGACGATCTCCGCCGGTGTGTCTTCCAGGCGCTCGATGATCCGCAGCAGCCCGGGGTCCACGTGATCGCCGGCCGCCCCGGGCTCGGGCGGACGATGCCCGGCGAGCCGGAACAGGTGGTCGCGTTCCGCGCGCGACAGGTGCAGGCCCTGCGCGATCGAAGCGACCATCTGCTCCGAGGGCTGCGGGCCACGCTCCCTCTCGAGCCGGGAGTAGTAGTCCGTGGACATGTGGCACAGGCTCGCGACCTCCTCTCGCCGCAGCCCTTCGGTGCGGCGCCGCGATCCACGCGGCAGACCCACGTCCTCGGGCTGCAGCACGGCGCGACGGGTGCGCAGGAAGTCGGCGAGCCCCGCTCTGTCGATCATGGGTCCATCGTCACGTGCCTGGGGCTGCCGAGCCACGGATCATCAGGCCGTGGATAACGTGCTGCGCCTGGCTGAACCTGGCATGGGCCGTCCGCCGCGGCCCGACCGCGTCCAGCACCGAGGAGTCCTCATGCCCCGTACGAGCCACGAGATCACCGTCCCCGACCTCACGGGTCGGCGCGCCGTCGTCACCGGCGCGAGCGACGGCGTCGGCCTCCAGATCGCGACCCGGCTCGCCGCCGCCGGGGCCGACGTCGTCATGCCGGTCCGCAACCCGCACAAGGGCGAGGCCGCGGCGGCGCGGATCCGAGCCGGACACTCCGCAGCCCGCCTGACGCTGCGTGAGATGGACCTGTCCTCGCTCGCCTCCGTGTCCTCGTTCTCGCAGACGCTGCTCGACGAGGGGCAGCCGATCCACCTGCTCGTCAACAACGCCGGCGTCATGACACCGCCCACACGTCAGGTCACCACCGACGAGTTCGAGCTGCAGTTCGGGACCAACCACCTCGGCCACTTCGCCCTCACCGGCCACCTCCTCCCGCTCCTGCGGACCGGGCAGGCCCGGGTGACGTCGCAGGCGAGCGTTGCCGCACGCAGCGGCAGGATCCGCTGGGACGACCTCCAGTGGCAGCAGGGCTACGACGGGATGGGCGCCTACCGGCAGTCGAAGATCTCCGTCGGGCTGTTCGCGCTCGAGCTCGACCGGCGCAGCACGGCACAGGACTGGGGCATCACGAGCAACGTCTCCCATCCCGGTGTCGCCCCGACGAGCCTGCTCGCAGCACGGCCCGAGCTCGCCCGTGACTCCGCGACACGAGGCCGACGCATGATCGAGTGGCTGTCCTCGCACGGACTGCTCGTCGGGACGACGCAGACGGCAGCCCTGCCCGCTCTCATGGCCGCGACGTCCCCCGACGCGAAGAGCGGTGCCTTCTACGGACCGCAGTGGCCGGGCAACGCCGGCGGACCGCCCGGAGAGCAGAAGCTCTGGGCCCCGCTGCGCGATGCCTCGGAAGCCGCGCGCCTCTGGTCCGTCTCGCAGGAGCTGACAGGCGTCACGTTCGACTGACCGGCGCACGGCGTCGGCCGAGCGTCGCTGCGCGCCGGTCTAGGCCGAGTCCCGCACGACGAGCACGGGGTCGAAGATCCGTGACGTGACCCGTGGCTCGCCGGTCTCGACCTGCTCCAGCAGGAGGCGCGCCATCTCGGCCGCCATCTCCTCCACGGGCTGGCGCACCGTCGTCAGGGCCGGGCGCGTGAGCGTGCCGGCGGGGCTGTCGTCGAACCCGACGACAGCGACGTCGTCCGGCACCCGGCGCCCTTGCTCGCGCAGCGCGTGGACCGCGCCCTGCGCCATGACGTCGTTCGACACGAAGACGCCGTCGAGCCCCGGTGCGGTGCGCAGCAGCTCGAGCATCGCGGCCTCGCCGCTCTCGACCGTGAAGTTGCCCTCGACGCTCGGCACGTACGCGTGACCCCGCCGCGCCATGGCGTCGCGGAAGCCGTCGAGGCGGTCGCGCGCGGCGAGCACGTCGAGAGGCCCTGAGACGACGCCGACCGTCCGGCAGCCGCGGTCCAGCAGGTGGTGCGCGGCGAGCCGTGCGCCGTCGGCGTTCGCGACGTCGACGTAGCTCACCGGGAGGGGCCGCGGTGGCCGGGCGAAGAGCACCGTGGGCCTGCCCGTGGCCAGGAGCTGCTCGGGGAGCGGGTCGTCGGCGTGGGTGGAGACCAGGAGCGCGCCGTCGGCGTTGCCGAACCGGAGGTACGACACGACCTGCCGCCTCGCCTCGTCGCCGTCGGCGAGCATGAGCACGGGGTGGACGTCGTGCGGGCGCAGGGACCGCACGAACGACCCCACGACGCGGCCGAAGAACGGGTCGGCGAGCAGACGCGGGAGGTGCAGGCCGTCGTCGGGCGCCGGCTCGGCACCGGAGACGACGACCGCGACGGTCCCGGTGCGGCGCGTGACTAGCGAGCGCGCGGCGCGGTTGGGCACGTAGCCGGTCGTCGCGACGGCCTCCAGGACGACCTCCTGGACGGCGGGAGCGACCTTGCGCTTGCCGTTGACGACGCGCGAGACCGTCGCGCGCGACACGCCCGCCACCCGGGCCACGTCGTCGAGCGTCGGCGCCCGGTGCCTCACGTCCTCGCTCACACCATCGACGATAGCAGGGGTAAGAGCGCTTTCCCGGCTGGCACCGGCCCGGGGCACGCTCGGGATCGGCGTCCATTTCTTACTAACCAGTTTGTCAGACTTAGTGACCGTTTTGAGTCGTTTTATGCACGTATTCCTACCCGATCTCACGGCCGCTGCGCTTGACAGCCCTCGTGAGCGGGTGAAAACTCGGGCCTCGGGTAAGAGCGCTCTCCCTGCTTCATACCTCAGCCGCGGCGCCGCGGCTGAGGGTACGGCTCGACGACGAACTGTGCCCCGGGTCGACGCAGACCTGGGGCGGACGGAGAGGTAGACGAACACGATGCGCACCACACCCCCCACCGCCCCCGGGCGACCCCGCAGACGCCGAGCGGCCCGCGCCGCGCTCGCAGCGCTGGCCTCCGGCGCGCTCGCGGGAGCGGCGCTGGTCGTGCCCGCGACGACCGCGAGCGCCGAGCCGGTGCTCCTGTCCCAGGGCAAGCCCGCCACCGCGTCGTCCGTCCAGGACGACTGGGCCGGGTACGCCGCGGGCAACGCCGTCGACGGCGACCTCGGCACGCGCTGGTCCAGCGCCTGGAGCGACCCCCAGTGGCTCCAGGTCGACCTCCAGCAGGCCGCGAGCGTCGACCGTGTGGAGCTCGTCTGGGAGGGCGCCTTCTCCTCCGCGTACCAGGTCCAGGTCTCCGACGACGCCTCCGCGTGGCGCACGCTCTACTCCACGACCCAAGGCGACGGTGGCACGGACGTGCTCGACGTCGACGGGGAGGGCCGCTACGTGCGCGTGCTCTCGACCGCGCGTCCGGGTGGCTACGGCCACTCGCTCTACGAGTTCCGCGTGTTCGGCGAGGCGGGCGGCTCGGGGCCGGTCGACCCGACCGACCCCGGTGACCCGACCGACCCGTTCCCCGACTACGTGCACCCGGGCCACCCGACGGTCCCGGTCAAGGACTCCGGCCCGAGCGTGGTGAAGGTCGTCGGCGGGAACGGCGACTGGGACCTCCAGGTGGACGGGCAGCCGTACACCGTGCGCGGGTTCACGTGGGGCGGCACGAGCGCCGAGGAGACCGGCCCGCGCATGCAGGGCCTCGCCGACATCAACGGCAACACGACCCGCACCTGGGGCACGGGCGCCGACTCGCGCGCGATCCTCGACGCCGCGGCCGCGCACGACGTCCGCGTCATCGCGGGCTTCTGGCTCATGCCCGGCGGCGGCCCGGGGTCGGGCGGCTGCATCGACTACCGCACCGACACGACGTACAAGAACGACACCAAGGCCGACATCCTGCGCTGGGTCGAGGAGTACAAGAACCACCCGGCCGTCCTCATGTGGAACATCGGCAACGAGGCGATCCTCGGCCTCCAGAACTGCTACTCCGGCACCGAGCTCGAGGAGATCCGCGACGCGTACGCGTCGTTCGTCAACGAGGTGAGCGTCGCGATCCACGCGATCGACCCCAACCACCCGACGTCGAACACCGACGCGTGGACCGGCGCGTGGCCGTACATCCGCGACCACGCGCCCGACCTGGACCTGCTCTCCATCAACGCCTACGGCGACGTGTGCAGCATCGCGAGCGCGTGGGAGGCCGGGAACTACGGCAAGCCGTACGTGCTCACCGAGGGCGGCGCGGCCGGCGAGTGGGAGGTGCCGGACGACGCGAACGGCGTCCCGGACGAGCCCACCGACATCGAGAAGAGCCGCGCGCTGCCGCTGTCGTGGAAGTGCCTCATGGAGCACGAGGGCAAGGCGCTCGGCGCGACGTTCTTCCACTACGGCGTCGAGGGCGACTTCGGCGGCGTATGGTTCAACGTCACGCCCGGCAACAACAAGCGCCTCGGCTACCACGCGATCGCCCAGACGTGGGGCGTCGACCTCGCGGGCGTGAACACGGCCCCCCGCATCAGCGGCATGGCGATCCCGGGGGCGACGTCCGTGACCGCCGGCGCCACGCTCGACTTCGACCTCGCCGCGACCGACCCCGACGGCGACCCGATCAACTACGTCGCGTTCTTCAACAGCAAGTACATCGACGGCGCCGGCGGCCTCGCCTGGACCGAGCTCACGAGCAAGGGCCAGGGGAAGTTCTCGGTCACCGCACCGTCGCGGCTCGGCGTGTGGAAGCTCTACGTCTGGGCCGAGGACGGGAAGGGGAACGTCGGGGTCGAGACGCGCTCGTTCCGCGTCGTCGCACCGCCGGTCGCGGGGACGAACATCGCGCAGGGCAAGACCACGACGGCGTCGAGCTTCGACCCCTGGAACGGGAACTGGTCCCCCGGCCAGGCGACCGACGGCGACCAGGGCACCCGCTGGGCGAGCAACTGGAACGACGACGAGTGGCTGACGGTCGACCTCGGATCCGTCCAGGCGTTCCAGCACGTCCAGCTCGTCTGGGAGACCGCGTTCGGCAAGGCCTACCGGATCCAGACGTCGAACGACGGGCAGTCCTGGACCACGGTCCGCACGGTGACCGACGGCGACGGCGGGGTCGACAGCCTCGACGTCGCGGGCAACGGCCGCTACGTGCGGCTCCAGCTCGACGCGCGCGGCACCGAGTGGAGCTACTCGCTCTTCGAGCTCGGCGTGTACCAGCGCTGACACCCGCAGACGTCCGGGTGGGGGCGGCGGCAACCGCCCCCACCCGGCACGGCGCCCGGTGACAGACGCCGGGCGTGCCCATCATCCGCGCAGCGTCGCGCGCTCCTGCCCGAGAGGCTCCGCAGCGCGCGACGACCTCGAAGGAGGAAGCATGCACGGCACGACACGCACCACCACGCTAACGCCTCCCCGGCACGGCAGACGCCGCGCCGGGACGGGCCGACGCCGGATCGCCGCGACGATGACCGGCGTCCTCGTCGCGTCGACCTCGGTCGTCGTCACGACGAGCGCCGCCGCCGCCCCGGACACCCTGCTCTCCCAGGGTGCGCTCACGGCGGCGTCGAGCTCCGAGTCGGGCGGCCTGGGCCCCCGGTTCGCGGTCGACGGCGACCGGGCGACCCGCTGGGCGAGCCAGCCGAGCGACGACCAGTGGCTCCGCGTCGACCTCGGCGAGGCGCACGACCTCGACCGCGTCGTCCTCGACTGGGAGGCGGCGTACGGCAAGGACTTCACGGTCCAGGTGTCGCAGGACGGCCGGTCCTGGACGACCGTCGCGACCGTGGCCGACGGGACGGGCGGCGTGCAGTCGTTCGACGTCGACGTGACGGGTCGCTACGTCCAGGTCGTCGGGACGGAGCGCGGCACGCAGTACGGCTACTCGCTGTACGAGCTCCAGGTGTTCGGCGACGGCGACGCGCCGGACCCCGAGAACCCGCCGGAGTGGGACGACGAGGTCACGCACCACGAGTTCCAGGCCAACTGCTCGTTCTCGCACTTCCTGCCCGACGACCCGATCGTCTTCCCCGGTCAGCCCGGGAGGTCGCACCTGCACACGTTCGTCGGCAACCGCGTGACGGACGCGTTCACGGTCCCGGAGGACCTGTTCGAGAACACCGACTCGACCTGCACGGTCCCGCAGGACCACTCGTCGTACTGGTTCCCCGCGATCGAGAAGAACGGCGTCCCGATCGAGCCCGACATCCCCATGACGATCTACTACAAGTCGGGGATCGACGACTACACGAAGGTCAAGCCCTTCCCGCCGGGCCTGCGGTTCGTCGCGGGCGACATGATGGCGACGTACGACGAGTTCCGGACCGCGCCGGGCGCCGTCGAGGGCTGGGAGTGCGGCGACATCTCGAAGAGCTGGGACATCCCGGCCCACTGCCCCGAGGGCACCGAGCTGAACATCCGCTACCAGGCCCCGAGCTGCTGGGACGGCATGCACCTGTCCCCCGACGCCTCGGCGCACATGGGCCACGGCGCGCACATGGCGTACCCCGTGGACGGGCAGTGCCCCATGACGCACCCGATCGCGGTCCCGATGATCGAGTTCAAGATCGCGTGGCCCGTGAGCGGTGACATGTCCGACGTGAGGCTCGTGAGCGGCTCCGACCAGTCGTGGCACTACGACTTCATCAACGGCTGGGAGCCCGAGGTGCTCGAGCGCCTCGTGGAGCACTGCATCAACGGCGGTCTCCAGTGCAACCCGCGCGGGTACGACCTCTACAAGCCGCACCGCGGCACCGTCCTCGACGAGAACTACCAGCTCGTCGGCTGACACCCCACCGCCCGACGGGCGCGGCGTCGTCGAGCACGACGGCGCCGCGCCCGGGGCACGGTCGTGCCCGTGGCACGACCCACCGACCCGAAGAAGGCAGGACCATGCACCTCCGATCCCCGGCCAGGCTCCGCCTGGCCTCCCTCGCCGCCGGGCTGACCGCGGCGTGCGTCGCGGCGCCGCTCGTGGCGGCCGCCGCGCCCGTCGCCGCCGCGGCGGGACCCGTCAACCTCTCCCAGGGCAAGCCCGCGACAGCATCGAGCGTGCAGGGCGACTACGCCGCCGCACGGGCCGTCGACGGCGACCTGAGCACCCGCTGGGGCAGCGAGTTCGCCGAGGGCCAGTGGCTCCAGGTGGACCTCGGCCAGGTCTCGACGCTCTCCTCCGTCGCCTTGAGCTGGGAGGGCGCCTACGGCAAGGGCTTCCGCATCGAGGCGTCCGACGACGGCACGACCTGGCGCACGCTGCGCACCGTCACCGACGGTGCGGGCGGGCAGCAGACCCTGTCCGTGTCCGGGACCGGACGCTACGTGCGCCTGCTCGGCACCGAGCGCGGCACCGGCTACGGCTACTCGCTGTGGGAGCTCCAGGTGTTCGGCACGCCCGGGACCGACGGCGGAACCGTCGACCCGGGCGACGACTGCACGACGAACGCCGCGCTCGGGAAGGCGGCGACGGCGTCGTCCGCCGAGGGCGCGTACGCCGCGGGCCTCGCCGTGGACGGCAACGCCGGAACGCGCTGGAGCAGCGAGTTCTCCGACGCGCAGTGGCTCCAGGTCGACCTGGGCGCGATCAAGCCGGTCTGCGGGATCGAGATCGACTGGGAGGGCGCCTACGGGAAGGGCTTCCGCGTCGAGACGTCCGACGACGGCACCCTGTGGCGCACCCTGCGCACGGTCACCGACGGGACCGGCGGCAAGCAGGTCGTCGACGTCACCGGGTCCGGTCGCTACGTCCGGCTCGTCGGCACCGAGCGCGGCACCGGCTGGGGCTACTCGATCTGGGAGCTGCGCGTGCTGACCACGGGCGACGGGACGAACCCCGGAACGGGCGAGCCGATCGAGGGCGGCGGGGACCTGGGGCCGAACGTGCACGTGTTCGGCCCCGACACCCCGGTGGACCAGATCCAGGCCGCCGTCGACGCGGCGTACGCGGCGCAGGAGGAGAGCCAGTTCGGGCTGCGCCGCGACCAGTTCCTCTTCGAGCCCGGCACGTACCCGGTGCACGTCAACGTCGGCTTCAACACCGCGGTCAACGGCCTCGGCAGGAACCCCGACGACGTGAACATCACGGGCGGCGTCTGGGCCGACGCGGAGTGGTTCGAGGGCAACGCGACGCAGAACTTCTGGCGCTCGATCGAGAACCTCGCCGTCACCCCGACGGGCGGCGACATGCGCTGGGCGGTCTCGCAAGCGGCCCCGATGCGTCGTATCCACGTCAAGGGCAACCTCATGCTGCACTCGTCACGCTACGGGTGGGCGTCGGGCGGCTTCACGGCCGACTCCGTCGTCGACGGCCAGGTGCGGGGCTACACGCAGCAGCAGTGGTACACGCGCGACTCGACGCTCACGGGCGGCTGGGACGGCACGCTGTGGAACATGGTGTTCTCCGGCACCGAGAACGCCCCGCCGACGACGTTCCCCGAGCCTGCGGTCACCACGCTCGACACCACGGGCACGGTCCGCGAGAAGCCGTACCTCTACCTCGACGGCGACGACTACGCGGTCTTCGTCCCGTCGCTGCGCGAGGGCACGCGCGGCGCGACGTGGAAGAACGGCTCCACGCCCGGCACGTCGATCCCGCTCGACGACTTCTACGTCGCGCACCCCGGCGACACCGCCGAGCACATCAACGCCGCGCTCGACCAGGGTCTGAACCTCCTGCTCACCCCGGGCGTCTACCACCTCGACGAGACGATCGAGGTGAACCGCGCCGACACGGTCGTGCTCGGCCTCGGGTACGCGACCATCGTGCCCACCGCGGGGCAGACCGCGCTCCAGGTCGGCGACGTGGACGGTGTCCGGGTCGCCAGCGTCCTGTTCGACGCCGGGGCGGCCGAGTCCCCGAGCATGCTCACCGTGGGCACGGACGGCTCGAGCGCGGACCACGCCGACGACCCGATCTCGATCCACGACGTGTTCGTGCGCGTCGGCGGCGCGCACGCGGGCAAGGTGGACAGCGCGATCGTCATCAACGCGGACGACACGATCGTCGACCACATCTGGTCCTGGCGCGGTGACCACGGCGAGGGCATCGGCTGGGACGTCAACACCGCCGACTACGGCCTCGTGGTCAACGGCGACGACGTCGACGGCTACGGCCTCTTCGTCGAGCACTACCAGAAGTACAACACCCTGTGGAACGGCGAGCGGGGGCGCACGATCTTCTACCAGAACGAGCTCCCGTACGACCCGCCGAACCAGGCCGCGTGGAACCACGACGGCATCCGCGGGTGGGCGGCGTACAAGGTCGCGGACCACGTGCGCAACCACGAGGCGTGGGGCCTGGGCTCCTACTGCGTGTTCACCTCGGACGCGTCGATCGTCTCGGACAACGGGTTCGAGGTCCCGATCACCCCGGGCGTGCGGATGCACTCGCTGCTGACCGTCTCGCTCGGCGGGGTGGGCACGTACGAGCACGTCATCAACGGCGTCGGCCCCCGCGCCAGCGGCGTCGAGACCGTCCCGGCGAAGGTCGTCAGCTACCCCTAGGCGGGTGCGAGCATCGCCGTCGGCCCGGTGCAGGGGCCGGGCCGACGGCGACCGCTCGTCAGCGGGTCGGGGTCTCCACGACCTGGCCCGCCCAGGCGAACCCACCGCCGAAGCCGAAGAGCAGGGCCGGGACGCCGGCGGGGATCTTGCCGGCGTGCCACCACTTGGAGAGCCCGAGCGGGATGGACGCGGCCGACGTGTTGCCCGACTCGACGATGTCGGTGACGACGATCTTGGACTCCAGCCCGAGGGACTTCGCGAGGGGCTCGATGATGCGCAGGTTCGCCTGGTGCGCGACGAGGACCTCGATGTCGTCGAGCGAGACGCCGGAGCGCTCCACGACGGAGCGTGCGCGGTCGGCGGCGCGCGTGATGGCCCACTTGAAGACGGCGCGGCCGTCCTGGGCGAACTTGTCCGCGGGCGACTCGATGAGCACGGCGGGCGTGAGGTCGGGCTCCGAGCCCCAGGTCACGGGCCCGACGCCGGGCTCGTCCGTCGCGCGCAGCACTGCCGCGCCCGCGCCGTCGGCGGTGAGGATGCACGTGCTGCGGTCGGTCCAGTCGGTGAACGCGGTGAGCTTCTCCGCGCCGACCACGACGGCGGTGCGGGCGGAGCCGGCGCGGATCGCCTGGTCGGCGAGGCCGACGGAGTGGGCGAACCCGGAGCAGGCGACGTTGACGTCGAGCACGGCGGGCCCGACGACGCCGCGCAGGTCGAGCTCGGACGCCTCCTCCGGCGTCGACTGCCCGGGCATGACGCCGGTGCGCAGGTGGTAGGCGACGCGGCCCGCGGTGTTGGGCGAGCGATCGGTCGCGGTGGCCGTGGCGACGATGACGAGGTCGACCTCGGCGGGGTCGACGCCCGCGTCGGCGAGCGCGTGGCGCGCCGCCGCGGTGGCCATGTCGGCGACCGTCGTGTCGTCGTCGGCGACGTGCCGCGTGACGATCCCGGTGCGCGAGCGGATCCACTCGTCGTTGGTCTCGACGAGCTGCGCGATGTCGTCGTTCGTCAGCGTCTTCTCGGGCTGGAAGTGACCGAGGCCGGCGATGCGCGACCCGGCCGCGCCGGTGGCGGGAGTGAGCATGAGGTCGATCATGTCACGCAGCCGGCGGCCCCAGGACCGGGTCCTCTGGCCTCAGGTGACCGTGCCGAGCTGCCACGGGACGAACTCCTCGCCGCCGAGGTCGAGCTCCTCGCTCGCCGTCTGCTCCCCCGAGGCGACGGCGAGGATGCGCGCGAAGATCTCGTCGCCCACCTCCTCGAGCGTCGCGACGCCGTCGACGATCCGCCCGCAGTCGATGTCCACGTCGTCGCCCATGCGCGCGAAGAGCTCGCTGTTGGTCCCGAGCTTGATGCTCGGCGTCGGCTTGCAGCCGAACACGGACCCGCGGCCCGTCGTGAAGCACACCACGGTCGCCCCGCCCGCGACGAGCCCCGTCACGGAGACGGGGTCGTAGCCGGGGGTGTCCATGAAGACGAAGCCCTTGGTGTCGAGGGGCTCGGCGTACTCGTGCACCGCGGCGAGGTCGGCCTGCCCGCCCTTGGCGACGGCGCCGAGCGACTTCTCGAGGATCGTCGTCAGCCCGCCCGCCTTGTTACCCGGCGACGGGTTGTTGTCGAGCGTGCCCCCGCCCGCGACGGCGTAGCCCTGCCACCACTCGAGCCGGTCGAGCAGGCGCTGCCCGACCTCCGGCGTCACGGCCCGGCGCGTGAGCAGGTGCTCGGCGCCGAACACCTCGGGCGTCTCCGCGAGCGCCGACGTGCCGCCGTACGCGACGAGGCGGTCGGACGCGATCCCGAGCGCGGGGTTCGCGGTGATGCCGGAGTAGCCGTCGGAGCCGCCGCAGTTGAGCCCCAGGACGAGGTCGGCGACGTCGCAGTCGGTGCGCTCCCAGCGCGCGTCGATCTCCTGCACCATCTCACGCACCGCCTCGACGCCAGCGCGGACGGTGGCCCGCACTCCCCCGGTGTCCTGGATGGTCAGCGTGCGCACGACCGTGTCCGGCGACAGGTCGGCCCCGGCGAGCACGGTGTCGACGGCGATCATCTCGCAGCCGAGGCCGAGCACGAGGACGCCCGTGACGTTGGGGTGGGCGGCGTACCCGCGCAGCGTGCGCAGGAGCACCTGGGCGCCCTCGCTCGTCGGCACGAGCCCGCACCCTGACTGGTGCGTGAGGGCGACGACGCCGTGGACGTCGTCGTAGGCGTCGAGCGCGAGGCCGCGGAACTGGTCGGCGATCATGCGCGCCGTGCTCGCGGAGCAGTTGACCGAGGTGAGGATCGCGACGTAGCTGCGCGTGCCGACCGTGCCGTTCGCGCGGCGGTAGCCCCGGAACGTCGGGCGCGGTCCGGGCGGCGTCGCCAGCGGGGTGTGCACCGTGGCGAGCTCGTGCTCGCGCTCCCCCGGCGCGTACCCGAGGTTCTGCGTGTGCACGTGCTCGCCGGCGCGGACGTCGCGCGTCGCGACGCCGATCACCTGGCCGTACTTGCGCACGGGACCGCCCGTGGCGACGTCCCGCAGCGCGACCTTGTGCCCGCGCGGGACGTCGTCGAGCACGTCGACCGAGCCTCCGGTGGGAAGTCCCACGACGTCCCCGGGCGCGAGGTCGCGCGTCGCGACGGCGACGTCGTCCTCGGGGCGCAGGACGAGCAGGGGCGTGTCCACCGCGCGCGCGGCCGCGGTCACGACGGCACCGCCTCGGGTCGGGGTGTCGCGGCACGCTCGAGCGAGACGCCGAGGTCGGCGGTCCGCACGACCTGCCCCGTCTCGAGCGAGCGGTTCGCGGCGACGCCGACGGCGACGCTGCGCAAGCCGTCGACGTATCCCGCCGCGCGGGCGAGCGGGTCCTCGCCCGCGCCCCGGAAGACGTCGGCGAGGAGCAGGCGGTCGCCGCCGCCGTGCGAGCCCTCGCCCTCCTCGATGACGAGCTCGCGTGCGGGCTCCCAGTGCCGCTGCACGACGAGGCGCGCGCCGTAGGGCCGGACGTCGCCCGCCCCCGGGTCGTGCACGGCGCTCGGGTCCACGACCGGGCGTCGCTTGCCGTCCGGCCCGAGGGCCTCGGCGGCGTGCCCCGACTCGACGTGGGCGCGCTCGACGACGTCGAGCTCGACCCGGCCGCGCGTGCCGTTGACGGCGACGCGGTAACCCTCCCAGGGGCTGTGCGCGGTGAGCGAGTAGGTGAGGGTCGCGCCGCGGCGGTAGCCCACGAGCGCGCCGATCGTGTCCTCGATGGTGACGCCGGGCGCGAACACGTCGCGGTCGCGCACGTAGCCGTCCTCGGCCTCCGCGTCGAGGTAGAGCGCGCGGAGCGTGTCGTCCCCGGCGAGGTCGATGCCGAACGGGTCGTCCTGCGCGGCGTCGCGCCCGAGGCCGGGGCGGTCTCCCGGGGGACGCCCGGCGCCGTCGTCGCCGTAGAAGCGGAGGCCACCGCGCGCGACGACGGTCTCGGGGACGTCGTCGAGCCACCAGTTGACGAGGTCGAAGTGGTGGCTCGCCTTGTGCACCGCGAGGCCGCCCGACGCGGCCTTGTCGCGGTGCCAGCGCCGGAAGTAGTCGGCGCCGTGCACGGTGTCGAGCAGCCACTCGAAGTGCACCGAGACGACGTCGCCGATCTCGCCCGAGGCGATCACGCGCCGCAGCGCGGTGTTGCGCGGCGAGTACCGGTAGTTGAACGTCACGGTGAGCGTGGCCGACGAGCGCTCGGCGGCCGCGCGGATGCGCGCCATCCCGGCCGCGTCGGTCGTGAGCGGCTTCTCGCACACGACGTCGACACCGGCCCCGAGCGCCGCGACGACGTAGTCCGCGTGGGCGTGGTCGGGCGTCGTCACGATCAGCGTGTCCACGGCCTGCTCGGCGAGCATCCGGCCGAGGTCGGACGGTTCGTAGCGGGGCAGCGGCCCGAGGCCCGCGGCCTCCAGGCGACGGTCGTACCAGGCGGCGCGCACCGGGTTGGGCTCGCACCACGCGACCAGGTGCCCGTCCTCGCGGTGCTCACCGAGCAGCGCGTCGACGAACATGCGGGCGCGGTGCCCGGTGCCGGCGACGGCGTAGCGCCGCGGGCGGCCTGTCGTCGCGGTCTCGGTCGGGGTGGTGCCGGGGTGGTGCACGGGTCTGCGGTCCTCTCGGGGTCCTGGGCGCGGGGTCTGCGCGACGGTGGGGTCGTGCCGGTGCGAGTCCTGGTCGGGCCTGGCCGGGCCGGTCCGTGGGGCGACGGACCGGCCCGGCCGGTCAGGGGTGGCGGGACGCCACGGCGGGGCTACTGCCCGATGGCCGCGCCCACCTCGTCGAGGAACTGCGTCGCGGCGTCCTGCGGAGACTTCTGCTCGAACAGCACCTCGGTGTTGATGCGCTTGAGGATCTCGACGACGTCGCCGGCGCCCTGCGGCGGGACGGGCGGGCCGTCCACGACGTCGGCGCCGAGCGCCTCGAGGAAGTCCGCGGCCTGCTTGTCGGCCGGGGAGAGGCTGTCCTTGACGGCCGCGCGCACCTCCGTGTTCGCGGGCAGGCCGCGGTCGGAGAGCATGAGCGCCCCGGCCTCGGGGTCGTTGAGGAGGAAGTCGACGAACTTCGCCGCCGCCTCGGGGTGCTCGGACGTCTTGGCGACCGAGTAGTACATCGCGGGCTTGAAGTACATGCCCGTGCGCTCCCCCTCGGACTCGCCCGGGAGGCGCAGGAGCTCCAGGTCGCGACCCGACGCGGTGCTGATGGCGCCGAGCTGGTTGGTCCACCACATGCCCATGGCGCCCTGGTTGGTCCCGAGGAGCGAGCCCTCCGGGCCGGCGCCCTCGAGCTCGACGGACCGCGCGGCGTCGGGCTGGCCCCCGCCCGCCTGGAGGTCGAGGGAGAGCTGGAAGAAGTCCGCGACGGTCTCCGCGGAGACGCCGAGCTCACCCTCGGGCGTGTACAGGGCCTCGCCGCGCTGGCGCGCGAGGATCGACAGGCCGGCCTCGTTGAAGCCGTAGTCCTGCGTGCCGTAGATGCCGTCGGTCGACCCCGCGGTCACCGCGTTCGAGACCTCGACGTAGTCCTCCCACGTCCACGTGGCGTCGTCCGGCACCTCGACACCGGCGTCGGCGAACACCTGCGGGTCGGCGAGCACCGCGTAGGCGTTCACGCCGGTGGGGATGCCGTAGAGCGCCCCGCCCGTCTCGCCCGAGCCCACGACCGACTCGTCGATCGAGCTCGTGTCGATGTCGAGCTCCCCGAGGTCCGCGAGGACGCCGCGCGAGGCGTAGTCCGCGAGGTAGCGCTCCTCCTGCGTGATGACGTCGGGCGCGTCGCCGGCCGCGACCGAGGTCGCGAGCTTGTCCCAGTACCCACCCCAGTCGGTGTAGTCGGCGACGACCGTGATGTCGGGGTTCTGCTCCTCGAAGAGGTCGATGATCTGCTGCGTCGTCTGGTGGCGCGTGTCCGAGCCCCACCACGAGAAGCGGATCTGGACGGGCCCGGACTCCGCGGACGACGACTCGTCGTCGCCGCCCGGGTTCGCGACGCCGCCGTCGCCGCCGCAGGCGGTCAGGGCGAGGGCACCGACGGTCAGTGCGGCGGCCAGCGCCGCGCGGCGCGCGCCGGGCCGGCGCGAACGGTGGATCGAGGTGTTCATGACTCTCCTTGTGCGTGACGGGACGTCGTCGTTCTGTCGTGCGGAGCGGTGCCGGTCGGCACCGGGTGGCCCCCGGGCGGGTGCCCGCGGGCCGGAGGAGCTACTTGATCCCCGTCGTGGCGATGCCCTTGACGAGGTACTTCTGACCGAAGAGGAAGACGAGGAACACGGGGACCAGGGAGACGATCGACATGGCGAACATCGGGCCCCACGAGCTCTGGCCCGTGGCGTCCACGAAGGTGCGCAGCGCGATCGGGACCGTGTACATGTCCGGCTTGGTCAGGAAGATGAGCTGGCTGAAGAAGTCGTTCCAGGTCCAGATGAAGGTGAAGATCGCCGTCGTCGCGAGCGCCGGGAGCGCGAGCGGCATCATGATGCGCAGGTAGATCCGGCCGTGGCCGCAGCCGTCGAGCCGCGCGGCCTCGTCCAGCTCCTTGGGGATCCCGCGGAAGAACTGGACCATGAGGAAGATGAAGAACGCGTCGGTCGCGAGCAGCTTGGGCACGATGAGCGGCAGGAACGTGTTGATCCACTCGAGCGAGGAGAACAGCACGTACTGCGGCACGATCACGACGTGGATCGGCAGCATGATCGACATGAGCATGATCGCGAACCAGACCCCGCGGCCCCGGAACTGGAGCCGGGCGAACGCGTAGGCGGCGAGCGAGCACGAGACGAGGTTGCCCAGCACCGAGCCGAGCACCACGACCGCGGAGTTGAGCAGGTAGTGGCCGAACGGGTGGGTGAGCGCGTTCCACCCGTCGGTGTAGTTGCCGAGGTCGACCGCGGACGGGATGAGGCCCGGCTCGCGGAAGATCAGCGCCGACGGCTTGAACGAGCTCGCGAGCATCCACAGCAGCGGGTAGAGCATCACGAGGCCGAACGCGACGAGCAGCACGTGCTTGAGCACGGACCGGACCCGCGCGGACTGCGCACGACGCCGAGGTCGCGGGGCGGTGGGCGGCGCGTCGGCCGCGAGCTGGGAGAGCGTCGACCGGGAGCGGGTCCCGGGGGCCGCGTCCTCGATGACGGCGGCGTCGGTGGGGGTCCCCGTGGCGGGGTGCGTGGTGTCAGTCATCGTAGAAGACCCAGTACTTCGAGGCGAGGAAGTTGACGAACGTCATCCCGCCGATGATCAGGAGCAGGAACCAGGCCATCGCCGACGCGTAGCCCATCTCGAGGGAGCCGAAGCCCTTGAGGTAGAGGTAGAGCGTGTAGAACATCGTCGAGTCCGCCGGCCCACCGGTCCCGCCGCTCACGACGAACGCCTGCGTGAAGGACTGGAACGCGTTGATGAGCTGGAGCACGAGGTTGAAGAAGATGATCGGCGTGAGCATCGGCACCGTGATCGAGCGGAACTGACGCCACCGGCCGGCGCCGTCGATCGACGCCGCCTCGTAGTACATGCGCGGGATCTGGCGCAGCCCGGCGAGGAAGATGATCATCGGCGCCCCGAAGGTCCACACGTTGAGGGCGACGAGCGTGCCCAGCGCGTAGTCGGGGTGCGAGACCCACCCCTGCCCCTCGATCCCGACGAGCGCCAGGACCTGGTTGATGAGCCCGTCGGCGCCGAAGACCTGGCGCCACAGGATCGCGATCGCCACGCTCCCGCCGAGCAGCGAGGGCAGGTAGTAGATCGAGCGGTAGACCGCGAGCCCGCGCAGTCCCTTGTCGAGCAGGAGCGCGAGGCCGAGCGCGGCCGCGAGCTGGAGCGGCACGGAGACGAACACGTACGTGAACGTCACCTGGAGCGAGTTGAGCAACCGCGGGTCGGCGAACATCCGCTCGTAGTTGTCCCAGCCGATCCAGCTCGGCGCCTGGAGCAGGTTGTAGTCCGTGAAGGACAGGTACAGCGACGCCGCCATCGGGCCCGCCGTGATGAGCGCGAGGCCCACGAACCAGGGGGCGAGGAAGAGCGCCGCCGCCTTCCCGTCCCCCTTCTTGCGTGCGGGCCGCCGCGTGGCGGTCCCTCGCGCGAGCTCGGTCACCGCCATGCGAGACCCTCCTCGCACCTCGTGCCGGTCATCCGTCACCCTCCGGTCGTCGTCGATCGGTAGTCCTGCTTTCCCCCGTCACGGGGAAACCGGTTGCTGGGTGAGGACCGTAGCACATGTGGAACCGGTTTCCCATGGTGTACGGTCAGGTCATCGCGCGGCACCGGCCGACCCCGGCGAGCGCAGGCACCACGCAGTCGTGCGTGCCCGCGGCGCGCGAACCACGACTCGAGGGAGAACGATGGCAAGCGTGAGCACACGGCGAGGCGGGGTGACGATCGCCGACGTGGCGACCGCCGCGGGCGTCTCCCGGGCGACGGTGTCGCGCGTCATGAACGGCCGCGCGACGGTCGACCCGGAGATCAGCGCGCGCGTCCGTCAGGCAGCCGCCGACCTGAGCTACCGGCCCAGCAACGTCGCGCGGAGCCTGTCGCTCGGACGGACCAACACGGTCGCGCTCGTCGTCCCGGACCTGGGCAACCCGGTCTTCCAGCAGATCCTGCGCGGCGTCACCTCGGCCGCCGCCCCGGCCGGGTACCGCGTCCTGGTCGCGGACACCGCCGAGGACCCCACGGAGGAGGCCGCGATCGCGCTCGAGGCACGGCTGCGCTGCGACGCGCTCGTGCTCGTCTCCCCGCGCATGCCCGCGGCCGAGCTCGCGCTGCTCGTCCCCGACGTCTCCCCCGTCGTGCTCGTCAACCGGGAGCTCCCGCACCCGGGCGAGGCGGCCGTGCCGTCGCTCGTCGTCGACTACGCCGACGCCGCGGCCCAGGTGCTCGAGCACCTGCTCTCCCTCGGCCACCGCCGGGTCGCCTACCTCGCCGGCCCGCCCGGCAGCGCGTCCGACGCGCTCCGGCGCACCGGGCTGCGGCGCGTGCTCGACCGCACGCCCGACCTCGAGCTCGTCGAGCTCCCCGCCGGGCCCGACATCGCCGCCGGCCACGCCGCCGTCGACGAGGTCCTCACCGCCCGGCCGACCGCCGTCGTCGCGTTCAACGACCTCGTCGCGTTCGGCCTGCTCGCCGGGCTCAACGAGGCGGGCGTCGCGGTGCCCAAGGACATGTCCGTCGCCGGCTTCGACGACATCGACCTCGCGCGCTACGCGACGCCGTCGCTCACGACGGTCGCCGTGCCGCAGGCCGAGCTCGGCCGGCACGCCTGGAAGGAGCTCTCCGCCCTGATCGACGACTCCGCGCCCGCGTCCCGCACGACCCGCTTCGAGCCGCGGCTCGAGGTCCGCGCCACGACGGGACCCGTCCCGCGCCAGGTGGCCCGGGCCCGCGTGGCCCCGCCGGCCGAGCCCGCCGGCACGGTCGTCGTCGAGAGCGCCGGAGCCGGGGCCGCCGACCAGCCCGTGACCCGGGAGGTCCGCTGGGCCCCCGACGGGGAGGCCGTCGTCCTGCGCGCCGGCGACCTGCGCCTGGCCCGCTACCAGCAGGGCGACCGCATCCCGGCCGTGCACGCGCCGCGCTCCTACCTGCACCCGGTCCACACCCTCGCCGGCGTCCCGCTCACCGACGCCGGCCCCGTCGACCACCGCCACCACTACGGCGCCTCGATGGCCGTCGCCGACGTCAACGGCACGTCGTACTGGGGCGGTCGCACGTTCGTCGCCGACGTCGGCCCGACGCTCCTGCCCAACCACGGCCGCCAGGTGAGCCACGCGCTCGCCGTCGACCCCGTGGAGCAGCACCTGCTGCACGACGGCGTCCGCTGGCACGACGAGCAGGGCGTCCCCCAGCTCGAGGAGGACCGCCGTCTCGACGCGTGGATCCTCGACGACGAGTCTTGGGTCCTCGACTGGCGCTCGACCCTGCGCGCCGAGCGCGGCGCGCTCGTCATCGGCTCGCCCGCGACCAACGGGCGCCCCGGCGCCGGGTACGGCGGCTTCTTCTGGCGCCTGCGCGCGGCGGCCTCGACGAGCGTGCTCAGCGCGCACGGGCGTGGCGAGGAGAGCGCTCACGGCAGCACGTCCCCCTGGGTCGCGTTCGTGCAGGAGCACCCCTCCCACACGACGACGCTGCTCCTGGTCCAGCAGGGCGAGACGGTGCCGTGGTTCCTGCGCGCCTCCGAGTACCCCGGGGCCGGCCCGGCCCTGGCCTGGGACGCACCCCGGACCGTCCCGGCGGGCGGCACGCTCGAGACGGGCGCGCGCGCCGTCCTCGTCGACCGCGGGCTCGACCTCGACGAGGCCGCGGCGCTCGCGGACCGCGTCCGGTGAGCGCGAGCCTACGGGCCGCCGCGCCCGGGACCAACCACGTGCTCGGCCCCGCGCAGTCGGCCGTCCCGGTCGCCGTCGTCGGGGTCCACGGTCACGGCGGGTCCCACCTGCGCACGGTCGCCGCGCTCGCGGAGCAGGGCCGCGTCCGGCTGAGCGCGGTCGTCGACCCGCGCCGCCCGGACGACGCCCCCGCGCCCTGGTTCCCCACGCTGGGCGACCTGCTCTCGTCGTCCGACGCGGCCGTCCGCCCCGAGGTCGTCGTGATCTCGACCCCGATCCCGACCCACCTCCCGCTCGCGCGCGCCGCGATGGAGGCGGGCGTCGACGTCCTGCTCGAGAAGCCGACCGCCGCGTCCCTCGCGGAGCACCTCGCGCTCGTCGAGGTGGCCGAGCGCACGGGCCGCCGGTGCCAGGTGGGCTTCCAGACCTTCGGCTCGCACGCGGTGGACGCGGTCGCCGAGCTCGTCGCGGACGGCGAGGTCGGCGACGTCGTGGGCATCGGGGCCGTCGGCACGTGGGTGCGGACCACCGGCTACTGGCGCCGGGCGCCGTGGGCGGGGAGACGCCGGCTCGACGGCCGCGACGTCGTGGACGGCGTCGTCACCAACCCGCTCGCCCACGCGGTCGCGACCGCGCTGCGCATCGGCGGCGCCCGCACGGCCGACGACGTCGCGCACGTCGTGACCGATCTCTGGCGCGCGAACCCGATCGAGGCGGACGACACGTCCTCGCTGCGCGTGGTCGCGCGCGACGGCCTGCCCTACGGGTTCGGGCTCACGCTCTGCGCGCCCGAGCGCACCCCGGCCCGCGTCCTCGTGCTCGGGACGGACGGCGAGGTCACGCTCGAGTACGAGCACGACCGCGTGCTCGTCCGCACCCCCCGGGCGCACGTGGAGAAGACGTACGGCCGCACCGGGCTCCTGGAGGACCTGCTCGCCGCGCGCCGCGACCCGGAGCGCCGGCTCGCGTGCGACGTGCGCGACACCGGCGCGTTCATGCGCGTCCTGGAGGCCGTGCGGACGGCCGCAGACCCGCGGCCCCTCGACCCGGCGACCGTGACGTGGACGGGTGAGGGAGACGACCGCCGCCCCGTCGTCGACGACGTCGCGCGGTGGTGCGAGGAGGCCGCGCGCACGGCCCGGACCTTCACCGAGCTCGGGGCGCCCTGGACGCGCTGAGGGAGTGCCGCGGTCAGGGTGCGACGCGACGGCGTACCGCGGCGACGAGCGCCCACCCGGCGAGGCCCAGGAGCGCGGCTCCCGCGAGCAGGCCCGCGACGCCCGCACCCGTCGTGGCCAACGACCCCGATCCGGGTGCGCTGGCAGGGGGCGGTGTGGCCGCGGGAGGCGTCGTGGTCGGTGCCGGCGTCGGCTCCGCGACGTCGTCGTTCGTCACGGTGCACGTGAGCGCGTCCTCGTCACCGACGCTGACGACGTCGCCGACCACCTCGACCTCGGCTCCCGTGACGTCGTCGACGCACACCCACCCCAGCGACGCGTACTCCTGCGGCCCCTCCTCGGCGAGCACATAGTCGCCGGGGTCGACGGAGGCGTGCGTGACGGCGTCGCCACCGGTGGTGCCCTCGATGCTCACCGTCCCGGTCGCCGACAGCGTCCAGTCGCCGGCCGTCGCGGTGCCGCCGTCGTCGTTGACGACCACCTTGACCAGGGTCAGCATGGGCGGGCACGTCACCCGGTTGGTCACCTCGACCGCCCGAGCGGGGCTCGCGGCCGTCGTGCCGTAGGGCAGCGGGGCGGGCTCCACCGCCTCGCCGTCGACGGACGTCACCTGGGCGTCCGCCAGCACGCACCCGTCCGGGACGGTCGTCGTCTCGTCGACAGTGACGCCCTCGGGGCCCTGATAGCCGCCGCGCTCGACGCCCCACTCCTGACCGGAGGCCTCGGCACCTCCCGGGCCCGTCAGCGAGAGGTCGGCGGTGAAGCCTCCCGGCTGGTCCCCTTCGGCGTACTCGGTGCCGTCGATGAGCCACACCTTGTCGACCACGACGCCGCCGAGGGGCTGGTTGTACACGGTGCAGCTCACGAAGCCCGACGCCGGGAGCACGACGCCGAACGTCGTCTCGCCGCTGCTCGTCGCCTGCACCGGCGCGTCGTCGTCGAGCTTGTCGACGCACACGGCGTTCTGGCCCTCGACGGGCACCAGCGTGAAGCCGTCCTGCTGGTTCTCGGTGATCGTCACCTCGGCGTCCTGCGGCGCCCCCTCGTAGTCGACCTCGAACGCGACGCTCCCGGTGCCGTCGTCCGTCGTGGTCGCGGAGGCGGGGTCGAGCGTGACACCGGTCGCGGACGTGCCCGCGTCGAACTGCCAGCCCGCGCCGGCGGGTACGGCCCCCGTGACGTCGCCCGCCTCGTTCTCCGCGGGGACGATTTCCTTCGTGACGTTGATCCGTCCCTCGCAGCCGCTCAGGAGCAGGTCGCGCAGCGCCGCCCCCGCGGCCTCGAAGTCGTCGAGGTCGAAGTAGTCGGCGTCGCGGGGGTCGCCGCCCGCGTAGAACGTCTCGCCCGAGAGCGCCCGCAGGTTGAGCCGCGTGACGTCGTCGATCCCCGAGCCGACGCCGAGCACCAGCAGCCGTGCGCCGTCGGCCTTGACGGCGTTCGCCGAGTAGATGCCGTTCTCCACGTCGCGCAGGTGCGTGGTGCCGCCCGTGCCTCCGCTACCGGTGGCGCCGAACCGGGTCGGGTTGCCGTCGGTGATCATCACCACCACCTGATAGGCCGGTTCGGCGTCCGCCACGACGCGCAGCCCCTGGTCCCAGTTCGTGCCCGAGCCGGTGGTCCAGCCGGCGTACTGGGCCTTGAAGGAGTCGGCGCCCTGCTGGGTCGCGACGCTGACCAGCTCGGGATGGTTCGCGTCCGACCCGGAGCTCGGCGAGAAGCGGTCGAACGAGAAGACCGCGAGCCGGGACGGGGTGCCCACGAGGGCGTCGGCCACCGAGTCCGTGGCGGCCTTGAGGTTGGTCACCTGGCTGCCCAGCGACGAGGACAGGTCCAGCACGAGCGCGATGTCGGCACCGCACTGCGCCGTCAGCGCCGGGTTGCTCCGCGAGAGCTGCCAGACCCCCTCCGAGTCGGTCACTGGCCGGCCGCTCGAGGCGGATCCCGCCATGAAGCCGATGTCGGGGTCGAGCGAGGAGTAGGTCTGCCCGCCGACCAGGGCCGGGGTCGTGAAGGCGTAGGGCTGCGCAACCGAGCTCGACCCGCTCCCGGGGCCGACCCGGAGCGTCGGGCTGGTGAACCACCCTGCGGGGGCGGCGATCTGCTTGACCACGTACCGGGCAGCGGCGTTCGCGCCGCCCGCGTCCGTGTCCGGGACCGTGAAGGAGCAGTCGCCGTCGGCGTCGGAGACGCACACGCCCCAGTCGTCGTCCACCACGGTGGTCGCGTCGACCGTCGCGTACAGGCCCAGCGTCACGCCGGGGAGTGGGGCGACGGCGCCGGCCGCGGTCCGGTCCCCACCGACGCGCACCGTGACGACCGACTCGTCGGCCGTGGGCGTCGGCACCTCGGCCGACGCCCCCTGCGCGCCGCCGACGAGCGCTGCTCCCACGAGCACCAGACCGGACGCCACGAAAACGCGCCACCGACCGTCCACATCGCGCATCTTGCCGCTTCCCTTCGCCCCGTACGTCACCGAGAACGCTATGCCGAAGCCCGGTGCGCCGCGCGGGCGGCGCCCATGGCGTAGCGTCGGGACGTCCCGCCCCGACCGTGGAGGAGCCGTCGTGTCCCGTCCCCCGCTGCCCGCCGCGCTCGTCGAGCTGCTGCGCCGCCCGAACGCCGCCGTCATGGCGACGGTGCGCTCTGACGGCGCGCCCGTCACCGCGGCGACCTGGTACGTCTGGGAGGACGACGGCCGCGTGCTCGTCAACCTCGACGAGTCGCGCGTACGCCTCAAGCACCTGCAGAACGACCCGCGGGTCTCGCTCACCGTCCTCGACGAGAACTGGTACACGCACGTGACGCTCATCGGCCGCGTCACGGAGCTGCGCGCGGACGAGGGCCTGGCCGACATCGACCGGATCTCCCGCCACTACACGGGGCACGAGTACGCGAACCGGCACAGCCCGCGCGTCAGCGCGTGGATCGACGTCGAGCGCTGGTACGGCTGGGGCGAGGCGAAGGCCGCCGCCGAGGACGCGTAGCCGCTCCCCCGACGGCGCCCGCCCGTCAGGCGTCGTACCGGAACGCGTCCCATGCGCCGAGCAGGTACTGGATGCCGAGCGCGCGGTCGTACAGGCCGTACCCGGGCCGGGGCTTGTTGGTCGTGTTCTCGTCCCACAGGTGCCGGCCGTGGTCGGGGCGCACGTAGCCCTGGTAGCCCGCCTCGGCGTACGCGCGCATGATGCCCGTCGTGTCGACGCTGCCCTCGCACGCGCGGTGCGCGACCTCGGTGAAGTCGCCGTTCCCGAGGTGCTTGATGTTGCGCACGTGCGTGAAGTGGATGCGGTCCATGAACGTGCGCACGGCGTCGACCGGGTCCTGGTCGGGGTTCGCGGAGAAGCTGCCCAGGCACAGCGTCAGGCCGTGGTACGGGCTGTCGTGCAGGGACAGCACGCACGCCAGGTCGTCCTTGGTCGACACGACGCGCGGCCAGCCGAAGACGTCGTACGGCGGGTCGTCGGGGTGCACGCCGAGCTTGACGTCGGCCTCCTCGCACGCGGGGATCACCGCGTCGAGGAAGTACCGGTAGTGGGCGTACATGTCCTCGCGCGTCACGCCCTCGTAGGCGGCGTCGAGCTCGGTGAAGCTCGCGAGCCGCTCGGGCTCCCAGCCGGGCAGCGTGAGGCCGTGCGTGTTGGCCTCCATGTCGGCGATGAGGCTCTGCGGAGACATCGCGTCCACGACGGCCCGCTCGAAGAACAGCGCGGTCGAGCCGTCGGGCAGCGGGTGCCACAGGTCGGTGCGCAGCCAGTCGAAGACGGGCATGAAGTTGTAGCAGACGACCTTCACCCCGGCCCGACCGAGCCGGCGGATCGTCGTCACGTAGTTCTCGATCGCCTCGTCGCGGCCGAGCCCGAGGACGGTCCTGCCGAGCTTGATCGACTCGTGCACGTTGACGGACTCGACCACCTCGGCGTCGAAGGTCCGGGTGATCCCGCGTGCGCGGGCCTCGTCGCTCAGCCCGGTGATCTTCGCGACCTCGGCGTCGATCTCCGCCTGCTCCCACACCTCGCCGGCCTGCTTGCCGTGCAGGCTCCACACGATCGTCTCCACGCCCGGGACCTGACGCACGTGGTCGAGCGTGACCGTGTCGTTCCCCTCGCCGTACCAGCGGAAGCCCATCTTCACGGCGCGCTCTCCTCGTTCCTCGTGGTGGTCGTGCTGCT
This sequence comes from Cellulosimicrobium funkei, assembly GCF_001019615.1. Classification (GTDB taxonomy): domain Bacteria; phylum Actinomycetota; class Actinomycetes; order Actinomycetales; family Cellulomonadaceae; genus Cellulosimicrobium; species Cellulosimicrobium cellulans_E. The sequence goes on along the minus strand of NZ_JNBQ01000002.1, from coordinate 268,725 downwards.
GGCGGTCGCGCTCGCGGCGACGACCGCGTCGGCGACGTCGGGCAGGCGCTCCGCCGGGACGCCCGGCAGCAGGCCGGGGAGGAGGACGAGCGCGCGGACCGCCGCGGCGTCGTCCGGCGCGCCCTCCACGACCGCACGCAGCTCGTCGCCGCGCGGGTCGTCCACCGTGCGCCCGGCACCCACCTCCGCGACGACGTACCCGGCCCACGCGGCGAGCGCCGCGACGACGCCCCGCGGCGCCGGGGCGTCCGGCTGCGCGGCGAGCAGGTCGGCGAGCGTCGCGCCCCAGCGGAACGGGATCTTCTGCGTCCCGTCCATCGCGACCTGCCGTGTCGTGTGACCTGTCGCGGGGTTGGCGAACCGGTCGAGCAGCGTCTGCGCGTACGCGGCGAGGTCGACGCCGTCGGGCGCCTCGAGCGTCGCGAGCGCGTCGGCCTGGAGCGCCCGGGCGCCCGCGGCGAGCGCCGGGTCGGCGACGGCCTCGGCGATCGTCGCGTGCCCGGCGAGCGAGCCCGCGTACGCGAGATAGGAGTGCGCACCGTTGAGCAGGCGCAGCTTCGCGCGCTCGTAGGGCGCGACGTCGCTCGTGAGGGTCGCCCCGCCCCGCTCCCAGGCGGGGCGCGGCCCGGCGAAGCGGTCCTCGATCACCCACTGGACGAAGGGCTCGGCGACGACCAGACCCTCGTCGCGCGCGCCGAGCAGCGTCTCGACCTCGTCGCGCTGGGCGGGCGTGGTCGCGGGCACGATGCGGTCGACCATGCTGCACGGGAAGGTCACCGACGCCGCGAGCCAGGCGCGCAGCGCGTCGCCCTCGGCGCCCGGGAGCGCGGCGTCGACCGCCTCGCCCACGAGCCGCGCGAGCACGTGCCCGTTGTCGGCGAGGTTGTCGCAGCTCAGGACGGTCAGCGGCGCACCCCCGGCCCGACGTCGCGCCGCCAGCCCGCGCACGAGGAGCCCGACGGCGCTGGTCGCCGCGGCGACGCCGGCCGCCTGGCCGCTCGCGTCCGCGTCGGGCGCGCCCGAGCCCGGAGAACCGGCGGAGGCCTCCTCGCGGCGCAGCACGTCGAGGTCGGTCGCGACGGCGTCGACGTCGAGGCGCCCGTCGGCGCGGCGCGCGTACCCCTTCTCGGTGACGGTCAGCGTCACGACGTGGGTCGTGGGAGCCGCGAGCGCCGCGAGGACGCGCGCCGTCTCCTCCGCGGGCCACGCGACGTCGGTCACCGAGCCCACGACGCGCGGGGACGCGCCGTCAGGCCCGACCGTCAGCACGGTGTAGACCCCACCCTGCGGGCGGAGCTGCTCGCGGACCGACGCGGAGCGCTGCGTGACGCCGAGGATCCCCCAGCACGTCTCGCCCGTGGCCCGCGCGGCGTCCTCGGTGACGACCGCCTGGTGCGCGCGGTGGAACGCACCGATCCCGAGGTGGACGATCCCCACCTGGGTCGGGCGGACCGGCGACGGTGGGAACGCGGGGTGTGCGTCACGGTGCAGGCGTGGGCGCGCCGTGCGCGCGGCGTCGGCGGACGTGGCGGCGGGTGACGTCGGGCCGGGCAGGCTCCGGGCGTCTGTCGGGGCGGTCACGCGGCCTCCTGGGGTCGGTTCGGCGATGTCGCCGGGTGGTCCGGCCGGGACCCGCTCCCGGAGACGGTTCTGCGAACGATTGTAGCCACAGCATCAGAGTGATAGACGGCGGTTGCGGGATCACGGGTGCAAACGTTCGCCATCGTACGCGCAGCCGTGCCGCGTACCGGCGATGTCACGGCACCGACGGAGCCGCTCCCTGCGCCGCGAGGTCGGCCGGTCGGACGGTCCGTCCCGTCGCGGCGGCCTCGCGGATCGCGCACAGGAGCCGGACGGTCTCGATCGCGTCGGCGGCCCCCACGGGAGGTGGCGCGGCGCCGTCGAGGGCCGCGAGCACCTGCTCCCACTGGGTGCGGTGGCCGGCGTGACCGATCGCGAGCGGGTCGGCCGCCCCGCCCGCCGCGCTCCCGGACGCGGGGGCCGCGATCCCCGGCACGTCCCAGCGGAGCACCTCGTCCTGCGCGAGCTCCACCGAGCCGCGGGACCCGTGGAGCGCGAGGGTCGCCGGGAACCCGGGAGGCGTCGCCGTCGTGGTCGTGACGACCCCGAGCGCGCCCGACGCGAGGCGCAGCGTCGCGACCGTCGTGTCCTCGGCGAGGTCCTCCCCGAGCCTTTCGCCGAGGTCGCCCGTGCGGGCGAGCGTCCCGGCCTGGGCCGTGACCGACTCGACCGGTCCGCACAGCCAGCGCAGGAGGTCGACGTTGTGCACGCCCTGGTTCATGAGCGACCCGCCACCCTCGGCCGTCGACGACCGCCAGGGCGCGGCGGCGTAGTAGTCGTCGTCGCGGTACCAGGGCACGTGCGTCGCGACGAGGCGCAGCTCGCCGAGCGCGCCGTCGTCGAGCGCGCGCCGGAGCGCCTGGTGCTGGGGCTCGAAGCGGCGCTGCGAGACCATCGAGACCAGCAGGCCTCGCTCGCGCGCCACGCGCTCGACGAGGAGCGCGTCCTCGACGGTCACCGCGAGCGGCTTCTCCACGACGACGTGCTTGCCCGCCTCGAGCGCCGCGAGCGCGAGGCGCGCGTGGCTCCCGCTCGGCGTGCAGACCGCCACGACGTCGACGCCCTCGTGGCGGACCACCTCGTCCGGCGCCACGTGCACGGCGCGCCCGGACGGGGTCAGGTCCTCGTGGAGGGCCGCGCCCCCGCTGTACGCGACGAGCCGCGCCCGCGGTGCCAGGTCGCGCACGGCACGCGCGTGCAGCACGCCGATGCTGCCCATCCCGACGATCCCGACGCCGACAGCGGTTCCCACCCCCCGCACGGGCCCGCTCACTCGGCGACGTGGCTGGCGCCGAGCAGGTCGCGCAGCCGCTCGGCGGCACCCGTGAACCGGGGGTCGACGAGCGTCGTGCCGTAGTCGCGCTCGTCGGGCAGCCCCGGCTCGAGGGTCTCGACGATCCGTCCCGGACGCGGGCTCATGACCACGATGCGGCTCCCCAGGAACACCGCCTCGGGCACCGAGTGTGTGACGAGCACGATGGTCGTGCCGGTCTCGCGCCAGATGCGGTTCATCTCGATGTTCATCTGCTCGCGCGTGAGGGCGTCGAGCGCGCCGAACGGCTCGTCCATGAGCAGGACGCGCGGCTCGTGCAGCAAGGCCCGGCACAGCGCGACGCGCTGCTGCATGCCGCCGGACAGCTCGTGCGGCAGCGCCTTCTCGAAGCCCGTGAGCCCGGTCAGCGCGATGAGCGCGTCCGCGCGCTCCTGCGCCCGGCGCTTGTCCATGCCCCGCATCTCCGCCTGGAGCAGGATGTTCCTGCGCACCCCGCGCCACTCCAGCAGCGCCGACCGCTGGAACGCGAACCCGATCTCGCGCTGCGGGCGCGTGACAGGCTGCCCGTACAGGCGCACCTCGCCCTCGGTGTAGGCCGTGAGGCCCGCGACGATCTTCAGCAGGGTCGACTTGCCGCAGCCGGACGGCCCGACGATCGTGACGAACTCGCCCGGCTGGACGCTCAGCGAGACGTCGTCGAGCGCCACGGTCTCCGACCGCTTCGACGTGAAGCGCATCGTGAGGTCGCGGACCTCGATGATGGGGTCGGCGCCGACCGCGTCGGCGCGGGCGTCGAGCTCGGTCGCGGTCACTGGTCCGCCCCGAACGCGCCGTCCCAGAAGTCGGCCGGGGTCGTGCCGCCGTCGAAGTCCGTGTTCTCGGACAGGAAGGTCAGGGTGTCCGTCCACTGCTCCTCGGTGTTCACGCCGGGCGCGGGAGCGTCCTCGAGGTTGAGCAGGTCGATCGTCGCGGCGAGCTGCGCCGCCAGCACCGCCTCGTCGGGCGCCTGCTCGGCACCCGCGGCCATCGCCGCGACCGCCGCGTCGGGGTCCTCGGACGCCGCGAGGAAGGCGCGCGACGTCGCGCGCACCATCGCCTCGACGAGCTCCGGGTCGTCCGCGATGAGCGCCTCGTTCGCCACCAGCCCGGTGCCGAGCAGGTTCATGCCGAAGTCCGCGAAGGGCAGCGCGTCGACCTCCTCGCCGGTCTGGTTCTCGATCGTCGGTGCCTGGTCGTGGTGGAAGCCCTGGATCGCGTCGACCTTGCCCTCGATGAGCGCGGCGATCTTGCCCGCCGCGTCCACGTTGACCACGGTCACGTCCGCCGGGTCGACGCCGTTGAGCTCCAGCCAGGCCGGGAACGTCCCGTACATCGCGTCGCCCGGCGTGCCGCCGACCGTCTTGCCCACGAGGTCGGCCGGCTCGGTGATGCCCTGGTCGGCGAAGAACTCCACCGAGCTGGGGCCGGTCTGGAGGAACACGCCCACGCTGCGCACCGGCATCCCCGAGCTGATGGCGTTCGCGAGCGGCGGGGTGTCGGCCCAGCCGAAGTCGGTGTTGCGCTGCGCGACCTGCTGGACGGTGTTCCCCGAGCCGTTGCCGGGCTGGATCGTGAGGTCGATGCCCTCCTCCTCGAAGATCCCCTGCTCGACGCCGTAGTAGAACGGCGCGTGCTCGCCGTAGGGGACCCAGTTGAGGGTGACGGTGACCTCGGTCAGGCCACCCTCGCCCTCCGCCGGCCCGGACGGGTCGGCCGACTGCCCGCAGGCCGCCGTCCCCGCCACCACGACGCCGGCGACGGCCAGCGAGACTGTCAGACGTGCACCACGCATGGGAAGACTCCTTCTGCTCGTGCCGCCTCGTCGTCGGGGCGGCGGACTCTGGGATGGGTCGGCGGCGGGTCAGGAGGACGCGAGGACGAGGTTCCCGCGCCGCGACGCGTGCCACGGGATGAGGAGGCGCTCCAGCAGCTCGACCAGGAGGAACAGCACCACGCCGATGAGGGACATGAGGATGAGGTCGGCGAACAGGAGCGGCGCGTCGAGGTTGCCGCTCGCGAGGAGCAGCACGTACCCCAGGCCGCGGTCGGCGCCGACGAACTCGCCGACGACGGCGCCCACGACCGCGAGCGTGACGGCGACCTTGAGGCCGGACATGAGCTGCGGCAGCGACCCCGGGAAGCGGATCTTGCGGAACGTCTTCCAGCGCGACGCGCCCATCGTCGCGGACATCTCCAGCAGCTCGGGGTCGATCGACCGCAGCCCGGCGACGGCCGAGACCACGACCGGGAAGAACGCGATGAGCACCGCGAGGATGATCTTGGGGGCGGCGCCGAACCCGAACCAGACCACGAGGATCGGGGCGATCGCGATCTTGGGGATGACCTGGGCGAAGAGGATGAGCGGGTAGAGCGACTTCTCGGCCGTCGGCGAGTAGACGAGCAGGACGGCCGTCGCGACGCCGATCACGGCCGCGAGCACGAACCCGACGACCGTCTCCATCGTGGTCACCCAGGTGTGCTCGGCCAGCATGGCCCAGTCCTCGACCATCGTGTCCCAGACGGCGCCGGGCGACGGGACCAGGTAGGCCGGCACGAGCTCGCGCCACGCGACGAACCACCACACGGCGAACAGGGCGAGCAGCACCAGCGCGGGGCGCCAGGCCGCCGCGGCGACCGCGACCACCCGGCTGCCGAACGACGTCGTGCCGCGCCCGCGGGGGCCGGGGCGCCGGGCCGCCCCGGCGGGCGGTCGCGCCGCCTGGCGGGCCGGTCGCACTTCCTGGGCAGTCGTCATCGTGCGGTCCTCCATGGTCGTGGTCCTGGTCGTCGGCGGGGCGTCCGGGCGGGGCGCGTCGGTCATCGGAACGGCACCGCCTCGGCGTCGAGGATCGTGGTGAAGGCCTCCCAGGCCTCGGTGAACAGCTCCGGCCCGGAGAACCCGCCGAGGCTGTGGGCCTCGCTCAGGTGCGGTTCGAGCGAGAAGAACCCGTCGAAGCCGTCGTCGCGCAGAGCCCGCACGGTCTCGGGGACCTGGCCGTCCCCGCGCCCGGCGGGCACGACGGCGCCCGTCGCCGCGAGCGCGTCCTTCACCTGGACGTACTCCAGGTACGGGCGCAGCAGGGCGTAGCCGTCGGTGAAGGGCCGCACGCCCACCTGGACGAAGTTGGCCGAGTCCCACGCGAGCGCCAGGTGCGGCGACCCGACGGACTCGACCACGTCCAGGCACCGCTCCGGGACGTCGCCGTAGATGTCCTTCTCGTTCTCGTGGACCAGCACGACGCCGGCCGCGCGCGCCACCTCGGCGAGCGCCGCCATCCGGCGCAGGACGACGTCGCGCCACGACGACGGGTCCGTCCCGGGGCGCACGAAGAACGAGAACACCCGGACGTACGGGGCCTCGAGCTCCTGCGCGACGCGGGCTGCGTGCCGCATCCGCACGAGGTGGGCGTCGAAGTCCTCGTCGACGAAGATCTTGCCGACGGGAGACCCGATGCTGGAGACGCGGAGGTCGTGCGTGCGCAGCAGGCCCGCGACCCGCTCGCGCTGGTCGTCGTCGAGGTCGAGCACGTTGGTCCCCCACGCGCTGCGGAGCTCGACGAACCCCAGCCCGAGCTCGGAGGCGACGACGCACTGCGTCTCGACGTCGGGCGAGATCTCGTCGGCGAAGCCCGAGAGCGTCCACATCGTGCGCCTTCCCTTCTGCTGGTGGCCCCCGGCGACGACGCGGCCGGCACCGTCGGCCCGCCGACCGCAGCCTCCGGCCCGGGGAGGGGCGAGTGCGGAGGGGGCGGCGCGGGGCCGGTGAGGCGAGGACGCGGGGTCGTACGGGACGGTGGTCGAGGTCCTGCGCACGGAGCTCGTTCTCCGTACGCCTGGCATGGACAGTAGGTGCGGGCCATGGCATGGACAACGAGTTGCCATTTGTTGCACCTGACAGCGCTGGACGAGCGTCCGGGTCGCGAGGCGCACCGGGCCGCGGGTGCTGGGCCGCGCGTGAGCGCGACGCGCGCAGGAGGGCGCGGTTGCCTTCGGTTGCCGCCGGTCGGCGGCGCTGGGCGACGCCCTGTGACGGTCCGGTGACGGAACATCCACGGCTGCCGGGCCGCGTCGGTGGCGGTCCAGGCGGCGCGCCCGGAGGGCGCCGGCGCGTCAGGTGCCGGGATCGGCCGGGGTGCCGAGGTCGAGCGCGACGAGCCGGAAGCCCGCCGACCGGACGGCCCGCAGGACCTCGCCGCGCAGCGGCTCGCTCGCCACGACGGGCAGCTCCGCCTGGGGGGCCTCGACCCGGGCGAGGTCGCCGTGGTGGTGGACCCGCAGGTCCTCCAGGCCGAGCCGGCGCAGCTCGCTCTCGGCCGCCTCGACCTGGACGGCGGCCTCACCGTCGCGGGCCCGGTCGACGGCGAGGTCGACCGGCGGCGCCTGGTCGGTGCGGCTCATCGACGCCGTCCGCCGGGCACGACCGCGACGGCACCGGAGGGTCGGGGTCCAGGCCGCCGACGTGCCGCCGTCGGGCGCAGGGACGCGTTCGCACGCGAGATCACGGAGCCATTGGAGGCTGCCCGTCGGGGCCCGTCAAGGAGTTGCCGTCGGTTGCCGTGGGGTTGCCACGGGACGCACCGCGGGGCGGGCCGGGCACGAGGCGGGCACGGCGCGCGTACCGGCTGGTCACGCGGCACGACCGCGACACGAGGGCGACAACCGGTTGTTGTCCACCGCTGTCAGGGCCGTTACAGTCCGACCGCATGACCTCAGCCGGCAATGGTGCCAGCCCGACGATCTACGACGTCGCCCAGGCGGCCGGCGTCGCCCCCTCGACCGTGTCACGGACGTTCTCGCGGCCCGGCCGCGTCAACGCGCAGACCGCGGAGCGAATCCGCCAGGTCGCCAACGAGCTCGGCTACCGCACGAACCCGCTCGCGCGCGGCCTGCCGACCGGCCGGACCTCGCTGCTCGCGATCGTCGTGGCCGACGTGACCAACCCGTTCTTCTTCGAGATCATCCGCGGCGCGGAGAAGACGGCCCGCGACGCCGGGTACACGCTGCTCATGGTCGACGCGCACGAGTCCGACGAGGCCGAGCGCCGCGCGCTCGACCGGACGCTCCCTCTCGTGGAGGGCCTGATCCTCGCGACGTCGCGGCTCTCGGACTCCTCCATCCGGGTCGCCGCCAAGCAGCGGCCCACCGTCGTCATGAACCGGCACATGACCGACGTCCCGAGCGTCCTGACGGACAACGCCCAGGGCATGCGCAGCGCCGTCGAGCACCTGGTCGGCCTCGGCCACACGAGCCTGGCCTACGTCGCGGGGCCGGAGGCGTCGTGGGCCGACGGCATGCGCTGGCGCGCGTTCCGCGAGGCGACGCGCGAGACCGACGTCCAGGCGCGGCGGATCGGCCCGTTCGCCCCGACGCTCGCCGGCGGGCTCTCTGCGGCCAAGTCGCTCCTCAAGCACCCCGCCACCGCGGCCGTCGCGTACAACGACCTCATCGCGATCGGCGCGATGCGGGGCCTGCGGCGGCTCGGCGTCGAGGTGCCGCGCGACCTGAGCATCGTCGGGTTCGACAACATCTTCGGCTCGGACTTCTGCACCCCGCCCCTCACGACCGTCGCCGCGCCGCTGCGCCACTTCGGGTCGTTCGCGGTCCAGCGGCTCCTGGCCCAGCTCCGCACGGCGCCCGCGCCCGCCGCCGGGCCGACGCTGCTCCCGGCGAAGCTCGTCGAGCGCGGCTCGACCGGCGCCCCGGCCTGACCGCACCCCCGCGGGCGCACCCGCCGGCGGGCCAGGGGCAACAAGTGGCAACTCGTTGCCCGGACCGCGCGCGCCCCCGGATAGTGACGGCACAGCGCACCGATGCGCGCCCTGTGCGCAGTCCGACGCACGGTCCTCGACGGAGAGGCAGGCTGATGGAACACCCCTCGACCGACGCACCACCCGCGCACGTCACGCCGCGGCACCGACGCAGAAGACGGCGTGCCGTCGTCGCCGCGCTCGCCGCCCTGGCCGTGCCGTCCGGCGTCCTCACGGCCCAGGCCGCCGTCCCGACCGCCGCACCCGCCGTCGCACCCGCCGCGACGCAGGCGGACATCCGCCCGCAGGAGCCCGGCGTGACGCTGCGCGTCTTCGACGTCCAGGTCATCCTCGACGACTACTGCACGCTCAAGCCCGGCCAGACGCCCAACGTCGACAAGATCATGCCGACCATCGACTGGACCACGGCGGCCGACTTCGGCCTCACCGACAAGTTCGTCACCGAGGTGACGGGGTACCTGAACGTCCCCGAGGCCGGCACGTACGACTTCCGGATCACGAACGACGACGGTGCGCGCCTGCTGCTCGACGACGAGCTCGTCGTCGACCACCCCGGCCGCCACGGCGCGACGTCGAAGGAGGGGTCGATCCAGCTCGACGCGGGCTACCGCGCGCTGCGCATCGACCACTTCGACGGCGAGTTCGACCAGCGGCTCAAGCTCGAGTGGCGCCCGCCGGGCGCGTCGGGCTACGTCGTCGTCCCGAACTCCGTGCTGAGCACCGACGCCGACGTCACGCGCGTCACCTCGCCCGGCCGCAAGGAGTGCGAGGGCGTCACCGAGGCCCCGGGCGACGGCCTGCCGCTCACCGAGGTGCACCCCGACTACACGCTCACCGACCTGCGCCCCGAGGGCTTCCAGCCGCAGGTGACGGGCATGGACTGGCTGCCCGACGGCCGTCTGGCGATCTCCACGTGGGGCGGCGACCGGCTCACGCAGCGCGGCGAGGTCTACCTGATCGACCACGTGCAGGGAGACACGGGCGCCGACGACGTGACCTACACGAAGGTCGCGGAGGGCCTGACGGAGCCGATGGGCCTCAAGTACGTCGACGGCACGATCTACGTGTCCGAGAAGGACGGCCTCACCGCGCTCGTCGACACCGACGGCGACGAGGTCGCCGACGACTACGACACGATCGCGACCTGGCCGTTCGGCGGCAACTATCACGAGTTCGCGTTCGGCCTGCTCTACGAGGACGGCTACTTCTACGTCACCACCGGCATCGCCATGGTCCCGGGCGGCAACTCGCTCGACCCGCAGCTCGCGGAGAACCGCGGCTCGGTCATGAAGATCAGCAAGGAGACCGGCGAGGTCGAGTACGTCGCGGGCGGCCTGCGCACCCCCAACGGGCTCGGCTGGGGCGCCGACGGCGGCATGTACGTCACCGACAACCAGGGCGTCCGCATCCCGACCTCCAAGCTGGTGCGCGTCGAGGAGGGCGCGTTCTACAACCACTTCACCAACCCCGATGGCCCCTACGACGACCAGCCCGTCACCGAGCCGGTCCTGTGGATGCCGCACAGCGAGATCTCGAACTCGCCGAGCAACCCGGTCGTGCTGACCGAGGGCGTGTTCGCCGGGCAGCTCGCGATCGGCGACGTCACGTACGGCGGCCTCCAGCGCGCCTACCTCGAGGACGTCGCGGGCCAGGAGCAGGGCGCCGTCTTCCGCATGACGCAGGGCCTCGAGTCCGGCGTGAGCCGGACGAGCGTCGGGCCCGACGGCGCGATCTACGTCGGTGGCATCGGCTGGTCCGGCAACTGGGGCCAGGCGGGCAAGCTCTCCTACGGGCTCCAGAAGCTCACGTACGACGACAACACCGCGTTCGACATGCTCGCGATGCGCGCCGTCGAGGGCGGGTTCGAGATCGAGTACACGCAGCCGCTCTCCGAGGAGACGGCCCAGGACCTCGCGTCGAAGTACACCGCCGCGCAGTGGCGCTACGTCGCGACCCCGCAGTACGGCGGCCCGAAGGTCGACGAGGAGGACCTCGACGTCACGGCCGCGACCGTGTCGGAGGACCGCAAGACCGTCACGCTCCAGATCGACGGGCTGAAGCCCGGGCGCGTCGTGAACGTCCACTCCCCGCGCCCGTTCGCGTCCGAGACCGGCCAGGAGCTGTGGAGCACCGAGGCCTGGTACACCCTCACGCGCCTGCCCGACGGCTCCGTCGCACCCCCAGTCTACGAGGCCGAGGGCGCCGACATCAGCGGCGGGGCCGGCTGGAACAGCAACCACGCCGGCTACTCGGGCTCCGGGTTCGTCGACCGCAACTGGGAGCCGGGCGCCCAGACGACGTTCGCCGTCCGCACCGAGGAGGCCGGCCTGCACGACCTCGCGATCCGCTACGCCAACGGCCAGAACAGCGACCCCACGCCGCTGCCGAGGAACCTGAGCCTCTACGTCAACGGCGAGAAGCTCAAGCAGGTCTGGTTCGACAGCACCGTGGCGTGGTCCACCTGGGCCACCCAGGTCGAGACCGTGCCCCTGCGCGAGGGCGCCAACACCATCACGATCCGGCACGACGACGACGACATCGGGCACGTCAACCTCGACAGCCTCACCGTCACCCCGACCGAGCGCATCACCCTGTTCGACGGCGACGACCTCGACCGCTGGGCAGCCGTCAACGGCGGTGGTCCCGCGACGTGGCCGATCGCCGGCGGGTCCGTCGAGTCGTTCGGGGGCGACATCCGCACCAAGGAGAAGTTCGACGACTTCCGGATGCACGTCGAGTGGTACCAGCCGGAGCACGCGCCCGAGGTCACGGGCCAGGCACGCGGCAACAGCGGCGTCTACATCCAGGAGCGCTACGAGGTGCAGGTGCTCGAGTCCTTCGGCATCGACCCGCCGCGGAACGACCACGCCGGGGCGATCTACCTCCAGAGGGCTCCCGACGTGAACGCGGCGACCCCGATGGGCACGTGGCAGACGTACGACATCACGTTCCGTGGAGCCCGCTTCGGCCCCGACGGCAAGAAGACCGAGGACGCGCGCCTCACGCTCGTGTGGAACGGGCAGGTCGTGCACGACGACGTCGCCGTCACGGGCAAGACCGGCAACGGCCGGGCGGAGGGACCGACGTCGGGGTACATCAAGCTCCAGGACCACGGCGACCCCGGCCTCAACCCCCGGTTCCGCAACATCTGGATCGAGCGGCTCCCGGGCGTCGAGGAGCCCGGCCAGGAGGAGGTCGCGATCACCGCGACCGCCGAGGTCCGGTGCCTCGCAGGCACGCCGTACGTCGCCGTGCGCGCGCTCAACGACGACACCGTGCCGCTGGACGTCGTCCTCGACACGCCGTTCGGGTCCAAGACGTTCACCGACGTCGCCCCCGGCAAGAACGCCTACCAGTCGTTCGCCGTCCGCGGGGTCGAGGACCCGACGGCCGGATCCGTGACCGTCACCGCCCGTCCGTCCGACACCTCTGACGAGCGGGAGACCGTCGCGACCCCGGAGCACGGCCAGCCGTCCTGCGGCTGACCGGCCCGGTCCGAACCCGGGGCTGTCTCATGCGCCACCCGGCGCACGAGGCGGCCCCGGGTTCGTCGTCGGCGGTGGGAGAACCCAGGTGGCGCGCGAGATAGAGGTTCCCGTCGCGAGGTAGAGCCCGGCTCGCTCTACACCGAGACCGGAGGCTCTATCTCGCGGGAAGGTCGCGGGTGGGGGCGAGGGTCGTCGAGTCGCGCACCATGAGCTCGACGGGGAGGACGTCGTCGGGCGAGGTCGCGGGGTCGTGCGACCCGTCGGCGGCGGCGCCGCGACGCGTGCCGAGCGCGGCGACCAGGCGGTCGACGGCGCGGGCGCCGAGGCGCGCGAGGTCGGTGCGGACCGTGGTGAGCGGGGGCGAGGCGAGGGTGGCGACGAACGTGTCGTCGAACCCGACGACGCTGAGGTCGCGCGGGACGTCGACGCCGCGCTCGCGCAGGCGTGCCACGAGGCCGAGGGCGACGAGGTCGTTGTAGGCGAGGACCGCCGTCGCTCCCGACGCGACGACGAGGTCGGCGGCGGCGCGGCCGCCCTCGACCCGAGGGCGGAACGACCCCACGGTGACGGTCTCGACGTCCGGGTAGCGCTCACGGGCGACGTCGAGCCCGGCGCGGCGACGGGCGTCGGACCAGGAGCGGTCGGGCCCGCCGACGTAGGCGACGCGGCGGTGGCCCAGCGCGCGCAGGTGCTCGACGGCGAGGAGGACGCCGTGCGCGTCGTCCGAGGAGACGGAGGGGACGCCGTCGTGACGGAGGTTGACGAGCACGACGGGAGCGTCACGCGCGGCCTCCAGGTCCGCCTCGGCCGCGCGCGGGGAGCACAGCACGAGCCCGTCCGTCTGGGACCGCAGCCCGGTCACGAGCTCCGTCTCGAGCGCGGGGTCCTCCCCCGCGTCGACGACGAACACGGCATGGCCCGTCTGGCGCGCCCGCGCCTGCACCCCCTTGGTCACCGACGCGAAGTACGGGTTCTCCAGGTCGGGCACCACGAGCCCGAGGGCCCCGGTGCGTCCCGCGCGCAGGCCGCTCGCGGCGCGGTTGGGACGGTAGCCGAGGCGGTTGGCCACCGCGACGACGCGGTCGCGCGTCTCGGGGGCGACGCGCTCGGGCTCGGCGAGGGCCCGCGAGACCGTGGAGATCGACACCCCGCTCTCGCGGGCGACGTCACGGACGGTGACCACGGCTGCCTCCTCGGCGCTCGGGCCCCGCGGGGAGACCGGGGCTGCGAACGATTGTAGCGCTCGGGGTCGACGACACAGCGGAACGCCGATGACGTAGGATGCAAACGTTCGCAACGACGCCTCTGGAGGAACCCGTGACGAGCACGGCCCACCTGGACCCGACCACCGCGACGGCGCCGTGGTCCCTGCACCCCGACCGCGCGCTCCCCGCCGACCCCGTGCTCCGACCGCTCGCCCGCGAGGTCTACGCCGCGACGCGCGACCTGCCGATCGTCTCGATGCACGGCCACGTCGACGTCGCGCTGTTCGCCGACGACACCCCGTTCGGCGACCCCGCCGCGCTGTTCGTCACGCCCGACCACTACCTCGTGCGCATGCTCGTCGCCCAGAGCACGTCACCGCACGGGTCGCCGGGCGTGCGCGGCGTCCAGGACCTCGGGGTCGCGCCCGTGCCCGGCGCCCCCGACGGCACCGCCCCCGCCGAGACGGACCCGCGCGAGATCTGGCGCCGGTTCTGCGCCGGGTGGCACCTGTTCCGCGGCACCCCGACGCGGTACTGGACGGAGCACGCGCTCGTCGAGGTCTTCGGCGCCCCGGTGAAGCCGTCGGCCGAGACCGCGGATGCGCTGTACGACCACCTGGTCGACCGGCTCGCGCGTCCCGAGTACCGTCCGCGCGCGCTGTTCGAGCGGTTCGGCCTCGAGCTCCTCGCCACGACCGACCCCGCGCAGTCCCCGCTCGCCGACCACGCGCGCCTCGCCGCGGACGGCTGGGGCGAGCGCGTCGTGCCCACGTTCCGCCCCGACCCGCTCCTGCACCTCGACCGCGCCGACTGGGCGACGCAGGTCGCCGAGCTCGGTGCCGCGGCGGGCACGGACGTCGTCGACTATCGCTCCTACCTCGACGCGCTGCGCGCACGCCGCGCCGCGTTCGTCGCCGCCGGCGCCCGCGCGACCGACCACGGCCACCTGACCGCCGACACCACTCCTCTCGACGACGCCGACGCCGCCCGCATCCTCGACCGCGCGCTGCGCGGCGAGGCCACGACGGCCGACGCGCGGGCGTTCTCCGCGCACATGCTGTTCCAGATGGCCGCGATGTCGGCCGAGGACGGGCTCGTCCTGCAGCTCCACCCCGGCGTCCTGCGCGACCACTGCGCCGGCGTCGCGCAGGCCTACGGTCCCGACAAGGGCTACGACATCCCCGAGCGCACCGAGTACGTGCGCGCGCTGCGCCCCGTCCTCGAGGCGTTCGGGCACCACCCCGGCTTCCGGATGATCGCGTTCACCGTCGACGAGGACACCTTCTCGCGCGAGCTCGCTCCCCTCGCGGGCGTCTACCCGGCGCTGCGGCTCGGCGCCCCGTGGTGGTTCCTCGACACCCCTGACGGCATGCGTCGCTTCCGTGAGGCCGCGACCGACTCCGCGGGCTTCTACAACACGAGCGGGTTCGTCGACGACACGCGCGCGTTCTGCTCCATCCCGGCCCGCCACGACCTCGCACGCCGGATCGACGCCGGCCACCTCGCCCGCCTCGTCGCCGAGCACCGGCTCGACCTCGACGAGGCGCTCGAGACCGCCGTCGACCTCGCCTACCACCTGCCCCAGGCGTCCTACCCGCCGTTGAGTGCATGAAGTAGTCGCCGCGGCGGCCCGATCTCGCGACGATTTCACGCACTCACGCTCAGACCGTTCCCCCAGGAGAGACCCGTGACCACCCCGGACCACCCGTCCGTGCACCCCGCCTGGCTGCCCGACGCCGCGACCGCCTTCCTGCACGGCCGCACCGTGCTCGTCGCGGGCGACGGCCCGCTCGCCGAGACCGTCCGCGGCGAGGCCCGCCGTGCGGGCGCGACCCTCGTCGACGGCGACGCCGACCTCGTCCTGCGCGACACCGGCGCCGTCCCCGGCGGCGAGGGGTTCGTCGTCGCGCACCGAGACGGCCGCCTGGACGTCGCGGCGGACGACGACGCCGCGCTCCTCCACGCGTGGTTCCACGTCGTGCGCTCCGGGACGACGGACGCCGCCGGCCACCCGGACGCTCGCCACGAGCCCGCGCACGCGCTGCGCATGCTCGACCACTGGGACAACGTGGACGTCCACCCGGTCATGGGCCAGGTCGAGCGCGGGTACTCGGGCGGCTCGATCTTCTACGCGGACGGGCACGTGCGCGAGGACCTGTCGCGCGTCGAGCAGTACGCGCGCCTGCTCGCGGCGACGGGCGTGAACCGCGTCGCGATCAACAACGTCAACGTGCACGCGCGCGAGGCGCGGCTGCTCACCGACGGCCTGCCCGACGTCGCGCGCGTCGCCGCCGCGTTCCGGCCGTGGGGCATCCGGGTGCACCTGTCCGTGAGCTTCGCGTCGCCGATCGTGCTCGGCGGGCTCCCGACGTCGGACCCGCTGGACCCGGGCGTCCGGGCGTGGTGGGCGGACGCCGTCGCGCGCGTGTACGCGGCGATCCCCGACTTCGGCGGGTTCGTCGTCAAGGCGGACTCCGAGGGGCAGCCGGGGCCGTTCGCGTACGGGCGCGACCACGCCGACGGCGCCAACCTCCTCGCGCGCGCCCTCGCCCCGCACGGCGGCACGGTGCACTGGCGCGCGTTCGTCTACAACCACACGCAGGACTGGCGTGACCGCTCGACCGACCGGGCGCGCGCCGCCTACGACCACTTCGCGCCGCTCGACGGGCGGTTCGACGAGAACGTCGTGGTGCAGGTCAAGCACGGCCCGATGGACTTCCAGACGCGCGAGCCCGTGTCCCCCGTGCTCGCCGCGATGCCGCGCACGCGCCTCGCCGTCGAGCTCCAGGTGACGCAGGAGTACACGGGCCAGCAGCGCCACGCGTGCTACCTGGGCCCGTGGTGGAGCGAGATCCTGCGGTTCCGGCCGTGGGGCCCGGTCGAGGGCGACGACGGCTCCCCCACGGTGTCCGACGTCGTCGGGGGCGCGGGCCCGGGGGCCTCGCCCCAGGTGGCAGCCGCGCGGGGCGGCGGGATCGCCGCGGTGTCCAACGTCGGCGACGACGCGTTCTGGACGGGCCACCCGCTCGCGCAGGCGAACCTCTACGCGTTCGGCCGCCTCGCGTGGGACCCGACGCTCGACCCGACCGCCGTCCTCGACGAGTGGGTCGCGCTGACGTTCGCGTCCCCGTCGTCCGCGAGCGCCGACCGCACCGTCGACCCCGACGTCCGGGCGGGGGTCCACGCCGTCCTCGACGACTCGTGGCGCACCTACGAGGCGTACACCGCGCCGCTCGGCGTGGGCTTCATGGTGAACCCGGGGCACCACTACGGGCCGTCGGTCGACGGCTACGAGTACTCGCCGTGGGGCACGTACCACTTCGCCGACCGCGACGGCATCGGGGTCGACCGCACGCGCGCGACCGGCACCGGCTACATCGGCCAGTACCCCGCACCGTGGCGCGACGTCTACGAGTCGCTCGACACGTGCCCCGACGAGCTGCTGCTCTTCTTCCACCACGTGCCGTACGGGCACGTGCTGCACGACGGCACGACCGTCGTCCAGCACGTGTACGACACCCACTTCGCCGGCGTCGAGCGCGTCGAGGAGTACGTGCGCACGTGGCAGGGACTGCGCGGCGCGGTCGACGACGCGGTGTTCGAGCGGGTCACCGAGCGCCTCGCGGAGCAGCTCCGCTCCGCCCGCGAGTGGCGCGACCAGGTGTGCACCTACTTCCTGCGCGCGTCCGGCGTGGCCGACGCGCACGGCCGCACGATCTACTGAGCACGTGACCGAGCACCCCGTGACCGAGACCGCGACGGCGTCCCCCACCGGGCCCGCCGCGCCGGCGCCCTGCCCCGAGGCGCACGGCATCCCGTCCGCCGCGGTCCTCGACCTGCTCGACGCGCTCGAGGGCGGCGGGCTCGACCCGCACGGCCTCGTCGTCGCGCGCGACGGCATCCCGGTGGTCGAGGCGGCCTGGGCGCCGCACGACGCGCCGCTACCCGGTCTCGTCTACTCCGTCTCGAAGACGTTCACCGCGCTCGCCGTCGGGCACCTCGTGGCCGAGGGGCGCCTCACGGTCGACGACCGCGTCGGGGAGGTGCTCGGCCTGCCCGACCCCTCCGGCCTCACCGTGCGGCACCTGCTGACGATGAGCACCGGTCACACGTCCGGCCAGCTCGCCGAGATCGGGTTCGACCTCCCCCGCCTGCTCGCCACCCCGCCGGAGCACGCCCCGGGCACGCACTTCGCGTACAGCTCGCCCGCGTCGCGCGCGCTGTCCTCGGTCGTCACCGCCGTGACCGGTGAGCGCCTGCTCGCCTACCTGCGCCCGCGCGTGCTCGATCCGCTCGAAATCACGCACCCGTGGTGGGTCGAGATCGACGGACTCGACCAGGGCTTCTCGGGGCTGCACGTGACGACCACCGAGCTGGCGCGCCTCGCCGTCGCGATGGCCGACGGCGGCCGGTACGCGGGCGTCACCGTGATCCCGCCCACGTGGCTGGCCGCGATGCGCGAGCCTTGGTCGGACACGGCGGAGCACGGCGGCGCCCCCGGGGTGGCCGGCGGGGAGCCGCCGGACTGGTCGCGCGGCTACGGCTACCAGGTGTGGACGAGCCGGCACGGGTTCCGGGCCGACGGCGCGTACGGGCAGTTCGCGATCGCCGTCCCCGAGCGCGGGCTCGCGATCGGCTACCGCGGCGCGACCCGCGACGCGCAGTCGACCCTCGACGCGATCTGGGCGTTCGTCGAACGCGCGAGCGACGGCAGCACCCCGCTGCCGCCCGACCCCGCCGCCGCGGCGCGCCTCGCCGACAGGCTCGCGACGCTCGACGCGTGGCCGGGCGTCGTCGGCCAGGAGCTCGACCCGCAACCGACGCCGCAGGACGTGATCAGCCCGGTGCCGTGGACGCTCCACGCCGTCCGGGCCGGGTCCCCGTACACCTGGCGCCTCGACGTCGGTGGACAGCCGGTCCCCGTCGCCGAAGACCGCTGGACGACGCGCGTCCTGCCCTGGCCCCACGCCGCCGAGGGCTCCGGCCCTGCCGCGGGGCCCGTCGTCGACCCCGTGCTCGTCGTCTCGACGCGCGGCCGCGCGCTGCCCGACGGCACCGTCGAGGTGCACGTGGTGCTCCCGACGTCGCCGCACCGCCTCGTCGCGACGGGCCGCCCCGGGGAGCGCCTGACCCTCGCCTGGCACACGACGCCGCTGTGGCACCCGAGCCTGTCGACGCTCGTCGTCCCGGCGGCCCACGCCGCGACGTTCTCCTGACGCGAGATCGACCCGCCCGTCTCCAGATCGGCCCTCCGAGGGTCGATCTAGAACGCTCGGGTCGATCTCGCGGGACCTTGCCGCCCCGCCCTGCCGCCGCCCCGACGGATTCCCAGAACTCGTCGCCGCGTCGTGT
Organism: Cellulosimicrobium funkei; assembly: GCF_001019615.1. Taxonomy (GTDB): domain Bacteria; phylum Actinomycetota; class Actinomycetes; order Actinomycetales; family Cellulomonadaceae; genus Cellulosimicrobium; species Cellulosimicrobium cellulans_E. The sequence continues at coordinate 250,019 of NZ_JNBQ01000002.1, read as the reverse complement.
CGATCTCGCCGCCCGGGCTTCGTCGTCTGGGTGAGCGGCCGCACGGGCCGCACCGACGGAGGAGGCACGATGACCTTTCTGCAGACGATCCTCGCGGCGAACCGGGAGCAGCCGCCGGACCTCGCGCGCTACCGTGACGGACGGCGCAGCGTCGGCGACGGGATCGACGTCGCCGACGTGGTGCTCTACGGGCCGACGGCGCTCCGCCGGCCCGCGACGACGAGGGCGGAGGACCTCTGATGCGCTACCTGATGCTCGTGCTCGGCACGCCGCACGACCCCGACCTGCGACCCGAGGAGTTCGAGGCGGCCCCGCCGATCGAGGAGTGGGTCGGACGGCACTACGGCAGCGGCGCCGCGGTGATCGGCGACCGGCTGCGACCGGCGGAGGACGCCGTCGGCGTGCGGGTGCGCGGCGGCAAGGTCCTCGTCACCGACGGCCCGTTCTCCGAGACCAAGGAGACGATCGCCGGGTTCGACGTCCTCGAGGCGCCCGACCTGGACACCGCGATCGCCATCGCGTCCGAGCACCCCATGGCGTACGGCGGCGCGATCGAGCTGCACCCTGCGTGGCCGCTCGACCTCGACAGGCCCTGACCTGTCGGTCGTGACGGACCCGAGCCGCGCCGTCGAGGACGCGTTCCGCACCGAGTGGGGACGCGTCCTCGGCGCTGTCGCGCGCAGCACGGGCGACCTCGACCTGGCCGAGGAGTCGGCGCAGGAGGCGTTCGCGACCGCGCTGCGCACGTGGGGCCGCGACGGCGTCCCGGAACGTCCCGGCGCCTGGCTCACGACGACGGCCCGCCGGCACGCGATCGACGTCCTGCGACGGCGCCGGGTCGAGGCGGAACGCGTCGCCGCGTCCGGCCGGCTGGGCGAGCGCGTCGACCCGGGGCCGCGGGCCGGCAATCCCGCCGCCGACCCCGTGGTCGAGCAGGTCGCCGTCGGCCTCGACGACGACGCGTGGGAGCCGGACGACCCCGACGGCGACCTCCTGCGACTGCTGTTCACGTGCTGCCACCCGGCCCTGCCCGCCGAGGCGCGGGTCGCCCTCACCCTGCGGTCGCTGACCGGCATGACGACGGCGCAGGTCGCGCGGGCCTTCCTCGTCCCCGAGGCGACGATGGCGCAGCGCCTCGTCCGAGCCAAGCGCCGCATCCGCGCGACCGGGATCACGTTCCGGGTGCCGCCCGCCTCGCTCCGGGCGGAGCGCGTCGACGGCGTCCTCGCCGTCCTGTACGTGCTCTTCACGGAGGGCTACGACGCCTGGGCGGAGCCCGCCGACGTGGTCGAGGGATCTGCCGAGCGGCGCGCGCTCGCCGACGTCGCCGTCCGGCTCGCGCGCCTCGCCGCACGGCTGCTCGACGACGAGCCCGAGGCACGTGGCCTGCTCGCCCTGCTCCTGCTCCAGCACGCGCGCCGGGACGTGCGCGTCGGCCCGGACGGCGCGACGCGCACCCTCGCCGAGCAGGACCGCGCGCGCTGGCGGCACGAGGAGATCGCCGAGGGCGTGGCCGAGCTCGAGGCGGCGCTCGCCGTCGGGCGCCCCGGGCCGTACCAGGTGCAGGCCGCCGTCGCGGCGCTGCACGACGAGGCTTCCGACGCCGACGCGACCGACTGGCCCCAGATCCTCGGCCTGTACGACGTGCTGCTCGACCTCACCGGCTCGCCGGTCGTCGCGCTCAACCGTGCGGTCGCCGTCGCCGAGGTGCGCGGGGCGGACGCCGGCCTCGCCGCGGTCGGCGCCGTCGCCGCCGAGCCCGCGCTCGCGGGATACCACCTGCTGCCCGCGGTGCGCGCCGAGCTGCTCGAGCGCGCCGGACGCCCCGCGGACGCCGCCGCCGACCTGCACCGCGCACTCGCGCTCGTGGACCGCGAGGGCGACCGCCGCCTCCTGCAACGCCGCCTGGCGGACCTTCCTCCCGCGAGATCGACCTAGAGTCTGTTTCGGAAGTGGTCAGCGGTGGACTAGCGCTTCCAAGACCTGGGTCGTGATGGTGGCGTGGTCTAGCTCAGTAGTCGCGGGTGTGCTCGTCGGTGGCGGCGTCGCGGTGCCCAATCTCGTAGCCCCCGAGTGCTCCAGGGCGGGCGTGGACTGAGATCGACCTGTCGATGTCCTCGTCGCCGGGGTAGACCACGAAGAGCGTGTCGGTCGTGGTTCTCAGCTTCGCGTGCAGGCCCAGGATCTCGACGTGGTCGGGAACTCGACGTAGTCGCCGTCCTCGGTGTCGGGGCAGCACGGCGGTCGCTCAGACAGCCAGGACGGCAGCCAGTCCCACTTCCGAAACAGGCCAGAGGCGCCGGATGGCAGCTGGACGTCAAGCCATAGAACGAAACGTGTCGCGAGGCAGTGTCGTGCAGAGGGCGCGCGCAAGACGACCGTCGTTCCCATGACAACAACGGCCGAAATCAAGCAAGGAGGCGGCGAGACGGAGTATCGTAGCGCCGAACACCATCCGAGAGGACGAGCCTTGCTTACCGAACTGCGGATCAAGAACTTCAAAGCTTGGCGAGACACAGGACGCATCGAACTCGCGCCACTAACCATACTATTCGGCTCAAACTCCTCGGGAAAGTCAAGTCTCCACCAGTTCTTGCTAATGCTCCGCCAGACAGTGGCGTCACCGGATCGTAAAAGAGTACTTCACACAGGTGACGACAGCACACCCGTGGACCTCGGCAGCTATTCCGACCTTTTGCGCGACCCAAACACCTCTACGCCCTTGGAATTCGAACTCGGCTGGAAGCGGATAGAGGACCTCTCGATCTACGACGCACGACACGATGAGTGGTTCGAAGGTCGCGAAATGTCCTTCCAATGCAAAATGAGTGCGGTTGGCGAGGCACCCCCGCGTGTCCGCGTGGACGAATACATGTATACGCTTCAAACGGACTCGAACGACACTCTCCTCCTTGGAAGCGAAAGAGACTCCGCCGGAAAGTACCGCATGAAAGCACAGGGGGTCGAACTCGTTCGGACACTCGGACGAAAGTGGCCAGTTTCTCCCCCATCGCAATTCCACGCCTTTCCGGATGACCTCGCGACGCGCTACCAGCATCTTGATTTTGCGCCCGACCTCACGCTCGCACTCGAAGAGCAGCTCTCGTCGATAAACTACCTGGGCCCACTACGCGAAAAACCTGGCAGGCTCTATCGCTGGTCCGGAGAAGAAGTCGGACACGTGGGTTGGCGAGGCGAGCGTACCGTTGAGGCTCTTCTCGCTGGTCGTGACCGCCGCTTCAATCGTCGGCCCCGGATGCGTTACGAACCTTTGCAAGCCGTCGTCGCGCGTTGGCTCAAAACTCTCGGAGTGATTGACTCCTTCTCAGTCGCCCCTATTGGCGTTGGGCGTGATGAGTACGAGGTTCGCGTAAAAGCACCTGGAAGTTCGCGAGAGGTCCTACTCACCGACGTTGGATTCGGCGTGTCGCAGGTGCTCCCTGTCATAGTCGAAGCATTTTACTCGGCGCCGGGCTCGTCTGTGATCATGGAGCAGCCAGAGATCCACCTCCACCCTTCAGTGCAGGCCGGGTTAGCTGACCTCTTTATCGAGGCCATCAAGATGCGCGAGCACGGAGAACCCCGCAACACCCAACTAATTGTCGAATCGCACTCAGAACATCTGCTCCGCCGACTTTTGCGTCGTATTGCTGAGGAAGAGATTGATCCGGGCATGGTCCGATGCTATGTGGTAAACACCGGAAGGTCCGGATCGCGGATTGAGCCGCTCGAGCTGGACGCCTATGGCAATGTCCACAATTGGCCAGACAACTTCTTCGGCAACTCCGCAGAGGATCTTATCGCTCAATCTCGGCGAGCCCGGGAGCGGCGTCGTGAAAGGCAGTCTGCACTGTGACCCGAGTCATCGACACCAACGTTCCTCTCGTAACCAAACTGGTTGATGGCCACCCACCCGAGCTCCTAGACGCTTGTGAGCAGATTATCGAGGAGATTCTCGAGCAGAGGATGAGGATCGTTACCGATCTGGACGGGGAGATCGTCAGCGAGTACTTGCACCAACTCAGCTTGAGTGGACAACCTTCACTCGGGGACGCATTCGTGAGATACGTGCATGATTCCCGGTTCACATGGGAAGAGGCGACGCGCCCAGACATTCAGCCGGACACATCCGCGGAGAATTCGTATGGCGCCCTTGGGGGCGACGACGCGGAGATCGACCCTTCGGACCGCAAGTTCGTCGCTGCCGCAAAGGTCGCGGGAGTGCCAGTAGTTCAGGCGACAGACACCAAATGGCTGAACTGGGCGAGCGTGCTCGCCAGACACGGTGTTGTGGTGATATTCGCGCACGAGCCATCGATCCGCAGGGCGTACGAGGCCAAATTTGGCCACAAAGCGCCATGAGCGAGTTCTTTCGATTTCCCCACACCCCATACCTAGCCGAACCCGAGGGTGTAGATGTTCGCCGGGACAAGGTCCTTACCGCTTCCGAACGCGCTGCATTTCTGCGACAGAGGTTGCACGTGGAGGAAAAGGTTGACGGCGAGAATCTCGGAATCTCGTTCGACGGCGAAGCCCTTCGCTTTCAAGCGAGGGGAAGTTATGTCGCGCCTGGCGGAAAGCACTTCCATGGACTAGCAACTTGGGTTACCCCGCGCGCGGAGAGGATCGCCCGGGCACTGGGGAAGGACCTCATCCTTTTCGGTGAGTGGTGCGCGATTACGCACAGCGTTAGGTACGACGCCTTGCCGGATTGGTTCCTAGTGTTCGATGTATTCCAACGCTCTGCCGGTACATTCTGGAACATCGCGGATCGCGATCGTCTCGCGAGACATCTTGGATTGTATAGCACCCCACACCTCGGGAATGGGACGTTTGAACTCGGGGACCTCTCGGACATGCTAGACACGAGCCGCGTGGGTCATGAAATGATGGAGGGCCTCGTTGCGCGCGCAATTGAGGGCCGCTCTCGCGCAAAGCTAGTGCGGCCGAAGTTCATCCAGGGGATCGAACAACACTGGATGACATCGCCGCAAAGAAGGAACCGTTTGACCCCCTCACTCCTTAGGGATGCGAGTACACAACCCGGCGGCTAATTGCATAGGCGCGTGGGTATTGCGCTGCGGGCGCACTTCAGGCATTGACTATGAGCGGTCCTCCCGCAGCACGACGACGTCGGTCGGGGCGAGGCGGAGCGGCTCGCCGTGCTCAATCCGGCGGCCGGTGAGGAGGTCGGTGCCCGCCGCGTGCGCCGCGACCTCGACGGTCTCCTGGGCGTGGTTGAGGACGAAGGCCGTGCGGTCGCCGTCGCGCTCGCGCACGGCGAGCTCGAGGTCGGGGACGTCGGCGTACGGGCCGACGAGGCCGTGCCGGTCGAGCACGCGGCGCACGACCCACGAGACACCCGGCTCGTCGAGCGCGGTCGCGACGTACCAGGCCTCGCCGGGGACGCCGTCGGTCCCCCCGACGCGGTGCCGCGTCACGGCCGGGGCGCCGGCGTAGAACTCGGCGCCGTACGTCCCGACGACCTCGGCGCCCTGCGGCACCAGGACCTCGAACACGAGCTCGCCGCCCACGACGAGCGGCGCCTCCCCGCTGCCCGGCGTCCCGGCGGCACCGGCGACGTCGTCGAGGTCGGGGTCGTGCAGCGCGACCGGGTTCACGACGCCCGGCTCGGCGGAGTCCGTCTCCTCGACACGGATCCCGAACAGCGGGCCGAGCGGACCGGGCGCGTCCAGGAGGAACGCGTTGTCGTCCTCGTCGACCCGGCCTGCCCAGAACGACGACAGCACGGTGCCGCCCCTCGCGGCCACGCCCTCCAGACGCGCGGCGACGTCGCCCTTCAGCAGGTGCAGCATGGGCGCGACGACGACGTCGTACCGCGACAGGTCGGCGGTCACGGGCACGACGTCCACGTCGGCGTTCGCCTGCCAGAGCGCGCGGTAGTACGCGAGCACCGTGTCGACGTAGCGCGCGTGACGATTGAAGCCGTCCGTCATCTCGGCGGCCCACCACGAGTCCCAGTCGAACAGCAGCGCGACGCGCGCCGGGGTCCGGGCGCCGAGGACGGCGTCGCCGAGACCGCGCAGCTCGCCGCCGAGAGCGGCGATCTCGCGGAAGCTGCGCGTGTCGCGCCGGCCCGCGTGGTCCAGCATGGCGCCGTGGTACTTCTCGCACGCGCCCTTGGACTGCCGCATCTGGAAGTAGAGGACGGCGTCGGCGCCGTGCGCGACGGCCTGCCACGACCACAGGCGCAGCACGCCCGGGCGCTTCACGGGGTTGACGTCGCGCGAGGCGGTGATGGTCGGCGTCTGCTCCATGACCCAGAACGGCGCGCCGTCCTTGAGCCCGCGCATGAGGTCGTGCGCGAGCGCCATGCGCGCGTGCTCGCGCTGCCCGGGCGGGTAGTTGTCCCACGACGCGAAGTCGAGGTCGTCCGCCCAGCGGTGGTAGTCGAGGGGCCGGAACATGCCCATGAAGTTCGTCGTGACGGGCGTCGTCGCGTCGTGCTCGCGGATGCGGGCCTTCTCGTCGCGGAAGTTCTGCCGCATCGCGTCGGTCATGAAGCGGCGGTAGTCGAGCGTGATGCCCTGGAACGCGGTGTGGTCGGGCCCGCGCCAGTGCTCGGTGAGCTTGTTCGGCGGCACGACCTGGTCCCAGTCGGAGAAGAGGTGCGACCAGAACGTCGCGTTCCACGCCTCGTTGAGCCGCTCGATGGTGCCGTACCGCTCACGCAGCCACCCGCGGAAGGCGACGGCGCAGCGCTCGCACCAGCAGCCGCCGTCGTACCCGCCGTACTCGTTGCCCACGTGCCACGCGACGAGGCCGGGCGTGCCGGCGTAGCGCTCGGCGATGCGGCCCGCGAGCTCGGCGGACAGGCGGCGGTAGACGGGCGAGCTGGGGCACGCGTTGTGCCGCTGCCCGTACGCGTGCGCGCGGCCCTCGAAGTCGGTCCGGTTCACCTCGGGGTAGGCGTGCGCGAGCCACGGGGGCAGCGCCCCGGTCGACGTCGCGAGCACGATCTGGCGCCCGCCCTCGACCGCGCGCGCCACGATCTCGTCGAGGCGCGTGAAGTCGTAGGTGTCCTCGGCGGGCTGGAGGTACGACCACCCGAAGACGGCGAGCGTCACCGTGTCGATCGACGCCTCGTCGAACGCGGCGTAGTCGTCCTCCCACACGGCGCGGGGCCACTGCTCGGGGTTGTAGTCGCCCCCGTAGAGGATCTTCTCGGTCGCGGGCAGACGGGCGGGGGTCATGACGGGGACGGCTCCTCGGGTGGACGGGTCGGGGGTCAGACGGACGTGAAGCGGGCGCGGACGTCGTCGAGCATCCGCCGGTCGTTGCGGTACCAGCACCACACCCACACGCCGCCGACGAGGGCGAGGACGCCGTCAGTCGCGAACCAGGCGACGCCGGCCGCGGCGACGAGCAACGAGACGACGCCGAGGCTCACGAGCGGCATCCGGCCGAGGTAGTGGGCGGCGAGGCGGGCGACGTCGCGCGTGCGGAACGAGAAGAGGGTCGCGATCGCGACCGCGTGCAGCCCCCACACGAGCGCGAGCACCGCGATCACGACGAGCACGGCCGCGTACGTCGGGCCGACGCCGGCGGCCGAGGCGTTCGCGAGCACGACCCCGACGACCGCGAGCACCCCGAGTGCGGGCGCCCACACGCGCAGCGCGTCGAGCGCCCCGCGGCGGTAGCCGCGCACGAAGGTGCGGGCGGGCGCGACCTCGTCGTCGGACTCGCGCGCCCGGACGGCGTACAGGGCGGCGGACAGCGCGGGTCCGAGCGGGAGGGCCGCGAGCGCCGCGAGCGGCACGTTGGACGCCGCGCGGTCGAGCAGCAGGAGCAGGGCGAGCGTCGGCAGCGCCGCGAGCGCGAGCAAGGCCGTGACGACGACGTACCAGTAGACGAGCGCCGTCGCGCGCCCGAGCGTCCCCTGGCCGAGCGCGCCCGGCAGCGGCGATCCCGTGCTCCTCCCCGTGCCAGACGGCGGAGCGGGCCGGGACACGTCGCTCACCGTGCGCTCTCCCGGCCGATGGTCCGGCCGAGGATCCGGTCGTCGTCGAGCCACGCGGGCGTCTCGTCGCGGACGGGGTCGATCTCGACGAGCGTCACCTCGTGCCGCGCGAGCGTGAGCGCGAGGTCCACGCGGCCGTCCACGACGGGGAGGGACGTGGTCGAGCGGGCGGGTTCCGCGGCCTCGTGGAGGAGGTCGAGCTGGCGCGCCGTCGGCGACGCGGGGCGGCCGAGGTGCTGCCACGCGGTGAACGCGTTGCCGTCGGTCTCGTTCACGACGCTGCGGTGCGCGGACGCGCGCTGCGGGGCGCCACCGCCACCCGGCGCCCCGACGGGGACGGAGAGCCGCAGCTCGTGCCGCTCGGGCTCGGCCGGGTCGTCGGTCCCGCCGACGGGCTGCCACGCGAGCACGGTGACCCGGCCCCCCGCGTCGCGCGTCACGAGGTGGTCGGCGCCGCGCGCGAGCACGTCGGGGCCCATGCGCGCCATGAACGTGTAGAGGTGGTAGGTGGGCTTGCGCACCTGGCGGTGGGCGAGCATGCCGAACCCGCCGTGGAAGATCGCGGTGGGGATGTTCTCCTCCTCGAAGACGTCGCAGAACGTCCAGTAGGAGAACGAGTCCACCACGTCGCCGCCGGCGGCGAGCACGGGCGCGAGGGCGGCCGCGTTGTACGCGGTGTCGTGCACCGGGTTGTCGGGGCGGTAGCTCGTGTTGAACTCGGTGACGTGCGCGGGCAGCCCCTCCAGCCGGGTCCCGGCGAGGAGCTCGCGCGGGCGCGCGAACTGGTCGAGCAGGTCGGTCGGGTGGCGCAGGGTCTGGTAGACGCCGAACGGGACGTGCTGCGCGGGGCCGGTCGTGTACGCGTGGAAGGACACGAAGCCGCACGGCAGGTCGCGGGCGGCGACGGCGTCGGCGAACGGCGCCCACCAGTCGTCGGCGCCGGGCGAGATCGCCGGGCCGCCCACCTGGAGGTCGGCGTCGACGTCCTTCACGGCGTGCGCGGTCGCCTCGTACAGGCGGAGGTAGGCCTCCTGGTCGGCGCCCTCCCAGAAGTTCACGAGGTTGGGCTCGTTCCACACCTCGACCGGCCACGTCCGGACCTCGTCGATCCCGTAGCGGTCGACCAGGTGGCGCAGCACCGCGGTCACGAGGGCGGCCCACTCGCGGTGGTCGCGCGGCGGCGTGACGTTGCCCTTCCACCAGAACACCGTCTGGTCGCCCGACGCGAGGCCGGACGGCATGAACCCGAGCTCGAGGAACGGCCTGACCCCGAGCGCGAGGTAGGCGTCGACGACCTGGTCGACGTAGGTGAAGGCGTACCGGGTGCCCTGGTGCCCCGCGACGTCGTACGGGCGGTGGACCCCGACGTCGTCGGACAGCAGGCCGTGGCCGCGGATGTACCGGAAGCCGATCTCGGCCTGCGCGAGGGCGAGCGACTCCTGGTAGTCCTGGCGCAGCGCGAGGTTGAACCGGCCCGTGCCCACGCACGTGCGCCACGCGTCGGACAGGACGGCGACGGGCTCGGACGGGACGACGGTGGGTGTCACGGGTGATGCTCCTGCGGGGAGGGGTGGTGCGGTGGGTGCTGCGGGCGGCGGACCGCCGTCGCCCGGTGGGGCGACCGGGCGACGGCGGGGCCGTGGTGGCGGGTGCCAGGGGCACCCGCCGGAGGACGTCAGCCCGCGGAGCGGGTGAGCGCCGCGTTGTAGGTGTCGATGAGCTGCGTGCCGCCGAGCCCGTCGATCTCGGACACGTAGGCGTCCCACTCGCTCAGCGGGCGCTGACCGGTGACGAAGCCCGCGGTCGCCGCCATCACGGCGTCCTTGATCTGCGTGTCCAGGAGCGACGTCTGCTCGAGCTCGAGCTCGTCGAGGCTCGCGGCCGGCTTGACCGGCAGCATCTCCTTGCGCTCGAGCACGGCGTCGGTCCACGCCTTCGTCTCGTCCGTCATGACGGACTGGAGCAGCTCCTTCGAGGAGCCGTTGGCGAGCAGGAACACGCCGTTGCTGTACCCGAAGTCGGCGTTGAGCTTCTTCGGCGCGTCGGGGTTGAGCGCGTTCCAGCCGATGTCGGCCGGGAGCGTGCGCGTGCCGCCCTCGTTCGTGTACGTCTCGCCCTCGACGCCCCACTGGGCGAACTCGATGCCCTCGTCGGAGTAGTACAGCCAGTCGACGAACTGGAGCAGGGCCTTGAAGTACGGCTTCTCGGCCGCCTCGCTCGAGATCATGAGGCCGGACGACAGCCGGCTCCCGGCGAGCATCCCGCCGAACGGCCCGTCGGGCAGCACGATCATGCGCAGCGTGACGTCCTTGCCCGCCTCCGCCAGCTTGCTGCGGTAGGCCGTGATCTCCTGCGTGTTGCCGGAGATCGCGGCGGCCTCGCCGTTGACGAACTTCTGGATCGCCTGGTCGTCGTTCTGCGTGATCTCGGGGTCGAGCAGGCCGTCGGAGGTCAGGCCGGCGACGTACGTGATCATGTCCTTGTACGCGTCGGTCGTGCCGGTGAGCTGGAACTCGCCGGACTCCTCGTCGAACCACGTGTTGGAGTAGCCCCAGCCGCCCTCCGTGCCGTAGTTCGGGGCGATGTACTGGAGCATCGCGCCGAGCGGCTGCGTGTCGGTCCAGCGGTCGGTCATCGCGTACGACAGCTCGGGGTTCGCGGCCTTGACCGCGGCGAGCTGCTCCGCGAACTCGTCCCAGGTCTCCGGCTCCTCGGTGATGCCGGCCTTCTGGAACAGGTCGTCGTTGACGACGACCGAGTACTGCACGTCGGGGATCTCGCGCAGGCCCGGGAGGAGGTAGTACTTGCCGTCCGCCTGGCGCTTGGCGTCGAGCTCCTCGCCGAGGCCCCACTTCTCCACCTTGTCGGCGAAGTTCGGGAGGTACTCGAGGTAGTCGGAGACGGGCAGGATCGCCCCGCCGGAGACGAACTGGACCTCCTGGCCGGGGTAGGTCACCGGGATGAGGTCGGAGGCGTCGCCGGCGCCGATGAGCAGCGCCTTCTTGTTGTCCCAGTCGGCCAGCGGGACGTCGGTCCGCGTGAAGGTGACGTTCTGGTTGGCCTCCAGGTTCTGGAAGATCGACCAGTCCTCCTTCACCGGGTAGTTCGGGTGGTCGCGGTACATCAGCGAGAAGTCGACCGGCTCCGTGGCCTTGAAGGTCGTGCCGACCTCGAAGTCCTCCATGGCGCCGACGGAGTGCTCGGCGTCGATCGTGACGGCGCCACCCCCCTCCTCGGGGTCGGGCGTGTCGCCACCCCCGCCGCTGCACGCGGTCAGGACCAGGGCCAGGGTGGTCGCGGTCGCCACCGTGGCGGCCGGGATCCGGATCGTTCTCATCTCTCTCCTCGGGTTCGAGCTTCGTCGCTCTGACGTCGCTGAGGTGCGGGTGGTGCGGTGGGGTGGTGCGGGTGGTGCGGTGGGGTGGTGCGGGTGGCGCGTGGCGGCTCAGCCCTTGACGGAGCCGAGCATCACGCCGGAGACGAAGTACTTCTGCACGAACGGGTACAGGCAGACGATGGGCAGGACGGTGAGCAGCATCGTCACGGACTGGATGTTCGAGCCGATCTGGACCGCCTCCTGCGAGCCGGGCCCGGTCGCCGCGGCGATGAGGTTGCGCAGGTAGACGGTGACGGGGAAGAGCTCCTTCTTGTCGAGGTACAGGAACGCGCCGAACCACGAGTTCCAGATGCCCACCGCGTAGAAGAGCGTCATGGTCGCGATGACCGCCTTGGACAGCGGCAGCACGATGCGGCCGAAGATCCCGTACGTCGACAGCCCGTCGATCGCGGCCGCTTCCTCGAGCTCCGTCGGGAAGTTCTCGAAGAACGACTTCATGACGAGCAGGTTGAAGACGGAGATCGCGCCCGGCAGCACGACGGCCCACATCGTGTTCCGCATGCCCAGGACGTCCGCGACGAGGATGTAGTTCGGGATCAGGCCACCGCCGAAGAACATGGTGAACACCGCGATGCCGATGAACGCGTTGCGCCCCTTGAGGTGACGGCGGCTGATCGCGTAGGCGTACGTCGTGGTGAGCGCCATCGCGATGAGCGTGCCGACGACCGTGTAGACGACCGTGTTCTTGTAGTTGGTCCAGAACATGGCGTCGGAGAGCACGTACTGGAGCGTCTGGACGTTGAACCCGCGCGGCACGAGGTTGACGTTGCCCGCCGCGATCTGGCCCTCGGACGAGAACGCCTTCGCGACGAGGTTGACGAACGGGTAGAGCGTCACGACGCACACGACCGCGAGGACGAGGCCGTTGACCACGCGGAACGCGCGGTACCCGCCCGTGTCCTTGATCGTGCCGCCCTCGCGGCGGACGGCGGTGAGGTCCGGCGTCGCGGACAGGGGGTCGGTCACCACAGCGAGGCTCCAGTCAGGCGGCGCGAGACGGCGTTCGCGGAGAGGACGAGCACGAGCCCGATGAGGGCCTCGAACAGCCCGATCGCGGTCCCGTAGGAGAACTGCGCGGACTGGATGCCGACGCGGTACAGGTACGTCGAGATGACGTCGCCCGTGGAGTAGATCAGCGGGTTCTGCAGCAGCAGGACCTTCTCGAACCCGACCGCCATGAAGGAACCGATGTTGAGGATGAGGAGCACCATCATCGTGGGGCGGATGCCCGGCAGGGTGATGTGCCACGTCTGCTGCCACCGGTTGGCGCCGTCGATGCGCGCCGCCTCGTAGAGCTGGTCGTCGATCGTCGTGAGCGCCGCGAGGTAGAGGATCGTCCCCCACCCGACGGTCTGCCAGACCTCGGACGAGACGTAGATGGTGCGGAACCACTCGGGCTGCTGCATGAACGCGACCGGGTCTCCCCCGAACGCCTCGACGATCTGGTTGACCGTCCCGTTGACCGACGTGAGCTGGAGCACGAGGCCCGCGACGATGACGATCGACATGAAGTGCGGGAGGTAGGAGACCGTCTGCACGATCTTCTTGAACCGGCGCGACCGCAGCTCGTTGAGCAGGAGCGCGAAGACGATCGGCAGCGGGAAGCAGACCAGCAGCGTGAGGAGCCCGAGGATGACGGTGTTCCAGAACACCTGCCAGAACTGTGCGTTCTGGATGAACATCTCGAAGTAGCGGAAGCCGACCCACTCGTCGCCGAACACGCTGCCGCCCGGACGGAACCGGCGGAACGCGATGACGTTCCCCAGCATCGGGAGATAGCGGAAGACCAGCAGGAACAGCACGGGCACCACGAGGAACGTGTACAGCCGCCAGTCCTTGCGCAGCGCGACGCGCCACGGGACGCTGCCGGCCTTGCGGCGCCGGGCGGCCCGGCGCGCGCGGCCGCCGCCGTCGCCCGCGGGCTCGCCGGGCCGCGCGTGCTCGGCCGCTGCGACGGCGCTCGCGACGGTGGTGGCCTCGCCGACGTCGACGGGGCCCTGGTCCAGGGTCATCCCACGCTCACCTCCTCGTGATCGTTCTCGCGGTGCGTACCCGGCGCGGCCGGGACGGTCGCGGGTCCGGAGACCCGCACGTCGGTGACGAGGCGGCGCGTGTGGTCGACCTCGCGCTCGGGCCCCACGAGGCGCAGCGGCAGCGTCGCGACGACGTCGGCGCTGGACCGCGAGACGCGCAGCTCGACGTCGCCCGGCTCCACGACCCGGCGCCCGTCGGCCCCGGTGAAGGACGTGACGTCGGCCGGCACGACGAACGACACGGTCGCGGCCTGACCCGGGTCGAGCGCGACGCGCGCGTACCCGACGAGGCGCACGACGGGCCGCGTCACCTGGGCGACCGCGTCGTGCAGGTAGAGCTGCACGACGTCGGCGCCCGGGACGCTCCCGGTGTTGCGCACGGTGACCTCGACCCGGGCCTCGCCGTCGACCGGCCAGGGGGCGGGCCCGCCGGCCGCGGCGCCGACGACCTGCGCGTCCTCCCACGCGAACGTCGCGTAGGACAGGCCGTGGCCGAACGGGAAGGCGGGCGTCGGGTCGACGCTCGAGACGCCGGAGCGCAGGCCGAGCGGCGCCGAGAGGTAGGTCGCGGGCTGACCGCCGGGGTCGCGCGGGACGCTCACGGGCAGGCGGCCCGACGGCGACACCTCGCCGGCGAGCACCTCGGCCACCGCCCGGCCGCCGAGCTGGCCGGGGAAGAACGCCTGCACGACCGCCGCGGGCGGCGTCGGCTCGTCGAGGAGCGCGCCCAGCGCGTAGGGCCGGCCGGTGAGGAGCAGCAGGACGACGGGCGTTCCCGTGGCGAGCAGCGTCCGCACGAGGTCCTCCTGGACACCGGGCAGCCGCAGGTCGGCGGCGTCGCACCCCTCGCCCGAGGTCCCGCGCCCGAACAGCCCGGCCCGGTCCCCCACCGCCACGACGCACACGTCCGCGCCGCGCGCCGCCTCGACGGCTGCGGCGAACCCGCTCGTGTCCGACCCGGTCACGTCACAGCCCCGGGCGTGCACGACGTCGAAGCGCGACCCGAGCTCGGTGAGGACCGTCGGGATCTCGATCCCGGTCTCGACCTCGGGGTGCTGGGCGCCGACGTGTGCCGGGAACGAGTAGCAGCCGAGCATCGCCATCGGGTCGTCCGCGAGCGGGCCGACGACGGCGAGGCGCGTCCCGGTCGCGAGCGGCAGCGCGCCGCCGTCGTCCGCGAGCAGCACGACCGCCTCGCGCGCGAGGCGCAGGGCGAGGTCGCGCCCCGGCGCGTCGTCGAGCACGAGGCCCGCGCCGCCGTCGGGCACGGGCTCCCAGCCGGGGTCGAGGAGGCCGAGCTCGACCTTCTGCCGGAGCACGCGGTGCAGCGCCTCGTCGACGAGGGACTCCTCGACGTCGCCGCGGCGCACGGCCTCGGCGAGCGCTGGACCGAACGCGTCGACGGTGGGGAGCTCGACGTCGACGCCGGCGCGCAGCGCGAGGCGCGCGGCGTCCGTGCCGTCGGCGGCGACCTTGTGCAGCGTCTCGAGGAACCGGACCCCGAAGTAGTCGGCGACGACCGTGCCGTCGAAGCCCCACGTCTCGCGGAGCAGGCCGGTGAGGAGGCCCCGGTCGGCGGCCGACGGCATCCCGTCGACGTCCGTGTAGGCGTGCATGACGGAACGCGGCCGACCGTGGCGCACCGCGATCTCGAACGGCGGCAGGATGACGTCGGCGTACTCGCGCGGCCCCATCGCGACGGGCGCGAGGTTGCGGCCCGCGCGGGAGGCGGAGTACCCGGCGAAGTGCTTGAGCGTCGCGACGACGCCGGACGACTCGAGCCCGCGCACGTACGCGGCGCCGACCGTCCCGACGAGGTACGGGTCCTCGCCGACGGTCTCCTCGGTGCGGCCCCAGCGGTGGTCGCGCGTCACGTCGAGCACGGGCGCGAGCCCCTGGTGCACTCCCGCGGCCCGCATGCTCGCGCCGATGCGCGCGGCCATCGCCTCGACGAGCTCCGGGTCGAAGCTCGCGCCCCAGGACAGCGGGACGGGGTAGGCGGTCGCACGCCACGCGGCGAACCCGGCGAGACACTCCTCGTGCACCTGGGCGGGGATGCCGAAGCGGCTGGCGGCGACGAGGTCGCGCTGCGACCGCTCCAGGGAGCGGGCCCCGGCCTCGGGGCTGACCGGCGCGGTGCCGTAGGGGCGCGTGAGCTGACCGAGCCCGTGCTCGATGACGGACTCCCACGTGGGGACGTGGCCCGTCATGTCGGCCTGGTGCGGCGCGACGCCCCCGCCGGAGGCGTCCGCGCCGACCCACACGCCGACGAGCTGGGCGAGCTTCTCCTCCAGGGTCATCGCTGCGGCGAGCGCCCGGGCACGCTCGGCGGCGCCCCGCCGCACGTCGCGCCACGGCTCCGTGGTCGTGGCCTCGTGCCGCTCAGGGGCGGCCGGGGTCGTCTGCGTCGTCAATCGTGGTCCTCGGGTCGGTCACGTCGTCGTGCCTCGCCCGGTGGCCCGGGCGTCCACGGCATCGTGGTCTTCGAAAGTATCGGTAACGGTTCCGATACCCGTTGGTCCGGGACGCTAGACCGACGGCGGACGCGTCGTCAAGCGAGACTCGGGTCACAGTTCGATGACGACGGCTTGCGAGGCCTTCCTCGCCAAGAGGCGCGGGATACCAGCGAAGATCACCCGCCTCGGCAACGGACGAGCGCCACGCACAAGTGCTACGGTTCGACTCGAAAGTTGCGACCAGCACGAGGAGCGCCATGCCAGCGCAGGACCGGGGTGCCGCCACGGGTGGCCCCGCGACCATCGCGTCCATCGCCGCGGAGGCCGGCGTGTCCGTGCCCACGGTGTCCAAGGTGCTCAACGGCCGGCCCGACGTCGCGGCGTCCACCCGCGCGCGCGTCGAGGCCGCGCTCGAACGCCACCAGTACCGACGCCGGCGGTCCGCCCCCGCGACGCCGACGCCCCTGATCGACCTCGTGTTCCACCAGCTCGACTCCGCGTGGTCGATCGAGATCATCCGGGGCGTCGAGGAGGCGGCGGCCGCCGCGAAGGTCGGCGTGGTGCTCTCCGAGCTCGGCGGCGAGCACCGGCCACCCCAGGACTGGCTCGACGGCGTCCTCGCGCGCCGCCCCCTCGGGGTCCTCCTCGTCCTGTCGAGCCTCGACCAGTCCCAGCGGCACCAGCTCGAGTCCCGCTCCATCCCGTTCGTCGTGGTCGACACCGAGGGCGAGCAGCCCGCCGGCGTCCCGACGGTGGGGTCCAACAACTGGAGCGGCGGGCTCTCCGCGACCCGCCACCTCCTGGGCCTCGGCCACCGTCGCGTCGCGATCATCTCGGGACCGTCGGACGTGCTGTGCAGCCGCGCCCGCATCGACGGCTACCGCAGCGCGCACGATGAGGCGGGGATCGTCGTCGACCCCGGGCTCGTGCGCTACGGCGACTTCTACGTGGACGGCGGGTACGAGCACGGCAAGGCGCTGCTCTCGCTCCCGGACCGCCCGACGGCGATCTTCGCCGGGTCGGACATGCAGGCGCTCGGCGTCCTGCGGGCCGCGCGCGAGCTCGGCCTGCGGATCCCCGAGGACCTGTCGGTCGTCGGCTACGACGACCTGCCGCTGGCCGGCTGGATCGGCCCGGAGCTGACCACCGTGCACCAGCCCCTGCACGAGATGGCGGGGACGGCGACGCGCATGCTGCTCGACCTCGCGCGGGGCGGCCGGCCCATGAACCAGCGCCTCGACCTCGCGACCGAGCTCGTCGTGCGCGAGAGCACGGCGCCGCCGCAGACCTGACGCTCCACCCTCATTTGCGCGACCCTGTCACCGCTGTCGGGTTTGTCCCACAATGTAAAACGTTATCGATAACGATTGCCACAGCCTCTCGGTGTGACTAGCGTCACTCGCGCACGTTGTTCGCGCTGGTGGGCCAACGGAGGTCCACCCCGGGAGGAAGAGGATCGACGATGACCCGAGCACTACCCTTGCGCAGCACGAACGGCGGGAGGTCGGCCGCCCTGGCCGCCCTCGTGGCCGTGCTCATCACCACCGGCGTCGGTGTGGGCTCCGCCCAGGCGGCCGGCTCCACCCTCGAGGCCGCGGCCGCCGAGTCCGGCCGCTACTTCGGCACCGCCCTCGCGGCCGGCAGGCTGTCCGACTCGACGTACTCGACCATCGCGAACCGCGAGTTCGACATGATCACGGCCGAGAACGAGATGAAGATGGACGCGACGGAGCCGTCGCAGAACAGCTTCAACTACTCCCAGGGCGACCAGATCGTCAGCTGGGCGACGAGCCGTGGCAAGCAGGTCCGCGGGCACGCCCTCGCGTGGCACTCGCAGCAGCCGGGCTGGATGCAGAACATGTCGGGCTCCGCGCTCCGCCAGGCGATGCTCAACCACGTGACGCAGGTCGCGACGCACTACCGCGGCAAGATCTACGCGTGGGACGTCGTGAACGAGGCGTTCGCCGACGGCGGCTCGGGCGCGCGCCGCGACTCGAACCTGCAGCGCACCGGCAACGACTGGATCGAGGCGGCGTTCCGCGCGGCCCGCGCCGCCGACCCCGGCGCCAAGCTCTGCTACAACGACTACAACACCGACAACTGGAGCCACGCGAAGACGCAGGCCGTCTACTCCATGGTCCGCGACTTCAAGGCGCGGGGGGTGCCGATCGACTGCGTCGGCTTCCAGGCCCACTTCAACTCGGGCAACCCGGTCCCGAGCAACTACCACACCACGCTCCAGAACTTCGCCGACCTGGGCGTCGACGTGCAGATCACCGAGCTCGACATCGAGGGCTCCGGCTCCTCCCAGGCCGAGCAGTACCGCGGCGTGGTCCAGGCGTGCATGGCCGTGTCGCGCTGCACCGGCATCACCGTCTGGGGCGTGCGGGACACCGACTCGTGGCGCGCGTCCGGCACCCCGCTGCTGTTCGACGGCAACGGCACCAAGAAGGCCGCCTACACCGCCGTGCTCGACCAGCTCAACAGCGGCGGCGGGACCCCCGGCGGCCCCGGGGAGAACCCGGGCGGAGACGGCTCCTGCACGGTGACCGTCACGCGGGGCGACTCGTGGGGCGACCGCTTCAACACGACCTTCCAGGTCTCGGGCGCGTCCGACTGGACCGTGACCATCCGCACCGGCTCCGGCCAGAGCCTGCAGAACTCCTGGAACGCCGCCGTCACCGGCACGAGCGGCACCCTCACCGCGACACCGAACGGCAACGGCGACGCGTTCGGGATCACCTTGTACTCGAACGGCAACACCACGCTCCCGACGGCCACCTGTGCGTCGGCCTCCGGAGGCGGAGGCGAGACCTGCACCGTGACCGTGACGCGGGGCGACTCCTGGGGCGACCGCTTCAACACGACCTTCCAGGTCTCGGGCGCGTCCGACTGGACCGTGACCATCCGCACCGGCTCCGGCCAGAGCCTGCAGAACTCCTGGAACGCCGCCGTCACCGGCACGAGCGGCACCCTCACCGCGACACCGAACGGCAACGGCGACGCCTTCGGCATCACGCTGTACTCGAACGGCAACACCACGCTCCCGACGGCCACCTGCTCGGCCTGACGGGGCGCCGGGGTGGCGGGACCGTCCGTCCCGCCACCCTGGCGGAGTCCCGGCGGAGGCCCGGAGGACAGCGTGTTCGCACGCCGCTCCAGGCCCGACCGTGACCGGGCCGCGACGCCGCCGCACCGGAGGTCGCTCAGAGCCCCGTCTCGGCGTAGAAGCCCTCGATGTGGGCGCGGACCTGACGCGCGGCGCGATCGCCGTCGCCCGCGGTCACGGCCGCGAGGACGGCGCGGTGCTCGGCGCGCAGGCGTGCCGCCGTCCGCTCCCAGGACGGCAGGGCGGCGCTCCCCTGGGCGACGTACGACTCGATCGCGCCGCGCAGCCCGGTCATGACCGCCTCGACGAGCGGGTTGCCCGCGATCCGCACGAGCAGCACGTGGAACGACGCGTCGAGCTCGCGGAACTCCTCGGCCGCGAGCGCCCGGTCGTCCATGCGGTCGAGCAGCGCGCGCGCCGCGGCGAGCGCCTCGGCGACCTCGGGCGTGCCCGGCCCCGGGTCGGCCCCCCGCTCGCCGGTGCTCTGCGCGGCGACGACCCGCTCGGCTGCCGCGCCGGCGGCCCACGTCTCGAGGAGCACGCGCGTCTCGACCACGTCGCGCACGGCGAGCGTCCCCGACGCGACGTGCAGCCGCACGGCCGCCCCGAGGCCGGCGGCGGGCCGGTCGACGACGGTCGCCCCGGCGTCGGGCCCGGACCCGACGGCCGTGCGCACGATGCCCATGGCCTCGAGGACGCGGATCGCCTCCCGCACGGAGGGGCGCGAGACGCCCAGCTCCTCGGCGAGCGCGCGCTCGGCCGGGAGCCGCTCGCCGAGCGCCCAGCGACCCGTGGCGAGGTCCGCCTCGATGCGGGCGAGGACGCGTTCGTGGGTGCGCACCCGCCCAGGGTAGGCGACCCCGGGTCGCTGTGGTCAGACCTCACGGCGTCCCGTGGTCTACAGTGGGCCGTCTGTGGTCAGACCACAGCCGCGGCGCCTCACCGCGGCGGTCTCGGCAGGCGGCGCGGACGCGGCCCGGCGAGACTGGACCGACTCGCCCTCCCCCGGAGCAACGATGCGCATAGCCCTCACCGCGACCTGCATCGGCGACGTGATGTTCCCCCAGGCACCGCGCGCCACCGCCCTCCTCCTCGAGCGCCTCGGCCACGAGGTGTTCTTCCCCGAGCGGCAGGCCTGCTGCGGCCAGATGCACGTCAACACGGGGTACCTCGACGAGGCGGTGCCCGTGGTGCGCAACCACGTCGAGGCGTTCTCCCCCGTGCTCGACGGCGAGTGGGACGCGGTCGTCGTGCCGTCCGGGTCGTGCACCGGGTCCGTGCGGCACCAGCAGGGCATGGTCTGCCGGCGCGCCGGCCTCGACGACCTCGCGCGCACCGCCGACGCGGTCGCCGCGAAGACGTACGAGCTGTCCGAGCTGCTCGTCGACGTGCTCGGCGTGACCGACGTCGGCGCCTACTTCCCGCACCGGGTCACCTACCACCCGACGTGCCACTCGCTGCGCATGCTCCACGTCGGCGACAAGCCGCTGCGGCTCCTGCGGGCGGTCGAGGGGATCGACCTCGTCGAGCTGCCCGCGGCGGAGGCGTGCTGCGGGTTCGGCGGCACGTTCGCGCTGAAGAACGCCGAGACCTCGACCGCGATGCTCGCCGACAAGATGACGCACGTGAAGGCGACGGGCGCCGAGGTCCTCACCGCGGGCGACGCGTCGTGCCTCATGCACATCGGCGGCGGGCTCTCGCGCATCCGCGCGGGCGTCCGCACGCTGCACCTCGCGGAGATCCTCGCGTCCACCAAGGACGCGCCCGCCACCGCCGGGGTCGGTCCGTCGACGCGCGGGGGTGCCCGGTGAGCCGCACGTTCCTCGGCCTGCCCGTGCGGCGCGGTGCGCGCACCCTGCCCGACGACGTCGCGCACCCCGGCGGGCACGGCACCTCCGCGGGTGCGGGGGCGGCGTCGGACGCGTTCGGCGACGTGCCGCACCCCGACGCGCCGCTGCGCTGGGGCGGGTCGTTCCCCGACGGGGCGCGCGAGGCCCTCCAGAACACGCAGCTCCGCCGCAACCTCGCGCACGCGACGTCGACCATCCGGGCCAAGCGCGCGGCCGTAGTCGGCGAGGTGCCGGACTGGGAGGCGCTGCGCGACGCGGGCTCCGCGATCAAGACCGACGTCATGGCGCGCCTGCCCGAGCTCCTCGAGGAGCTGGAGCGGAACGTCGTGGCGCGCGGCGGCGTCGTGCACTGGGCGCGCGACGCCGACGAGGCGAACCGGATCGTCGCGGACCTCGTCAAGGGCAAGGGCGTCGACGAGGTCGTCAAGGTGAAGTCGATGGCGACGCAGGAGATCGGGCTCAACGAGGCGCTCGCCGCCGAGGGGATCGCGGCGTACGAGACGGACCTCGCGGAGCTCATCGTGCAGCTCGCCGACGACATGCCGTCACACATCCTCGTGCCCGCGATCCATCGCAACCGCGCGGAGATCCGCGAGATCTTCCTCGCGCGCATGGGCGACGCCCCGCCCGACCTGTCGGACGTCCCGCGCGAGCTCGCGATGGCCGCGCGCGCCCACCTGCGCCGCAAGTTCCTCTCGGCGAAGGTCGCGATCAGCGGCGCGAACTTCGGCGTCGCGGACACGGGGACGCTGACCGTCGTCGAGTCCGAGGGCAACGGCCGTATGTGCCTCACGCTCCCCGAGACGCTCATCACGGTCATGGGGATCGAGAAGGTCGTGCCGACGTACACCGACCTGGAGGTGTTCCTCCAGCTCCTGCCGCGCTCGTCCACGGGCGAGCGCATGAACCCGTACACGTCCCTGTGGACGGGCGTCACGCCCGGCGACGGACCGCAGGAGTTCCACCTCGTCCTGCTCGACAACGGCCGCACGGACGTCCTCGCCGACGAGGTCGGGCGGGCCGCGCTGCACTGCATCCGCTGCTCGGCGTGCCTCAACGTGTGCCCGGTGTACGAGCGCGTCGGGGGTCACGCGTACGGGTCGGTGTACCCCGGCCCGATCGGCGCGATCCTCACGCCGCAGCTCACGAAGTCCTCCGGCGGCCTCTCCGGCCACCACGACCCGAACGCGTCCCTCCCCTACGCCTCGACGCTGTGCGGCGCGTGCTACGAGGTGTGCCCCGTGAAGATCGACATCCCGTCGATCCTCGTCGAGCTCCGGGCGCGCGAGGTCGACGCCGACCGCGGCCGCCCGACGGGGTGGGGCGCCGCGATGAAGGCGGCATCGTTCGTCATGTCCGACGCGCGGCGGTTCGAGCTCGCGGAGAAGGCGGCGGGGGTCGGGCGCCTGGTCGCCGGTCCGAAGGGCCGGATCTCGACCCTCCCGCCGCCCGCGTCCGCCTGGACCCGCTCGCGCGACCTCCCGGCCCCCGCGAAGCAGACCTTCCGCGACTGGTGGCGCGACCGCCCCGCCCCCGCCCCGGCACCCCCAGGCGCCGAACCCGGGGATACGGGCGGGTTCGGCGCCGCGGCGACCGACAACCCCGGGTTCGGCGAGGGGGGTGAGGGCCGATGAGCGCGCGCGACGACGTCCTCGCCCGCGTCCGCGCCGCGCTCGGCGGGTCGACGGCGACCGGCTCGGCGGCGTCCGGCTCCGTCCCGCGGGCGTACCGCGAGCGCGGCGACCTCGCGCCGGGGTCGCCGGAGGCCGTCGACGTCCTCGTCGACCGGCTCGTCGACTACCGGGCGCACGTGCACGTGGCCGCCACGGCAAGCGAGGTGGCCACCGTCGTCGGTGACCTGCTCGCGGACGCGGGCTCCGTCGTCGTGCCGCCGGGGCTCGACGTCGCGTGGCTCGACGCGCTGGGTGCCGGGACCGTCGTCGTGCCCGACGCGCGCGACGACCCGCGCACGCCCGACGAGCTCGACCGCGTGGACGCCGTCGTCACGGCCGCGCGCGTCGCGATCGCCGACACCGGCACGATCGTGCTCGACAGCGAGCCGGACCAGGGCCGCCGCGCGATCACGCTCGTCCCCGACCTGCACGTGTGCGTCGTGCGCACCGACCAGGTCGTCGAGACGGTCCCCGAGGCCGTGCGGCTGCTCGCCGCGCACCCGGAGCGACCGCAGACGTGGATCAGCGGCCCCAGCGCGACGAGCGACATCGAGCTCTCACGCGTCGAGGGCGTCCACGGCCCGCGCACCCTCCACGTGATCCTGGCGCCGAGGTAGAACCCGCGGTCGCCAGGTAGAACTCCGCAGGTTCTACGTCGCGACCGCGCGTTCTACCTCGCGGCAGAGGTCATGCCCGACGGCGGTGGCGCACCTCCGCGAGGACGGTCGCCAGACGGACCGGGAAGTCGTCCGGCGTGCCGGCCGGGAGCGCGTCGACCGGGAACCACGCGACGTCCTCGCTCTCGTCGCTCACGGCCGTCCGCGCGTCGGGATCCGCGAACGCGACGAACCCGACGTCCCAGTGCGTGCGGCACGTCCCGAACGCGGCGGCGAGGTCGTGGCGGTGCACGTCGACGGGCGCGGCGGGAGCGACGGCCTGGTGCTCGGCGCCGGGGCCGTCGTCCGGGTCGGTGGACGGCTCGGGGTCCGGGTCGAACGGGACGAGGTCGTCGAGGCCGCTCTCCTCGCGCGCCTCGCGATAGGCGGCGCCCGCGAGCGTCGTGTCGCCCGGCTCGATGTGGCCGCCCACCTGGACCCAGAACTGGCCCTTGCGGTGGAAGCAGAGCAGGACGCGGTCCAGGTCCGGGCTGAGCACGAAGCAGCTCGCCGTGAGGTGCTGCGGTCCGCCGTCGCGCCGGACGGCGTCGGCGCGTGCGCCGGACCCACCGTCGCCGCGGACGAACGCGCGGTACTCCGCCGCGAGCGCCGCCTGCTCCTCGTCGGCCGGCTCCCACCGGTCGAGGCGGGCGAGGGCGTCGCGGGCGAGCAGGGCGGCAGGATCGAGTGCGGTCACCGGGGAAGGCTACGTGCCGCCCCCGACGCCCAGCCCTGACGAGCCCGCGCCGGACGCTGCGACAATGGTGTCCCGTGAGCGACCCTCAGCACCACGCCGACGGCGGTCCGGCCGACGCCGCGAGCCGGACCGACCCGGTGACCGCCGATCCCGCCGGGGGTCCGGCGCTGTTCGACCTCCCGCCGGGGTCACGTGAGGTCCCGACGCGGATAGTGCTGCTCACCGGGGCGTCCGGCTCGGGCAAGACGTCGCTCACGCGGCGCCTCGGCCTCCCGGTCGTCGCGCTCGACGACTTCTACCTCGACCACGACCACCCCGACCTGCCGCAGCGGTTCGGCATCGTGGACTGGGACGACCCACGCTCGTGGGACGCGACGGGCGCCGTCGCGGCGCTCGTCGAGCTCGCGCGCACAGGGCACGCGGACGTGCCGGTCTACGACATCCCGACGTCGCGCCGCACGGGGACGACGCACCTCGACGTCACGGGCTCGCGGGTCGTGCTGGCCGAGGGGATCTTCGCGGCGGAGATCGTCGCGGCCTGCCGCGCCCAGGACGTGCTGGCCGACGCGATCTGCCTGCGCCGGCCGCGGCTCATGACGTTCTGGTTCCGTCTGCTGCGCGACCTCGCGGAGATGCGCAAGCCGCCGCTCACCCTGTTCCGGCGCGGGTGGGGACTCCTGCGCGCCGAGCCCGCGCTCGTGCGCCACTGGGAGTCGCTCGGCTGCCGCGCGCTGACGCCCGCGCAGGCGGAGAAGGAGATCCGCGCCCTGCTCGTCCGGCCGTCGACCTAGCTGTCAGGCCAGCGGGTCGGCGATCTCGACCGTCGCGACGGACGGGCCGCCGCAGCCGGCGCCGAAGTCGCCGGTCGTCGGCAGGAACTCCGGATCCACCTCCTGCTCGACGACGACGTCACCGGACGCGAGCTCCACGACGCGCACGACGATCGGGCCGACCGGGCCGTTCAGCGCGGAGCCCGTCCACTCTCCGCGCGACGGCTCGGCCGGTGCGTCCTCCGCCGACGCCTCGGGCGTGGTCTCGACAGCGTCCGGCTGGTCCGGCTGGCCCGGCTCGTCCGGCTGCACCGGATGCACCGGATGCACGGGGACCGTCGTGGGGATCGGCTCGGGGTCGATCGAGATCGTCCCGTCGCGGACCAGCCCGCAGGGTTCGACGCCGACGCAGCTCACGGCGACGCCGTAGGCGTCCCGATCCGGCCAGGAGTCGTCGAGCCGGACCTCGAGGCGCGCCACGTAGCCGACCGCGGGGCACGCGGTGACCAGGCCTCCCGGGCCGCCGCACGCGGGCAGCACGGCCACGAGCAGCGCTGCGGCAAGTCCGTGCCCGCGCCGCCGTCCCCGTCGGTCGCTCGTCATCGCCGCCCATCCCCCGCACGTCGGTTCTCGTCCTGCACCTGTCGCGAGCGGCCGGATCCTTGCACCGAGCGAGAGCCCGTCCCGGTCCGGCGAAAGTGGGAGCGGCCCCGGAGACGCCAGGGCCGCCCCTCACGGCACGGCGGGAAGCGTCCCGACGACGATCGTCGCCCCGATCTCCTCGTCCCGGACGACGCGGGCCCGCAGTCCCGCACCCTCCAGGACACCGACGGCGCCCGCCGCCTGCCGCTCGCCCGACTCGGTGAGCAGGTGGCCGCCGGGCACGAGCCAGTCGCGCGCCTCGGCCGCGACGCGGCGCAGCACGTCCAGCCCGTCACCTCCGCCGTCGAGCGCGACGTGGGCCTCGTGGTCGCGCGCCTCGCGCGGCAGGAGCGGTATCTCGCCCGTCGGGACGTACGGCACGTTGGCGAGGAGGAGGTCGACCCGGCCGCGCAGACCGGCGGGCAGCGGGTCGAAGAGGTCGCCCTCGTGCGCGCTCCCGCCGACGGCGGCGACGTTCCGCGCGGCGCACGCGACCGCGGCCGGGTCCACGTCGCTCGCGTGCAGCACGACGGCCGACTCCCGCGCGAGGTCGGTCGCGGTCGCGAGGCCGAGCGCGCCCGCGCCGCAGCACAGGTCCACCACGACGACGGGCGACCCGCCGGGCTCACCGTCCGCTGCGCCGTCGGGCAGCCCGGCCGACACGCCACCCGCGGCCTGCCGCCCGAGCGCGACCGCCTCGTCGACGAGCAGCGTGGTGCGCTGCCGCGGCACGAACACCCCGGGGTCGACGGCGACGCGGAGCCCGTGGAAGTCGACGTACCCGAGCAGGTGCTCGAGCGGCTCGCCCGCGACGCGGCGCGCGACGAGCGCCTCGAGGTGCGCGTCGTCGTCGGCGCGCTCGGCGAGGAGCGCGGCCTCGTCCTCCGCGAAGACGCACCCGGCGGCGCGCAGGCGGGCAGTGAGGTCGTCGAACTGGCTCCGGTCCACGTCCGGACGGTACTCCGGGCCCGGCTGCGTCCGCGCGGGGATTGCCCCCACCGCCGCGAGATCGACCCGCGCGTCCGAGATCGACCCTCGGTAGGTCGATCTCGCGGCGCGCGGGTCGATCAGGGGGGCGCCGTTCAGTCCCGCAGGAGCGGGAGGAGCCGGGTGCCCTGGCGCTCGATCTCGCGCAGGTACGGGGTGTCGGAGAGGACGAAGTGCGTGACGCCGAGGTCCTGGTAGCGCCGCAGCGACTTCGCGACGTCCTCCGCCGAGCCGACGAGCCACGTCGTGCCCGCTCCCCCGCCGCCGAACCGGCCGGGCGTCGTCCAGAGGTTGTCGTCGAGCACCTCGCCGCGCGCCGCGAGGTCGAGCAGGCGCTGCTGCCCGACGGCGGTGCGCCGCCCCCGGTCGCGCGCGGACCACGCCTCGGCCTCCGGCGACCGCGCGGCCAGCTCCGCGACCTTCGCCTCGGCGTCGGCCCACGCCTGCTCGGTCGTGTCGCGCACGAACGTCGTGATCCGCAGCCCGAACTCGAGCGGGGCGTGCTCGCGCCCCAGGTCGGCGCTCAGCCGCTTGAGACGGTCGATGCGCTCCGAGATCCCGTCGAGCGGCTCGCCCCAGAAGAGCTGGACGTCGGCCTCGGTCGCGGCGACCCGCTCGGCCGCCTCCGACGCGCCACCGAAGTAGATGCGCGGGTGCTGCCGATCTCCACGCACGACCGGGCGCGGCCCGAGCGACGAGCGCGTGACGGAGAAGTGGTCGCCCGCGTACGTGACCTCCTCCTGTGTCCACAAACGCCGCACGATCTGCAGGAACTCGCGCGTGCGGGCGTAGCGGTGCGCCGGGTCCGCCTCGCCGTCGCCGTACGCCTCCTGCCCGTCCGTGCCGGACACGATGTTCACGCGCAGCCGGCCGCCGCTGAGGTGGTCCAGCGTCGCGGCGGCGGACGCGAAGTGCGCGGGCCGCCAGAACCCGGGCCGGATCGCGACGAGCGGCTCGAACGTCGTGGTGCGGGCGGCGAGCGCCGTCGCGACCGTGAACGTGTCGGGACGCCCCCAGCTCGTCCCGAGCAGCGCGCCCGCGAACCCGTGGCGTTCCAGCGCGTGCGCGTGGCTCGTCAGGGTGTCGAGGCTGTTGTGGTCCTGGACCGTGTCGTCCCCGCGGTGCCCGGGACGGACCTGGTTCGGGATGTACCAGAGGTGCTCGGCGCTCACGCGAGGGCCTCCTCGAGGACGCGCGCGCCGCCGTCGGACGAGGCTCCCCCGTACCGGTTGGTGGGCCGCTCGAGCCCGTAGTGCTCGCGCAGCGTGCGGCCCTCGTACTCCTCGCGGAACAGACCGCGCTCGCGCAGCACGGGCAGCACGTGCTCGACGAACTGCTCGAGCCCCGACGGCAGCACCGCGGGCATGATGTTGAACCCGTCGGCGGCCTCGGCGTCGTACCAGTCCTGGATCGCGTCGGCGACCTGGTCGGGCGTGCCCGCGAACGTGCGGTGCCCGCGGCCGCCGCCGAGGCGCCCGATGAGCTGGCGCACGGTGAGCCGCTCGCGGCGCGCGAGCTCGACGATCAGCGTGTACCGGCTCTTGGCGCCCTCGATCTCGTCCTCGGACGGCAGGTCGGCGGGCAGCTCGCGGTCGAGCGGCAGGTCCTCGGGCGCGAGGCGCAGCGTCTTCGCGAGCTGGGCGCGGGCGTACTCGGGGACGATGAGCTCGTCGAGCTCGCGTTCCCGCGCGAGCGCCTCCGCCTCGGTGGACCCGATGACGGGGACGATGCCGGGCAGGATCTTCACCGTCCCCGGGTCCCGCCCGACGGCGACCGCCCGGGCCTTGAGGTCGCGGTAGAACGCCTGGGCGTCGTCGAGCGTCTGGTGCGCGGTGAACACCGCCTCGGCGTAGCGCGCGGCGAGGTCCTTGCCGTCCTCGGACGACCCGGCCTGCACGATGAGCGGCCGCGCCTGCGGCGAGCGCGGCGTCGTGAGCGCACCGTGCACGGAGAAGTGCGTGCCGACGTGGCCGGGCGCGTGGATCTTGGCCGGGTCCGCCCACACGCCCGCGGCCTTGTCGGCGAGCACGGCGTCGTCCTCCCACGAGTCCCAGAGGCGGAACGCGACGTCGAGGAACTCCGCGGCGCGCTCGTACCGCACGGCGTGCGCC
This sequence comes from Cellulosimicrobium funkei, assembly GCF_001019615.1. Lineage (GTDB taxonomy): Bacteria > Actinomycetota > Actinomycetes > Actinomycetales > Cellulomonadaceae > Cellulosimicrobium > Cellulosimicrobium cellulans_E. Next base: position 221,657 of record NZ_JNBQ01000002.1, on the reverse strand, counting down.
GGCTGGTCGTCGAGGCCGAAGTTGCGCGCGATCTCCGGCCCCGCCGTCGTGACGACGTTCCACCCGGCCCGGCCGCCGGAGACGTGGTCGATCGACGCGAACCGCCGCGCGAGGTTGTAGGGCGAGTTGTACGTCGTCGAGGCCGTCGCGATGAGGCCGATGCGCTCGGTCACGGTCGCGATCGCCGTGAGCACGATGAGCGGGTCGAGCGACCCGGCCGGGCGCCGCCCGACGTCGGACCGCAGGCCCGGCCCGTCGGCGAAGAAGATCGAGTCGAGCTTGCCCGCCTCCGCGACCTGCGCGAGGCGCTGGAGGTGCGCGATGTTCGTCGACGTCCACGACGGGTCGCTCTCGGGCAGCCGCCACGACGCCTCGTGGTGGCCCGTGCTCATGAGGAACGCGTTGAGGTGCAGGCGCCCGGGGCGGTGTCCTGCGGAGTCGTGGCGGGTCATGCGGCGATGTCCTTCCTGTCGTCCCGGACCACGCCGAGCGCGTCGAGCAGCTCGGTGCGGAGCAGGGAGAAGCGGGGGTCGGCGGGGTCGCGCGCCTCGCCGGGGCGGTAGCTCTGGTCGATGCGGCGCTCCGCCGCGATGCGTCCCTCGTCGAGGACGACGACGCGGTCCGCGAGGACGATCGCCTCGTCCACGTCGTGCGTCACGAGCAGGACGGCGGGGCGGTGCCGCGCGCACAGGTCGCGCAGCAGCGCGTGCATCCGGATGCGGGTCAGGGCGTCGAGCGCGCCGAACGGCTCGTCGGCCAGCAGGAGCCGCGGCGAGCGCACGAGCGAGCGGGCGAGCGACACGCGCTGCTGCTCGCCGCCCGAGAGCTCGTTCGGCCACGCGCGCTCACGCCCGGCGAGCCCCACCTCGGCGAGGCTCGCGCGGCCCGCGTCGCGCGCCGCGCTCCGACCGCGGGCCCCGGCGTCGAGCCCGAGCACCACGTTGTCCAGCACGCGCGCCCACGGCAGGAGCCGCGAGTCCTGGAAGACGACGGACACCTGGTCGGGCACGACGACCTCGCCCGAGCCCGCGACCCCGTGGTCGAGCGCCGCGAGCGCGCGCAGGAGCGTGCTCTTGCCCGAGCCGGACCGCCCCAGGATCGCGACGAACTCGCCGTCCTCCACGGTGAGGTCGAGGTGGTCGAGGATGCGCTGCTCCCCGTACGACCGCACGAGCGAGCGGACCCGCACCGCCGCGCCGACCGCCGTCGGGCGGTCCTCCTCCACGCTCAGTCCTCCAGCGTGCGCCGCCACGACAGCACCCTCCTCTGCAGGAGGCGGACGGCGAGGTCCGCGGAGTAGCCCAGCACGCCGTAGACCACGAGGCCGACGAGGATGATCTCCGTCTGCCCGTACGTCCGCGCGAGCTCCATCATGTAGCCGATCCCGGCCGTCGCGTTGACCTGCTCGACGACGACGAGCGCGAGCATCGACCCCGTGACCGCGAACCGCAGCCCGAGGAAGAACCCCGGCAGCGCGCCGGGCAGGATGACGCGGCGCACGAACTGCCAGCGCGAGAGCTGCACCGTCTCGGCGAGCTCGACGTAGCGGCTGTCGATCGCCCGCAGCCCGTTGTGCGTGTGCAGGTAGATCGGGATGAACACCCCGAGCGCGATGGTGATGACCTTCATCTCCTCGCCGATCCCGAACCAGAGGATGAGCAGCGGCAGGAGCGCGAGGTTGGGGATCGCGCGCTTGACCTGGATCGGGCCGTCGAGCACGGCGTCGCCGACCCGGCTCAGCCCGGCGGCGAGCGCGAGCACGACGCCCGCGACGATGCCGAACGCGAGGCCGAGCGCCGCACGCGTGAGCGACACCCCGAGGTGCGCGCCGAGCTTGCCGTTCGCGACGAGCTCCGCCCCCGTCGTGACGACCGTCCACGGCGCGGAGAGCACGCGGGGGTCGATGAGCCCCGTGGCGGAGCCGACCGACCAGACGCCGACGAGGAGGGTCACCCCGACGAGCGCCGCGAGCGGGATCGGCCGGCCGAGCCCCAGGCGCGTGCCGCGGGGCCGCACGTCCGTGGTGGTCGCGGGTGCGTCGTCGAGGCTCGGGACGGCGAGATCCACCCGGTCGACGACCGCCGCGCTCACTGCGAGCCCCCGTCGCGGGCCGCCGTCGCGGCCTCGCCCGCGACGGGGCCGAAGCGCTCGTCGAACAGGTCGGCGGCGTCGAACGGCTCCTGGTCGAGCTCGGTCGCGAGCAGGTCGATCGTCGCCTGGGTGCGCTCGATGCCCTCGGTGAGGTCGGACGGGATGTCCGGGACCGGTGCGTGGTCGATGAGGTACTGCGCGTCCTCCTCGCTGAGGCCCTGGTCCTCGACGTAGTACCCCTGCTTCCACTCCTCGGGGTGCTCGTCGATCCAGACCTTCGCCGCCGCCCACGCCGCGACGTACTCGCGCAGCGCCGCGGCCTTGGCCGGGTCCTCGACGACCTCCGTCGGGCCGTAGAGGTGCGAGGCGTCGTCGCGCAGGTGGTGCTTGACCGACGTCGCGCCGTCGGCCTCGTACGTGCCCAGGTAGCGGTAGAGCTGCGTGCCGCCCAGCGGGGCGATGTCGACCTCGCCCGCCGCGAGGGCCGTCGAGTACACGTCGCCCGTGCTCGGCAGCTCGACCAGCTCGACGTCCTCCTGGGTGAGGCCCGCCTCCTGGAGCGCCTTGAGCACGATCGCGCCCTGCGCCTGGCCCGGGCTGAACGCGATGCGGTGGCCGCGGAAGTCCTCGAGCGAGTCGAGCTCGACGCCGGGCGCGCCCGCGAACTCGTAGATCGGCGCGTCCTCCCAGTTCTCCCGGTAGATCGACGCGTAGATCTGCACGTCCAGGCCCGTCCACGTCGCGTGGATCGGCGGGATCTCGGCCACGGCTCCGACGTCGAGCGACCCCGCGCGGAACGCTTCCGTCGTCGCGGGGCCGCCGGAGATGTTGGCCCACTCGACCTCGAACGAGAAGTCGCTGTCGAGGTCGTCACCGGCCAGCTCGAACGCCTTCTGCGTCGTCGGGTCACCGATCCGCAGGACCGTGCCCTCGGGCACCTCGGTGGGCAGGTCGGCGTCGGCGGCGAGAGCCGCGCCGTCGGCCGGGTCCGTGCCGCCGGAGGCCTGCGCGGCGCCGCACGCACCCGTGGCGAGGAGCGCGACGAGGCCGAGCGCGACGGCGGTCGCGCTCCGGCGGCGCGACGAACGACCGGACTGGCGGCCGGGCGGTGCGGAGGAACGGACGAGCGGGTGTGCGGGCATGGCGAGTCCTCTCGGGGAGAGCGCACGGGCGCATGCGGAAGCCGCGCGCGGGAGGTGAGGTGGTGAAAGGGCCCGACAGCGGCCGGGGCGGCCGTCGGTCAGTGCGTCGACGTGCTCAGCGGCACGGGGTCGGACGACACGCGGCGCGGCGACACGCCTGCGAGTCGAGCGCGCGACGACACGCGAGGCCGGGCACGCGCCCGGCGTCGGCGGCGGGGACGGCGACAGGGCCCCCCGGTGTCGTCTGCATGCGGGCGACTGTGCCAGCGTGCGCACCACCCGGAAAGGGGCACCGCGTCCCGTCCCACGAGGCGGACGAACGTAACGCCGTGCAACGGCGTCGCGTCCTGTACGGCGAGGTAGAACCTCCGGTCGCGAGGTAGAGCCCCGCGGGTACTACCTCGCGACCGGAGGTTCTACCTCGCGCGGCGGCGGCGCTCCCCGGCGGGACGACGACGGGCCCCGACCCTCCCGGAGGAGGATCGGGGCCCGTGTGTCAGGCGGCTGCCGATGGGGCAGACGTCGTCAGGCTCTCAGGAGCGGATCACACCACTCACTCAGCGCCGGCCTGGAGCTCGCCCGTCGGGGGCAGGTCGCGGACCGAGACGCCGGTGGGGGCGTCGAGCGCGGCGGCCGCGCCCACGCTCACCGGGCCGCGGTCGTGCTCGCCCTTGGAGACACCCCGGAAGGTGAACTCCCCGAGCAGGCCCTCGCCCTCGGCGTCGACCAGGACGATCTCGCCGGCCTTGAGCTCGCCGAACAGGATCTTCTCGGACAGCACGTCCTCGATGTCGCGCTGGATCGCGCGGCGCAGCGGACGGGCGCCCAGGACCGGGTCGTAGCCCTTCTCGGCGAGCAGGACCTTCGCCGCCGGGGTGAGCTCGATGCCCATGTCCTTGTCCCGCAGGCGGGTGTCGAGGCGGGCGATCATCAGGTCGACGATCTGGATGATCTCGGCCTGCGAGAGCTGCGGGAAGACCACCACGTCGTCGACGCGGTTGAGGAACTCGGGGCGGAAGTGCTGCTTGAGCTCCTCGTTGACCTTCGCCTTCATGCGCTCGTAGGACGTGACCAGGTCGCCGCCGGCGTTGAAGCCGGTCTGGACGCCCTTGGCGATGTCCCGCGTGCCGAGGTTGGTCGTCATGATGATGACGGTGTTCTTGAAGTCCACGACACGGCCCTGCGAGTCGGTCAGGCGACCGTCCTCGAGGATCTGCAGGAGCGAGTTGAAGATGTCCGCGTGGGCCTTCTCCACCTCGTCGAACAGGACGACCGAGAACGGCTTGCGCCGCACCTTCTCGGTGAGCTGACCACCCTCGTCGTACCCGACGTAGCCGGGGGGCGAGCCGAACAGCCGCGAGACGGTGTGCTTCTCGGAGAACTCCGACATGTCGAGCTGGATGAGCGCGTCCTCGTCCCCGAAGAGGAACTCGGCGAGCGCCTTGGCCAGCTCGGTCTTCCCGACGCCGGTCGGGCCGGCAAAGATGAACGACCCACCGGGGCGCTTGGGGTCCTTGAGGCCCGCACGCGTACGGCGGATGGCCTGCGACAGCGCCTTGATCGCGGCCTCCTGGCCGACGACGCGCTTGTGCAGCTCGTCCTCCATGTGCAGCAGGCGGCTGGACTCCTCCTCGGTGAGCTTGAAGACCGGGATGCCCGTGGCCATGGCCAGGACCTCGGCGATCAGCTCCTCGTCCACCTCGGCGACGGTGTCCAGGTCACCGGACTTCCACGCCTTCTCCTTGTCGGCACGCTTGGCCGTGAGCTGCTTCTCCTTGTCGCGCAGGCCGGCGGCCTTCTCGAAGTCCTGCGCGTCGATCGCGGACTCCTTCTCGCGACGCGCCTCGGCGATCTCCTCGTCGAGCTCCTTGAGCTCCGGCGGGGCCGTCATGCGGCGGATGCGCAGGCGCGCGCCCGCCTCGTCGATGAGGTCGATCGCCTTGTCCGGGAGGAACCGGTCGTTGATGTACCGGTCCGCGAGCGTGGCCGCGGAGACGAGCGCGGAGTCCGTGATGGACACGCGGTGGTGCGCCTCGTAACGGTCGCGCAGGCCCTTGAGGATCTCGATCGCGTGGTTGAGCGACGGCTCGGCGACCTGGATCGGCTGGAAGCGGCGCTCCAGGGCCGGGTCCTTCTCGACGTGCTTGCGGTACTCGTCGAGCGTCGTCGCGCCGATCGTCTGCAGCTCGCCGCGCGCGAGCATCGGCTTGAGGATGCTCGCGGCGTCGATCGCGCCCTCGGCGGCACCCGCCCCGACGAGGGTGTGGATCTCGTCGATGAACAGGATGATGTCGCCGCGCGTGCGGATCTCCTTGAGCACCTTCTTGAGGCGCTCCTCGAAGTCACCGCGGTAGCGCGAGCCGGCCACGAGGGCGCCGAGGTCGAGCGTGTAGAGCTGCTTGTCCTTGAGCGTCTCGGGCACGTCGCCGCGCACGATGTCCTGCGCCAGGCCCTCGACGACGGCGGTCTTGCCGACGCCGGGCTCGCCGATCAGCACCGGGTTGTTCTTGGTGCGGCGGCTCAGCACCTGCATGACGCGCTCGATCTCGAGGCTGCGCCCGATGACCGGGTCGAGCTTGCCCTCGCGCGCGGCCTGGGTGAGGTTGCGCCCGAACTGGTCGAGCACGGCCGACCCGGACGGCTGACCCTCGGCGGGGCCGCCGGCGGCGACGGGCTCCTTGCCCTGGTAGCCGGACAGGAGCTGGATGACCTGCTGGCGCACCTTGTTGAGGTCGGCGCCCATCTTGGTCAGGACCTGGGCGGCGACGCCCTCGCCCTCACGGATGAGGCCGAGCAGGATGTGCTCGGTGCCGATGTAGTTGTGGCCGAGCTGGAGCGCCTCGCGCAGCGACAGCTCGAGCACCTTCTTGGCGCGCGGCGTGAACGGGATGTGCCCGCTCGGGGCCTGCTGGCCCTCGCCGATGATCTCGGTCACCTGGGTGCGGACGCCGTCGAGGGAGATCCCGAGGGACTCCAGCGCCTTGGCCGCGACACCCTCGCCCTCGTGGATGAGGCCGAGGAGGATGTGCTCGGTGCCGATGTAGTTGTGGTTGAGCATCCGTGCCTCTTCTTGGGCAAGGACGACGACCCGACGGGCTCGGTCTGTGAATCTCTCGAACATGTGCTGCTCCTCGTGAGCGGCGTACACCTGCCCGCCGGACGACGGGTACAAGCCTGACCGCATTGACTCTATGCGGTTCGAACGAGCCGCACCCCCTCCGTATGCCGTTGTTCGCCAGGGGCGTGAAAGAGGGGTCGGGCCGTGACCTGCGGGCGCGCCGGACGCCGTCGTGCGCAGATCACCCGGCCCGACACGCGCGCGGCACGTTGACCGCGACGCGCGCCCCGGGCAGGCTCGGGAGTGCGCCCCGCACGGACGGCCAGAAGGGTGGCGAGAGCGATGCACCAGCCGGACCAGCAGCCCGAGGACCCCACCGCGCCGGGAGCCGACGAGCGGGACGCGCGGCCCGCGAGCGCGCCCGCCACGTGGGAGCAGGTCGTCGCCCGGTTCCACGGCGTCGTCGCCGAGGTGGACGACCCGTTGACCTGGGGCCTCGACCTCGACGAGGAGACGCTCACGGGGGCCGGGCACGGCGCCCACGACCCGGCGGAGGAGCGGTTCCTGCGCTCCTACGTGTCGTTCACGGGCGAGACGCTGGACGTCGAGACGCTGCGCGTCCTGGCCGCGCACGACGAGCAGGCGGAGGACATCGTCCGCACCGCCCTCAGCGGGGCGCTCGCCGCGCCGCTGCACTCCGACAACCCGGGCGACGACGACTTCCTCGACTCCTACCAGGAGTACCGCGCCGCGATGCGCGCGATCGTCGAGGAGGTCGACGTCGCGCCGGTCACGCGCACCACGTTCGTGGTCGACGGCGAGCCGCAGGCCTGCCTCCACGTCACCGTGCGGGAGCACGCGGCCGTGTACGTCCCGCTGGACGACCGGGCGCTCGTCGTCTCGGGACCGGCCGACCTGCTCGCGCTGGTGGACGTCGTGACCCGCCCGTTGCGCAACATCCTCCAGGACGAGCCCGAACCGAGGTTCTGACGCCCTGATCGGCCCGACCCCGAACCCGGGGTTGCGGTCACCCAGGCCGCCGAACCCGGGGATACGGGTGGGTTCGGCGCCTGCGGGGACGACAAGCCCGGGTTCGACCGCACGTCGGTGACCCTCGTCCCTCCATCAGGGACGGGTGTCACGGGCGGATCGCGGTGTCGCGGCCTAGGGTCGAGTCAGCACCGGTGCCGGGCGACGGTGCCGGGACAGCACGCCGACGGCGCACGCGGTCGGCCGACCGGGCGGAGGTGGCGGGATGCGCGGCGTGATCGTCGGTGTGGACGGGTCGGAGGAGTCCGGCGGCGCGCTCGACTGGGCGCTGCGCGAGGCGGCGGACCGGGGCGTGCCGCTCACGGCCGCGCTCGCGTTCGAGTCGCGACAGGGGTCGGGTGACGGCCCCGACGCGGCGGCCGACGAGAAGCGCGCTCTGGTGCAGGAGTGGCTGGACGCCGCCCGCGCGCGCACAGGTCTCGCGCCGGACGCGGTAGCGGCCACGGCCGTCGCCGAGCGCGGCAGCCCCGCGGCGGTCCTGCTCGCCCTCGCCCAGCCCGGGACCGCCCAGCCCGTCCAGGACGACGTGCAGCTCGACCCGGGCGACGGCGACGACGCCGACCTGCTCGTCCTCGGCCGCTGCGGCCGGGGACGCCTCGGGCGCATGGTCCTCGGGTCGGTCCCGACCGCCGTCGTGCAGCACGCGACCGTCCCCGTGACCGTGGTGCGCGGCACGCCCGACGTGCGCCACGACCACGCCCGGCCCGTCGTGGTCGGGGTCGACGGGTCGTCGACGTCGGTCCAGGCGCTGCGGCACGGCGCGGACGTCGCGCGGCGCACGGGCGCGACGCTCGAGGCCCTGTTCTGCTGGCAGATCGTCTCGCTCGCGCCGCTCCCCGACTCGTGGGGATGGACGCCGCCGATCGACGACTACGAGAAGTTCGCCTCCCAGAAGCTCGATGCGGCGCTCGAGGCCGCGGGCGTCGACCTGCCCGACGACCGCCTCGTGCGCAGCGTGAAGCACGTGCACGCCGCGAAGGGGATCATCGAGGCGTCGTCGCACGCGGAGCGGCTCGTGCTCGGCAACCGCGGCGTCGGCGGGTTCGACCGCCTGCTGCTCGGGTCGGTGAGCCGGCACGCCGTCGAGTACGCGCACTGCCCGGTCACGGTCGTGCGGCCCCCGGACGCGACCCACCCCTCAGGCGCGCACGACGCCTGAGGGTTTCGCCCCTCGAAACGATTCGACGTCACCCGCCCCGCGGGTGGACCATGTGGCACGTGCAGATCGAGGACACCTACGACGGCTCCCGACCCGTCCGCACCGTCACCCGGCTCTTCGCGCCCCAGCGCGGGCGGCTCGCCGCCGCGGCGCTCGCCTTCGCCGTCAAGCACTCGCCCGTGTGGGTGATCCCGGCGCTCACGGCGACGGTGATCGACGTCGTCGTCGAGCACCGGCCGCTGCGCGAGCTGTGGATCACGGGAGCGGTCATGCTCGCCGTCGTCGCGCAGAACCTCCCGCTGCACACGCTCTACGTCCGGTGGCTCTCGACCGCCGTGCGCACGGTCGAGAACGGGCTGCGCATGGCGCTCTCGCGCCGGCTCCAGGAGCTGTCGATCGGCTACCACCGCCGCGTGAGCGCGGGCGTGCTCCAGGCCAAGATCGTGCGCGACGTCGAGAACGTCGTCGAGGCGTCGCGCACGACGTTCGACTCGGGCATGGCCGCGCTCACCACGCTCGTCGGCGCCATCGTGCTCACGGCCGTGCGCGTGCCGGAGTTCCTCGTCATCTTCGCGCTCACCGTGCCCGCCGCGGCGTGGCTCGTCGTCGCGATGCGGCGCCGCATGACCACCCGCAACGCCGCGTTCCGGGCCGAGGTGGAGAACATGTCGGCGCGGGTCGCCGAGATGACGCACCTCATCCCCGTGACGCGCGCGCACGCGCTCGAGGAGCGCGAGCTCGACCGCATGGGCTCGGTGCTGCACCGCGTGCGTGAGGCGGGGATCCGGCTCGACGTCGTCAACGGCCGCTTCGGCGCGTTGTCGTGGATCGTGTTCCAGGTGCTCTCCGTCGCGGGGCTCGTCGGCGCGGCGTGGGTCGCGTGGACGCAGACCTTCGCGGTGTCCCCCGGCGACGTCGTCATGCTGTCGAGCTACTTCGTCACGCTCACCGCGTCCGTGACGGGGCTGCTGAGCCTCGCGCCGATCATCACGAAGGGCCTGGAGTCCGTGCGGTCCATGGGCGAGGTGCTGGGCGAGCCAGACGTCGAGCGCAACGCCGGCAAGCGCGTCCTCGACCACGTCGAGGGCCGCGTCGCGTTCGAGGACGTCACGTTCGCGTACGACGACGTCCCCGCGCCGGGCGAGGAGCCCGCCCTCGCGGTCGACCACCTCTCCCTGACGGCACGGCCCGGCGAGACGGTCGCCCTGGTCGGGGCCTCGGGGTCGGGCAAGTCGACCGTGCTCAACATGGTCATCGGGTTCCTCACGCCGACGTCGGGGCGCGTCCTGGTCGACGGCGTCGACACCGCGACGGTCGACCTGCGCTCCTACCGCCGGTTCCTCGCGGTCGTGCCGCAGGAGTCGATCCTGTTCGAGGGGTCCGTGCGCGACAACGTCACCTACGGCAGCCCCGACCTCACCGACGACGCCGTCGAGCGGGCGCTGCGCGACGCGAACGCCTGGGACTTCGTCACCGAGATGGGCGGCCTCGACGCCGTGATCGGCCAGCGCGGCGGGCGCCTCTCCGGCGGGCAGCGTCAGCGCCTCGCCATCGCCCGCGCCCTCGTGCGCGACCCGCGCGTGCTCGTCCTCGACGAGGCGACGTCGGCCCTCGACACGACGTCCGAGCGGCTCGTGCAGGAGGCGCTGGGACGACTCATGCGCGGCCGCACGACGTTCGTCGTCGCGCACCGGCTCTCGACCGTGCGCGGCGCCGACCGCATCGTCGTCATGGACCACGGCCGCGTCGTCGAGGTCGGCAGCCACGACGAGCTCGTCGCCGCCGGCGGTGCGTACGCGAGCATGCACGCGACGCCTGCCGCCTGAGCGTCAGGGTCGGCGGCCTCCCGTCGCCGTACCCCGGAACGCGAAGACGAGGACGCGGACGGCGAGCACGGTCCCCACGAACCCGAGCGCCGCGCCGAGGACGGCGAAGAGGCGCAGACCCTCGACGAGCTCGGGGCCGGAGTCCGCGGAGACCAGCACGACCGCCGCCACGACGGCCGCGGCGGCGATGACGGTGGACACGACCTGCTGCACCAGACCGGTGACGAAGGCGCGGTCGTCGGGGTGGGCGAACGACCGGACGTTGACGGTGAGCCGCCCGGCCTCGACGTCGCTCGTGATCTTGGCGAGCCGGCGCGGGAGCCGTTCGAGCTCGGGTGCGAGGCCGAGGAAGAGGCTCGTCGCGCGCTCGCGCAGGCCCTCCGGCGTGACGACGCGCCGCACGAGCGGCTGCGCCGTCGCGCGGGCCCCGGCGACGAGGTCGAACCCGGGGTCGATGAGGCGCAGCGTCCCCTCGAGCGACGTGAACGTGCGGAACGCGGCGGCGACCTGCGACGGCACGGCGAGCCCCGCGTCGGTGACGAGCCGGAACAGCGCGGTGAACATCGCGCCGCTCGCGCCGGCGCCGCGGAACCGCACGATCACCTGCCCGACGGCGCGCTCCAGGCGGCGCACGTCGAGGTCGGCCGGGGCGTCGAGCAGCTCGAGCAGCGCGTCGGTCGCGGCGACGGCGTCGTCGGCGTCGACCGCGAGCAGCACGGCCGCGAGCGCCAGGCGCTCGGGCTCGCCGAGCCTCCCGACGGAGCCCATGTCGAGGAGGCCGAGCCGGCCGTCGTCGGTGACGAGCACGTTGCCGGGGTGCAGGTCGGCGTGGAACGTGCCCGCGACGAGCACCTGCTCGAGCGTCGCGGTGAGGAGCCGCGACGCGAGGTCGGCGCGCACGGCGTCCTCCAGGCCCGCGAGCACGTCCGCGGCGCGGCCGACGGGGACGCCGTCGAGCCGTTCCATGACGAGCAGGGTCGTGCCGGAGAGCTCGGGGTAGACCTCCGGGACGCGGACGCGCGGCCCCGCACCCGGGGCGTCCCCGCCGTCGTCCGACGCCGCACCCCGCGCGAGCGCCGCGCGCAGCGAGAGCGTGTTCTCGAGCTCGACCGTGTAGTCGAGCTCCTCGCGCAGCGACGCCGCGAAGCCGTCGGCGAGGTCGACGACGCCGAGCGACCTCCCCCACGCCGTGTCGCGCTCGATGCGGCGCGCGAGCCGCCCGAGGATCGCCAGGTCCGTCTCGACCTGCGCCCGCGCGCCGGGCCGCTGCACCTTGACCACGACCTCGCGCCCGTCGGGCAGGCGGGCCGCGTGCACCTGCCCGACCGACGCCGACGCGAGCGGCTCGGGCGAGAACTCGGCGAAGGCCTCGTCGATCGGCCTCCCGAGCGCGCCCGTGACGGCCGCCTCGACCTGCGACCACGGCGCGGGCGGGACCTCGCTCTGGAGCGTGGCGAGCGCGTCGGCGAACGTGGCGGGGAGCAGGTCGCGGCGTGTCGACAGGACCTGGCCGAACTTCACGAACGTCACGCCCGCGTCGCTCAGGGCGTCCCGGAGTGCGGCGGCCTGCCGACGCTGATCGGTGCGCGACAGGCGCGACCCGTCGGGCTGCCGTGCCCCGCGCGTGAGCGCCCCGCCGAGGCCGTGCCGGACGCCGATCGCGAGGATCTGCGCGTACCGCCGGGTCTCGCGACGCCCCTGCCGCAGGCCGCGCAGCGCGCGCCACGGCCCGGGCACCGAGCCGGTCGGCACCAGCAGCTCGAGCACGAGCAGCACGCACAGCCCCAGCACGAACGCCCACGCGAACGCGAGGACGACCGCGACGAGCGCGACGCCGGGCGCGACGGTGAGCGTCCCGTCCGCGCGCGACCAGCCGGCGTCGAGCAGGCCGTTGGTGAGGACCCACGACGCGACGGAGAGCATGGCGAACGCCACCACGGCGGAGCGGATCCAGCCGACCGACGCCCCCATGACGCGCCGCGCCGTCGCCGCGAGGAGCAGGAGCATGACGACGGTGAAGACGATGCCGACGAGACCGACGAAGAACCCGGAGACGACCTGCATGACCGCCACTCTTCCGGACGGTGCCGCGGATCACCACCACACCCGCGGCGCGCCCCGGGACGGGCACCGTGCCGCCGGGCGCGGCATGATGGAGCTCCCCCCACAGGTCGGAGCCCCGATGACGAACGTCGACCTTCTCACCGACGCCCACCTCACCCACGCCCGGACCGCCCCGAACGGGCGCAGCGCCGAGGTCGTGCTGCACGACGGGCCCCTGCGTCAGACGATCCTCGCGCTGCGCGCGGGCGTCGAGCTCGGGGAGCACAACTCGCCGCCGGCGGCGTCGATCCAGGTGCTCCGTGGGCGCGTCCGCGTCACGGCGCTCGGCGAGGGCGACGTCGAGCTGGGCGCGGGCGAGCTGCGCGTCCTCACGCACGAGCGCCACGCAGTGGGTGCGCTCGAGGACTCGGCGTTCCTCCTCACCACGGTGACGAGCGTCCCGAACGCCTGAACGGCGGGCTCAGCGACGTACGGCCCACGCCGCGAGCGCGAGCGCGACGGCGTCCTCCGCGACCGCGCCCGGCCAGTCGGGGCGCGACCCGACGGCGAGGCGTCGCCAGGCCGCGCCGCCCCACGTCCCGACGGCCGCGCCCGCGGCGCCGGCCACCGCGGCGGCGACGACGCCCGCCGGGCCCGTGCGGTGCCGGGCCAGGAGGATCCCTCCGGCCGCACCGCTCCCGAGCCGGACCACCGGCCCGGGTGGGTCGAGGCGGCTCCGCGCCTGCGGCAGCTTGTCGCCCACCATCTCGCCCACGACACCCGCGACGGCGCCGGCCCGCGCGAGCAGGCCGGGTCCGCCGGACCCGCCGCGCGACCCGCCCCCGACCCATCCTCCGAGCACGGGCGCCGCGGCGCCGAGGCTGCTGCGCGACCCCGCGGCGACGCCGAGCGCGAGCGCCCGGGCGAGGAGCGCCGTCGTGCCGGGCGTGGGTGCTGCACCGTGAGACGTCATGGGGTTCCTCCTACGGCACGTCGGCCGTGCGGTGTGTGGCGGTCTCGTCGAACGTAGCCGTTCCGGGCGCGGCCCACCCGGGCTGCGGGAGCGGTCCCGCTAGCCTGGGTCCGTGCCCGGACCCACTCTGAGCGAGGTCGCGCGCGACGCCGGCGTCTCCCTCGCGACCGCCTCCCGCGCGATCAACGGGAGCGCGAACCGCACGGTGCGCCCCGACCTCCGGGAGCGGGTGCTCGCGTCGGCGCGTCGGCTGGGCTACTCGCCGGACCCGAGCGCGCAGGCCATGGCGCGCGGCCGCACGACGAGCGTGGGCCTCGTGGTGCACGACATCGCGGACCCGTACTTCTCCTCGCTCGCGGCGGGGGTCGCCGACGCGGCCGACCGCGACGGGCTCATCGTCACCCTCACGAGCACGCGGCACTCGCCGGAGCGCGAGCGCACGTTCGTCGAGCTCATGGACCGCCAGCGCGCGCGGGCGGTCGTACTGGGCGGCGGGCGGCTCACTGAGGACGCCGACGGCGCGCTGCGGGGCGCGCTCGAGCGCTACCGCGCGTCGGGGGGCGGGGTCTCGCTCGTGGGCCAGCCGCTCGGCGACCTCCCCGCGGTGGAGATCGCCAACGCCGACGGCGCCGCGGACCTCGCGCGCGCCCTCCACGGCCTGGGCTACCGCGCGTTCGGCGTGCTCGCGGGCCCGGCGGGCCACCGCACCGCGCTCGACCGGGCGCGCGGCTTCACCGAGGCGCTGGCCGCCCTGGGCTCGCCCGTCGCCGGCGAGGCGGTCGTCGAGTGCGCGTTCACGCGCGACGGCGGCCACGGCGGGATGCGCGCGCTGCTCGAGCGCCTGGGGCCGGAGCGCCCCGACGCGGGCACCCCGCCCGTCGCCGTCTTCGCGGTGAACGACGTCATGGCCGTCGGGGCGATGGCCGCGGCGCGCGAGGCGGGGCTGCGCGTCCCCGAGGACGTCGCCGTGGCGGGCTTCGACGACATCGTGACGCTGCGCGACGTCACGCCCGCGCTGACGACGGTGCGCATCCCGCTCACGGAGGTCGGGGAGCAGGCCCTCGCGCTGGCGCTCGCGCCGCTCGACGCCGACTCCGAGCCCCGGCGGGTCGAGGTCCGCGGCGAGGTCGTGCTCCGCGAGTCCACGCCCCGGCTCTGATCCCTGTTGACGCGGGAAAACGGTTCCCCTACGCTCGCGGAAAGCGCATTCCGCGTTCGGCGCACCGCCGGGCGCCCGACCGACGACGGAGCCGATCGATGACCACCACCCGAACCCTGCGGATCGCGATGAACGGCGTGACCGGCCGCATGGGGTACCGCCAGCACCTCGTCCGCTCGATCCTGCCGATCCGTGCGCAGGGGGGCGTCGAGCTCCCCGACGGCACGCGCCTCCAGGTCGAGCCGGTGCTCGTCGGGCGCAACGAGACCAAGCTCCGCGAGCTCGCCGCGCAGCATGACGTCGAGCACTGGACCACCGACCTCGACGGCGTGATCGTCGACCCGGCGACCGACGTCGTCTTCGACGCCTCGATGACCGCGCTGCGCGCCAAGACGCTCACCAAGGCGATGCAGGCCGGCAAGCACGTCTACACCGAGAAGCCGACGGCCGAGACGCTCGCCGAGGCGATCGACCTCGCCCGGCTGCGCGAGGAGACCGGGGTGACCGCCGGCGTCGTGCACGACAAGCTCTACCTGCCCGGCCTCGTCAAGCTCCGCCGGCTCGTCGACGAGGGCTTCTTCGGCCGCATCCTGTCCCTGCGCGGCGAGTTCGGCTACTGGGTGTTCGAGGGCGACCACCAGGCGGCGCAGCGCCCGTCGTGGAACTACCGCGCCGAGGACGGCGGGGGCATGACGACCGACATGTTCTGCCACTGGAACTACGTGCTCGAGGGCATCCTCGGATCCGTCAAGACCGTCACCGCGCAGACCACGACCCACATCCCGACCCGTTGGGACGAGCAGGGCACGGAGTACGCCGCGACCGCCGACGACGCCGCGTACGGGATCTTCGGGGTCCAGACGCCGGGCGGCGACCCGGTCGTCGCGCAGATCAACTCGTCCTGGGCCGTGCGCGTCCACCGTGACGAGCTCGTCGAGTTCCAGGTGGACGGCACGCACGGCTCCGCGGTCGCGGGACTGCGCAAGTGCGTGGCGCAGCAGCGCGCCCACACCCCCAAGCCTGTGTGGAACCCCGACCTCCCCGTCACCGAGCCGTTCCGCGACCAGTGGCTCGAGGTCCCCGCGAACGCCGACCTCGACAACGGCTTCAAGGCCCAGTGGGAGGAGTTCCTGCGCGACGTCGCCGCCGGCCGCCCGCACCGCTACGACCTGCTCTCCGCGGCGCGCGGCGTCCAGCTCGCCGAGCTCGGGCTCCGCTCGTCCGCCGAGGGCCGCCGCCTCGACGTGCCGGAGATCGTGCTGTGACCGCGCCGACGACCGAGGCTCCTGGCGCGCGCGAGCTGCGCGACCGGGACGGCAGCGGCGCCGTCGTGCGCCTGCCCCGCTTCGCCGACGACGGCCGCGTCGCCGGGACCGAGGTGCGCGAGCTGCTCGTCCCCGGCCCGTGGACGACGCCGTCCGCGCCCTTCACGTCGCGCGTCGCCTTCGCGGCCGCGCACGTCGTGCCGCAGGTGGGCGCGGAGAACGTGCCCGGCGCGCCCGCCGTCGTCGACTGGGACACGACGCTCGCCTACCGGCACCGGCTCTGGGAGCACGGGCTCGGGGTCGCGGACGCGATGGACACCGCGCAGCGCGGCATGGGCCTCGACTGGGCCGCGACCCAGGAGCTCGTGCGGCGCTCGGCGGCCGAGGCGCGGACCGTCGGCGGTCGCGTCGCGTGCGGCGCGGGCACGGACCAGCTCGACCCCGCCGTCGTCGCGGGCTGGGAGCCCGGTGACCCCGCGGCGCTCGCCGCCGTCACCGACGCCTACCGCGAGCAGGTGCGCGTGGTCCAGGACGCGGGCGCCCAGGTGATCGTCATGGCGTCGCGCGCGCTCGCGCGCGTCGCCCGCTCCCCCGAGGAGTACGCGCGCGTCTACGACGCCGTGCTCGCCGAGGCCGAGGCACCCGTGATCCTGCACTGGCTCGGCACGATGTTCGACCCCGCGCTCGCCGGGTACTGGGGCACGGGCGACGACGTCGCCGCGGCCACCGACGTGTTCGTCGACCTGGTCCGCGCCCACCAGGGCCGCGTCGACGGCGTGAAGGTGTCGCTGCTCGACGCGGGGCACGAGAAGGACCTGCGGGCCCGCCTCGCCGCGCTCGACCCGGGCACCGGCCCCGCAGCGCCGGGTCCCGTCCACCTCTACACGGGCGACGACTTCAACTACCCGGAGCTCGTGGTCGGCGACGGCCGGGCGCACTCGGACGCGCTGCTCGGCATCTTCGCGGCGATCTACCCCGCCGCGTCGACGGCGCTCGGCGCGCTCGACGCCGGGCACCCCGACCGCGCGCACGCGATCCTCGCGTCGACCGAGGCGCTGGGGCGCCACGTGTTCGCCGCGCCGACGTACTACTACAAGACGGGGATCGCGTTCCTGTCGTGGCTCAACGGCACCCAGCCCGCGTTCCAGATGGTCGGCGGGCTCCAGTCCGGGCGCTCGGTCGCGCACCTCGTCGCGCTCGTCCGGCTCGCGGACCGGGCCGGGCTCCTGCTCGACCCGGACCTCGCGGCGCGCCGCACGCGCGCGTTCCTCGAGGCGAGCGGGGCGGCGGCGTGACCTCCGCGGACGCGCCCGACCTCTCGCGGTGCTCGCTCAACACCGCGACGGTCAAGCGCGCGACGCTCGAGGAGGCGGTCGGCCTCGCCGCCGAGGCGGGCTACGGGGCGCTCGGGCTGTGGCGCGACCGCGTCCAGGAGATCGGCGCCGGCCGGGCCGCGACGGTCGTCGCGGACGCCGGGCTGCGCGTGTCGTCGCTGTGCCGGGGCGGGTTCCTCACCGCGACGGGTGCGGACGACGTCGCCGCGGCGCTCGACGACAACCGGCGCGCGATCGAGGAGGCGGCCACGATCGGGACCCGCGAGCTGGTGCTCGTCGTCGGCGGGCTCCCCGCGAACAGCGCTCCCGGGCAGGCGCCGCGGCCCGACGCCGGCCCGGCCGACCGCGACGTCGTCGCCGCGCGCGGGCGCGTGGCCGACCGGCTCGCCGACCTCGCGCCGTTCGCCGCGGACCACGGCGTGCGGCTCGTGCTCGAGGCGCTGCACCCGATCTTCGCGGCCGACCGCGCGGTGCTCTCGACCCTCGGGCAGGCGCTCGACCTCGCCGCGCCGTTCGACCCGGCGGTCGTCGGCGTGGTCGTGGACACGTACCACGTGTGGTGGGACCCCGACCTGCGGTCGAGCGTCGCGCGCGCCGGCGCCGAGAGACGGATCGCGGGCTACCAGGTGTGCGACTGGATCCTGCCGCTCGCCGCCGACCCGTTGCTCTCGCGCGGCTACGTGGGCGACGGGTACGTCGACTTCGCGACCATCACCCGCTGGGTCGCCGAGACCGGGTACACGGGCGACGTCGAGACCGAGATCTTCCACCAGGAGATCTGGGACGACGACCCGCGCCGCGTCGTCGCGACCGTCGCCGACCGCTACAGCCGCCACGTGCTCCCGCACCTGAACCCCGCCTGAACCGGCGGACGGGGCGAGCGCCCCAGCCCGCCCGACCCAGCCCGTGCGCGGCTCGGCACCCTCCCGCCGAGCCGCACACGGGCTGTCGTGCGTCCGGCCCCGGCCCGTCCGAGGGGTTGACGAGACGGGACCGTCGGGGCATGATCGGGAGCGGAAGATACCCCATGGGGGTATCGGGAGGAGGAATGGTGGACCACCGCAGGGAGCACGGCCACGGCACGGGCGGCGCCGCTCACCACGAAGGCCACGAGCACGGCGAGGCCCGGGTGGTCACGACGGAGGACCACGCGCACGACGACCACGCCGGGCACGACGGCCACGGCACGCACGCCGGGCACGAACCGTCCGGCCATGCGGCCCACGACATGTCCGGCCACGCGGGCCACGACGCGTCCGGCCACGCGGGCCACGACATGTCGGGCCACGCGGGCCACGACGCGTCCGGCCACGCGGGCCACGACATGTCGGGCCACGGCGGGCACGGCGGGCACGGCGACCACGTCGGGCAGTTCCGTCGCCTGTTCTGGGTCATGCTCGTGCTCGCCGTGCCCACCGTCGCGCTGAGCCCGATGTTCGCCATGCTCCTCGGCTACGACCTGCCCGACGCCGCGTGGCTGCCCTGGGTCTCCCCCGTGCTCGGCACGGTCATCTTCTTCTGGGGCGGACGCCCGTTCCTCACCGGCGCGGTGAGCGAGCTCCGTGGTCGCAAGCCCGGGATGATGACGCTCATCTCGCTCGCGATCACGGTCGCGTTCGTGTCGTCGCTCGGCGCGAGCCTCGGGCTGCTCGCGCACGAGCTCGACGTGTGGTGGGAGCTCGCGCTCCTCGTCGTCATCATGCTGCTCGGCCACTGGCTCGAGATGCGCTCGCTCGCGCAGACGGCGTCGGCGCTCGACTCGCTCGCCGCGCTCCTGCCGGACGAGGCGGAGCGCGTGGCGGACGACGGGTCGGTCACGACCGTCGCGCCGACCGACCTGCGCGTGGGCGACCTGGTCGTCGTCCGGCCGGGCGGTCGCGTGCCCGCGGACGGCGAGGTCGCGTCCGGGTCCGCGGACGTCGACGAGTCGATGATCACCGGGGAGTCGCGCCCCGTGCGCCGCGCCGTCGGCGACGCCGTCGTCGCCGGGACCGTCGCCACGGACGACGCGCTGCGCGTACGGATCACGGCCGTGGGCGAGGACACCGCGCTCGCGGGCATCCAGCGGCTCGTCGCCGACGCCCAGGCGTCCTCGACCAAGACGCAGCGCCTCGCCGACCGCGCCGCCGGCTGGCTGTTCTGGTACGCGCTCGGTGCGGCCGCCCTGACGATCGGGCTGTGGCTCGTCTTCGGCACGCCCGAGCAGGCGCTGATCCGGGCGATCACCGTGCTCGTCATCGCGTGCCCCCACGCCCTGGGCCTCGCGATCCCGCTCGTCGTCTCGCTCTCGACCGAGCGGGCCGCGAAGGCCGGCGTCCTGGTGAAGGACCGCCTCGCGCTCGAGCGCATGCGCACGGTGGACACCGTCCTGTTCGACAAGACCGGGACGCTCACCGCGGGCGAGCCGGTCGTGGCGCACCTCGCGACCGCGGGCGGCACCACCGAGGACGAGCTCCTCGCGCTCGCCGCCGCGGCCGAGGCCGACAGCCAGCACCCGCTCGCGCGGGCGATCGTCGACCGCGCTGCCGAGCGGCACGTCCAGGTCCCGCAGGCGACCGACTTCCGGTCGCTCACCGCGGTCGGCGTCGAGGCGACCGTCCCGGCCCCCGACGGCGCGCGACGCGTGGCGGTCGGCGGTCCCGCGCTCCTGCGCGAGCGGCGGCTCGACCCCCTGCCCGACGCCGAGGCCTGGGCCCACGACGGCGCGACCGTCCTGCACGTGGTGGTCTCGCCCGAGGCGGGGCACGACCACGCGACGGGCGAGGTCGTGGGCGCGTTCGCCCTCGCGGACGCGATCCGCCCCGAGTCGCGCGAGGCGGTCGACGCCCTGCACCGGCGCGGCATCAAGGTCGTCATGATCACGGGCGACGCCGAGCCCGTCGCCCGCGCGGTCGGCCGCGAGCTGGGGATCGACCAGGTGTTCGCGGGCGTGCGCCCCGAGGACAAGGACGCGAAGGTCGCGGAGCTCCAGCACGACGGCCGCGTCGTCGCGATGGTCGGCGACGGCGTCAACGACGCTCCCGCGCTCGCGCAGGCGGACGTCGGCATCGCCATCGGCGCCGGCACGGACGTCGCGATCGCGTCGGCCGGGGTCATCCTCGCCAGCTCCGACCCGCGCGCCGTGCTGTCGATCATCGAGCTGTCGCACGCCTCGTACCGCAAGATGCAGCAGAACCTGTGGTGGGCCGCGGGCTACAACATCGCGGCGGTGCCGCTGGCGGCGGGCGTGCTCGCTCCCGTCGGGTTCGTCATGCCGATGGCGGTGGGCGCGATCCTCATGTCCGCCTCGACGGTCATCGTGGCGCTCAACGCGCAGCTCCTGCGCCGCATCGACCTCGACCCGGCGCGGCTCGCCTCCCGGTGACCTCCACGTCGAGCACGAGCTTGCCGTCGTTCTCCGCGCGAGAACGACGGCAACGTCGTGCTCACGGGCGCGCAGGGTCGTGGTCGGCCGTCGTGCTCGTGGGCGTGCTGGCCGCAGCCGTCCTGTGGATGCACGTCCTGGCGGGCAGCAGCACGCACCACGGCGTCGCGCTGCCCGACGGCGGCGCCGGGCACGGGGGTCCGGTCACCCTCGTCGAGGGTCGGCAGGCGCCCGCGGGCGACGCCCTCTCCGGGCACGGCGACCTCTCGTCCGCCTCCACCGGGCTCGGCCGCGTCGACGGCGCGGGCGCCTCCGGGCCGCACCTGGATCTCTCGATCGGCGTCGACCCTCACGGCAGCGCGGGGCCGTTGTGCCTCATGGTGCTCGTCGCGCTGGTGACGCTCGCCGCACGGGACGCGCTGCGCCGTCGGGCACCGTCGCACCCGCCGGGGGACGCGGCGCGCGCCTCCACGGGACTCCGGGTGCCGGTCCCGGACCGACCGCCCGACCTCCATGCGCTGGGGATCAGCAGGACGTAGGCCGACGCCGGCCCCGTCCTGGGCGCCGACGTGCGCCCGCTGCACCCCACGAACGGAGATCGACCATGATACGCACCGCCCGCACGACCCTCGCCGCGCTCGCGCTCGGCACGACGCTCGTCCTCGCCGGCTGCTCCGACGCCGGCACGGGCGACCACGACGAGCACCCCGCAGCAGGCTCGTCGAGCGAGACGTCCGCGGGCGTCACGACGGCGTCCGACGCCGACGTGATGTTCGCCCAGATGATGATCCCGCACCACGAGCAGGCCGTGGAGATGTCCGCGATCGTGCTCGCGAAGGACGGCGTCGACGAGCGCGTCGTCGCGCTCGCGGAGCAGATCGAGGCGGCCCAGGCCCCCGAGGTCGAGCAGATGACCGCGATGCTCGACCGCTGGGGCGCCGACCCGTCCGGCGGCGACCACGGCGGCCACATGGACGGCATGCTCGACGACGAGGCGCTCGCCGCGCTCGAGGCGGCGCCCGCCGAGGAGGCCCAGCGCCTGTTCCTCGAGGGCATGGTCGAGCACCACGAGGGCGCCGTCGCGATGGCGCAGGACGTGCTCGCCGAGGGCGAGGACCCCGAGGTGCGCGCCCTCGCGGAGGAGATCGTCGCGACGCAGCAGGAGGAGATCGACACGATGCGGGGGCTCCTCGCCGAGCTCTGACCCGCCGAGCACGACGTGGGCGTCGCTCTGAGCGTCGTCGCGACGCCCACGTCGTGCTCGACCAGGAGGAACGTCGTGCTCGCTGCGAGACTGGGCGGGTGACCACGCCGACCCCCGCCGACCGGCCCGTCGCCGGCGTCCTGCTCACGCCGGGCGCCGGCGCGAGCCGCGACCACCGCGCGCTCGTCGCGATCGACGACGCGCTCGCCGCGCTCGACCCGCCCCTGCCCGTGCGCCGCGTCGACTTCCCGTACCGGACCGCGGGCAAGCGGATGCCCGACCGTCCGCCCGTCGCGATCGCCCACGTGCGCGCCGAGGCGGAGGCGTTCGCCGCCGAGCTCGGCACGACGACGGACCACCTCGTGCTCGGCGGCCGCTCGTACGGCGGGCGCATGTGCTCGATGGCCGTGGCCGAGGGTCTGCCCGCCGCAGGGCTCGCGCTGGTCAGCTACCCGCTGCACCCGCCGGGCAAGCCCGAGCGCCTGCGCACCGAGCACTTCCCCGACCTCCGCGTGCCCGTGCTCCTCGTGTCGGGGCGCACGGACCCGTTCGCGACGCCGGACGAGCTCACCGAGCACACCGCCGCGATCCCCGGCCCGGTCACGCGCGTCGAGCTGCCGGGCGCGCACGACCTCAAGGGCCAGGACGCCGCGGTGTGCGAGGCGATCGTCACGTGGCTCGGGACGCTCGGCCGACCGAACCCGTAGGCGCACCTCAGCGCCGCCCTCGCCGGACGCGGAGCACGACCGCGTCGACACGCGGCGGCGGCCGGAACGCCGAGCGCGGCACGGGCCGCCCGACCTCGACGGCCCAGCCCCGCGCGGCGCGGCCCGCCGTGCCCTCGCCCGCGGCGATGCGCCGCGCGGCCTGCCGCTGCACGACGACGTCCGCCGCCACGAGCGCCGATCCCCGGGCGAGCACGCGGGCGAGCAGGGGCGACGTCAGCCCGAACGGCGGGTTCGCGACGACGCGGAACGGGCGCCGCGGCAGGCGCAGGTCGGCGAGGTCGACCTCCAGGACCGTCACGTCCGCACCGGCGAAACGCTCGCGCAGGGTGCGGGCGCGGCGCGGGTGCAGCTCGACGGCGAGGACGCGCGCGCCCGCGGCCACGAGGTGCCGCGTGAGGGCCCCGTCCCCCGCCCCGAGGTCGAGGACGAGCTGACCGGGGCGAACCCCGGCGTCGTCGACCACGCGCGCGGCGTGCTCAGCGGTGAGCGGGTGCCATCCCCACTCGCGCCGCGAGGCCGGCCCGGCCACGACGCACCATCGTCACGAAGAACATGGCGGCCACGCTAGGACGGCACGAGCGTCGTCGTCGAGCGATTTGTCCGGGCTCACGACAGGCCTTTCCGACGGCGAGCCAGGTTTGCGTACGATGTGCCGCGGACCACGCCCGAGCCGACCCGGAGGTGATGATGCGCGCCGCTGGCCGACTGCTCGCGCTCGCGACGCTGGGGGTCGTCACGGCGGCGCTCGCCGCGTCGCCGGCGGTGGCCGACGACCGCGACGGCGGCGGCGGTCTCACCGTCACCGTCGACTCCGTGTCCTTCGACGCGAGCCGGCTGCGCGACTCCTCAGGGTGGCTCGGGTACATCGTCACGGCCCCTGACGGGTCGCACGCGCGCAACCTCGGCGACCGGTACTCGCGGGAGGACGCGGCCGACGGCGTCCTGGAGCTCGACGTCCCGCAGCGCGGGCCGTACGGCGACGGGTACTGCGTCAGCTGGGTCCTCGTGACGGGTATCGACCGGCAGTTCGCCGGGTGGAACGGCGACACCGCCGTCTGCACGACCGCCGCCACGCCCCCGCCGACGACCCCGCCCCCTGCTCCCGCGACGGAGGCCCCGGTCGAGGCGCCGGTGGTCGAGGCGCCGGAGCCGGTCGTCGATGCACCCGTCGAGACGGCAGAGGCGCCCGAGCCGGAGGTCACCGAGGAGCCGACGCAGGAGCCGACGACCGAGGCGCCCGTCGAGCCCACCCCCACCGAGACCCCCACGACGCCCCGGCCGGAGCCGTCGCGCGCGCCGCTGACGTCCGCCGCGGAGCGCATGGCGCCTCCCCCACCCGCGGAGGAGACGTTCCCGACGCTCGCCGTGGTCGGCGTCGGCGGGCTCGTCGCCGCCGCCGCGGGGGGCGCGATCCTGCTGCTGCGCCGCGTCGGCTGAGCCCTCAGCGCGTGCGCGGCGCGGCGCCCCTGGCCGCGCGACGCTGCCACCGCACCAGCTCGTCGACGTCCCCCGCCGTGTAGTCCGGGTCCGACGGGTCGTGCGCCGCGACGGCGGGGCGCGGGAATCGTGCGGCGCGCGCGTTCAGCGGACGGGCGGCGCGCGGGGTCGGTGTGTCGGTCTCGCGGAGGGTCGCCGGGCTCTCGACCATCGTGGGCCTCGTCTCGTCGGGTGGCATCGGCACGAGCCAAGCCCGGGAACGCGTCCGGCCGGTGACGAGAGTCCGTCCAGCAGACGAACAGTCGGCGGAGCCCTGGCGGTTGCGCGGGCTCGCCACCGGGCGGCAACAAGCCGGGCTCGTCTCCGGCCTGACGGCGCCCGGCCGACGCGACCCGTGCCGACCGGATGTCCTTCAGAGGTGCGGTGCTGCCGCAGGACGCGCGGCGACGAACAGCGACGGGAGGGTCACCCGGCACGGCGAGCCGGACGACGCACCACCTCCTGGGAACGACGAAGCCCTGACCAGCGCTTCCGCTGGTCAGGGCTTCGGTGTCGGAGCCGCCTAAGGGAATCGAACCCTTGACCTATTCATTACGAGTGAATCGCTCTGCCGACTGAGCTAAGGCGGCGTGCTACGTCCCGGTCCGCTCCGCGAACCGCTGGCAACGAGCGCCTACTGTACCCAACGACCGGGCCAGATTCCAAAGCGGCCCCGTGGCCCGCCGTCGGACGCTCCCCGGGTCAGCAGCGCAGCCCGTCCTCGGGCACCGTCCCGTCCACCAGATAGTCGTCGACGGCGTCGCCCAGGCACGCGTTGGAGCGGCCGTAGGCCGTGTGGCCCTCACCCTCCCAGGTGAGCAGGACGCCCGATTCGAGCGTGTCCGCGAGGCCCTCGGCCCACACGTACGGGGTGGCGGGGTCGTTGGTCGTCCCGATGACGACGATGGGCGCGGCGCCCTCGGCGTGGAGGTCGAACTCCTGCTCCACCACCGGGTACGCCCAGCCGTCGCACGTGAGGCCGCCGAACGCGAAGAAGAAGCCCATCGTCGGCGCGGCCTCCTCGAGGCGCTCGAGCTGGGCCTGCATCGCGTCGGGGTCGTCGTCCTGGCGGCCGTCGAGGCAGTTGACCGCGCGGAACGCCTCCGACGAGTTGGTCGAGTACGTCCCGTCGGGGTTGCGGTCGTTGTAGAAGTCGGCCAGGTAGAGCAGCAGGTTGCCCGTCCCCTCCTCGAACGCCTCCGTGAGCGCCTGCGTGAGCACGGGCCAGCTCTGGTCGTTGTAGAGGGTGACGGCGACGCCGTAGAAGCCGAGCGTCTGCGTCACCCGGCGCTCGCTGTCCGTCGGCAGCGGGTTCGCCTTCGCCGCGTCGAGGAGCGAGCGGATCTGGCGCATCCCCGCGTCGGCGTCCCCGCGCAGCGGGCAGTCGGCGCCGGCCTGGCAGTCCTCGACGTACGCGCGCAGGGCGTTCTCGAAGCCGACCGCCTGCTGCTCGGAGATCGTGTCGGGGTCGAGCGACGTGTCGATCGCGCCGTCGAGCACGAGGCGCCCGACCTTGTCCGGGAACAGCCCCGCATAGGTGGCGCCGAGCTGCGTGCCGTAGGAGTAGCCGAGGTAGGCGAGCTTCTCGTCGCCGAGGACGGCGCGCAGCATGTCCATGTCCCGCGCGGCGCTCTGCGTGTCGACCTGGCCGAGCAGGTCGCCCGTGTTCTCGGCGCACGCCTCGGCCCAGGCGCGGCGGTCCTCCGCGAGCGCCTCGAGCCCCGCCTCGTCGGTGTCGAAGTCGCGGGACAGGGACTCGTCCTTCGCCGCGTCGTCGAGGCACTCGACGGGCGCGGACTGGCCGACGCCGCGCGGGTCGAACCCGACGAGGTCGTAGGCAGCGGTGACGCGCTCGCCGACCGTCGGGGCGAGGCTCGTGATGAAGTCGATCCCGGAGGCCCCGGGCCCGCCCGGGTTGGTGAGGAGCGAGCCGATGCGCTCCCCCGTCGCAGGCTGCCGCTTCACCGCGAGCTCGATCTCGCCCGCCGCCGGGTCCTGCCAGGAGAGCGGGGCGCGCGCCGTCGCGCACTCCCAGCCCGCGCCGCAGTCCTCCCAGGCGAGACTTTGGCCGTAGAACTCCTCGAAGCCCTCGGGACCGGTCTCGCCCGTGCCGGACGCGGAGGTCGCGACGTCGTCCACAGGGGTCTGCTGCTTCGGAGGCACCGAGCACGCGCCGAGGACGAGGGCCAGCACGAGGGTCGCGGCGGCGACCAGGGGACGTCGAGCAGCGCGGGAGGGGGGCGTCGTCACCCGCACACGGTAGCCGCTCCGCGGGTGCACGCAGGTCGGTCCCGCCGGGGCGGGACCGTCCTTTCACGCGCTCTTCACCGCAGGGACCGGCTACTCCTCGACCCAGGCCGACTCGCCGGTCGTACCGTCCGCCGCGGGCGGGACGACGACCGTCCCGCGGTCGCCCAGGACGACGCTCACCTCGCCGCTCGCATCCACGTCGTCGGGCACCCCGACCACGGAGGTAGCGGGCACGTAGTCCATCGTGCACGGCGTGTCCGGGGCGATCTCGACGAACGTCACGACGACGTCGCCGCCCTGGACCTCGGCCTCGTCCTCCGCGAGCACGGGGCACGTGCTCGACCCGTACGTCACGACGAACAGCAGCCCCGGCTCCGCGCTCCACGCGGCGCCCGTCCCGCCCTCGGTCGGCGCGTCGACCCCGGGCGGCAGGCCCGTGCCGTGCGCGCCCGCCACGACGTCCATCGTCCCGGCGTCGGGCAGACCCTCCTCCTCGGACGCGTCGTCCGACGGCTCCTCGGACGCGTCCTCACCGGGCTCGGTGGACTCCTCGGACGCGGACGGGTCGTCGCCGCCGCCGTCGGTCTCGGAGGCACACGCCCCCAGGAGGCCGACCGCGAGGACGAGCGAGACCGCGGATGCGGCACGAGCCGACCGGGAGACGGGGCGGCGGACGGGAACCATGAGCACTCCTCGGTCGACGACGGGTGGCGCGACCATCGTGGTCCCTGGGGGGCGGTCGTGCGCGGCGAACCGCGACGCGCCGGACGATCGTGACCCGACGGTGACCCGGGATGGGAGCATCCCAGCATGGACGCTCCGCTCACCACGCCCGGCACCGGGCGGCCCCCGCTGCCCTGGGGCCTGCGCACCGACCTCCGGCGGCACGGCGACGGCGGCGACTCGAGCCGCGTCGGCTACGTCGAGCTCTTCTTCGACCTCGTGTTCGTCTTCGCGGTCACGCAGCTCTCGCACGGCCTCATCGCGCACCCGGGGGCCGACACGCTCGCGCACACGCTCGTCCTGGGCGTGGCGGTGTGGTGGGTGTGGGTCTTCACGATGTGGACGACGAACTGGCTCGACCCCGAGCGTGTTCCCGTGCGGACGATGCTCGTCGTCCTCATGCTGCTCGGCCTCGTGCTCGCGAGCGCCATCCCCGAGGCGTTCGGCGACAAGGCCCTGCTGTTCGCGGTGATGCTCGTGACGATGCAGGTGGGGCGCAGCGCGTTCGTCCTGGTCGCCCTGGGCCGGGTCTGGCCGGAGAACGCGGTGAACTTCGTCCGCATCACCACGTGGTTCGTCGTCTCGGGAAGCCTGTGGATCGCGGGTGCGGTCGCCGAGGAGCACCGGCTCGCGCTGTGGGCGGTCGCGTGCGCGATCGACCTGGCGGGACCGCGCGCGATGTTCTGGCTCCCCTGGCTCGGCGCGTCGCGCGCGAGCACGTGGGTCGTGCGGGGCGAGCACATGGCCGAGCGCGTGAGCCTGTTCGTCATCATCTGCCTGGGCGAGTCGATCATCGTCACGGGTGCCGCGTTCGCGGAGCTGCCCCTCGACGCGACGACCGTCTCCGCGTTCTGCTCGGCGTTCGCGAGCACGGTGCTCATGTGGCTGCTCTTCTTCGACCGCTCGGAGCGGCGCGCGACCGAGTACTTCACGTCGCGCGACGAGCGCGGCATGGTGGCGCAGACGGCGTACACGTACGTGCCGTTCGTCATCGTCGCGGGGATCGTGCTCACCGCCGTGGCGGACGAGCTGGTCCTGCTGCACCCGCTGGGTCACGACGACGCGGGCCACGCCGACGCGTGGACCGCCGCGCTCGTGTGCGGGGCGGCGGCGACCTACCTGGTCGGCAACGCGCTGTTCCGCCGCGCGGCGGGCGGGCGGTGGTCGCTCCCGCACCTGGCGGGGGCCGCCGCGGTCGCCGCGCTCTTCGGCACGCACGCATGGCTGACGCCCCTCGCCCTCAACTGGACCACGGACGCCATCCTCCTCGCCGTCATCGTCGGCGACGTCGTGCGGGCGAGGAGCCGGGAGGCGGTGCCGGACCCGGGGTGATCCGCACCGAGAGACGAGGTACGGCACCTTCGCGCGCTTCACCCGGCTTTCGCCGGGCGCGAACCACCCATCGTCGCTAGGTTCGCCCTGTTGGTGCGCGGCAGCCGGCCGTGCTCCGGGTACGGGGATCCGTCGAGAAAGGGCGCGACCGTGGACTTCTGGGACTTCTTCTGGCTCCTCGTCTGGAGCTTCTTCTTCATCGCCTACCTCATCGTGCTCTTCCAGATCATCGCGGACCTGTTCCGTGACCGGGAGCTCTCGGGCTGGTGGAAGGCCGTGTGGATCATCTTCCTCATCTTCCTGCCGATCCTGACGTCGCTCGTCTACCTCATCGCCCGCGGGCGCGGGATGGCGGAGCGGCAGGCGGCCGCCGTCGTCCAGGCGAAGCAGGACACCGACGCGTACATCCGCCAGGTCGCGAACACCTCGCCGGCCGAGCAGATCACGCACGCCAAGTCGCTCCTGGACTCCGGGGCGATCACGCCCGAGGAGTTCGCGCAGCTCAAGGCGAAGGCGCTCGCCTGACCGACCTCGCGTGACCGGACGGGCCGGTCGCACCCGCGTGCGGGTGCGGCCGGCCCGTCCCACGATCGAGGGATGACCCGCTTCGGCTACACCCTCATGACCGAGCAGTCCGGCCCGCGCGCGCTCGTCGAGCACGCGGTCGACGCGGAACGCGTCGGCTTCGAGTTCGAGGTGATGAGCGACCACTACTTCCCGTGGCTCGACGCCCAGGGCCACTCCCCCTACGCCTGGTCCGTGCTCGGCGCCGTCGCCCAGGCGACGGAGCGCGTCGGGCTCATGACGTACGTGACCTGTCCCCTGCTGCGCTACCACCCGGCCGTGGTCGCGCAGAAGGCCGCGACGGTCGCCCTCCTCTCCGACGACCGCTTCACGCTCGGCCTCGGCGCCGGGGAGAACCTCAACGAGCACGTCGCGGGCGAGCGCTGGCCCGCGGTCGGCGAGCGGCACGACATGCTCGAGGAGGCCGTGGAGATCATCCGGTCCCTGCTCGACGGCGAGCGCCTCACGTTCGAGGGCGTGCACTACCGCGTCGACTCCGCGCGGCTCTGGGACCTCCCCGACGAGACCGTGGAGATCGGCGTCGCCGTGTCCGGCCCGCAGTCGATCGAGCGGTTCGCCCCGCTGGCCGACCACCTCGTGACCACCGAGCCCGACGCCGACGTCGTCGAGCGGTGGTCGGGGGTCCGGGACCGTGCGGACCTCGCGCCGTCGCGCGTCGTCGGGCAGATGCCGATCTGCTGGGACCCCGACGAGGACGTCGCGGTGGCCCGCGCGCACGAGCAGTTCCGCTGGTTCGGGGGCGGCTGGCACGTGAACGCCGACCTGCCCACGACCGAGGCGTTCGAGGCCGCGAGCCAGTTCGTCCGGCCCGAGGACGTCGCGGAGTCGATCCCGTGCGGCCCGGACCTCGACCAGATCGTCGAGGCGGCGTCCGCGTGGTGGGAGGCGGGGTTCACCGACCTCGCGCTCGTCCAGGTGGGCGAGGTCGGGCAGCGCGAGTTCCTCGCGGACGCCGCGGGGCCGCTGCTGGAGAAGCTCCGCGCGGCGGCCCCGGCGACGTGAGCGGACGTCAGGCGCGCGCCGCGGCCTCGGGCACGTAGGAGCCGCTCTCCAGCTCCTCGACCAGCGACCCACGGACCGGGGTCCAGCCGAGCTCGGCCGCCCGGACGGCACGCGTCGCCTGGTCCAGCAGCAGCGCGTCCGCGAAGGGCGCCCCGAACCGCTCGCGGGTCGCCTCGACGGACTGCGGCACGACGACTCCGCCCAGCCCTGCGGCCCGGCTCGCCGCCTCGGTGAGCGCCCGGACCGTGGGGTGCTCCGCCGTCGTGCCGAGCAGGTGGCCGCGGGCGCCGTGCTCCAGCGCGAGCGCGTAGAGCACCGCGAGGTCGTCGACGTGCACGACCGACCAGTGCTGCGCGCCGTCGCCGACGAGCGCGAGACCCGGTCCGTCCGGTCCGTCCACGCGCGGCGCCCCCGAGACGAGCGCGGGGATGCCGCGACCGTCCCCGTAGACGACGCCGGGCGCGACGACCGACGCGACGACGTCCTGGGCGAGCAGCAGCTCCTCCACGGCGACGCGCCACGCGACGATCGCGGGCGGGTCGGTCGGCGAGGTCTCCGTCGCCGACCCGCCGCCCCACTTCCACACCCCGCTCGTGTGCACGAACGGCCTGGTCGTCCCTCCGAACGCGCGCGTGACCGCCTCGACGACCGCCCGGTCGAGGGCCTCGCTCGTCCCGTCCCCGGGTGCGGCGGCGTGGATCGCGCCCTCGGCCCGGTCGAGGACGGCGACGAGCGCGTCGACGTCGTACGCGTCCATCTGGACGGGGGTCGCCCCGGCCGCGGCGACGGCCGCGGCGGACGCCTCGGACCGCACGAGCGCGGTCACCTCGTGCCCGCGGCCGCGCAGCTCGCGCAGCACGGCCGACCCGACGAACCCGGTCCCCCCGGTGAGCAGCACCTGCATGTCGTACCTCCCGTGTCGTGGCCGGTCGGCGACCGGTCCGGACGGCACGGTATCTCTCAGGTACTGGTGACTTCACCGTGCCATACTTCCCCGGTGGATACCATGGCGAGCCCGCCGCGCGGCGACGCCGCCGCCCGCGTCTCGCGGAGCGGACCCGACGGTGGTTCCGACGGCGCACCCGACGTGTTCTCCGCCGACTGCCCGAGCAGGCTCGTCGTCGAGCGCATCGGCGACAAGTGGACGCTCCTCGTCTTCATGGCCCTGCGCCGGCGCGTCCTGCGCTTCGGAGAGCTGCGCGACCTCGTCGGCGTCGTCACGCCCAAGGTCCTGACCCAGACGCTGCGCTCGCTGGAGCGTGACGGCCTGGTCCAGCGCACGGTCTACGCCGAGGTGCCGCCGCGCGTCGAGTACGCGCTCACCGACCTCGGCCGGTCGCTCCTCGGCCCCATCGACGCGATCCGTGCCTGGTCGGAGGAGAACGGCGAGCGCATCGCCGCGTCCCGCGCCGCCGCGAGCGACCGGACCGGGGCGTGAACGCCCGCCGTCGGACCCGACCCCCGCGTCCGCGCCGGCAACCACCGCGCGACCCTCCCCTGCGCTGGTGGTCGGGACTCCTGCTCGCGGCGGTCCCGCTGGGGATCGGCGCCCTCCTGCTCCGCGCGTCGTGGGACGACCTCGCCGAGGGCGAGGAGGTCGTGCCCGCCGTGCTGGTGCTCGCGTTCCTGCTCGCGTTCGCGGTCGGTGCCGTGTCGTTGACCGTGCCCCGACGCCTCGGCGAGCGCCTCTACGCGGTCGCGAAGGTCCTTCTCACGGGCACGGTCACCGTCTTCTTCGGCTGGCTCGTGATCGGCGGCCTGCTCGTCCCGGAGCTCGTCGCCACGGGCTCGGGCAGCGGCCGCGCCCCGAGCACGCCCCTGGCCGCGCGGATCACCGCGGTGATCGCCCTGGTCGCGTTCGGGGGTGTCGCCGTCCAGGCGCTCGTCGACCGTCGGCGACGCCGGCGCCGGGGCGGCGGCGGTCGCGCGCCGCTCGGGAGCGGGATGTTCTCCCGGGGGCGCCGCCGCTGAGGGCGGGTCGGCCCTGCGGGCAGGGGCGGCCGTGCGCGCGTCAGCCCTGAGGACGCAGCGCGATGACCATCGCCTCGACCGCGAGCAGCGGCGCGACGTTGCCCTCCAGCCGCTCGCGCGCGACGCCGATCGCGTCCATCCGCCGCACGGTCTGCTCCGGCGTGGAGTCCTCGGCGAGCGTGCGCACCGCCTCCGCGAGCTCGACGTTGACGAGCTCGACCTCCGCCCCGAGCTGCACGACGAGCACGTCGCGGTAGAGGGACAGCAGGTCGACCATCGCGCGGTCGAGCACGTCGCGCTGGTGCCGGGTCGCGCGCCGCTTCTGGTCGGCCTCGAGGTCGCGGAGCTGGGACCGCAGGCGGGGCGGGAGGGTCTCGCCGTCGGCGACGCCGAGCGCGCGCAGCAGCTCCGCCTTCTCGGCCGCGTCGCGCTCCTCCGTCGCCGCCTTCGCCTCGGCCTGCGCGAGGTCCACGAGCTCGCCCGCGGCGAGCACGGCGTCGCCCACGCCGCGGACCCGGCGCGCGAGCGAGAGCACCGACGTCCGCCGGTCCCGGGCTCCGGCGTCGCGGGCCAGCCGGCGTGCGAGCCCGATGTGGCTCTGCGCCGCGCGGGCGGCGACGAGCGCGACGTGCTCGTCCACGCCGTCGCGCTGGACCAGCAGCCCGGCCACGGCCTCGACCGGGGGCACGCGGAGCACGACGCCACGGCACCGGGAGCGGATCGTCACGAGCACGTCCTGCGGGCTCGGCGCGCAGAGGATCCACACCGTGTGGGGCGCGGGCTCCTCGATCGCCTTGAGCAGCACGTTCGTCGTGCGCTCCGCCATGCGGTCGGCGTCCTCGACGACGATCACGCGGCGCCGGCCCTGCGACGGGCTGCGGCTCGCGACCGTCACGAGGTCGCGCACCTCGTCGATCTTGATGGTGACGAGCTCGGTCGCGACGAGCGTCACGTCGGGGTGCGTCCCGGCGAGCGTCGTGCGGCACGCCTGGCAGTGCCCGCACCCGCCCTGCTCGCACTGGAGCGCGGCGGCGAACGCGCGCGCGGCGTTCGAGCGGCCGGAGCCGGGCGGGCCGGTGAGCAGCCACGCGTGCGTCATCGCGGCGGGGTCGGTCGCGGCGGCGCGGAGCACCTCGACGGCCTGCTCCTGGCCGACGACGTCGTCCCAGACGGTCACGCGGCCCCGCTCCCCGTGGCCGGCCCGGCGGCGGCACCCGGCCCGAGGCCGAGACCCGGGGTGTACCCGATCGCGCTGTCGGTGTCGTCGAAGCCGTCGTCGGGCTCGGCCGCGATCGTGTCCTCCGCCTCCTCCACGACCGGCGTGAGCTCGAGCCGCGCGGCGACGTCGACCCGGATCTGCGCCTGGAGGTCGTCGATCGAGGCCGTGGCGTCGAGCACGACCCAGCGCTCCGGGTCCGCCGCCGCGCGCGCGAGGAACGCCTCCCGCGTGCGGCGGTGGAACTCCGCCCCGGCGCGCTCCAGGCGGTCGTGCTGCCGCCGGATCCGCGCGGAGGCCGCTGCCGGGTCGAGGTCGAGCAGGATCGTGACGTCCGGCATGAGGTCTTGCACGGCCCAGCGCGAGATGAGCTCGACCTCGTCCGCGCCGAGCTCGCGCCCGCCCGCCTGGTACGCGACCGACGAGTCGAGGTAGCGGTCCGTGACGACGATCGCACCCCGCTCGAGCGCGGGGCGCACGAGGCTCGCGACGTGGTGCGCGCGGTCCGCGGCGTAGATGAGCGCCTCGGTGCGCGGGTCCATGTCCTGCCCGTGGAGCACCGCCGCCCGCAGCTCCTTGCCGAGCTCGGTGCCGCCGGGCTCGCGCGTCAGCACGACCTCGCGCCCCGTGAGCTCGCCGAGCCACTGCCCGAGAAGGCGCGACTGGGTGGACTTGCCGACGCCGTCGCCGCCCTCGAAGGAGATGAAGTACCCGGGTGCGCTCACGGCGTCCACCCTATCCGCGGCGTCGGACACGGGTGCGGCCGCGGGCTAGCCTCGGGGCATGCCCGACCCCGCCACCGCGCCCCGCTCCCTGCCCACCCCCGGCGTCGCGTTCGCCGGACGCACGTTCGACGCCGTCCTGTTCGACATGGACGGCACGCTCATCGACTCCGTCCCGGCGGTCGACCGCAACTGGCGGCGCTGGGCCGCGGAGCACGGCCTGCCCGACCCCGAGGAGTTCCAGATCCAGCACGGCACCCCGGCGCGCGCGCTCATCGCCGAGCTCCTGCCGGAGGACCGGGTCGAGCCGGCCTACGAGCGCATCCACGCGCTCGAGCTCGAGGACAACGAGGGCGTGACGATCCTGCCCGGCACGCGGGACGCGCTGGCCGTCCTCCCGCCCGGACGGCAGGCGATCGTCACGTCCTGCACGCGCCCGCTCGCCGCGGCGCGCATGGCGGCGTCGGGCCTCGACGCGCCGTCGGTCGTGGTGACGGCCGACGACGTCGCGCGCGGCAAGCCCGACCCGGACCCGTTCCTGCTCGGCGCGGAGCGCCTCGGCGTGGACCCGGCACGGTGCCTCGTCGTCGAGGACGCCCCCGCGGGGATCGCCGCGGCGCGCGCGGCGGGCTGCGCGACCCTCGCCGTGACGGGCACCCACTCGGCCGCCGAGCTCGCGGAGTCCTCCCCCGCGCCCGACGCCCTGGCGACGGGGCTGGCGGCGGTCCGCTTCGTCGTCGGTCCCGACGGCGTCCGCGTCACCGACGCCTGACTCTCGTCAGTAGACGCCCGCGCGCAGCGCGGCGGCGACGACCTTGGACGCCGCGGCGTGCACCTCGGCGAGCTCATCGAGGCTGAGTCCTGTGGCCGCGACGATCGCCGGCGGGACGCGCTCGGCGTCGCGGCGGCGCGCACGTCCCTCGGCGGTGAGGGTCACGCGGACCTGGCGACCGTCGTCGGGCGAGCGCGACCGGCGCACGTACCCGAGCGTCTCGAGCCGCTTGAGCAGGGGCGAGAGCGTGCCGGCGTCGAGGTGCAGGCGCGCGGCGAGGTCGCCGACGGTCGACGTCGTCCCCGCGGCGTCGTCCTGCCAGAGCGCGAGGAGCACGAGGTACTGCGGGTGCGTGATGCCGAGCGGCTCGAGCAGCGGTCGGTACAGCGCCACCATGCCCCGCGCCCCCGCCGAGAGCGCGAAGCAGACCTGCGCCTCGAGCGCGAGGGGGTCGGCGAACAGCGTGCCCGCGCCCCGCACGGCCGTCCTGTCGACCTCGTCACCCGTCATGGCGCCATGGTACCGAGGAGCGCGCTATTCTTGGCACACCAATGATTGGTGCACCAATCATCTGACGAGACCCTGCAGCGGAGGACACCGTGGCGCGGAAGAACGACAGGCGCACGCTCGGCATGCGCATCACCGAGGGGTTCCTCCCGATCTTCGGCCCCGCCCAGGTCGGCCGCCAGGACGCCGACGGGCGCGGCGTCTCCGACGCGGAACGCGAGCGCGACCAGGAGCTCAAGACCCGCTTCGAGCGCGTGACGGGCCCGGACGGCCGCAGCTACGTCGTCGAGCACACCGACTGACCCTTGCCGCGAGATCGACCCGAGCGCTCCCAGATCGACCCTCCGTAGGTCGATCTCGAACGCTCCGGTCGATCTCGCGGCGGACGGGCTCACTCCCCCGGGTAGACGACCCCGATCTGGCGGCGCACCTCGTCGAGCGTCCGCATGACCTCGAGCGTCGAGTCCCACGACATGCGCGGGCTCTGCATCTCGCCCGCGGCGACACGGCGCGCGACCTCGGCCGCCTGGTACTGCTTGCCCTCGCCCGTGAAGCCGTCGTAGTACCAGGACGCGCCGTCGTGCCGGATCACGCGGAACGACGTCGGCGCGTAGAAGTTCCCCTCCACCTCGATGCGCCCCGCCGTGCCCGAGATCACCGCGGCCGTCGCGGTGCGCGACCACAGCGTCGTCGAGAGCGTCGCCTGCGTGTCGCCGTAGCCGAGCACGACGCTCACCTGCCCGTCCACGCCCGTCTCGGTGAGCGAGCCCACCGCGGTGACCGACGACGGCGCGCCCAGCAGGTCGTGCGCGAACGACACCGGGTACACGCCCAGGTCGAGCAGCGCGCCGCCCGCGAGCTCCGGGGCGTAGAGGCGGTGCTCCGGGTCGAACGCGAACCACTGGCCGTGGTCGGCGCTGAGGTTGACCACGTCGCCGATCTCCCCGCGCGCGATCACGCCGCGCAGCGCGGCCACGTGCGGCAGGAACCGCGTCCACATGGCCTCCATGACGAACACGCCGGCCTCGCGCGCGGCGTCGAGCACCTCGACCGCCTCCGCCTCGTTGCGCGTGAACGCCTTCTCGACGAGCACGTGCTTGCCCGCGCGGATCGCGAGCAGCGCGTGCTCGTGGTGGTGCGAGTGCGGCGTCGCGACGTAGACGACGTCGACCTGCGGGTCCTCGACCAGCTCCTGGTAGCCGTGGTGCGTCGTCGGCACGCCGTGCGCGGTCGCGAAGCGCTCGGCGCGCACGCGGTCGCGGGAGCCGACGGACGCGACGCGACCCTGCGTGTGCTGGCGCACGGCCTCCGCGAACGACGACGCGATGCCGCCCGCGCCGAGGATCCCCCAGCGGATCGGGGGTGCGCTGCGCGGGTCGGGGACCGTGCCCGTGACGTCGGCGGACAGGTCGGGGACGGGGTGGACGGCGGGCCGGGCGGACTGCTCGGCGGGCGTCGGGGCGACGGTGCTCATGGGGCCACGCTATCCCGGTGGGATCGCTCCCATACGGCTGGGTCCACGGATCGTCGCACCGCATGGTGCCCGACGACGTCGCATCTCCCCCGCGCGGGTGGTGCGGCGCGCGCCGCGCCGCGCCACGATGGGGACCATGACGTCCCCCGCGCCCCGGACCGACGCGCCGACCGACACCCCGGGCACGCCCGAGGCGCGCGCGAGCGCCCGCGAGCTCGTCAAGGTCTACGGGTCCGGCACGACGGCCGTCCGCGCTCTCGACGGCGTCGACGTCGACTTCGCGCGCGGAAGGCTCACCGCGATCATGGGTCCGTCCGGCTCCGGGAAGTCGACGCTCATGCACTGCCTGGCGGGGCTGGACTCGCCGACGTCCGGCAGCGTCGTGATCGACGGCCAGGAGATCAGCCGCCTCTCGCAGCGCCGGCTCACGGCCCTGCGCCGCACGCGCGTCGGGTTCGTCTTCCAGGCCTACAACCTCGTGCCGACGCTCACCGCGGCGGAGAACATCACGCTGCCGCTCGACATCGCGCGCACGCACGTGGACCGGGCGTGGTTCGACGAGGTCGTCGACTCCGTCGGGCTGCGCGACCGCCTGCACCACCGCCCGTCCGAGCTGTCCGGCGGGCAGCAGCAGCGCGTCGCGTGCGCGCGGGCGCTCGTCTCGCGGCCGTCGATCGTGTTCGCCGACGAGCCGACCGGCAACCTCGACTCCCGCTCCGCGGGCGAGGTGCTCGCGTTCCTGCGGCGGTCCGTCGACGAGCTCGACCAGACCGTCGTCATGGTCACGCACGACCCGCGCGCCGCGTCGTACGCGCACCGCGTCGTGTTCCTCGCCGACGGCCGCCTCGCGGGCGAGCTGCACGACCCGTCGCAGCAGGACATCCTCGACGCGCTCGCGCTCGCGGCGGACGAC
Source organism: Cellulosimicrobium funkei (assembly GCF_001019615.1). Taxonomy (GTDB): domain Bacteria; phylum Actinomycetota; class Actinomycetes; order Actinomycetales; family Cellulomonadaceae; genus Cellulosimicrobium; species Cellulosimicrobium cellulans_E. Next base: position 184,318 of record NZ_JNBQ01000002.1, on the reverse strand, counting down.
GACGGCCCGCCGGCCGGCCCGCCCGCCCCGCAGGCAGGCGGATCGTCCGCGGCTCCTGCCGGGCGCCATGCCGCGCCGGTCGACCCGGCATGATCCGCGTCGCGCTGCGGGGCGTGCGCGCGCACGTCGTGCGGTTCGTGCTCTCGGTGCTGGCCGTGACGCTCGGCGTCGCGTTCGTCGTCGGCACGTTCGCGTTCCGGGGCATGCTCTCCTCCACGTTCGACGACATCATCGCGACGACGCTCACCGCCGACGTCTACGTGCGCGGGTCGCAGGAGGTCACCGGGGACGCAGCCGGTCCCGGGGGCGGCGGGGGCGGCGGGAACGGGTTCGCGGGCGACCGCACGCTCGTCCCGGCCGACCTCGCGGCGGACGTCGAGGCGGTCGACGGCGTCGCGCGCGCCGTGCCGGACGTGTCCGGGCCCGTCGTGCTCGTCGCGGCCGACGGGACCGCCGTCGTGACGACGGGCCCGCCCAGCACCGCGTTCTCGGTCGACCCCGAGGACCCCAGCCTCACGCTGCTCGACGGCGCCTGGCCGGCCGCGGGCGAGATCGTGCTCGAGCAGAGCGCGGCGGAGACGGCCGGGCTGACGACGGGCGACGAGACGACGGTCGTGCTGGGCGGCGAGCCGACGCCGGTGACCGTCTCCGGGGTCTTCGGGATCGAGGCCGCCGCGGCGGGCGCGGTGCTCGTCGGGATCGACGGCGAGACCGCCCGCGCGGTGTACGCGCCGGACGGCATGGTGCCGCAGCTCTCGGTCTGGTCGTCGCCGACGTCCGGGGAGGTCGACGAGGACGCGCTCGCGGAGCGCGTCGGCGACGTGCTGCCCGACGGCGCCGAGGCCGTGACGGGAGAGCAGGCGCGCGCCGAGGCGAGCGAGGCCGTCGAGGAGGTGCTCGGGTTCGTCGAGACGTTCCTGCTCGTCTTCGCCGCGATCGCGCTCTTCGTCGGGGCGTTCATCATCGCGAACACGTTCGCCATGTCCGTGCGGGAGCGGCTGCGCGAGCTCGCGCTGCTGCGGGCGCTCGGTGCGTCGCCCGGCCAGGTCTTCAGCTCGGTGCTGGTGCAGGCGCTCGTCGTCGGGCTCGTGGGCGGCGGGATCGGAGTCCTCGCCGGGGCAGGGCTCGTGCGCGTCATCCGGTGGGGGCTCGCCCTCGCCGGCATGGAGTTCTCGGGCCGCGTGCCGCTCGGCGCGCCGCAGGTCGTCGCGGCGGTCGGGCTCGGGGCGGTGGTCAGCGTGCTGGCGGCGGTCCTGCCCGCGCGGCGGGCCGCGGCGATCCCGCCGGTCCAGGCGATGCGCGACGACGTCGCCCCCGACCGCGGGACCGGCGTCCGTGCGGTGGGCGGGATCGTGCTCGTCGCGGCGGGGGCCGGGGTCCTGTGGCTCGCGTCGTCCCTCGGGTCGTCGGTCGCCGACGCCCCGACCGGCTGGGCGTGGGTCGACGACCTGAGCCCGCGCGTGCTGCTCGGCGTCGGCGCGGGGCTCGTGCTCGTCGGCGTGCTCGTCGGGTCCCCGGCCGTCGCGCGGGGCGTGCTCACCGTGCTCGCGTGGCCGCTCGTCGTCGCGCTGCGGCCGCTCGGTCGCCTCGCGCGCGGCAACGTGACGCGCAACCCGCGCCGCACGGCGAGCACCGCGGGCGCGCTGCTCATCGGCATGGCGCTCGTGTCCGTCACCGGCGTCATCGCCGCCTCGACCCAGGCGTCCGTGCGCAGCATCGTCGAGAACGAGGTGCGCGCCGACCTCGTGGTGGACTCCGCGACGCTCGTCGTCCCCGAGGGCGCCGTCGAGGCGGTGGCCGCGACCCCGGGCGCCGCGGTGGTGGACACCGTGCGGCTGGGCCTCGCGTCGGTCGCGACGGTGGGCGGGGGCACCGGGGCGGAGGGCTCCGGCGGCGACGCGGCCGACGACGGCGAGCCGCACGGGACGGACGTGGCCGGCGTGCCCGCGGGCTTCTTCGACACCGCCCTCGACCCCGTGGCGCTCGCGGGAGACCCGACGGCGACGCTCGAGGCGGGGGACGTCGTCGTGCACCGGCGCACCGCGCGCGAGCGCGGGTGGGAGGTGGGCGACACGCTGCGGCTCGGCGAGGGCGCCGCCGCGGTCGAGGCGCGCGTGGGCGCGGTGATCGACAGCCAGCTCGTCGGGACCGGGATCCTCGTGCGCGACGACGTGTTCGACGCCGTCGTGCCCGCCGCGCAGGCGAGCGTCCGGATCGTCTACGTGTCGGCGGCGGAGGGGGCGTCGGCGGCGGAGGTGGAGGACCTGCGCGCGGCGCTGACGACCGCCGTCGAGCCGTTCCTCGTCGTCACGGTGCTCGACCGCGAGGAGACCGCGTCGGCGTTCGCCGACCAGGTGAACCAGGTGCTCGTCATCCTCTACGCACTGCTCGCGCTGTCGATCGTCATCGCGCTGCTCGGCATCGTCAACACGCTCGCCCTGTCGATCATCGAGCGCACCCGCGAGATCGGGCTGCTGCGCGCCGTCGGGCTCGGGCGGCTCCAGCTCGCGGGCGTCATCGCGATCGAGTCGGTGCTGACCGCGGTCTACGGGACGGTGCTGGGCGTCGCGACGGGCATCGGGATCGGCGCCGCGCTGCCCGGCGTGCTCGCCGACGAGGGCCTGAGCACGCTCGCCGTCCCGTGGGGCCAGGTGCTCGCGATCCTCGGCGTCGCCGTGGTGATCGGCCTCGTCGCGAGCGTGTGGCCCGCGATCCGCGCCGCCCGCCTCCCGGTCCTCGACGCGGTCACGGTCGACTGACCGCGCCCCTGCTGTGCATGAGACGGTCGCGCTCCGGGCACCCGGGCGCGACTGCTTCATGAACTCACCGGGTGGGGGACGAGGTGCGGTAGCGGCGGAGAGGAGCGTTGCGCCACGCGACGAGCCCGACGACGGCGCTCGCCGCCAGGCCGCCCACCGCCAGCGCGACCGGGGCGGACGTGAGCGACGCGAGCACCCCGCCGCGGAAGTTGCCGACCTCCGGACCCGCGACTCCGACGACGTGCTCGACCGACGACACGCGACCGCGGAACTCGTCGGGCGTCTCGAGCTGGACGAGCGCGCCGCGGGTCACCACGCTCACCGTGTCGGCGGCTCCCGCCACCGCGAGGCACGCGAGCGCGAGCCACAGCGGCCCCGCGAGGCCGAACGCGGCGAGCGCGACGCCCCACGTCGCGGCCGCGGCGAGCTGGAGCGCGCCCGCCCGCGGCGCCCGGGTCACCGCACCCGAGAACAGCCCGGCCCCGATGCCGCCCACCGCGACGGCGGACAGGAACAGGCCGAGCGTGCGCGGGTCGCCGTCGAACCGGAGCTCGTTGACGAGCGGGAAGAGCGAGATCGGCATCGCGAGCACGGTCGCCGCGACGTCGGTCGCGAACGAACCGCGCAGCGTCGGCTTGCGCCACACGATCCACCACCACCCGCCCGCGGCGGCCCGACGGCGCGGCGCGGGCGCGGCAGCCGGCGCGCCCGTCGCCAGGGCCTCGACCAGGGGTTGCGTCCCCACCGCACGGTCGTCGCCAGGAGCGCCGACGGGGACGACGGCAGCCACGGCGTCGGACGGTGCCGGAGGCGTCGCCGGCGGGCTGCCCGGCGGGAGCGGCGGGAGGCGCACGAGCCCGAGCAGCGCGACGAGCGCCGCCACGGCCTGCAGCCCGTACGCCGCCGAGAGGTCCCAGCGTGCGAGCACCAGACCGGCCAGCGCGGGGCCGACGAGCATCGCGACCTGGAACGCGAGGTTCTGGAGCGCGAGGCCTGCGGCGACCTGGTCGGGAGGGAGCAGGCGGGGCGGCACCGTCCGCCGGGCCGGGGATCCCAGCGCGTTGCACGCGGCGCCGAGGCTCACGAGGCCGAGGAGCACCCACACCGACCCGTTGCCCGCGAGGGCCTGCGCGACGAGCCCCACGGCGGCCAGCACCTGCCCCACCGCGGCGAGCCGCATGATCGTGCGCCGGTCGTGCACGTCGGCGAGGTGACCGCCCACGAGTCCGAGGGTCAGGAGCGGGATGGCCGTGGCGAGGCCGATCGTGCCCGTCCACAACGGGCTGTGCGTGAGCTCCCAGACCTGGAGCAGCACGGCGACGTTGGCGATCTGGAACCCCAGCCCGCCGACGGCGGACCCGGCCCACAGGTCGCGGTACGCGCGGCTGGAGCGCAGGGGGCGGACGTCGAGGACGTGGTCGCGCACCTCAGCGCTCCTCAGGCGGGGCCGCGTCGGGGTCGGGCTCGGTGGGCCCGGCGAGCAGCGGGTAGCCCGCCGCGTCGAGCCGCTCCACGAGGCGGTCCCGCAGCGAGCGGCGCGCGAGGACGCGCTCGAGCTCGACCACGACGGCGCTCAACGCGTGCGGCAGCTCGTCGTCGATCTCGGCGACGGACTCCTCGGTCGCGCGCCACTCCGCCTCCAGGAGCGGGACGAGCGCGCGAGCCTTCTCGGTGAGCGCGACCCGGCGCGTCCGGGCGTCCGGGCCGGGCTCGGTCTCGACCAGACCCTCGCGCCGCATGGCCGTGACGGTCTGGCTCATCGCCGAGTGCGTCCGCCCGAGGGACTCCGCGAGCTCACGGATGGTCAGCGGGCCGGTGTGCGCGAGCCGGATCAGCGGGTAGACGAACCGCGACCTCACGCCCTCGATGCCTCGGTCGGTGTAGACCGTGCCGATCTCGTCGTCGAGGCGCCGCAGCAGCGCGTGCAGGGCGTCCCAGCGCCCGGGCACGGTCGTCGGGTCGATTAATGTCATAGCACTGTTATAATAGCCCTCATACGTTTTCGCGAAGGCTCGCCCGGTGGACCCGTCGCGCTGCCCGCTCGCTGACCAGGCCGGGACCAAGGTCACGCGACCCGGCGTCCCGGTGGTAGTCGCCTGGGTCGCGTGACACGGTGGGGATGGCCGGCGGGCACCGGCCTCGCACGGCTGCGGCGCGCCCGACGGCGACCCACCGACTCCACAGGAGGCCACGATGTCCGAGGTTCCCGTCCGCACGCTCATCAGCCCGTTGCGCTACGTCCAGGCCCGCGGCGCGCTCACGCGGCTCGGCGAGTTCGTCCGCCCGATCGGCACGAAGCCGCTGCTCGTCGCCGACGACGTCGTGTGGGGCATCGTCCAGGACACGGTCGCCGTGTCCTTCCAGGACCAGGACCTCCCCCGCCACCGCACCGGGTTCGGCACGTACGCCACCGCCGCGGAGGTCGACCGGCTCGCGCGCGAGATCGACGAGCTCCAGGCCGACGTGATCGTCGGCATCGGCGGCGGCTCGACCATCGACGCGGTGAAGGCCGCGGGCCACCTGCGCGGCATCCGCTGGGTCTCCGTGCCGACGGTCGCGTCCACCGACGCCCCGTGCTCCGCCCTGTCCGTCATCTACACCGAGGACGGCGCGTTCGAGGAGTACCGGTTCTTCCCGCACAACCCGGACCTCGTGCTCGTCGACACGGGTCTCGTCGCGAACGCTCCCGCGAAGTTCCTCGTCGCCGGCGTCGGCGACGCGCTCGCGACATGGATCGAGGCACGTGCCGTCGCCGAGGCGAACGCGTCGACCATGGCCGGTGGTCTTCCCCTCGTCACGGGCACGGCGCTCGCGCAGCTCTCGTGGGACATCCTGTGGGAGAACGCGCTGCCCGCGATCGACGCCGTCGCGAACCACCTCGTGACGCCCGCCGTCGAGAAGGTCGTCGAGGCGAACACCCTCCTGTCCGGGTTGGGCTTCGAGTCCGGCGGCCTCGCGGCGGCGCACGCCATCCACAACGGCCTCACCGCCGCACCCCAGACGCACGGGCTCACGCACGGCCAGAAGGTGAACATCGGCTCCGTCACACAGCTCGTGCTGGAGGGCGCACCGACCGAGGAGATCGAGGAGTTCGTGCGCTTCACGACGCGGGTCGGGCTGCCGAACACGCTCACCGAGATCGGACTCACCGCCGACGACGTCCAGGACCTCCAGCGTGTCGCGGAGGCCGCCACCGCGGAGGGCGAGACGATCCACGCGATGCCGTTCCCGGTCCGCGTCCCGGAGCTCGTCGACGCCCTCCGCTCCATCGAGGGCTTCTCCCGCCGCGTCCGGGCCGAGGCCGGCCTCCCCGAGCCGGTCAAGCACGCCGCGCACTGACGCGCGCCCCCGGGCCGGAGCCCAGCCGTCGCGGCGGGAGCCCGGCCCGGGGCAGGCCGACCTGGCGGCCCGTCCCCTCGATCAGGTTCAGCGGGAAGGCTGCTACTTCTTGGCGGCGGTCTTCTTCGCGGCGGGCTTGCGCGCCGTCGTGCGCTTCTTGGCCGGGCCCTGGGCGCGCTTCTCGGCGAGCAGCTCGATCGCACGCTCGGGCGTGATCGACTCGGGCGTGACGTCGCGCGGGAGGGTGCGGTTGGTCTCGCCGTCGGTGACGTACGCGCCGAAGCGGCCGTCCTTGACGACGATCGGCTTGCCGCTGTTCGGGTCGTCGCCGAGCTCGCGCAGGGGCGGGGTCGCGGCGCGCTGGCCGCGGCCGCGCTTGGGCTGCTTGTAGAGCTCGATCGCCTCGTCGAGGGTGACGGTGAACATCGACTCCTCGTCGGGCAGCGACCGCGAGTCGGTGCCCTTCTTGAGGTAGGGGCCGTAGCGGCCGTTCTGCGCGGTGATCTCCTCGCCGGACTCGGGGTCGGTCCCGACGACGCGCGGCAGCGACAGCAGGCGCAGCGCGTCGTCGATCGTGATCGCGTCGAGCGTCTGCGTCTTGAGCAGCGACGCCGTGCGCGGCTTGGGCTGCGCGGCCTTGGCCTTCTTCTGCGCGGCGGCGGACAGGCTCGTGTCGATCGGCGGGAGGTCGAGCACCTCGGTGACGTACGGCCCGTAGCGGCCGGCCTTGGCGACGATCTCGTTGCCCGACACGGGGTCGGTGCCGAGCACCTTGCCGTCGTCGGCGCCGGCCGCGAGGAGCTCGCGCGCCTTGGCGACGGTCAGCTCGTCGGGGGCGACGTCGTCGGGCACGGACGCGCGCGGCGGGTTCTCGCCCTCCTTGACGGGGACGGAGAGATCCTCCACGTACGGGCCGTACCGCCCGACCCGGAGCTGGATGCCCTCCCCGATCGGCACCGAGTTGATGCCGCGCGCGTCGATGTCGCCGAGGTTCGCGACGAGGTCGCGCAGGCCCTCGGCGTCCTCGCCCTTCGCGGCGTCGCCGAAGTAGAACTCGGTGAGCCACGCGACACGGTCCCGGCGTCCGGCGGCGATCTCGTCGAGGTCGGCCTCCATGCGCGCGGTGAAGTCGTAGTCGACGAGGCGGTCGAAGTGCTCCTCGAGCAGCCGCACGACGGCGAACGCGAGCCAGCTCGGCACGAGCGCCTGCCCGCGCGAGAGCACGTACCCGCGGTCCTGGATCGTCGAGATCGTCGACGCGTACGTCGACGGCCGTCCGATCCCGAGCTCCTCGAGCGCCTTGACGAGGCTGGCCTCGGTGTACCGGGGCGGCGCGGAGGTGGAGTGCCCGTCGGCGGTGAGGTCGTCGGCGCGCAGGGCGTCGCCCTCGCTCATCTGCGGCAGGCGCGCCTCGTCACCGCCCTTGGCCCCGACCACGGGCGCGTCCTCGGCGTACCGGTCGACGTCCGAGCTCTCCTCGTACGCGGCGAGGAACCCGCGGAACGTGATGACCGTGCCGGACGCGGCGAAGACGGCGTCGCGGCCCGCGACGTCGGCCGCGGCGGACGAGAGGGTCGCACCGAGGCGGACCGAGGCGGTCGACCCCTTGGCGTCGGCCATCTGCGACGCGACGGTGCGCTTCCACACGAGCTCGTAGAGCTTGAACTGGTCGTCGCTCAGCTCGCGCTTGACCTGCGCGGGCGTGCGGAACGAGTCGCCCGCGGGACGGATCGCCTCGTGCGCCTCCTGCGCGCCCTGGTTCTTCGCGGCGTAGACCCGCGGCTTCTCCGGGACGAACTCGGGGCCGTAGAGCTCGGCCGCCTGGCGGCGGGCGGCCGTGGTGGCCTCCGCCGACAGCGACGGCGAGTCCGTACGCATGTAGGTGATGTAGCCGTTCTCGTACAGCGACTGCGCCGTGCGCATCGCCTGGCGCGACGACATGCGCAGCTTGCGGCTCGCCTCCTGCTGGAGGGTCGACGTCGTGAACGGGGCCGCGGGGCGGCGCGTGTACGGCTTGGTGTCGAGCGAGCGCACCGCGAACACGGCGTCCGTGAGGCCGGCCACGACGGCGCGGGCCGTCGCCTCGTCGAGGTGCGCGACGCCGTCGCGCACCGCCGCGGCCTTGAGCTGCCCCCGGTCGTCGAAGTCGCGGCCCGACGCGACGCGCGCGTCGCCGACCTGCACGAGCCGGGCGCCGAACGCCTTCCCGGCGTCGGCGGCGGACGCGTCCGCGTGCTCGAAGGTGCCCGTGACGTCCCAGTACTCGGCGGGGACGAACGCCATGCGCTCGCGCTCGCGCTCGACCACGAGGCGCGTCGCGACCGACTGCACGCGACCGGCCGAGAGCCCCTGGGCGATCTTGCGCCACAGCACCGGCGAGACCTCGTAGCCGTAGAGGCGGTCGAGGATGCGGCGGGTCTCCTGCGCGTCGACGAGGTGCTCGTCGAGGTCGCGCGTGTTCTGCAGGGCCCGCTGGATCGCCTCGCGCGTGATCTCGTGGAACACCATGCGCTTGACGGGGACCTTGGGCTTGAGCGCCTCGAGCAGGTGCCACGCGATGGCCTCGCCCTCGCGGTCCTCGTCGGTCGCGAGGTAGAGCTCGTCGGCGTCCTTGAGCGCGCGCTTGAGCTCGGCGACCTTCTTCTTCTTGTCCGCGTAGACCTCGTAGTACGGGTCGAACCCGTGGTCGACGTCGACGGCGAACTTGCCGTACGGGCCCTTCTTCATGTCCGCGGGCAGCTCGGACGGCTGCGGCAGGTCGCGGATGTGCCCGACGCTCGCCTCGACCTCGTAGTCGTCGCCGAGGTAGCCCTGGATCTTGCGAGCCTTGGCGGGCGACTCGACGATCACGAGCTTGCGTGGCATCCGATCCTGCTTTCGTCCGTGCGTACGTGTCCGTGGCGGGCGCTCCCCGCCCGACGGCGGCCGGGCACCACCCGGGGCGCGCCCGGTGCGTCGTGGTGCCGCGAGGACGACCCTCCGGTCGTCCGCCGTGGCAGCCTACGACGTTACGCCAATCGCGCCAGCCGCACCCTACCGCCGAACCGGACGGGCGTCCGGGCGGGCTGTGGACTGGCGGACGAGGAGCAGGACGGCGAACGCCGCGGCGGTCACCGCGAGCACTCCCGCCACCCCGCCGGCGTACGCGGTGACCTCCTGCGCGGCCGTCGTGTCCCACGTCGCGGGCGTCGCCCGCAGCGCGAGAGCCGCCGCCACACCGGCCGCACCCGCCCCGAGGAGGAGCAGCACGGCCATGACCGTCGAGCCGGGCGAGGCGCCGGCGCCCGGGTCGAGCGCCGACCGCGGCGTGAAGGCGCACACGAGCGCGGCCCACGCCAGGACGACGAGCACCGCGGCGACGACGTCGCTCGGCCGGTGCCACTGCCCGACGAGCGTCGAGACCCCGGTCGCGGCCGTGTACGCACCGCCGAGGACGACCACGAGCGGTCGGGCCGCGCGCGGCACGACGAGCAGCAGGGCTGCGGCGACCGACCCGGCGACCGTGGTGTGGCCGCTGGGCAGCGAGTTCTCCCAGTGCCAGCCGCCGATGAGCTCCTCGCGGCCGAGGAGCGAGTGCTTGACGAGCTGCGTCGTGACGTTCGCCCCGACGACGAGGAACGCCACCTGCACGGCGAGGCCCCAGCGGCGACGCAGGAGCGCGATCCCCATGGCGGCGCCGAGGCCGCCGACGACGAACGCGACCGAGACCGTGTCCAGTACCGGCTTGGCCACCGCCCAGAGCTCGCCCTGGCCGGTGACGGCGCCGTCGAACGCGGCGCGCTCGAGCATCTGCCCGGCGAACGTGTCGACGAAGAACCGCCACACGAGCCAGGCGCACGCGACGGCGAGCGCCGCGACGACGGCGGCGACGACGCGCGACGCGGTGCTCGGGCCGTCCGCCTCGACGGTCGGGAGGGGGCGGGGCGCCGGCTGCGGCGCCGGCGGGTGGGACGCCCCGGGCGGGTACGTGCCGGCCGGCGGGTACGGCGCCGGAGGGGGCGGAGCGGCCGGCGGGTACGGAGCGCCGGAGGGCGTGGGCGGCAGCACCGGCGGCGTCGCCGGGAGCGGTCGCGTTCCCGACCCGCCGCTGGTCGGCAGCGGCCGGGTCGGGGCGTGGTCGGCAGGCATCCCTCCACGGTAGAGGACGCGTGTGTGCGTTCGGGGAAGACGGCGGGAAGAGCCTCCGTGCGCTACTCCCCCGCGCTGGGCACGAGCCGCGTGAGGATGAGCGACGCGGCCGGGCTGGTCGGCTGCGGCGACGCGTACGGGTCGGCGTCCGACGGGAAGCCGGTGTAGGCGACGGTCGAGTACTGGGCGGCCGTCGGCCGGCCGAGGAGCGGGATCGCCGGGACCTGGTCCACGTAGACGTGCTGGATCGTCGCCAGCGCCGCGGCGCGCTCCGCCTCGTCGGTCGAGGACGCGTAGGTCTGGAACGCGGCGTCGGCCGCGGCGTCCTGGAACCGGCCGAAGTTGGCGTCGGCACTGGTGCCGAGAGGGCGCAGGTGCGCACCGTTCATCTGGCTGGAGTACGTGTCCCAGGGCGTCGCTCCGCCGTCGGTCCAGTGCATCGACGCTTGGAAGTCGCCCTTGCCGATCTTGTCGAACCACTCGGCCTCGTCCTGCCCCTCCACGGTCGCGACGATGCCGAGCCGCGCGGCCGCCTCCTTGACCGCCTCGAGCTCCCACATGTAGTCGGTCCACCCGGAGGGGTTCGTCAGCGTGAACGTGACGGGCGTGCCCTCCTCGTCCTGGAGGACGCCGTCCACCAGCTCGTAGCCCGCGTCCTCGAGGATCGCGGTGGCACCGGGGACGTCGACCGCGAGGGCCCGGTCGGCGAGCTCGGGAGCGACGAACGGGTCGCCGGCCGGCAGCGGCAGCCCGGTCGCGCTGCGCAGCGGGGGCCAGACGCCGGAGGTGGCGGAGTTCGAGATGCTCTCGCGGTCGAGCACGGCGTTCAGCGCGCGCCGCACGGCGACGTCGTCGAACGGCGGCACCTGCGTGTTGAGGAAGAGCGCGTCGATCGCCAGACCGGTCGGGGCGAACTGGTGGAGGTGGTCGGGGTCGGCGGCGAGGTAGACCCTCTCGTAGCCAGGGATGTACGCCCAGCCCCACTGCACGTCGCCGCTCACGTACGCCGCCGTGAGCGAGTCGTTGTCCGGGTACGCGACGTACCGCAGCTCGGGGACGGCGAGGGGTCCGCCCCAGTAGTCGTCCCGGGCCGTGAGGGTGACGCCGTCGGGCGCGAACTCCTCCAGGACGTACGGGCCCGTGCCGACGGGATCGACGTTCGGGTCCTCCAGGAGCGTCTGGGCGGGACGGTCGGCCCACACGTGCTCGGGCACGACGAACGTGTTGATCGCCTTCGTGCGGTTGACGTACTGGCCGCTCCCGAACGTCACGACGACGTCCCGCCCCTCGACGCGGACGTCCTCGTACGGGAGGAGGTCGGGGTTCAGCGCGGGGTCGTCCCTGCGGAGCGTGAACGTGAAGGCGACGTCGTCGGGCGTGAGGGGCTCGCCGTCGGACCAGAGCACGCCCTCGCGCACCGTGACCCGCAGCTCCGTGTAACCCGCGTCCCAGGACCAGGCGCTCGCCAGCCACGGGGTCGGGTCCTGGGCGGGGTCGACGAGGTTGACCTGCGCGAGCGGCTCGTAGAGGACGTGCGCGTACCCGAGCTTCTGCGCGGCGGACCCGCTGTCGAAGGGGTTGTTGTCCTCCTCGTCCACCGAGTTGGGCATCCCGATCGTCAGCACGGAGGGGGCCGCCTCGTCCGCGGGCTGCTCGGCCGGCCCCACGAGGCCGCAGGCCGAGGCGACGAGCGCGACGGGGACGGTGAGGGAGGCGACGACGGCCGCGCGACGCACCGCGGCGCGGACGGTACGGCGGGCGGCGGTGCGAGTGGTCACGCGGGGCTCCTCGGCGAGTCCGTGATCTGCGGCGACGCCGGGCGCTCCGTCGCCCTCGACGCCATTCCGGAGGCGATTCAACCACACATTACTTACTCGTCAGTAAGAGATCCTGGGTCACAGTATGGTTACCGTCATGACCGACGCCACCCCCGCGCGGAGCGCCACCGACGCCGCCCCCGCACGGACGCCCCGCCCCCGCCGCACGCGACCGGCGACGCTCGAGCGTCGCGAGGAGATCCTGCGCGCGGCGATGCGCGTGTTCGGGTCCAAGGGCTACCACCAGGGCTCGCTCGCCGAGGTCGCCGAGCAGGTGGGCATCACCCACGCCGGGGTGCTGCACCACTTCGGCTCCAAGGACCGCCTGCTCACCGAGGTGCTGGAGTTCCGGGACCGCGTCGACGTCGAGCACCTCGAGGGGCAGCACATCCCGGGCGGGCTCGACCTCTTCCGGCACCTCGTCAAGACCGCCGCGATCAACGCCGAGCGGCCCGGGATCGTCCAGGCCTACACCGTGCTCACGGGCGAGGCCGTCACCGACGGCCACCCGGCCAGCGCCTGGGTCACCGAGCGCTTCACCGGGCTGCGCGCCGACATCGCGGGCGCGCTGCGCGAGGTGATCGAGGAGCGCCACGCCGCGGGCGACACCGAGACCGACTACGAGCTCACCGACGCCGCGCTCGACCTCGCCGCGTCCACGATCATCGGCGCGATGGACGGGCTCCAGATCCAGTGGCTCCTCGACCCCGACGCCGTGGACCTCGCCGAGTCGACCGCGTTCGCGATCGAGTCGATCCTCGCCTCGACCCTCGCCGGGGCACGGCGACCGCGCCCGCTCGACTGACGGTCGTCGTCGCGCACGGCGTCCGCTCAGGGAACCTCGCCGGGACCAGCGTTCTCCCTCGCGCGACCGGGGCTCTACCTCGGGCGACCGGGGCTCTACCTCGCGGCGGGCTCGGGCTCCGCCGCGGTCTCGAGTCCGGCGTCCGACGGCGGCGCCTCGCCGACCGTGCGACCGTCGCGGTACGCGGCGATCGACAGGGTCCGCAGGCGTGACGACCGGCCCGACGGGTTGTCCACGAACCCGACGGCCGAGATGTACGGCTCGATGACGTGGATCTTCTGCAGCGGCGTGACGATGAGCAGCTGGAGCCCCAGACGGCGGAACAGCTCGAGCGCGAAGCGCGTCGACTCGTCCGACCCCCGCCCGAACGCCTCGTCGATGACGACGAACCGGAACGCCGTCGACCGCACCGCGCCCCAGTCGAGCTTGAACTGGTAGGCGAGCGACGCCGCGAGCACGGTGTACGCGAGCTTCTCCTTCTGGCCGCCGGACTTGCCGCCGGAGTCGGAGTAGTGCTCGTGCTCGGAGTCGTCGGCGCGGGACCGCTCGGACGCGGAGAGCACGAACCAGTTGCGCACGTCGGTCACGCGGCGGCGCCACGCCTCGTCGAGGTCCGTCATGCCCTCGCGCCCGCGGAACCGCTCGACGAGCGCCTTGACCCGCAGGAACCGGTCCTCCGAGTACGACAGCGCGCCGTCGGCGAGCGACCCGTCGCCCTCGGCGAGCGCGCGGTCGTCCTCCGCGAGGATCCCGTCGCCGTCGGTGCACGCGCGCAGGTCCTGCTGGAACTCGCGCACCTCGAGGTTCGGCGTCCGCGACATCTCGAGCCGGATGTACCGGCCCGGGTTGTAGTCGATCGCGCGGAGCGAGTCGTTGATCGTGTCGATCCGGTCGCGGATGACGTCAGCCTGCTTGGCGAGCTCGGCCGCGAAGCCCGCGATGTCGCGGATCGCGTTGGTGTTGAGGTACGCCTTGAAGTCGGCCTCGAAGCGCGGCAGGTCGTCGCGGACGAGCCGGTCGTGGATCTCGCGATAGCCGTCGGCCGACCGCACGTCCGCGTCGAGCTCCGCCGTCTCCACCGGGTACGCCGAGCGGAAGGACGCCATCTGCCCCGCGACCCGGGTCCCGAGGTCGGCGCGCTCACGCTGCGCCTGCTCCGCCTCGGCCGTGAGCCGCGAGCGCACCGCGTTCTCGACGGCGTCCAGGTCGGCGGCCCGCGTCGGGCCGGTCGCGCCGTCCCCGTCGGCGGGCCCGACCGCCGCGAGCTCGCGGTCGAACTCCGCCGCGAGCGCCGCCGTCGTCTCCTCGTCGAGCGTCTCGCCCGCGCCGTCGAGCACCGCCCGTGCCCGCTCGCGCGCGGTGCGCGCCTCGTCGAGCGCGTGCCGGTCGGCGCCGAGCGTCGCGACGACGCGGTCGCGCTCGGCCTCCAGCTCGCCGTGGCGGCGCGCGTTGTCGTCGAGCAGGCCCGCGATCCGGCCGAGCTCGTCGCTCGCCTGCTCGAGGCGCCGCTTCTCCTCCGCGAGCTCCGCGATCCGCGCCGTCTCGGCGCCGCGGTCGAGCTCGTCCCAGTCGCGGTAGACGTCGAGCCGCCCGAGCGCGGCCGAGCGCGCCTGGAGCTCGCCGCGCACGGCGGCGGCCTCGTCGCGGCGCCGCGCGAGCGTGTCGCGCCGCGCGGTCACCTCGGCCGCCTGCTCCAGCAGCGCGTCGATCTTGGCCTGCGTCGACCACCCGAGCACGTAGCCGCGACGGTCGTCGACCGCACGCGTGTCGTTCTTCTCGTGGTGGTCGGGCGAGTGCTTCACCTGGCCCGCGCGCGTGATCGCGCGGGGCAGCCGGCGGAACGCGTCGAGGTCGGGCGCGCACGCGTGGTCCGCGCGCCGCTCCAGCTCAGTCTCGACCCACGCCGTGAGCGACGGCGCGTCGTCGAGGCGGCGCACGTCGAGCAGGTCGGCGAGCAGCGGGACGTCGTCGCGCGGCGCGGGCCGGGCGGCCGGCACGCGCTCGGGCACCCGGTGGTACACGAGCCGCAGGCCCAGGTGCTCGCGGTCGACCCACGCGGCGACGGCCTCGTAGTGCGCCGCCGGCACGAGGAGCGAGAGCGCGAAGCCGCGCAGCACGCGCTCGGCCGCGCCCTCCCAGTCGGCGTGCTCCGGGCGCACCGCGAGCAGCTCGCCGACGAACGGCACGTCGCCCGGCGCGAGCCCGACGGCGGCGCACAGCCGGTCACGGACCTCCAGGTGGGTGCGCGGCAGGTTGGAGCGGCGGTCGGCGAGGCTCGCGAGCTCGGCCTTGACGTCGGCGGTCTCCTGCTCGACGGCGCGCAGCTCCGCGGCGACCTCGCTCACCCGCTCCTCCGCCCGGGCGAGGTCGTCGCGCACGCGCACCGCGGCGTCGTCGGCCCGGCGCCGCAGCGCGGCGAACGCCTCGGCGTCGACGAGCGCGGCGGCCACGGCCGCCGCCCCGCCGCCGAACCCGGGGTCGTCGTCACCGCGGCCGCCGAACCCGGGGACGTCGCCGGGTTCGGCACCCCGGGGGGCGGTAACCCCGGGTTCGGCGCCGTCGGCGCCGCCGAGCGTGAGGCCCGCCGCGGCGGCGTAGCCCGCGAGCTGGGTGACGCGTCGCTCCCGCGCGGCGCGCTCGACCTCGCGGCGGGCGACCTCGCCCTCGATCGCGGCGAGCCGGTCACCGCCGTGCCCCGCGCGATCGAGCTCGAGCCGCTGGCGCTCGGCCGCGAGGAGTCCCAGCTCGTCGCCGACGCGCTGCCGGCGGGACTCGCCGTCCGCCACGCGCTCGTCGAGCGCGCCGATCAGCCCGTCGAGGTCGGCCACGCGGCGCGACGCCGTGAACGCGCGCAGCGCGTCGCGCCGGGCCACGAGCGCCGCGGACCGCTCCCCCAGCGCGTCGTGCGCGTCGCAGTCCGTGAGCAGCGGCGCGAGGCGCTCGATCTGCGCGGTGGCGCGCACGACGGCGTCGTGCGCGCTCGTGAGGTCGTCGAAGTGCGCGACGAGCCGGTCGGTCCAGCGGTCCGCGTCGAACGGCTCGAGCATGTGCTCGCGCACGAACTCGCCGAGGTCGCCGACCGACTTCATGGACACGGTCTGGTGGAACAGGTCCATCGCCTGCTCCGACGGGATGCCCAGCAGGCGGCGGAAGTCGCGCCCGTACTCGGGGAAGTGGTCGCGCACCTGGGCTCCGGACTCGCGCAGCCGGCGCCGCAGCGCCGCCACGTCGCCGCCGAACCCGGCGAAGTCCTCGGTGATCGTCAGCGACCGGTCGGCCGTGACGAAGAACCGGTCCGGCTGGCCCGACTGCCCCGGGGCGAGCCAGAACACCTGGGCGAGCGTGACCTCCTGGTCGAACCCCCGGTTGGAGAACCGGCCCAGCACCACCGAGTACGTGCCGCGCTCGCGCAGGCCGACGTGGCGCGTCGTGCCCGTGGCCTCGTCGCGCTCGGACTTGTAGTGCCCCGCGACGTACGAGCGCAGGGACCGCTCGCGCGCGCCCGCGCCCGCCGCCTTGTTGTAGGAGATGCGGTGCGACGGCACGAGCAGCGTCGTGACGGCGTCGACGATCGTCGACTTGCCCGACCCGATGTCGCCCGTGAGGAGCGCGTTGCGGCCGTCGAGGTCGAACGCCCACACGCGCTGGTCGAACGTGCCCCAGTTGAGCACCTCGAGCCGCTCGAGGCGGAAGCCCGCCCGGGCGTCGAGGTCCGCCGCCGGGTCGTGCAGCTCGACCGCGCTGAACAGGCCCTCCATCACGCCACCGTCCTCGTCGTCGTGCCTGCGCTCGTCGCTGCACTCGCCCCCGTGCTCGTGCCGGTGCCCGCCGTGCCCGACGCCGTCCCGCGCGCCCCGCCGTCGGCGGCGAGCTCCAGGTACTGCGCGAGGCGTGCGTCGAAGTCCGCGAGCCACTGGGCGTCCACGAACGCCTTGAGGATGCGGCGCACCTCGTACCGCCGCGCGTCCCCCGCGGCCGGGTCGCCGTCCTCGACCGGGGCGGCCCCGCCGTCGGGCGCACCGTCCGGGTCGGGACGGCCCGCGGGACGCAGGAAGCCCAGCTCCACGACGCGCCGCACCAGACCGTCGACCCGGTCGACGAGCCGCGCCTCGTTGGCGGCGGCGCCGGCGTCCTGCGCGAGGAAGACCCGCAGCAGGTCGACGATCTCCGTGCGCGCGAGCACGAGGCGCGTCTCGCCGCCCTCGGAGTCCGCCTGCGCGAGCCGCTTGCGCAGCAGCGCGAGCAGCAGGCTCACGTCGAACGGCAGCTCGCGGCGCGGGATCAGGCGGGGCACGCGCTCGTCGCGCTCGTGCTCGGGCTGCGAACGCAGGTAGGCGTAGCCGTCGCCCTCGTCGACGACGACCTGCAGGCCCATCATCGCGACGGTGTCGCGCACCTGGGCCTCGCGCGCGAGCAGGTCGCGCCACAGCGCCTCGCCGGACTCGCGGTAGACGACGCCCTTGAGCAGCGACGTCACGACGACGGACAGCTCCGGGTCGCGCGCGGTGCGGGTGGTGCTCACGGGGTCTCCTCCGGGGCGGGGTCGGCGGTGTCGTGAAGGTGCTCGTCGCGTGGGGTCGCGGGCGGGCGGTGCGGGACAGGGTCGCGCGGCGCCGGCGGGACCCCGCCGGCCGCCCCTGTGCGCCGCGCGTAGGTGACGCGGGGCAGGCGCGCGACGCGCACCACCGGGTCCGGCGCACCGTCGTCGGCGACCGGCCCGCTCGGGGCCTCGCCCTCCCAGCGCACCTCGTCGGTGCGCTCGTCGTCGTGCACGACGACGAAGCGCGGGTCCTCGAGCGACAGGTACGTCACGAGCTCGGCCAGGCCGTGCTCGAGCGGCGCCGCCTCGAGCAGGTCGGCGAGCGCGACCTCCCCCGGTCCGCCCGGGGCGGTGAGCGTCGCCCGGACCGTGCGCGCGAGCCGCTCGGGGTCCACGTGCACCTGGTCGTAGAGGGCGTCGACCTCGAAGTCGTCGTCGCCGGCCTCGACGTGGTCGGAGTCGAGCCGGGCCGTGGGTCGCGGCGTGAACAGCGGCCGCTCCGTCGGCAGCACGACGTCCGGAGCGACGGCATCGATCGCCATGCCGGGCGGGCCGCCCGGTCCGCGGCGGACGTCGCGCGCGGCGAGCGCCTTCGCCTCGACGCCGCGCAGGATGTCCATGACGCGGCGGTTCTCCAGCCACACCTGGTCGTCGAGGAAGCGGCGGAGCTGCTCCGAGAGCGTCCGCACGGTCGCCTGCGTGCGCTCGCCGGCGTCGAGCCAGTCGTAGTGGACGCGCCGCAGCCGGCGGTGCTCCTGCTCCCGTGCCGCCGCGTCCGTCGCGGCGGCGTCCGGGACCGGGCCGGGGGCCCCCGGGGCC
Source organism: Cellulosimicrobium funkei (assembly GCF_001019615.1). Taxonomy (GTDB): domain Bacteria; phylum Actinomycetota; class Actinomycetes; order Actinomycetales; family Cellulomonadaceae; genus Cellulosimicrobium; species Cellulosimicrobium cellulans_E. Next base: position 166,111 of record NZ_JNBQ01000002.1, on the reverse strand, counting down.
GGCCGGACGACGTCGGGCGCGATCGCGTCGAGGGACTGCACGCGCTCGACGAGCGCGGCGAACTCCTCCTGGCGGCGGCGGTCGAGCAGGAAGTCGTAGAAGGCGTGGAACGACCGGCCCTGGTCGGACTCGGCGATGGCCGTGCGCGACCGCACGACCTCCTCCAGCAGCTCGCCCTTGGCGCCGTCCCAGCCGGTGATGCGCTCGCGCAGCTCGCGGTCGAGCGAGCGGAAGTTCGCCTCGACCTCGCGGAAGTCGGAGAGCAGGTCGGCCGCGGTCTGCGTGAGCTGCTGGTAGCGGTCGCGCTGCGCCGCGGCGTCGAGCACGGCCACGCGTCCGGCGCGCACCTGCGCGATCTCCTCGTCGATCGCGGCGCGTCGCTCCTCGAGCTCGCGCAGGCGCTCGGCAGGGTCGGTCTGCGTCCCGACGGCGAGCTGGCGCAGGAGCTCGAAGACGGTGTTGAGCCGTGACTCCGTACCCACGAACCCGCGCCCGCGCAGCGACGCGACCCAGCGCACCGCCTGCTCGACGGCGGGCGTCGCGTCGTAGTGCGGCTCGCCGGAGCCCGGCGGGTACCAGGCGCGCAGCCACCCCTGGTCCGGGTGGGCCCAGTGGTCGACGTATGCCTGCGGGGCGCGCGGGTAGCGGGGTTCCGAGCCGGACGCCCGGGCGGACCGGCCGTCGACCGCCCACAGGTGGTCGTCGAGCCGCGCGACGAGCTCGCTCTCGGGGATCGCGCGCACGTTGTCCTCGACGAACAGCGAGCCGAGGAACGACAGCACGAGCGGCGCCGTGTCCGCGCGCAGGAGCCGCCACGCCGCGCTCGACCGTCGCAGGGTGTCGACGTCGTCGTGCTGCACGCAGGTCCTCTCGGGGGGCTCGGGCCGGTCGGCGCCGCGGGGAGCGCGGGGCGCCCCCAGATCTTAGGCGGGGACGCCCGCACCGCCGGGACGACCCACCGGGGGTCGGCACCCGAAGCGACGGCGAGCGCTGCGTCCGTGCGCGACGGATGCGTCCGCGGACGCAGCGCTCGAGCGGGAGCGCATCGCTCGGCAGCGGCCTGAGCGCGGGGCCAGGATCCGGGACCATGGTCCCTGTCGGCGGCGGGTGCGTGCTTCGTACCCTGGGTGCGGCGCCGAGCCGGCAGCGCGCCCACCCTGCCGGCCGGCGCCACCTTCTGCCCGCCCGCCGGGGCGTCCCCCGACCCGGCGGGGCCCCGCGGACCCGAGGACCGCCCGTGACCGGAACGACCACCGCCCTGACGGACGACGCGCGACCGGGCGACCGGGCGCCGTCGGGCACGGAGCGGGTGCAGGACGCGGGGTTCGACCCGTTCGTGAGGCCGACCGGCTGGACCCACTCCCGCGGCGCGCTGTTCGGCGAGATGCTGCTGTTCGGCCTGCTCAGCCTCACCGCGGCGTTCGTGCTCTCGTACGACGCCGTGCTCCTCGCCGCCAACCCCACCGCCACGCTCTCGTGCGACGTCAACACCGTGCTGTCGTGCGGGACGGTCGCGCAGTCGTGGCAGGCACAGGTGTTCGGCTTCCCCAACGCGTTCCTCGGGCTGATCGCGGAGCCGATCGTCATCACGACGGCGGTCGCGGCGCTGGGCGGGACGCGGTTCCCCCGCTGGTTCCTCTTCGCCGCCCAGTGCGTGTACTTCCTCGGGGTGGTGTTCGCCTACTGGCTCTTCTACCAGTCGATGTTCGTCATCGGCGCGCTGTGCCCGTGGTGCCTGCTCATCACGGTCTCGACCACGCTCGTCTTCGCGTCGCTCCTGCACTGGAACGTCCTGGAGGACAACCTGTACCTGCCGCGGGCCGCGCAGGCACGGATGCTCGGCTTCGTCCGCTCGGGGGCCTACGGGTACCTGGTGGCCGCGTGGCTCGTGGGGCTCGCGATCCTCGTGGTGCTCAAGTACGGCCCGGCGCTGCTGGCCTGACGACCCCCGCGCGCGGCGAGCCGCGACCACGTCCCTGCACGCCGCCGAGCACGAGGCTGCTCCCGGACAGAGGACGGGAAGAACGGCAACCTCGTGCTCGGCGATCGGACGGTCAGGACGCGTCAGGGGGTCGTGGCCCCCAGCGAGTAGGCACCGGAGCCCGCGTACGCGTGCACGACGAACCGGTAGTAGCCCGCCGCGCCGCTGTAGGTCAACGACTCGTTCGCCCCCGGCGACGTGGACTGCGCGACCGAGACCCACGACGACCCGTTCCACTTCTGGAGGTACAGGTCGTAGTCGGTGCCGGCCGGGCCGGTCACGCAGCCGCGGTGGGAGCCCGCGGTCGCGGCCGTGTAGTAGGACCCGTTCGGCTGGACGGCCGTCGCCCCGGCAGAGAGCGTCCCGGAGTACGTCCGGGCATAGCCGGTGCAGCCCGTCGGCGGCTCGGGGTTGCCGCCCCCGCCGTCGCTCGTGACGAGCGTGAGCCCGTACGCGGACAGGATCTCGCCCACGGGCTGGAAGTAGGTCGTGCCGCCGGAGGAGCAGTTGCCCGACCCGCCCGACGTCACGCCCTGCGCCTGGTTGCCCGCGACGAGCGAGCCGCCGGAGTCGCCCGGCTCGGCGCACACGTTCGTGCGGATGAGCCCGCTCACGGTGCCCTGCGGGTAGGTGACCGAGGCGTTGTACGCCTGCACCGTCCCGCAGTGCCAGCCCGTCGTGGAGCCCGACCGGCAGACCGACGCGCCGACCGGCGCCTGCGTCGCCCCGGCCACGGCCACGCGGCCGCCCGCGTAGTTGTTCACCGCGCCCACCGGCGTGTTGCCCGCGTCGACCTGGACCCAGGCGTAGTCGTTGCCGGGGAAGCTCGACCCCCGGAACGTGCCGGCCGGTCCCGACGTGCGCGCGCCGGTCGAGCCGCAGTGCCCGGCCGTGACGAACCCGCCCTGGACCGCGAACCCGACGGAGCAGCGGCTGCCGCTGCCGATCGTGTAGGCGTTCCCGCCCACGACGTCGATCAGCGGGCGCGGTGTCTCCGCCGTCTCCTCGTACGCCACCGCGTCCGCGGGCACGCCCGCCGCGGCGACCTGCGCGGCGACGTCGGCCTCGCCGCCGTCGCGCACGGAGACGACGACGCGGTTGCGCGTCACGTCGACGTACCAGCCCGGCAGCGCTGCCGGGTCGTCGGCGAGCGCGCCGTCGAGGGCCGCCCGCCAGGTCTCGAGGTCGGCGAGCGTGTGGTCCACGGTCACCGCGGTGGCGCCCTCGGCCCGCACCGCGCGGGCGTCGGCGGCGTCGGTGACGCCGACGTAGAGGACGTTCGCGCCGTCGTCGACCCAGGCGCCGGCGTAGTCGGCGCCCAGACGACGCTCGAGCGCCGCCTCGGTGCCCGCGGCGTCGGACTGGAAGGCGAGCCGCGTCCGTGCGTCCCGCGCGCTGAGACCCAGGTCGCGCTGGAGCGCGCGCTCCAGGCCGGGGGTCGTCTTGGGGACCGCGCGCACCGTCGCGCGCTGGTCCTCGGGGGCGGGCGTGTCCGCGACGGCGTGCGTCGCGGCCGCGCCCGTCAGGAGCGTCGCGGCGGCGGTGACCGCGGCGATCCTCCTGCGGAGTGGTCGTGTCATGTCGTCCATTCCCTTCGCCGGGCCCGGGTGGCCCGGTCGAGGGCCACGCTAGGAAGACGCCCAGGGCGCGCCCAGATCACGATCAGGTCATACGCGGGCGCTATGTGCGGGAGCGCCCCTACGCGATCTCCACCGGGTGCTCGGCGCGCCAGCGCCGGTAGCGCGGCGAGCGCTGCACCGCGTCGCGGTGGGCCCCCGCGGCGGCGCGCTCGATGACGTCCACCGGCAGGCGCTCCGCCGCGTCGCGGCGCCATCCCACGTGGTGCGTCCAGCGCAGCGGGGCCCCGTCGAGGGCGACCGTCCGCACGCCCGGCGCGTCGAGCAGCACGGGCTGGACGAGCGCGACCGCGTGTCCCCCGCGCACCTGGTCGATGCACGACGTCCGGTCCGACTCCCCCATCGCCCGCGGCGTGAACCCCGCCCGGACGCACGCGCTCACGAAGCACCGCTCGAAGCACCCGCTGCCCGGAGCCGTGAGCCACAGCGCGTCGGCGAGCTCGCCGAGCCCGACGGCGTCCCGCGTCGCGACCGGGTGGTACTCGTCGACGAGGACGAACACGGGGTCCGTCGACACCGCCGTCCACACGAGCCCTCCGTCGGTCGGCGGCGACGCGTCGTCGCACATGCCGACCAGCGCGACGTCGAGGGTCCCGCTCGCCAGCCGCTCCGCCGTCTCCTCGACCGCCCACGACGTCGCCGTGGTGACGAGGAGGTCGTCGACCCCGAGGGCCGCGGGCAGCGCCGCGTGCAGGCGGCTCGCGAACAGCCCGCCGATCGCGGAGCTCACCGTCCCCACGCGGACGGAGCCCGCCGTCGCCCGGTCGCTCACGTGCCGCCGCGCGTCGTCGACGAGCGCCGCCATCGCGGGCAGCACGACGCGCGCGTGGCGCAGCACCAGCTCGCCGAGCTCGGTCGGGCGCGCTCCCTGGCGGTCGCGCGTGAACACGCACCCACCCAGCGCGCGGTCGATCCGGTTGAGCTGGGCGGTGAGGGCAGGCTGCGCGAGACCGAGCGACGCCGCCGCCTTGGTCACGCTGCCCGACTCGGCCACCACCACGATCATGCGCAGGTGACGCACCTCGAGGTCCATGCGACCTGAACGTATCGGTGCGGCCCAGCCCTGTCTCGCCGCGGTCCCGCCGGTCTCCGGGACCACGCGAGCGCATAGGCTGCCCCCGTGAGCGCCGACGACGACGCAGGCGTCCCCCCGACCCCGGGCTCCCGCGGTCGGGGCGGCCGTCGCCGCCAGGAGATCCTCGACGTGGCCGCGGCGGCGTTCGCGACGCGCGGCTACCACGGGGCCTCGCTCGCCGAGATCGCCGACGAGGTCGGGATCTCCGCGCCCGCGATCCTCCACCACTTCCGGACCAAGGAGGGGCTGCTCACCGCGCTCCTCCACGCGCGCGACGCCGAGGACGCGGACGGCGACGACGGTCCCGCCCGCGCGTCGTCCCGTCCGCACGGGCTCGCCTACCTCGACCACCTCGTCGCCACGGTCGCGCGCAACGTCGCGCGGCCGGGCATCACCCAGCTCTACGCGGTCCTGTCCGCCGAGTCCGTCACCGACGGCCACCCCGCCCAGCAGTGGTTCCGCGACCGCTACGTGGGCCTGCGCGCCCTGGTCGAGCGCGCGCTGGAGGAGGCCCTGGAGCGCGGCGAGGTGCACGTGGGCACCGACGTCGAGCAGACCGCGGCCGCGATCGTCGCCGTCATGGACGGGCTCCAGGTCCAGTGGCTCCTGGACCCCGACCGCGTCGACATGGTCGCCGTGACGCGGCGCACGATCGACGCGCTGGTCGCCGCGCTCGGGGCGGCCCCCGCCGGACGCCCCTGACCGCGGGACGCCGACGGCGCCGCGGCCACCGCTCTCAGCCGACCGCGGTCAGGAAGCCGTCGCGCACGAGGCCCCGCACGGTCGGCAGCAGCTCGCCCGCGAGGTCGTCCGCCGGCACCTCGAAGAGCGCGGCGATCGCCCCGACGAGCTGCCCGACCGTGAGCTCGCCGTCGCTCGCCCCGACGAGCGCGGCGAGCCCCGTCGACGCCTGGACGGCCCGCCCGAACCCGTCGCCCTGACGCAGCAGGACGACCGAGGGGTCGGGAGCGCCCGGCGTGTGGAACCGCTCCTCGGTCACGTCGGGCGCGACGGCGAGGCGCGCGCCCGCGAGCGCGGCGTCGTCGCGGGCCGTGAGCCAGTCGTGCGCGGCGAGCGCCGCCGCGAGGTGCCCCCCGAGGGGCTGGCGGACCGGCCCGGTGCGCTCCTCGAGCCGACGCAGGCCGGGACGCGCGCCGTCGAGCGGGCGTCGCAGCGTCACGATCCCGAACCCGACGGCCTCCACGTCGCGGGCCGCGAAGTCGTCGAGCCACGCGGCGTAGGCGGCCGCCCACGCCGCGGGCTCCCGCTCCGGGGTCGTGCCGCCGTCACGGATCCACGTCTCGGCGTACTCGGCCGGGTCCTGCACCTCGCGCTGGACCACCCAGCCGTCCAGCCCCGCCGCGTCGAGCCAGGCCCCGACGCGCTCGTCCCACGGGATACCGCGCCGGTGCTCCCAGTTACCGAGGAGCTGCGCCACGCCACCGGGCGCGAGCACCGCGCCGACGCCCGTCACGAGGTCGCGCACGACGTCGTCGCCCGCCCGCCCACCGTCGCGGTACTCGTAGTCGGGCAGGGCGTCCGCACCGTCGCGCCCGCCACGCGGGGTGATGACGAACGGCGGGTTCGACACGACCAGGTCGAACCGCTCGCCCGCCACGGGCTCGAGCATCGACCCTGCGCGGAGCTCGATCGGCGTGCCGGGCCTCGCCACCCCGGCGTCGGGCACCGTGCTGGTCGCCACGTTGAACGCCGTGTTGAACGCTGTGAAGCCCAGGGCGCGGCGCGAGATGTCGGTGCCGACGACCGACCGCGCGTGCCGCGCGGCGTGCAGGGCCTGGATCCCGCAGCCCGTCCCGAGGTCGAGCACCCTCCCGACCGGGGTCCGGACCGTCACCTGCGCGAGCGTCAGGGACGCCCCGCCCGCGCCCAGCACGTGGTCCGGGGCGAGCCGGCGGCCCGTCGCGAGCTCGCCCAGGTCCGACGACAGCCACCACGTCACCGGACCCGCCGCGTCCGATGCCGCGTAGGGCCGCAGGTCCACGACGGCGCGCACGGCGTCGTCGTCGGCCGCGCCCGCGGCCTCGACCAGCCCGAGCCGCCGCGCGCCGTCGACCCCCGTGCGCCCGAGGGCCGCGTCGAGCGCGGCGCGCGGGACGTCGTCGCCCAGGACGAACAGCGCGGCCAGGGCGGCCGCGGGGTCGGACTCGCGGCCCCGCAGCGCGCGCCGCGCCGGCACGGCCTGCTCGCGGTGCAGCGCGGCCGAGGCCACCGGGCCGAGCACCCGCTCGACGCCGTCGACCGTGAATCCCGCCGCCGCGAGGTCCTCGCGCAGCGTCGCCGCGGCGACCGCGAGCTCCGCCGGCGCCAGGCCCGCACCGGGCGGGGCCGGGCTCACGACGACGTCCGGCGGGGCGGGCATGGAGGAGGCAGGGGCGGCGTCGGCGGGAGGCATGGGTCCATCCTGGCGGATCAGCACGGCGACGGCCGGTCCGGCCCCGGACGCACCGGACCCCGGCGCGCCGAGGCGGGCCGGGGTCCGGTGGGAGCAGGGGACGTCAGCAGTTCTGCGTGCCGTACACCGCGACGTTCTGCGCGGAGGTCTGGAACGTCTCGTCGGTCATGGCCGACGTGATGGCGGACATGTCGGCGCTGGCCGGGTCGTCGACCGCGGTCTTGAGCGTGTCGGTGAGCTGGCGGAAGACGCCGGTCACGTTGTCCCAGTCGGCGCTGATCTCGGCGGGAGCCTCGGCAGCCTCGAGCGACGCGGTGAACGTCTCGAACTCGGTCACGGCGCCGGCAGGGTCGCTGGTGTCGATCGAGCCGAGCGAGCTCTGGGCGTCGATGAGGGTCTCGTAGGCCGTGCAGAAATCGCCCGACGCCTCGGCGTCGCCGGACTCCTCCTCCGTGGGCTCCTCCGACTCGGTGGTGTCGCTGGCCTCGTCCTCGGCCGGGGTCGTCTCCTCCGACGCGGTGGTCTCGGAGTCGGTGCTCGCGTCGTCGCCCGAGCCGCCGCAGGCGGCCAGGCCGAGCACCAGCAGGGCGCTCGTCGCGAGGGCGGTCGTGGTCTTCGTGATCGTCAGTCGGTTGCGCATGGGACCCATGGTTTCCCATGTCGGTGCCTCGCGCGCCCCCAAACCGCCGAGGTGGGGAGCCCTCCCCATGTGTCGAGCGCCACCGGGTGAAAAGACCGCCGTGCCCCGGTCAGCGCGCGCAGCCCGCCCGGAAGTAGTCCGTGACGGCCTGCGACGACGTCGTGAGCGCGGCCGTGTCGATGCGTCGCCCGACGCGGTCGATCGCCCGGGACAGCTCGCCCGTGTCGCGCGCGCCGGTCGCCTCGACCTCGTCGGCGATCATCGTGAGATAGGTCGTCACGACGGCCCAGTCGCGGGCGATCTCGCCCGGTGGCGTGGCCCCGGTGAGCGCGTCCCGCGCCGTCGTGAAGCCCTCGACGAGCGCCTCGGGGTGCTCGACGGTGAGGTTGACCTGCGCCTTGGCCGCGGCCCCCCACGCGACCTCCGCGTCCCGGCAGACCGGGTCGACGACGGTCGGGGCGGCGGGATCCGCCGTCGTGCCCTCGTCCCCGTCCCCCGGCTCGGCCGCCCCGTCGTCGGGCACGGCCCCCGGGGTGTCGGCACCGCCGCCGTCCACCGGGGCGGCGTCGTCGCCCTCCGCCGCGGCGGGCGGGGACGGTGCGGCGGCGGGTGCGGCCTCGGGCAGCGACACGACGTCGAACGCGCCGCTCGCGACGACGGCGAGGCAGAGCCCGGCGACGACGGCGAGGACCGCGGCGTGTGCCACGACGCGCACCGGTGATTGCATGGCCCTATGATGACGCCTCGCGCGCGCGAGGCGAACCCCGCGAGCCGTCCCGGCCCACGGGGTCCTGTCCCGCCGCTCGGCGTCGGCCCGTCGTCAGCCCATCGTGTTGACGATGAGCCCGATGTGGGTGAAGAAGTTCATGGCGCCGAACAGCAGGAACGCCACCCCGGACAGGCCCCAGGCCCACCCGATGACGGTTCGGACGGCGCGGCGACCGGAGCGCACCGCGAACGGGAAGAGGATCGCCCCGACGCCGACGAGCGCGATCAGCCCGGACATGAAGATCGCCTCGACGAGCGGGTAGGCGGCGAACGCGCCCGAGATGGGCTCCTCCGGCGGTGCGGCGAAGAGCTGGTACGTCACGCCCGCGATCGCGATGGCGACGAGCCCGAGGCCCATGCCGAGCACGAACACCGAGACGGGGCGGGCCACGGCCTGGAGGTGCTCGGTCGCGTCCGCGCGCTCGAGCGCCGCGCGACCGCGCGTCCACAGGTAGAACGCCGCCGCGAGCAGCAGCACGCCGAACGCGAGGCTCGTCTCGCCGAAGATGATGTTGTCGAACGGGAAGCCCCCCGCGGCGAGCGGCCACGTGAGCGTCATGTGCAGCCCCGTCGCCGTGAGGATCGAGCCGAGCACCCCGAACGCGAGCGACCACCCCTCGACGACGACCTTCCCCGGCGACCGCAGCAGCTCACGGCCGAGCATGACCAGCAGGATCAGCCCGGCGCCGACGGCGACGGACATCACGGTGTTGTAGGTGGGCATCTGCGCCCAGTCGATGACGAGCCCCTCGGCGGCGACCATCTCTGTCCACTCCTCGTTCGTTCCCACGAGCCGCACTCACGACTCGTGGGCAAGAACCATACGCACGTATAGGTTATTCCCCGGGGTGGCCGCACGTCCCCCGGCAGGAGCGACCGCCTCACTACGATGGCCCCGTGGACGACGGAGCGGGCACCATCGACCGGGCAGAGCGGCGCGACGGGGAGAACGCCGGAGCCGGGGCGACGCGCGAGACGCTCCACGACCCGGCGCACGGCGCGCGAGCCACGGTGCAGGGACGCAGCGCGCAGCGGCAGCGCGCGATGGTCGAGGCGGCGGCGCACCTGCTCATCGAACAAGGATTCGGGGCCGTGACCCACCGCCAGGTGGCGCGCGCTGCGGGCGTGCCGCAGGGCTCGGCGTCGTACTACTTCCCGACGAGCGCGTCGCTGGTCTCGACGGCGGTCGAGGCCGCGGAGGACGTGCGCGCGACGGCGGCGCAGGAGCGGGCGGACGCGCTGACGCGAGAGCCTCGCTCGAGCGCGGCGACGGCGCGCGAGCTGATCGAGACGCTGTACGCGCCGCACGTGGACGACACGGTGGTCGACGTGCGGCTGGACCCGATGCTCACGGCGATGCGCGACCCTGTGCTGCGGCCGATCATGCGCGCGTCGCGGCCGCGTCTGCTCGCGGCGGCACGGAGCGTGCTGGACGCGTCGGGGCACGCGCACGTGACGGACGTCGACCTGGTGGCGCACGTGGTCGACGCGGCGCTGCTCTCCGCCGCGGCGGCGGAGGACGGGCGCGTGCTGGACCATGCGACGGAGACGGTCGCGCGCTTCCTGGACCACTGGCACTGATCGCTCAAACTTACTTACCGGTTATTCAGTTTTACCGGTAGAGTGGCCGCGCCCGGGCTCCCGAGCGCGTCGGTGGCGACCCGCCCGGCGCGCACCGCCCCGGGGAACCGTCGCCGTCGCCGTGGAAGGACCGTCCGTGAGCACCCTCCCCTACCTCGACCCCGCTCTGCCCGTGGCCGACCGCGTCGAGGACCTCCTCGCGCGGATGACGCTCCCCGAGAAGGTCGGGCAGATGCTCCAGCTCGACGCGCGCGACGGCGTCGGGCCGGCGGTCCTGGACAAGCACGCCGGGTCGCTGCTGCACACGTCCCCGCAGAACGTGGTCGAGGCTCACGCGCTCACGGGTCAGACCCGGCTCGGCATCCCCCTGCTCGTCGCCGAGGACTGCATCCACGGCCACTCCTTCTGGGTCGGCGCGACGATCTTCCCCACGCAGCTCGGCATGGCCGCCACGTGGGACCCCGAGCTCGTCGAGCAGGTCGCGCGCGCCACGGCGGTCGAGGTCGCCGCGACCGGCGTCCACTGGACGTTCTCCCCCGTGCTGTGCATCGCGCGCGACCTGCGCTGGGGGCGCGTCGACGAGACGTTCGGCGAGGACCCGTACCTCATCGGCGAGCTCGCGTCGGCGATGGTGCGCGGGTACCAGGGCGACGGCCTCGCGGACCCGACCGGGATCCTCGCGACCGCCAAGCACTTCGCCGGCTATTCCGAGACCCAGGGCGGCCGCGACGCGAGCGAGGCCGACATCTCGCCGCGCAAGCTCCGGTCCTGGTTCCTGCCCCCGTTCGAGCGCGTCGCGCGCGAGGGCTGCGCGACGTTCATGCTCGGCTACCAGTCCATGGACGGCGTGCCCGTCACCGTCAACGGCTGGCTGCTCGACGACGTCCTGCGGGGCGAGTGGGGCTACACGGGCACGCTCGTCACCGACTGGGACAACGTCGGCCGCATGGTCTGGGAGCAGCACATCCAGCCCGACTACGTGCACGCCTCCGCCGCCGCCGTGCGCGCGGGCAACGACATGGTCATGACCACGCCGAAGTTCTTCGAGGGCGCGCTCGAGGCGGTCGCGCGCGGCCTCGTGGAGGGGGCCGCGATCGACGCGGCCGTGCGTCGCATCCTCACGCTCAAGTTCCGGCTCGGGCTGTTCGAGGACCCGCGGCGTCCCGACGTCGCGCGCCAGGAGGCCGTCATCGCGTCGGCGGAGCACACCGCCGTCAACCTCGAGGTCGCGCGGCGCTCGCTCGTCCTGCTCACGAACGACGGCACGCTCCCCTTCACGGGCGGGCGCACGGTCGCCGTCGTCGGGCCCAACGCGGACGACGACCACACGCAGCTCGGCGACTGGGCCGGCGCGTCGGGCCAGGCCGACTGGCTGCCCGACGGCCACCCGCGCGAGATGACCACGACCGTGCTCGACGGCTTCCGCGCCCTCGTCCCCGAGGACTGGACGGTCACGCACGCGCGCGGCGCCGACATCCTCACGCTCGAGCCGGACCCCGAGGGCGAGCTGTTCCCCGACGGCCAGCCGCGGCCGCAGGTCGTCGTGCCCGCCGAGCCCGACGACGCGCTGATCGCCGAGGCCGTGGCCGCGGCGCGCGACGCGGACCTCGTCGTCGCCGTCGTCGGCGACCGGATCGAGCTCGTCGGCGAGGGCAAGTCGACGGCGACGCTCGAGCTCGTCGGCGGCCAGGTCGCCCTGCTCGACGCGCTCGTCGCGACCGGCACCCCCGTCGTGGTCGTCGTCGTCGCGTCCAAGCCGCTCGTGCTCCCGCCGTCCGCCCACGCGGCGGCCGCGATCGTCTGGGCTGCGAACCCGGGCATGCGCGGCGGCCAGGCCGTCGCGGAGCTCGTGCTCGGGCAGATCGAGCCGGAGGGCCGGCTCCCGATCTCGTTCGCCCGCCACGCCGGCCAGCAGCCCACGTACTACAACGTGGTCCGCGGCCAGCACGGCGACCGGTACGCCGACCTCACCCAGAGCCCCGCGTTCGCCTTCGGCGAGGGCCTGAGCTACACGACGGTCGACTACGCGGACCTGCGCGTCCTCGGCTCGGTGCACGGACCCGACGACGTCGTGCGCGCCCAGGTCACGCTCACCAACACCGGCACGCGGCCCGTCCGCGAGACCGTGCAGGTCTACGTGAGCGACACGGTCACGTCCGTGACGTGGGCCGAGAAGGAGCTCAAGGCGTACCGCAAGGTCGCGCTCGCACCGAGAGAGCGGGTGACGGTCGACCTCGAGGTGCCCGTCGCGGACTGCACGCTCGTCGACGCCCAGGGCCGCCGGGTCGTCGAGCCCGGCGAGTTCGAGCTCCGCGTCGGCCCGTCGTCCCGCGAGGACGCGCTCCTGCGCGCGCCGTTCACCGTCAAGGGCTGAGAGCACGCCCGTCCGCTGGACCAGGACGAGGACGCCCGGGCCGCGCACGGCCCGGGCGTCCTCGTCCGTGCTGGTCCGCGACGGTCAGGCGCCGGTCGCGACGCGCTCCGGCTCCACCGTGGACTGCTCGCGGTCGACGCGCGCCGCGCGGAGCCGCGACATGATCACCGCGCCGAACGCGATCGCCGCCGCGACGACCGCGATACCGATGCGCAGCGCGTGGTTCGCGTCGTCCGGCACGCTCATGAGCACCACCGCGGGGGCGATGAGCACGGACACGAGGTTCATGACCTTGATGAGCGGGTTGATCGCCGGACCGGCCGTGTCCTTGAACGGGTCGCCGACCGTGTCGCCGATGACGGTCGCCGCGTGCGCCTCGGAGCCCTTGCCCCCGTACGCGCCGTCCTCGACGATCTTCTTCGCGTTGTCCCACGCGCCGCCCGAGTTGGCGAGGAACACCGCCATGAGCACCCCCGCACCGATCGCCCCGGCGAGGAAGCCGGCGAGCGGCCCGACGCCCAGGCCGAACCCGACCGCGATGGGCGCGAACGCGGCGAGCAGACCCGGCGTCGCGAGCTCGCGCAGCGAGTCGCGTGTGCAGATGTCCACGACCTTGCCGTACTCGGGGCGCTCCTTGAACGTCATGATCCCGGGGTGCTCGCGGAACTGACGTCGCACCTCGAAGACGATCGCCCCGGCGGCCCGCGTCACGGCGTCGATCGCGAGGCCGGAGAACAGGAAGACCGTCGCGGCACCGAGGATCAGGCCCACGAGCGTGATGGGCGAGATGATCTGGTAGTCGAGCATGGCGGTGACGAGGCCGCTGCCGACCGCCTCGACGTCCGCGAGCGCGTGGCTCACGGCGTCGGCGTACGACCCGAAGAGGGCCGTCGCCGCGAGGACGGCCGTCGTGATCGCGATGCCCTTGGTGATGGCCTTCGTCGTGTTGCCCACCGCGTCGAGGTCCGTGAGGATCTGCGCCGCCTCCGCGTCGCCGTCGCCGGACTCGCCGACCGACATCTCGTAGATGCCCTGGGCGTTGTCCGAGACCGGGCCGAACGTGTCCATCGCGACGATGACGCCGACCGTGGTGAGCAGCCCGCACCCGGCGAGCGCGACGAGGAACAGCGCGAGCCACACCGAGCCGCCCGCGAGGAGGAACAGGCCGCAGATCGCGGCCGCGATCACCCCCGCCGTGTACACCGCGGACTCGAACCCGACGCCGATGCCCGACAGGACGACGGTCGCCGCGCCCGTGCGCGAGGTGGCCGCCACGTGCAGCGTCGGCTTCGACGTCGTGCCGGTGAAGTAGCCCGTGATCCACAGGATGATGCCCGCGAGGACGATGCCGATGACGACCGCGAGGCTCGCGACGACGCGCGGGTCGGCCGCGAGGCCCGACAGGTCGCCGAGGTCCGCGGTGCCGTCGAGCGCCGAGAACGACGACGGCAGGTAGACGAACGCCGCGACCGCGGCGAGCACCGCGCCGATGAGCGCGGAGAGGTAGAAGCCGCGGTAGATGGCCCTGAGCCCGTTCTCCTGGCCGCGCACGCGCGTGATGAAGACCCCGAGCACGGCGACGAGCGCGCCGATCGCGGTGACCACGAGCGGGAAGACGAGGCCCTCCTCGCCCATGGCCGCCTTGCCGAGGATGAGCGCCGCGACGAGCGTCACGGCGTACGACTCGAAGAGGTCGGCGGCCATGCCGGCGCAGTCGCCCACGTTGTCGCCCACGTTGTCCGCGATCGTCGCGGCGTTGCGCGGGTCGTCCTCGGGGATGCCCTGCTCGACCTTGCCGACGAGGTCCGCGCCGACGTCGGCCGCCTTGGTGAAGATGCCGCCGCCGACGCGCATGAACATGGCGAGCAGCGCGGCACCGAAGCCGAAGCCCTCGAGCACGGCCGGGGCGTCGCCCTTGTAGATCAGCACGACACCCGCGGCGCCGAGCAGACCGAGGCCGACGACCGACATGCCGACGACGCCGCCCGTCCGGAACGCGATGCGCGCGCCCTCGGTGCGTCCGCCGGGCCGGGTCGCGGCCGACGCGACGCGCACGTTGGCCCGCACCGCGAGCCACATGCCGAGGTAGCCGATCGCCGCCGAGAACCCCGCGCCGACGAGGAACGCCACCGAGCGCCCGACGCGGATGCCGCCGTCACCGGGCAGCAGGAACAGCAGGCCGAACACGATCACCGCGAACAGGGCGAGCGTCCGGAACTGGCGGCTCAGGTAGGCCCCGGCGCCCTCCTGCACGGCCTGGGCGATGTCCTGCATCTTCGCCGTGCCGTCGTCGGCGGCGAGGACCTGTCTGCGCAGGACGAACGCGAAGACCAGCGCGACGAGCGCGATCACCGCGATGACGGTGACGATGGTGAGACTTTCCGAACCGAGCGTGAGCATCCGTCCTCCTTGACGAACCGCGCGACCGTCGCGCCGGTCCCCTGCCGGAGCGATGGGGGTGAGTCTACGCACGTGTGGCGTGCGTCACGACCACTCGTGCACGGCCTCACAAGCGAGCCCCTGCTCGTGCTGCGCCACGTCGTGAGGGAATGTGCGCGCGACCCCCAACCGAATGCTCGACACGGTCGTTGAGAAGGGCGACGGTGTTCACGACAAGCAGGAGGCATGCGCGATGGCGCGTTGGGAAACGGTGCTGGACGAGATCGTCCGCACGCGGCGACGGGCGCTCGTGGGGTACGCCTACCTCCTCACGGGGGACGCCGCCGAGGCGGAGGACCTCGTCCAGGAAGCCCTCTTCCGGACGTTTCGCCGCGGCCGCGCCGCGACGGACTTCCAGCTCGCCGAGAGCTACGTGCGCCGTTCGATCCTCACGGCCTTCGTGGACGGCACACGCCGCCGCAAGCGATGGGACGGGGTGCTGCACCTGCTCGGTCCTCGACCCGAGACGCACACGACGCACCTCCCCGAGGTACGCCTCGACATCGTGGAGGCGCTCGGCGCGCTCTCGCCCCGAGAGCGCGCCTGCGTGGTCCTCCGGTACTTCAGCGACCTACCCGTCCGGAGCGTCGCCACGCAGCTGGGGATCAGCGAAGGGACGGCCAAGAGGTATCTCAGCGACGCGAACGCCAAGCTCGCCGCCCGCCTGGGCCCGGTCCGAGCGACCGACGACGACCTGACCGTGCAGAACCAGCGAGGTGCGCGATGAACCGGCCCATCCCCGACGAGCCCTTCGACCTCGAGGGAGCTCTGCACTCCGCCGCCGACGCGGTGCACCCGACGACCGCCGACGCGATCGCCCGCGAGCGCCTGCACGGGGCCGTGCGGCGGGCCCGGCGGCGCCGCGGGGCGCTGGTCGGTACCGCCGCCGCTCTGGCGCTCGTCCTCGGTGGCGTGGGCGTCACGGCAGCCTGGGACCGCAGTCCCGAGCCCCTCATGCCGGCGCCCGCGCCGAGCCCCGACCCCACGCCGACGGACCCTGGCCCCACGCACCCGGCCGACTTCCCCGCGCCAGTGACCGAGGATGACCTCCGATGCGGCAGCCCGGCCCCGGCCGCCACCGGCGCCGACCTGCTCGCGACCGCGACCGTCGAGACCTCCGCCCTGTCGGTGCCCTCGCCCGGGCTCGCCGACGTCGTCGCGCAGCTCCGGGTCGAGGACGGCGCCGACGTGGTCGCGCTCGACCCCACGGTGCGCGCCGGCTATGTGCTGGTCCAGGACGGCACGATCGTCTCGACCACCGCCAGGTGGCCCGACCCGGCGCACGACGAGGCACCGACCGAGCTCGCCGCCGGGTCCGTCGTCCCCCTCGCTCTCTCCGTCGACTCGTTCGCCGTCTGCGACCTCTACGGCGCGGGCGAGTCGCCCTCGCTGGAGCCGGGCGAGTACGAGCTCGCCGTCATCGTGCCGTGGACCGTCCTGCCCCACGCGGCGGAGACCCACGACGACGGGGAGTCACCGTCGGGCGCGGGCCGCGCGACACCGCTCTTCGACGGCTGGCTGGTCTCCACCACCGTGCCGGTCGTCGTCGACCCGCCGGACCCGCCCGGGCAGGCGGAGGGGGCCGAGGCGCCGGACCCCCTCGTGCACGCAGCCACGGGCCCGTCCACGACGTTCCCGTCCGGGCCCACGTCCGCAGACCTCGAGTGCGGCATGCCCGCGCCCACGCCGTCGACGTCGGTCCTCGCGTACCTGGCTCGACCGGGGGCGATCCAGGTGGGGTCGGGCACGACCACGACGCGTGCCTCGATGCTCTACGGCGACTCGCTCGCCCAGGTCCGGGCCGCCTACCCGACCACGGCGAACGCCTACGTCGTGGTGCGCGACGGCTTGATCGTCAGCTCCACGAGGTCGAGCTCCCGGACGTCGGCGGACCTGCGGACCACGGTGCTCGCCGCCGAGGAGCCGGTGCCGTTCGAGTACTCCGCCGAGATCCGCTGTGACGACGGCGCCGCCACGGGAGGGACCCTGCCTCCCGGTACGTACACCTACCACGGGCTCCTGCCCTGGACGATCACGTCGTACAGCCTGTTGCAGAAGGATGGCTCCTGGGGTGCCACCCAGACCGGCGACGACGCTCCTCTCTTCGAGGGCTGGCTGGTCTCCGAGCCGGCGTCGTTCGTCGTCCGCTGAGCGACCGCGGGCCCGGTCGCCTTCGTCACCGGACCGCGGTGCGCGCATCGTGGAGGCGCTCCCGGCGGACCCGCCATCACGCCACGGCGCTCGCGGTCCCCCCACCGGCTGAGCCCAGCGCGAGGTGCGCGACGACGTCGGGCCGGGTGAGCGGGAAGAGGTGGCCCTCGCCCGCGAGGCCGACGCGCGGGACGGCGAGCCGGTCGGAGAGCTCGCGCTGCTGGCGCAGGAAGCGCGCGCTCGCCCGGAGCCCGGTGATGAGCAGGGGGTCGACGGACGTGGGGAGCGCGCGGCCGCCGTCGAGCAGAGCACGGACGCGCGGCGCCTGCTCCCAGCTCGCGAACCACTGGTGGGCGAGCGTCGTCCACGCGTCGCGCGACCCGTAGCGGGCGCGGGAGACGTGGTGCGGGAGGCGGTCCGGCCGACGCGCGACCACCCGGACGCCCACGCGGCGCAGCTCCGGTCCCGTCACGGCGAGGCCGGCCGCGAGCACGCTCGCCGCCGCGGTGCCCGCCCGGGCCAGGGCCCGCCCCGTGTGCAACGCCGGGAGGTGCGCCTCCCACGGGCTCGTCGGGTCGAGGAGCACGAGACGGCGGACCTCGTCCGGGTGGAGCAGCGCCCACTCGAGCGCGGTGAGCCCGCCGACGGAGTGCCCGACGAGGTCGACGGGCTCCGACCCGTCGACGCCGAGCCCGGCGCGCACCGCGTCGACCGGTCCCGTCACGGGCACGCGCCACGCGTCGAGGACGCGGACGTCGTCGGTGCCGCCCGCGGCGCCGAGGGCGCGCGCGAGAGGGACGAAGTCCTCGGGGGTCAGGGCGAGGCCCGGCAGGACGACCCAGGTCATGCGGACTCCGTTCTTCTCGCGTCACGCTCCGGCACCCGGCCTCGACCACCCTACGGAGCGCTCCTGGGCGTGCGTAGGGTGGAGCCTGTGTCGACGCCCAGCACCCCCGTGACCGACCCCACCCCCCACGAGCGCGCGCACGCGCAGGACCTCGCGACGTTCGTCGAGGCGTCCCCGTCGTCCTACCACGCGGCCCACGAGGTCGCGCGCCGCCTGGAGGCTGCGGGCTTCGAGCGGCTCGACGAGACGGCGGCGTGGCCGTCGGCGGGCGGCAGCGGGGGCGACGGGCCCGCGGGCGGGCGGTACGTCGTCGTGCGCGACGGCGCGGTGATCGCCTGGGCGGTCCCGGCCGGCGCGACCGCGACGACGCCGTTCGCGATCCTCGGTGCCCACACCGACTCCCCCGGCTTCAAGCTCAAGCCGCGCCCGAGCGTGGGCCGCGAGGGCTGGTGGCAGGCAGGCGTGGAGGTCTACGGCGGGCCGCTGCTCAACTCGTGGCTCGACCGCGAGCTCGAGCTCGCCGGACGCCTGGTCACGGTCGACGGCGAGGAGCACCTGGTGCGCACCGGGCCGCTCCTGCGCATCCCGCAGCTCGCGATCCACCTCGACCGCGCGGCGAACGACGGGCTCGCGCTCGACAAGCAGCAGCACACGCAGCCCGTGTGGGGGCTCGCGTCGGCGTCGGGGCCGGCCGGGTCCGACGCCGCGGGCGCGCCGCACGGGACGAGCGGCGGGGACGTGCTCGTGGAGCTCGCGCACCACGCGGGCGTGCGTGCGAGCGAGATCGCCGGGTACGACGTCGTCGTCGCGGACACGCAGCCGCCGCGCGTCTTCGGTGCGCACGGCGCGTTCCTCGCGTCCGGGCGGCTCGACAACCTGCTGTCGGTGCACGCCGGGCTCGTCGCGCTGCTCGAGGTCGCGGGCACGCCCGACCGGCCCGTCGAGGGCGACGCGATCCCCGTGCTCGCCGCGTTCGACCACGAGGAGATCGGGTCGGAGTCGCGCTCCGGGGCGTCGGGCCCGTTCCTCGCCGACGTGCTCGACCGGGTCGCGGCCGGCCTCGGCGCGACCGACGAGGAGCGGCATCGTCAGCTCGCGGCGTCGCTCTGCGTGTCGAGCGACGTCGGGCACTCGGTGCACCCCAACTACCCGGAGCGCCACGACCCCGCGAACCGGCCCCTCGCGGGCGGCGGGCCGATCCTCAAGATCAACGCCAACCAGCGGTACACGACCGACGCGCACGGCGCGGCGGCCTGGGCGCGGGCCTGCGCACGGGCCGGGGTGCCGAGCCAGGAGTTCGTGTCGAAGAACACCGTGCCGTGCGGCTCGACGATCGGCCCGCTCACCGCGACCCGCCTCGGCATCCGCACGGTCGACGTCGGCGTCCCCATCCTCTCGATGCACTCCGCGCGCGAGCTGACCGCCGTCGTCGACCCGTGGTACCTCTCCCGCGCGGTGGTCGAGGTCTTCCGCGGCTGACCCGCCCCGCAGGCCCCGCCGAGCATGCGGTGGGTTCCCGTCCCACGACCCTGACGGGACCCACCGCATGTCAGCGGGGTGCGGCGGCGTGCTCGGCGCGGGTGCGGATGCCGCGCAGCATCTTCTGCGTCATGAGGAAGCTCACGGGCTGCACCGCCTCGACGACGGCCCGGCCCGCGGCGCCCAGTGGCAGGTACCGCTCACGGACCAGCAGACGCGACCGGGGCGTGCCGTCCTCGCCCGGCGGGAGCGGGCGGACGACGAACGCCCAGGAGAACCGGAACGGCATCGTGTCCGGCTGCCCCGGACCGGGGGCGCCGAGCAGCACGAGGTGCGAGCCCGGCTCCAGGAGCGCGACGCGCAGGACGGCCTCGTCGGCGAGGTGGACGTCGTCGCCCACGGCCAAGCCCTGCCAGCGCTCCTCGATCGCGTCCGCGCTGCGGATGTCCAGGCCGATCAGGTTCTCCAGCGCGTCGTAGGAGTAGAACCCGCCACGACCCTGACCGAGCTGCACCAGCCACGGCCAGACCTCCGACGGCGGCGCGTCGACCGTGACCGCGCGCGTCGCGACGACGGCGCGCGCGTCGGGCACGAGGTCGTCGCCCGGGAGCACGCACTCGTGCTCGCCCTCCCACGTGCCCCACGTCTGGGTCATGCGCCGGGTGAGCAGGAGCGCCCCGACGGCGAGCGCCGTCGTCGCCACGAACCGGACCCCACGCACCGCTCCCATGACCCGATCCTCGGCCGCGCGCCGTGCCTGGCGCGAGGGCCGGAGGTCCCGAGCGCGGCCGCCGTCGGCCGAAGGGTGGGCCGGAGGTGGGAGACTCGGAGCGTGCCGCACGCCCCCGCCCCTACCTCCCTGCGATCGACGAGCGCGGCCCTGCTCGACGTGCTGCGCGCGGGCGGGCGGCGCGACGAGCGGCTGCTGCACGTGCGCGAGCTGCCCGCGCGGGCGGGCACGCAGGCGGAGTGGCCGGACTGGGCCGACGCGTCGCTCGTCGCGGGGTACCGCGCGCTCGGCGTGGACCGCCCGTGGGAGCACCAGGTCGTCGCGGCCGACGCCGCGTGGTCGGGCCGGCACGTCGCGCTCGCCACCTCGACGGGGTCCGGCAAGTCGCTCGCGTTCTGGCTCCCCGCCCTCTCCTCGGTACGGGCCGACGCCGCCGCACGTCTCCTCGACCCCGGCCGCATCGAGTCGGTCGCCCGACGTGGCGCCGTGCTCTACCTGTCGCCCACCAAGGCGCTCGCCGCCGACCAGCTCTCGGGGCTCCAGCGGCTGCTCGACGCCGCGGGGACGCGCGACGTGCGGGTCGCGACGTGCGACGGCGACACCGGGCAGGACGAGCGGCGCTGGGTCCGCGAGCACGCCGACGTCGTGCTGACCAACCCGGACTTCCTGCACTTCGCGCTCCTGCCGTACCACCGCGGCTGGTCGCGGCTGCTGCGCGACCTGCGGTACGTCGTCGTCGACGAGGGCCACGCCTACCGCGGGGTGTTCGGTGCGCACGTGTCCCTGGTCCTGAGACGCCTGCGTCGCCTGGCCGCGCACTACGCGCGCGAGGGCGACCGCCCGCCGACGTTCGTCGTCGCGTCGGCCACGACGGCCGACCCCGCGACGAGCGCCGCGCGCCTCGTGGGGGTCGAGCCCGACGACGTCGTGACGGTCGCGCAGGACACCTCGCCCGCGGGGCGCAAGACGTTCGCGCTGTGGGAGCCGCCCGTCGTCGTGGGCTTCGACCCGGCCACCGCCGCCGGTCCCGCCGAGGGGCACGACGACGACCCGACCGTCCCGACGACGGTCGACGCCGCGGCCGAGCACCCCCGCCGCAGCGCGACGGCCGAGGCCGCGGACCTGCTCGCGGACCTCGTCATCGCGGGCGCGCGCACGCTCGCGTTCACGCGCTCGCGCCGCGGGGCGGAGTCGGTCGCGGTCCAGACGCAGGACAGCGTGCGCGTCGTCGACCCGCGGCTCGTGCGGCGCGTCGCCGCCTACCGGGGCGGATACCTGCCCGAGGAGCGGCGCGAGCTCGAGGACGCCGTGCGCACCGGCGACGTCCTGGGCCTCGCGACGACCAACGCGCTCGAGCTGGGCGTCGACATCTCGGGTCTTGACGCGGTCCTCATCGCGGGCTGGCCGGGAACGCGCATGTCGGTGTGGCAGCAGGCGGGCCGCGCCGGGCGCGCGGGCGCGGACGGCCTCGTGGCGTTCGTCGCGCGGGAGGACCCGCTCGACACGTTCCTCGTGCACCACCCCGAGGCCGTGTTCGACGCCCCGCTCGAGGCGACCGTGTTCGACCCCGCGAACCCGTACGTGCTCGCGCCCCACCTGTGCGCGGCCGCGGCCGAGAACCCGCTGCGCTCCGACGACCTCGCGGCGTTCGGCGACCCCGACGCCGTGCGCGGTCTGCTCGACGTGCTCGTCGCCCGCGGCGCGCTGCGCCGTCGCGCGTCCGGCTGGTACTGGACGCACGCACAGCCCGCGTCGGGCATGACCGACCTGCGCGGCTCGGGCGGCGCGCCCGTGCGGGTCGCCGAGGCGCGCACCGGCCGGCTGCTCGGCACGGTCGACGCCGCGTCCGCGGACGGGTCCGTCCACGACGGCGCGGTGTACGTCCACCAGGGGCGCACCTACGTCGTCGAGCACCTCGACCTCGCCGACCATGTCGCGCTCGTGCGCCGCCAGGACGTCGACCACGGGACGTGGTCCCGCTCTACGACGTCCATCACGATCGTCGACGACCCCGCCGACGGCGACGTCGCGGCGGGGCGCGAGGTCGTCGAGCGCTCCTGGGGGCCCGTCGGCTGGGGTTACGGCCCGGTCGACGTGTGCTCGCAGGTCGTGAGCTTCCAGCGCCGCCGCCTCCTCGACATGCAGGTCCTCGGCACGGAGACGCTCGACCTCCCCGAGCGCACGCTCCCCACGATGGCCGTGTGGTGGACCGTCCCGCAGTCGGTGATCGAGGAGGCGGGTGTCGACGCCGACGAGCTGCCCGGCGCGCTGCACGCCGCCGAGCACGCGTCGATCGGCCTGCTCCCGCTCCTCGCGACGTGCGACCGCTGGGACCTCGGCGGCGTCTCCACCGCCCTGCACGCCGACACCGGCGAGGCGACCGTGTTCGTGCACGACGCCTACCCCGGCGGTGCCGGCTTCGCCGAGCGCGGGTACGAGCTCGGCGCGACGTGGCTCCGCGCGACGCGCGACGCCATCGCGCGCTGCCCCTGCCACGACGGCTGCCCGGCGTGCGTCCAGTCCCCCAAGTGCGGGTCGTACAACGCCCCGCTCGAGAAGGCCGCCGCCGTCCGCCTGCTCGACGCCGTCCTCGCCCACGCCCCCACGCCGTAGAACCGCGGGCCGCCGAGGGAGAACCGGGTCGTACCTCGCGGTGCGCTGGGTCGTCGGGTGGCTGGTGGTGCCGCGTCTCCCGTCCGCCGCTCGTTCCTCGCGGCCGCCGTGTCCTCGGTCGGGATCGCGTCCAGGCCCGACCACGAACGCGGCACCAGCACCACCCCGCCCGGCTCCGTCTCACCGTGGCCCGTGGTCACCGTGACCAGGGTGCTCGTTCAGCGCGCGGTCGCCGGGCCGGCGCGGGCGGCGGCGCTCGCCCGACCCAGCGCGACACCGAGGACGGTGACGCCGGTGGTCGAGGTGACGTCCACCCGCACGACTCCGCCGTCCTGCTCGGCGCACGCGGTGACCGAGACCGCGTTGCGCGCCGCGACCTCGCGGGCACGACCGCACGGGTCCCAGCCGTCCCGAGCGGCCGTGGCCGCCGCGAGCGCCGCGAGGTCGGCGCCGGTCTGCGCCGCCCCGCGTGCTGACTGGGCGTGTGCGAGCGCGCCCAGCCCGAGGGCGAGCACGAGCACGGCGGCAACGATGCCGAGCACGAGCACCGTGCCCGCACCTCGCTCCGCGTCGGGCGCCGCGTCGTGCCGCCCGACCCCGGCCTGGGCCGCGCGGCGACCGATGCGGCGCCCCGCCCGTGCACGCGCGGCCGAGCCTCGCCGGACCACGGCCGGGTACCGCGTCATGGCTCGACCCACGCGACGGCCTCGCCGCGCGCACGCAGCGGCGACCCGGAGAGCCACCCGCCGACGACGGGCGTCGTGACGCGGACCTCGACCCACGGGTCGCCGCGCACGACGCCGACGGTCGCGTCGTCCCCTGCCACCCGGAGCGCCGTCGCGCGGACGGTCGCGTCGTCCTCACCGATCGCGGCGGCACGGGCGGCGGCCCTCGCCGCGTCGGCGGAGCGCATCTGGGCGCCCGCCGCCGCGGCGAGGGTGAGGACGACGACGAGGACGAGGACGACCGCCGGGAGCGCGACGGCGAGCTCGGCCGTGACCGCACCCCTCTCCTGGTCGTCGCGCGACCGGATCCCGCGGGAGCGGACCTCGCGCGGGCGGACCTCCCGCGAGCAGAGCGTCCATGGCCGGGACCCGCGCCACGTACCGGTGCCCGTGCCTGCGTCCCGTCGCACGGCTCAGCCCAGCGACAGCGCGCTGCGCACGATGCCGAGCAGCAGCTCGCGCACCTCGCCGCTCTTGAGCACGACGATGAGCAGCCCGGCGAAGCCCGCCGCCGCGACGGTCGCGATGGCGTACTCCGCGGTCGCGAGACCGGCCTCACCGTCCTGTCCCTGGCTCGTCCCCTTCAGGCGCGCGAGCGCGCGCCGAACCCGTCCTGGCATGTCAGGTCTCCCCTCTCGTGGCCCGCGTCCGCGGGCGGTCCAGGACACCGTGGCGGGTCGACGACCGGGCACGCACCCTGCCCCGCGCCGCCGGTGGACGGGACCCTCGCGCGACTGACCTGTGGACGGCGTCGGTCCCCGCCCCTCGGGGCATCGTCGCGGAAAGGACCGCGCCCGCGTGCACGTGCCGAGGCCCGCGCTCGCCGGTGTTGCCGCTCGAGGCGACCACGACCCTGCCCGCGCGCGGACCGTCAGTCCCAGGTCAGCGGGTCCAGGAGGAGGTGGAACCGGAGCCGGTCCGCGTCGACCGGAGAGCCGTAGAGCCGCTGGAGCTGGTCCTGGAGGTGCTGGGCCTCGTCCGGCCACGTGTCCTGCGCGCTCGCGAGCAGCAGCGACAGGTCGGCGTGCCGGTCGGCCGCGCCGAGGCGACCGAGGTCCACGAACCCGGAGACCTCCAGCGTCTCGGGTCGAGCAGGATGTTGGGCAGGCAGAGGTCGCCGTGGCAGACCACCTGGTCGGCAGCCTCCTGCTCCTCGCGTACGGGCATCTCGGCGGCGAGCTCGGCGAGCAGGTCGCGACCCGTCCGGGCCTCCTGCTCGGGGCGCAGGAACTCCCGGCGCACGGCGCCACGCGCCACCACGTCCTGCGCCAGCGCGTACATCGTACGTAGCCCCCGGTCGAACGGGCAGTCGCCGGCGGGGACGTCGTGGAACGCCGCGACCGCCGCGACGATGTTCGTCCACGCCTGCCGGACCTGGTCCGGACGGACCTGGTCGGCCGGCGTCCCGGGCACCGCGCTGGTCGTCAGGACCGCCCCGTCAGGGGCCTTCACCCATCCCAGCAACCGAGGCCCGGGGATCCCCCGTGCGGCGGCCCACCGCACGCGGTCACGCTCCCCGGCCAGCGCGGCCACCTGGTCGTCGCTCACGACCTTGGCGTACCGAGCACCGTCCGTGCTCACGAAGACCCGCGCCGACGACTCGCCGCTACCGACCGCCTCCCAGAGCCCCTGGGCGAGGGCTCGCCGCACGGTCGGGCCGACGGCGGTCGCATCCATGGACCCACCGTAGCGAGCGGCCCGTCGGTAGGCAGGAACGGCACTCGCGCTCGACCCAGCACGAGCAAGAACTGGGCACGGGTGGCAGGCCCGGTGCCGACAGTCCGACATCCCGAGAGCCCGACAGCCCGACAGCCCCAGAGCCCGACAGCCCCAGAGCCCGAGAGCCCGAGAGCCCGAGAGCCCGAGAGCCCGAGAGCCCGAGAGCCCGAGAGCCCGAGAGGATCGACTACCCACCCAGCAGGCCCGAACCCAGAGAGACGAGGACGGGCACCAGCCCGACGAGCACGAAGGCCGGGAGGAAGCACGCGCCGAGCGGGAGGACGAGGTGCACGGCGAGGCGCGCCGCGGCGGCCTTGGCCGCGGCGGTCCGGTCCTGGCGCGACGCCTGCGCCGCGGCCCGCAGCGCGGGCGCAGGGGCCGCACCGTGCAGCCAGGCCGGACGCAGCGCGCGCTGGACGACCGCGAGCCGCGGTGGCGCCGTCGCCCAGGCGGCGTCCCAGGACGCGCCGAGGAGGAGGGCCGCGCCCGCGGCCCGCAGCCCGGCCCCCTCCCGACCACCGACGCACGAGCCGACCACGTCCAGCGCGCGCGGCACCGCGGCCCCGGAGCGGACCGCCGCCGCCAAGAGCTCGAGGAGCACGCCCGTCTCGAGGGTCCCGGTGTGGTCCGGGCGCCCCCGACCTCCGCTCCGGGCCTCCCGCTCGCCGTCACCCCGCGCCCCGTCGGGGCGGCCGGCGGCGCTCTGCGCGCGTCGCGACACCACGACGGCCCGCCGCGCGACGGCCGCCCGCGCCGCCCACCACGGCGCGGCCGCCGCCAGGACCCACGCCGTCACCAGGAGCGCGGTCACCGGTCCTCCCCCGCGCTGCGCGCCCGCTCGACGAGCCGAGCGGACCAGGTACGGCCCGCGAGCAGGAGCACGAGCCCGAGCAGGACCCCGGCCGTCCCGAGGCCGCCGTCGGTCGCGGTGCCGAGCGGGTCGGCACCGAGCACGTAGCCCAGCAGCACACCGACCGCCGGGAGCCACAGGAGCACGCGCGCGGTCGCCCGGGGCCCCGCGAGCGCCGCGTCCCGCTCCGCGCGGGCCTCGGCGTCCGCCGCGACCGAGGCCGCGACCTCGTCGAGCACAGAGGCGAGCGGCGCGCCCACCTCGACCGCCAGCCGGCACGCCGCCACGAGGGCCCGCGCGGTCGCCGGCCCGCCCACGTGCGGCGCGAGCTCGGCGACCCGGGGGACGCCCGCGGCGTCGACCCGCACCCCGACCGCCCGCTCCCACGCGACCCCGGGGGCGGCCCCGGACCGCAGGAGCGACCCCACCTGCGTCACGACGACGCGCACCAGCTCCGGCACCGCCCGCGCCGGCGACCGGCGTCGCAGGACCGACGGCCGCCCGGGCCGCGAGGACGAGGTGCCGACGACGCTGCGGGCCCGGCGCCCGCCTCGCGCTGCCACGCACCAGACCGCGGCCCCGACGAGCACACCCACGAGGACCGTCATCGACGCCTCACGCGCACCACCGCGCCACGAGCTCGTCCCAGGCTGGGCCGGCGACCGGCCCGGCTGCGCTGGTGCCGCCGTCGTCGCCCTCGCGGTCGCCGCCGCCGTGCGCGGAACCGTCGCGCGAGCCCGACACCCCGTCCCACGAGGCCGCGACGTCGACCCGGAGCCCGGTCCGGACGTCGCCCCGCACGACCCCGACCTGGGCGAGCACGCGCCGGGTCCTCCCGGCCACCCGCACACGACGCAGGTGCAGCACGACGTCGAGGCCGCCGGCCGCCTGTGCCGCCACGGCGGCACGGTCCATGCCTGCGAGCGCCGCCAGCGCCTCGAGCCGGGCCGGGATCACCTCGACGTCGTTGGCGTGGATCGTCGCCAGGCCGCCCTCGTGACCGGTGTTGAGGGCCATGAGCACCTCGCGGACCTCCGCCCCGCGGCACTCGCCGAGCACGATGCGGTCGGGGCGCATCCGCAGCGCGGCGCGCACGAGGTCGGCGAGGTCGACCTCTCCGGCGCCCTCGACGTTCGCCCGCCGCGCGGTGAGCGGGACGACGTGCGGGTGGTCCGGGTCGAGCTCGCGCGCCTCCTCCACGCAGACGATGCGCTCGTCGGGCGGCACGAGCGCGAGCAGCGCGGCGAGCAGCGTCGTCTTGCCGGTGCCGGTCCCGCCCGAGACGAGCATGCTCGCGCGCCGGGCGACGAGCCCGCGCAGTACGGGTTCCCAGGCATCCGGGACCGTGCCGGACGCGACGAGGTCGGGAAGCCCGAACGTCCGCGTCCGCAGCACGCGCAGCGAGATCACGGCCCCGGGCCTGCACACGGGTGCCACCACCGCGTGGAGCCGCGTCCCGTCGGGGAGCCGGGCGTCGACCACGGGCGAGGCGTCGTCGAGGCGCTGCCCGCCCGCGGCGGCGAGCCGCACGGCCAGCGACCGCACGGCCTCCGGCCCGCCGAGCGCGACGACGACCCGTTGGAGCCCGGCCCCGCGGTCGACCCAGACCTCGTCGGGCCCGTTGACGAGCACGTCGGTCACGCCCGGCTCGTCGAGGTAGCGCTGGAGCGGGCCGGCACCGAAGATCTCCGCGTGCGCCGTGCGGGTGAGCTCCCGCAGGGCGGTGGTACCGAGCACGCGCCCGGACGCCCGCAGCGCGTCGGCGACGGCCGCGTCGTCGGGTCCCGCCCCCGAGCCCGCCCCCGGCTCGGCGCCGGCCCGCACGAGGCGGTCCCGCACGCCGTCGAACAGCGGGCCGCGCCCGCGCTCGGTCCGCCCCGGGACCGCGTCGCGCCCGCTCACCGGTCGCTCCGCGCGTACCGCGCCGCGAGGTCCCGACCAGCGCGGACGACCGGCCCCCGGCCGACGCACGGACCCTGGCCGCGCTCGATCGCCCCGGCGAGAGCCCGGTCCCAGCCGACGGTCGTCGCGACCTCGAGCCCGACGGCGTCTGCGACCTCGCCGCCGGACAACCGCCCCGGAGCCGGCCGGCGCAGGACGAGCGCCGCCGGACCGGGGACCCGGTCGCGCACCGCCGCGGCGCCCGCGACCCCGACCACGTCGAGCGGCGTCACGACCAGCACCTCGTCGCACGCCCCGAGAAGCGCCGCACCGACCGCGCCCGGCCCGATCGCGGCGCGGTCGACGTCGAGCACGAGCACCCCCGACCGGCCCGACGTGACCTCGGCGAGCCCTGCCACGACGTCCGCGAGCGCCGCGGCCTCCGGTCCGCCGCCGCGCTCGGTGCTGACGACCGGGACCGTGCCCCACCGCGGCAGGCGTGCGAGGAGGTCCTCGCCGTCGAGCCGGCCGCGCGCGTCGGCCAGGTCCGGCCAGCGCACCCCCGGGTCCTGCTCGATCCCGAGGAGCACGTCGAGCCCACCGCCCACGACGGCGAGGTCGACCAGGCAGGTGGGTGCGCGACGTCGTGCCACCGCGCGGGCGACCGAGGCCGCGACGACGCTCGCCCCCGCCCCGCCGCGCGCTCCCACCACCGCTACGACCGCTCCGCCCATCGCGTCCTCCCCCGCTGCCCCGTCGACCGGCGCCCCACCTTGCCCTGACCGGCGGGGCGTCGTCGGGCCGCACGCGCGGCCTGTGGACGGGCACCCCGGCGAGCGCTCCTGTGGACGGCCACGTTCCGCGGCTAGGCTCGCGACCGTGACCCCGCTCCCGGACCCGACGGACCCGCCGCGCGCCGGCCGGGTCGCCGCGTTCTTCGACCTGGACAAGACGATCATCGCGACGTCGTCGGCCGCGGCGTTCTCCCGGCCGTTCTTCGCCGGCGGGCTCATCAACCGCGGGGACGTGCTGCGCAGCGCCTACGCGCACTTCCTCTTCATGGTGGGCGGGGCCGACGCGGACCAGACCGAGCGCATGCGCGCGCACCTGTCGAGCCTCGTGACCGGCTGGGACGTGGCCACGGTGTCGCGCATCGTCGAGGAGACGCTGCACGAGCACATCGACCCCGTCGTCTACGCGGAGGCGGTCGAGCTCATCGAGTCCCACCACGAGCACGGGCACGACGTCGTCATCGTGTCCGCCTCCGGGAGCGAGGTCGTCGAGCCCATCGCGGCGGTGCTGGGCGCCGACCACGCGATCTCGTCGCGCATGGCCGTCGAGGACGGCCGGTACACGGGCGCGATCGACTTCTACGCGTACGGCGAGAACAAGGCCGTCGCGCTCCGCGAGCTCGCCGAGCGCGAGGGGTACGACCTGGAGGCGAGCTACGCCTACTCCGACTCCGTGACCGACGCCCCCATGCTGGGCGCCGTCGGGCACGCGTTCGTCGTCAACCCCGACCGGACGCTGCGCCGGCTCGCCGCCGAGCACGGCTGGGGCGCCCTGACCTTCTCGAAGCCCGTCGCCCTGCGGTCGCACCTCGCCGGGTCGACGCCGGCCCTCGCCGCGGCGGGCGTCGTCGCGCTCGGCGTCGTGGCGTGGGTCGTGTGGCGCGCGCTGCGCCGGCGACGCCGCGACTGAACGACGCGCGGGCCGGGGCCACGAGACGGTTCCCACCGACCGCCGAAGGGCCCGATCCGGACCTCCCGGACCAACCGCTCGGTGCTGTTCGAACGCTGTAGAACACGGTGTGGAAGTACCCGGGGAACGGTTGCGCCCGCCGACGGTCCGGGCTGTGATGGAGGGACAACAGCATCTCGGCGGTACCCACGCGCAGGAAGTCCACGTAGGGACTCGCTGACCGGACGAGACCCGGCCACGACGGCCACCTCGCGCCGTTGCAGCGGACACGGTTGCACGCCTGATAGCCGCCGCGATGCTGGCGGGACGGCGCTCCTGAGGGGGCGCCGTCGTCGTGCCGGGCGCGTGGTCGCCGCGCGATACTGGAGCCCATGACGTCAGCGCCGAGTGTCTCCTCCTCCATCACCGTCCGCCTCCAGGTCGAGGCGCGCCCCACCGCCGTGAGCGAGCTGACGACGGCGATCGAGCACACGGGCGGGATCGTCTCCGCGCTCGACGTCACGGCGTCGGGACACGAGCGCATCACGGTCGACGTCACGGTCGCGACGCGCGGCGAGGAGCACGCCGGGCAGATCGTCGACGCGCTGCGCGCGCTGCCGGGCGTCGTGGTCGACCGCGTCTCGGACCGCACGTTCCTGCTCCACCTGGGGGGCAAGCTGAAGATCGAGTCCAAGGTGCCGATCCGCAACCGCGACGACCTGTCGATGATCTACACGCCCGGCGTGGCGCGCGTGTGCGAGGCCATCGCGGCCAAGCCCGACGACGCGCGCCGGCTCACGATCAAGCGCAACACCATCGCGGTGGTCACCGACGGCTCGGCCGTGCTCGGCCTGGGCGACATCGGCCCCCTCGCCTCGCTGCCGGTCATGGAGGGCAAGGCCGCGCTGTTCAAGCGGTTCGCGGACATCGACGCGTTCCCGATCGCGCTCGACACGACCGACGTCGAGGAGATCGTGCGGACCGTCAAGGCCATCGCGCCGGTGTTCGCGGGCATCAACCTCGAGGACATCTCCGCACCGCGCTGCTTCGAGATCGAGGCCCGCCTGCGCGCCGAGCTCGACATCCCGGTGTTCCACGACGACCAGCACGGCACGGCGATCGTCGCGCTCGCGGCGCTGACGAACGCGCTGAAGGTCGTGGGCAAGGACCTGCCGGACGTGCGGATCGTGCTGTCCGGGGCCGGCGCCGCCGGGACCGCCGTGCTCAAGCTTCTCCTCGCGGCGGGCGCGCACGACGTCGTCGTCGCGGACATCGAGGGCGTCGTCCACCCCGACCGCCCGGGACTGTCCCCCGCGCTCGCGTGGACGGCAGCCAGCACGAACCCCCGGCTCGTCACCGGGACGCTGCGCGAGGCCGTCGTGGACGCGGACGTGTTCATCGGCGTCTCCGCCCCGGACGTCCTCACGGGCGACGACGTCGCGCGCATGGCGCCCGGCGCGATCGTCTTCGCGATGGCGAACCCGCGCCCCGAGGTCGACCCGGTCGAGGCGGCACGGCACGCGGCGATCGTCGGCACCGGGCGCTCCGACTTCGCGAACCAGATCAACAACGTCCTCGCGTTCCCCGGCGTGTTCCGCGGCCTCCTCGACGCGCAGTCGCACCGCATCACCGACGGGATGCTGCTCGCCGCGGCCCGCGCTCTCGCGTCCGCGATCCACGAGGACCAGCTCAACCCCACCTACATCATCCCGAGCGTGTTCAACCCCGAGGTGACGACTCTTGTCGCCGCCGCCGTCGAGCGGGCCGCGCGCGCCGCCGACGAGGCCGAGCCCGCCGCGCTCACCGGCGGGCTCCCGCGCGTCGCGCCCGCGACGGCACCCATGTCGGTCTCGCCGACCTCGACCACCACCCCGGAGGCCTGACCGTGCAGCGCGTCACCACCCGCAACGCCGCGTTCCAGCAGTGGGAGGCGCTGCTCGGCAACCGCACCAAGCGGCACCGCGCGGGCGAGATGGTCGTCCAGGGGGTGCGCCCGATCACGCTCGCCGTCGAGTCGGGCTGGACCGTGCGGACGTGGCTCGTCGACGCGGACCGGTCGCTGTCGAGCTGGGCGCACGCGATGCTCGACCGGGTGCGCACCCAGCGGTTCGCCGTGTCGTCGGAGCTGATGCGCGAGCTCGGCGGCAAGGAGGACGACGCGCCCGAGCTGCTCGCGATCGTCGCGACACCACCCGACGACCTGGGTCGGATCGCCGCGGACGGCCGCGCTCCGAGGGACGGCGCCGCGTTCCTCGGCGTCGTGCTCGACCGGCCCACGAGCCCCGGGAACGTCGGGACGGTCGCGCGGTCGCTCGACGCGTTCGGGGGCGGTGGGCTGATCGTCGCGGGGCACGCCGCGGACCCGTACGACCCGCGCGCCGTGCGCGCCAGCACCGGCTCGATCTTCTCCGTGCCCACGGTCCGCGTCCCCGCGGGGCGTGACGTCCTGGACTGGGTCTCCGCGCAGCGCTCCGCCGGGATCCCGCTGACCCTGCTCGGGACGGACGAGCACGGCGACGTCGAGCTCGCCGAGCACGACCTCACCGGGCCGACGCTCGTCCTCACCGGCAACGAGACGACCGGTCTCAGCGCGGGCTGGCGCGAGGCGTGCGACGTCATGGTGAGCATCCCCATGCTCGGCACCGCGAGCTCGCTCAACGCCGCGAGCGCGACCACGGTCGTGCTGTACGAGGCCGTGCGCCAGCGCCGCCCGCGCGGCTGACCCAAGGTCCGGCCCTCCGTCCCGGCCCGACAGCGGGCCTGCCCCCGGCGGCGCCGGCACCCCGGACGCGGCGCCGGGCAGAGACGCCTCAGCCCCCGCCCGCGCACCCTCAAAGTTGCCTCGGGCATTCGTAACACCCCTGGTGGGCGCGCTGGCGCTACCTACTCAGTCCCCTCCGCGCACCCCCGTGCACGCCCGCGCGACCGGATCCTGCTGGAAGACGGGCGCGCACGGTGCGGGTCCGAGCACCAGGAGGGGACCGAGCACCATGACCACCACCGCCACCACCACGAAGAAGAACCACGGGGCCGTCAAGGGCACGGTCGCCGCCGCGGCCGGTGTGGCCGTCCTCCTCGGCGGCGCGGGCACGTTCGCGCTGTGGAACCAGAGCGGTGACATCGGCATCTCCGGCACCGGGACCGGCCAGCTCACCGCCGACTTCGGCGCGATGGAGTGGCAGGACGTCACGCCCAACGGGGTGGCGGCCCACGACGTCGACCCCGAGGCGTTCCGCATGGTCCCGGGCGACGTGCTCGAGGGCACCGCGACGATCGACTACGCCGTGACGGGCGAGAACATCCTCGTGAAGCCCGAGCTCACGGGTGTCGACGGCGCCACGCAGTCCTTCCTCGACAGCGGCAAGCTCACCGTCACCACCGCGCTCCTGGACGGGTCCACCCCCGTGACCGAGCTGGTCGACGGCGACACCGGGACCCTCACCGCGAAGGTCACCATCGCGTACGCCGCGGACGCCAGCAACGGGACCAGCGACGCCGACATGAACCAGACCGTCGACCTCGACGGGATCGAGTTCGTCCTCCAGCAGCAGGCCCCGGCCAACCGCGCGCCCGCCGCACCCTGATCCCCACGGGCGGGGCGGTAGCGCCCCCTCCTGCCCCGCCCGTGGTTCTGCCCGGCACGCGCCGGGCTCCCGGCCCTCGGACGGCACCACCCCCGACCCGCACCCCAGACGGGAACCGCCATGCACGCTCTGGCCCGGTCCACGTACCCGCTGCGCGCGACCCTGCTCGCCGCGGTAGCGACGGTCGTGCTGCTGCTCACGCTGCCGGCCACGGGGGCGTACGCGGCGTGGAACGACGGCACGCCGCTCGGCACGTCGTCGGTGACCACCGGCAGCCTCGGACTCGACCAGGACGCTCTCCCCGGCGGCACCTGGTCGAAGGCCGGGGCCTCGTTCGACCCCGCGACCGACCGGCTCACGGCAGGCACCACGCTCACGCACACGGTCACGGGGGTCGCCGTCACGGCCGTCGGGGACAACCTCCGGGCCACGTTCGCCGTCTCCGGCGCGCAGGTCCCGGCCGAGGTCGCGGACCATGTCTCCGTCGCCGTCGCGTCCGACCCCACGCCCGTCCTCGGCGCCGGCTCGGACGCCGACGGGCACCAGACCGTGACGCTCGTCCTCACCGTCACCGCGGACGCGGCGCTGCCGTCGGGGACGCAGACGATCGACCTCACCGACCTCGTCGTGACGCTGACGAACGGGCACGCCTGGACGGACACGGCGTCGCTCGACGCCGGCACGCTCACCACCGGACGCGCCCCGGCGCCGGGCGGTTCCACCCTCACCCTCATCTACTCCCTCGCGCTCGACGACGACGGCGTCCTGGGCTTCTACCTCGACGACCCGGCCCCCGGCACCACGATCGCCTGGGGCTTCTGGGAGGGCGGCACCGAACGGACGACGACGGCCGTCGACGGCCTGAACGCGATGGACTTCGGGGACCGCCAGACCAACCCGAACGTCCGCGTCACCGGCGCGTTCGACGCTCTCGGTTCGCCCGATCAGGACGCGCGCCTGATCGGCGCCCTGACCCACGTCTCCGGCTGGTCCGAGGCCTACGGCTCGACCTCTGCCCGGCACGCCTTCAAGGACGCCGTCCACCTGCAGAACATCACGGAGCTCCCGGACACGCTGACGGACACCGCGTACGCCTTCCAGAACGCGGGCTCGGCCAACCCCCTGGGCTCGCAGTCGTTCGAGCTGACGGGCTGGGACTCCTCGCGCGTCACGACCATGGCCCACATGTTCGACGGCGCCACGAACTACAAGCAGTACCAGCCCACCTGGGACACCTCCAACGTCACCGACATGTCGTTCATGTTCGCGAACGCCCGCTCGTTCCGCGGGCCGATCAGCTTCTCGAGCACAGCTCGCGTGTCGACCATGGAGGGCATGTTCCAGAACGCCACGGCCTACGAGGGAGCCTCGTGGTCGGAGGGTGCCTTCATCCAGTTCTGGGACGTCTCGAGCGTCACGAGCATGGCGCACATGTTCGACGGCGCCACGGCGTTCAACCGTCGGCTGGAGAACTGGGACACGTCGAGCGTCACCGACATGTCGGCGATGTTCCGGGGCGCCACCTCGTTCAACCAGGACCTGTCGCGCTGGGACACGTCGAGCGTCACGGACATGTCCGCGATGTTCCAGGGCGCCACGGCGCTGAACCAGAACCTCAACACCGTCGGGAGGCGCTGGGACGTCTCGAAGGTCACCACGATGGCGCACATGTTCGACGGCGCACGGACGTTCCACGGCGACATCACCGCGTGGGACACGAGCAGCGTCACGGACATGTCGTCGATGTTCGAGGGAGCCGTCAACTTCAACGGCAACCTGGGGAGCTGGTCCCGCACGCGCAGCGTCACGACCATGAGCCGCATGTTCATGAACGCGGACGCGTTCAACCAGGACCTCGTCTCCTGGGACACCGGCAGCGTCACGGACCTGTCGTTCATGTTCGCCGAGACGGCGAACTTCCACGGTGACGTCCGCACCTGGGACCTCTCGTCCGTCACGACGACCGCCCACATGTTCCAGAACTCGGCCTTCGACTACTACTCGCTCGGCGCCTGGGGCGACGACCCGGTCTGGGACGTCTCCCACGTCCAGGACATGTCGTTCATGTTCGCCGGGTCGCGGTACGACCACTCGCTCGCCGGCTGGGACCTGTCGAGCGCGACGGACGTGACGTCGATGTTCCAGGACGCCGCCCGCTTCGACCAGGACCTGTCGAGCTGGACCGTGCGCCCCGACGTCGTCCGCACGGACTTCAACACGGGCGCGAACCCGGCGTGGGTCGCGAACGCGGCTTGGCAGCCACCGTGGGTCGTGCAGGGCGCCGCCCGTACGGCACCGCCCGCCCCCGATGCGCAGGACGCGGCAGGGTCAGGGGCCATGACCGAGGTCGCGCCGGGGGACGACACCGCGGCCGACGCGACGGCGGACGCGGCGTCGGACGCGGCGTCGGACGCGTCCGCGACGCCCGACGAGGACGCCGCCGACCCCGACCCCGAGACCGAGACCGGTGGCGGCACCGCGGGGGAGCTCGCCACGGACCCGTCGGCACGTCCGACCGCCGTCCCGGCGGAGGAACGGGCAGAGTGAGCACGAGCACGGATCCCCGCCGAGCTCCTCAGGAGGTCGAGATCAGCACCCATGACGCGACGGGAGGCGTGTCGCCGGAGAGCGTCCCGGAGCCCGAGACCGCGGGGCCCGGACGACACCCCGTGCTCTCCGGCCTGTGGGCGGGCGTCACGTACGGCCTGCTCGCTCTCGTCCTGCTCCTCGCGGGCCTGCTGATCGTCGTCCCGCGGATCGCGGGCGGCGTCCCGCTGACGATCCTGTCCGGCTCGATGGAGCCGAGCCTTCCTGTCGGGTCGCTCGCCGTCGTCGTCCCGGTCGAGCCCGAGGACGTGCGCATCGGGCAGATCGTCACCTACCTGCCGAACCCGGACGACCCGACGGCGATCACGCACCGCGTCACAGGCATCACGCACCGGCCCGACGGCGGGCTGGCGTTCACCGTGCAGGGCGACGCGAACGCCGCCGCGGACGCACCCGTGCAGGACTACCAGGTCCGCGGTCGGGTCCTCTACGCGGTCCCCTGGCTCGGGTACCTCAACTCGGCCGTCAACGGAGACGAGCGGTCCGTCGCGGTCTACGTCGTCGCGGGCGCCTTCTTCCTGTGGGCGCTCAGCCTGTGGTGGCGCGCGTGGCGCCGCCGGGCGACGGTCGCCACCGACGCACCCGGCACCGTCAACCCATGAGGCCGCGCCTGTCCGCGACGCCGAGCTTCTGCATGGCGCGGTAGAGGTGGTTCTCGACCGTGCGCACCGAGAGGAAGAGCCGGCTGGCGATCTCGCGGTTCATGAGCCCGTCCCGCGCGAGGCCGACGATCTCGCGCTCCCGTGCAGTGAGCCCGGCCGCCCCGTCCGGCGTCCGGCCCGGGGCGCGCGACTCCCCCGTCACCGCGGCGACCTCCTCCGGGGTGAGGGGCGTACGCCCCTCCTGCGCGGCACGCTTATGAGCGACGTCCACGGCCGCCTGCGCCAGCGGGCCACCGGCGCGCAGCGCGCCCGCCGCCTCGAGGACCGCGCCGCTCGTCCCGTGCTCCAGGTACCGGTGCAGGCGCACGGCGGGCGCGAGGAGCGGGACGCGCATGCCGGCGAAGGCCTCCTCCAGCCGGGCGAGCCGCCGCTCCCCGAGCCGCTGGGGCGTCAGGGCCCAGCAGAACGCGGCCGAGGCGAACCTCCCCTGCGCCCACAGCGCCTCGCCCGCGCCCCACAGCGCCTCCCCGTCGGGCTCGCGCCCTGCGGCCGCGTCCACCTCGAGCCGCGCCCACGGCCGGAGGAAGTCCAGCGCGGGGACGTAGGGCCGCGGCGTGCTCTCCAGCTCGTCGAGCAGGGTCCGCGCCAGCCCGTCCCGGCCCTCGCGCGCGTGCAGGACCGCCGCGAGCGCGAAGACCCGGTCGTCGTACGGGCTCTGCACCGGCCCGCACCGACCGAGCCGCAGCACGACGCTCAGCGCACGCAGGGCCCGGTCGTGGTCGCCGCGCAGGAAGAACGCCGTCGCGAGCCCGCGCGACGCGAGCCGGATGCCGAACGGGGCGAGGTCGTCGTAGGCGGCACTGAGCCGCCCGCGCGACCAGGCCACCGCGTCGTCCACCTGGCCGGCGAGGAGCAGCGCGTCGCCGCGCAGCGCGTCGAGCTGGTGGGTGAACGGCCGCTGCCGGGACGAGCCCTGCCATGCGCCCAGCAGCTCGATGGCCCGGTCCGGGGAACCCGCCTCCAGCGCGCCCTGCACCCGGAGGATCGTCGCGAGGCCGCGCAGCGCCTCGGGGACGTCCCGCTCGTCGTCGACGTCGGCGAGGTCGAGGTCGGCCACGTCGAGGTCGGCGACGTCAAGGTCGGCGACCTCGAGGCCGACGTCCGGGTCCGTGCCGCCGGGGTCGCCCGCTCCCGACGACCGGTCGGCAGCACCGCGCGCGTAGAGCCGGTCGAGGTGCGCGAGGAACGGCTCGCCCAGCCCGGGGAGGACGAGGCGGCCGGACGGCCCCGGGTCGTGCAGGAGGCCCCCGCGGATCGTCCCGCCGCTGCGCGCGGCCCACTGCCCGCGGAGCAGCACGTACGCACCGACCTCCTCGGGCGCGTCGTCCTCCCCCGCCGTCGTGCCCGCGAACACCTCGTCCGCGTCCACGACCGCCAGCCCGTCCACGAGGTAGAGCCGCAGGAGCGGCAGCGCGCTCGCGACGTCGCGACGCTCTGACCAGGCGCGAGACCACAGCGCCGCGCGCGTGCGCACCGACTCCGAGATCAGCGCGACCTGCTGGTGGACCGGCCGGTCCTCGGGGACGACGGCGTCCTCCTCGACCGTGCCGACCGCGCAGGCCGCGCGCGGACCCGGCTCGGTGGACGCGGCCCCCGTGCCCAGCAGCTCTGCGGCGCGCTCGCGCAGCAGAGCCCGCCGGGCCGGCGTCAGGCGCAGCCGCAGCGCGTGCCCGAGGACGGGCGGTCGGACGGCCACCATGCGGGTCCGCGACCGCTCGTCCACCGCGATCCGTCCCGCGGCGTCGAGCGCGAGCACGACGTCGTCGCCGAGCAGGGTGCGCGCGTGGTCGAGGTCGACGAGGCCGAACCAGGCGAGCGCGTCGAGCGCGTCGAGCTGGTCGGCGGGGAGCTGGCTCAGCAGGCCCTGGACGACGGGCTCGGCCGGCAGGGTCTCCAGGCTGCCCGTCTGGGTCCAGCGACCCCGGGTCCGGCCGACCACGCCGGCCTCGAGCGCCGCGGTCGCGAGGAGGCTCTCGACCCGCGGGTTCCCGCCCGACCGGCCCGCGACCGCGGCGGCCAGCCCGACCTCGACCGCGCCGCCGAGGACGTCGCCGAGGAGCGCGACGGTGGCGTCGACGCCGATCGGTGCCACGCGCTCGAGCACGGCGCCGGTCGTGAGCGGCGCGCCCGCGTCGAGGGGCACCCCCGACGGGACGGTCGTGACGACGCGGACCTGGTCGGGTCGCTGCCGGGCGGCGGCGGCCACGACCGTGAGCGACGCCCGGTCGAGCAGGTGGACGTCGTCGACGAGCACGACGGCGGACCGGGAGCCCAGCGCCTCGGCGAGCACCGTGGCCGCGTCGACCGCCCCGCCGCGGCCCGAGCCACGGGGCCGCAGCACGGGATGGGTCGCGAACGCCGCGAAGGGGACGGCGTCGCCCGTCCCCGCGCCGGGCAGCTCGACGACCGCGGTGCCCGACGACCGCAGCGGCCCGACGAGCGCGCGCAGGACGGTGGTCTTGCCCGACCCGGCGTCGCCTCGCAGGACCACGTCGTGGCCGGCTCGCAGCCATCCCGTGACGGCCGCGAGCGCGTCCTGGTGGACGAAGGCGCTGTGGCCCACTGGCGCTCCCCCTCCCCGTCCGGCGCGACACCCCAGGATGTCAACACCCCTGGCGGACGGCGACCGGAGGCGCCGGCGGACGAGGTTTGCTAGGAGAGCGCCCGAATCATGGACGCGGTGACCCCCGTCACCCGCGAGGTCTAGACTCGCCCGCGACGAGGCCCTACAGGGACCCGCCTCCCCGGGCGCGACGCGTCGCGCGCCGGCGGACCGCACCAGAGTCGATGCGCACCGGAGGTCAGCGTGCCAGAGAACGAGTCCACCACCGCTCAGCCCGGGTTGGAGAACCTCCTCCACGAGACCCGGAGCTTCCCGCCGAGCCCGGAGTTCGCCGCGCAGGCGAACGCGAAGCCGGAGCTCTACGAGGAGGCGCGGGCCGACCGGCTCGCGTTCTGGGCGCGGCAGGCGAACGACCTCGTCACGTGGCGCACGCCCTTCACCGAGACGCTCGACTGGTCGCAGGCCCCCGTCGCGCGGTGGTTCGCGGACGGCACGCTCAACGCCGCCTACAACGCGGTGGACCGTCACGTCGAGGCGGGACTGGGCGACCGGGTCGCGATCCACTTCGAGGGCGAGCCGGGCGACACCCGCACGGTGACGTACGCGGAGCTCCAGCGCGACGTGTCGCGCGCGGCCAACGCGCTCGCGGCGCTCGGCGTCGAGACCGGCGACCGCGTGGTCATCTACCTGCCGATGGTCGTCGAGGCCGTCGTCGCGATGCTCGCGTGCGCGCGGATCGGCGCGCCGCACTCGGTCGTGTTCGGCGGGTTCTCCGCCGACGCGCTGCGCAGCCGCATCGCCGACGCCGAGGCGAAGCTCGTCATCACGGCCGACGGCGGGTACCGCCGCGGCACGGCCTCGGCCCTCAAGCCCGCGGTCGACGAGGCGCTCGCGCCCAAGGAGGGCGCGGACCCGACCACGGTCGAGCACGTGCTCGTCGTGCGTCGCACGGGCCAGGACACGGCCTGGACGGACGGCCGCGACGTGTGGTGGCACGAGGCGCTCGAGTCGGCCGACACGACGCACACGCCGGTGTGGGTCGAGGCCGAGCACCCGCTGTTCATCCTCTACACGTCCGGGACGACCGGGAAGCCCAAGGGCATCCTCCACACGACCGGCGGGTACCTCACCCAGGCCGCGTACACGCACCGCAACGTCTTCGACCTCAAGGCCGAGAGCGACGTCTACTGGTGCACGGCCGACATCGGCTGGGTCACGGGCCACTCGTACGTCGTCTACGGCCCGCTGCTCAACGGCGCGACGCAGGTCATCTACGAGGGCACCCCGGACTCCCCGCACCAGGGCCGCTGGTGGGAGATCGTCGAGAAGTACAAGGTCTCGATCCTCTACACCGCGCCTACCGCGATCCGCGCGTGCATGAAGTGGGGCGAGGAGATCCCGGCGAAGTTCGACCTGTCGTCGCTGCGCGTGCTCGGGTCGGTGGGCGAGCCCATCAACCCCGAGGCCTGGATGTGGTACCGCCGCGTCATCGGCGGGGACCGCACGCCCATCGTCGACACCTGGTGGCAGACCGAGACGGGCGCGATCATGATCTCGCCCCTGCCGGGCGTCACGGCCGCCAAGCCGGGCTCCGCCCAGGTGCCGCTCCCGGGCATCGTCGCGGACGTCGTCGACGACGAGGCGCACTCCGTGCCGAACGGGGGCGGCGGGTACCTCGTCCTGTCCGAGCCGTGGCCGTCCATGCTGCGCGGCATCTGGGGCGACCTCGAGCGCTTCAAGGACACGTACTGGTCGCGCTTCCCGGGGATCTACTTCGCGGGCGACGGCGCCAAGAAGGACGAGGACGGCGACATCTGGCTCCTCGGGCGCGTCGACGACGTCATGAACGTCTCGGGCCACCGCCTCTCGACCACGGAGATCGAGTCGGCGCTGGTGTCGAACGAGATCGTCGCGGAGGCCGCGGTCGTCGGCGCGAGCGACGACCTCACGGGCCAGGCCGTCGTCGCGTTCGTCATCCTGCGCGGCGAGCACGCGGCCCGGGCCGCGGACGCCGACGGGGCGGCCGCCGTGCAGACCGAGCTGCGCAACCACGTGGCGAAGGAGATCGGCCCGATCGCCAAGCCCAAGCGCATCCTCGTCGTGCCGGAGCTGCCCAAGACCCGGTCCGGCAAGATCATGCGCCGCCTGCTGCGCGACGTCGCGGAGAACCGCACCGTCGGCGACGCGACGACCCTCGCCGACTCGTCGGTCATGGAGCTCATCTCGGCCGGCCTCCAGAAGCCGTCGTCCTCCGAGGACTGACCGGCCCACCGCCGACCACGGGGTCGGTGCCGTTCTCCGCGCGAGGACGACACCGACCCCGTTCTCGTGCGCGGGCAGGCTCGTGCTCGGCGGGTGCGCCTCGCTTAATCGGTTCAGGCACTGCTCGACGGCGGCGCTCCGACCTCACGATGTCGGGGCACGCCGACCCGGGCGTGCGACGCCGACAGAGACGAGGTCGTCCGATGAGCCGCACCGCCCCCGCACCCGACGCCGACGCCGCCCGACCTCCCGGGACCGGACGGTCCGCCCCGCTCGTCGCGGCGCTCGTGACCGCCGCGGTCCTCGCCACGTGCGGCGCGGTCGCGACCGCCACCGCGCGGTCCGCGGCGGCCGCCGAGACGGATACCGAAGCGGACACGCCGCCGGGCATCCACGTCGCCGACGGGAGGATCGTCGAGGCCGACGGCACGGACCTCGTGCTGCGCGGCGTCAACCACGCGCACACCTGGTACACGCACACCACGGGGTCCTTCGCCGACATCAAGGCGGCCGGCGCCAACACGGTGCGCGTCGTCCTGTCGAGCGGCGACCAGTGGACGCGCAACTCGCCCGAGGACGTCGCGCACGTCGTCGACCTGTGCGAGGAGAACCGCCTCGTGTGCGTCCTCGAGGTGCACGACACCACGGGCTACGGCGACCAGTACGCGCCCGACGCGGGAACCCTCGACCAGGCGGTCGACTACTGGGAGGACCTGTACCCGACGCTCACCGGCACCGAGGACTTCGTCCTCGTCAACATCGGCAACGAGCCGTTCGGCAACGACGCGACGGTCAACCAGCGGTGGGC
Organism: Cellulosimicrobium funkei; assembly: GCF_001019615.1. Classification (GTDB taxonomy): domain Bacteria; phylum Actinomycetota; class Actinomycetes; order Actinomycetales; family Cellulomonadaceae; genus Cellulosimicrobium; species Cellulosimicrobium cellulans_E. The sequence continues at coordinate 124,042 of NZ_JNBQ01000002.1, read as the reverse complement.
GCCCGAGACGTCGGCCGCGATCCAGCGCCTGCGCGGCATCGGCTACGAGCACGCGATCGTCGTCGACGCCCCGAACTGGGGGCAGGACTGGACGAACGTCATGCGCGCCGAGGCGCAGGGCGTGCTCGACGCCGACCCGGACGCGAACACGATCTTCTCCATCCACATGTACGGCGTGTACGCGCAGGCGGCGACGGTCACGGACTACCTGGAGCACTTCGTGGACGCCGGGCTGCCGATCATGGTCGGCGAGTTCGGCTGGAAGCGCGCCGAGGGCGACGTCGACGCGGACGTCGTCATCGCGGAGGCGAACCGCCTCGGCCTGGGCTGGCTCGCGTGGTCGTGGAGCGGCAACACCGACCCGTACCTCGACATGGTCCTCGGGTTCGACGCCGCGTCACCGAGCGCCTGGGGGACGCGCGTGATCGACGGACCGGGCGGCCTGCGCGAGACCGCGGTCGAGGCGTCGTGGTTCGACGGCGACGGACCGGTGGACCCGCCGGACCCCACGGACCCGCCCGACCCGACCGACCCGCCGGACGACGAGGCGTGCTCCGCGACCGTCCGCGTCGCGAACGCCTGGCCCGGCGGGTGGCAGGGCGAGCTCGTCGTCACGGCGGGTGACGCCGCGGTCACGGGCTGGACGGCGACGTTCGCGCTGCCGTCGGGCACCGCCGTCGCGCAGCTCTGGGGCGGCGTGCACAGCACGACCGCGTCGGGCGTGCAGGTGACGAACGCCGCGTGGAACGGCGCCCTCGCGGCGGGCGGCACGACGACCGCCGGGTTCATCGCGACGGGCGCCGCCCCGGCCGCCGCACCCGCGGCGGTCTGCACCGCTCCCTGACCCTGCGCGCCGGGTGCGGGACCGGCGACCGGGTCGCACCGGACCCGGTCGCCTCTCCGCGCCCGCGGTCGATTTCCCCGTGCCCGGCCTCCCGCGGACGGCGTAGCGTCGAGACGTGCCACCCGTTCCCGCGGCCGACGGTCGCGCCCTCCTCGTCGAGCAGCTCGACCTGCGCAGCGACTGCGCGCGCTGCACCGGTCTGTGCTGCGTGGGGCTGCACCTCGTGCGCTCCGCCGACTTCGCGATCGACAAGCCCGCGGGCACGCCGTGCCCGAACCTGCGGGAGAGCTTCGGCTGCGGCATCCACTCACGGCTGCGCGAGTCCGGGTTCCCCGGCTGCGTCGCGTACGACTGCCTCGGGGCGGGCCAGCGCGTGACGGCGGCCGTGCGGTCCGCGCACGACGGGGGGACGTGGCGCGACGACCCCGCCGCGGCGCGCGACGCGTTCGCCGCGCTCCCCGTCGTCACGCAGCTCCACGAGCTGCTCTGGTACCTCGCCGAGGTGCTCTCGCTGCCCGCCGCGGCGCCCGTGCACGACTACGCACGGCGCGCCCTCGCGCAGACCGCGCCCCTCGCGGACCTCGCGCCGGCCGCCCTCCTCGCGCTCGACGTCGGCGCCGTCCGCCGGGACGTCGGGCCGCTGATCGACCGTGCGAGCGCGCTCGTGCGCGACTCCGCCCGGCGCGGCGTGACGCGCCGGGTTCCCCGTCGGGAAGCGGCGGACGCCGGATCGCGGTCCGCAGGCGGCCGAGGACCCGCCGCGGGCCACGACCGGCGGAAGCCGGGGCACGCCGTCGGGCACCGGGTGCCGGACGGCGGCGTGCGGCGCCGCCTGCGACCCGGCGCGGACCTCGTCGGTGCCGACCTGCGCGGGCTCGACCTCACCGGGTCCGACCTCCGGGGCGCACTGCTGCTCGGCGCCGACCTGCGCGGCGCCCGGCTCGACGCCGTCGACCTCCTCGGCGCGGACCTGCGCGGTGCCGACGCGCGCGGCGCCGACCTCTCGCGTGCGCTCTTCCTCACCCCGGCGCAGGCCGGCGCTCTCCGCCGGGACGAGCGCACGACCCTCCCCGCCGCGCTCCGCCCCTGACCGGGCGCCCCGCGACGTCGGCACTTCCAGCCGAGATCGGCAGCCGCAACTGCCGGTCTCGGCCGGATGTGCCGATCTGGGCCGCGAGTACCGACCTCGTCGGCCTCCGTCAACCCGGCCTCCGTCAACCCGGCCTCAGTGAGCCCGGCCTCCGTCAGCGCAGCGTGGCCCGCCGCGCCAGCGGCGCCGCCACGACCGCGCACACGACGACGAGCGCCGCCGCGCCCCAGGCGAGCGCGCCGTACGACGAGAAGCCGATGATCGCCCCGGCGAGGATGCCGCCGACCGCGCCGCCCGTGTTCATCGCGAGGTCGGAGAGGCCCTGCACGGACGTGCGCGACGGACCGGGCGTGGCGTCGACGAGCAGCGCCGACCCGGCGACGAGCCCGCACGACCACCCGAGCCCGAGCAGCACGAGGCCGACCGTCAGCCGCGCGGAGTCCTCGCCCGGCGCGCCCGCCACGACGACCGCCGCGGCGAGGAGCAGCGCGCCCCCGACGTAGAGCACGCGCGCGTGCCCGACCCGGTCGGCGAGCCACCCCACGACCGGGCTGAGCGCGTACATGCCCGCGATGTGCGCGCTGATGACCAGGCCGACGACCTGGAGCGTCGCGCCGCCGTGGTTCATGTGGACGGGCGTCATGGACATGAGCCCGACCATGACGAGGTGGCTCAGGACGATCGCGCCGAGGGCGAGGCGCGCCGTCGGGCTGGCCGACACGACGGCCCACCCCGCGCGCAGCCCGTCGCGCCACGACGACCCCTTGCCGTCGGCCGGCACAGCACTCGGCGCGGCGCCCGGCGCCGCGCCCGAGGTCGCGTCCGACGCCGCGCGCGACGCGAGCAGCGGGTCCGGCCGCAGCCACACCGCGACGACAGCCGCGGCCAGCGCGAACGCGACCGCCGCGAGGACGAACGGCGCGGCGCTCGGCGCGGTCGAGCCGTGCTGCGCGTGCGCGTCGCCGAGGCGCAGGCCCGGGCCGGCGACGCGGTCCGCGAGCCCGGCGAGCGTCGGCCCGACGACGGAACCCACCGTCGTCGCCCACACCACCACGGACAGGTCGCGCGCACGCCGCTGGGGCGTCGCGAGGTCGGTCGCCGCGAACCGGGACGCGAGCCCGGCGGCCGTGCCCGACCCGAAGAGCAGCATGGCCACGACGAGCAGGGGCCAGGAGCCGACGAGCACGGCGACCGTCGCGAGGACCGCGCCGCCGGTCGCGACGCCGAAGCCGAGCAGCAGGGACGGCCGCCGCCCGCGCTGCCCCGCGACGTGCGCGAGCGGCAGCGCGACGAGCGCGGCGCCGACGACGCCCGACGTCGAGGTGAGCCCCGCGATCGCGTCGGACCCCGAGAGCGCGGACGCGACGAGCGGCGCGACCGCGATCCCGCTCGCCACGCCGACCCCCGAGAGCACCTGCGTCGCGGCGAGCGTCGTGAGGGTGCGGCGCTGCGTCGGGAGGGCGGGGTCGCCCGGCGCGGCCACGGGCTGCGCGGACGACGGGTCGGGGGCGGGCGGTTCGGTGCTCACGGGTGCACCGTAGGCCGCGGCGGACCGCCCTGACGAGGGCTTACACCGCCAGGGGCAGACGAGATCCCGCCGTGCCGTCGACGCTCCGGCTCGCACCGAGCGCGCGCAGCACTCCCCGCGCGGCCTCGCGCCCGGCCCGGTTCGCGCCGATCGTCGACGCGCTGGGCCCGTAGCCGACGAGCTGCACCCGCCGGTCGCGCCCCGCTGTCGTGCCGTCGAGGACGATCCCGCCGCCGGGCTCGCGCAGGGCGAGCGGCGCGAGGTGGTCGAGCGCGGCACGGAACCCGGTGGCCCAGAGGACGACGTCGGCGGGCTGGAACAGCAGGCCGTCGTCGTTCGCGCCCGCGGCCCACTCGACGCCCCACGGCGTCATTCGCTCGAACATCGGCCGACGGCGCAGCACCCCGCTCGCGATCCCCGCGCGGTAGCGCGCCGTGAGCGGCAGGCCCGTGACCGAGACGACGCTCCCCGGCGGGAGGCCCGCGGACGTCCGCTCGGCGACGCGCGCGACGGCCGCGCGCCCGAGCTCGGGCGAGAACTCCTCCTCGACCCAGACCGGCTCGCGGCGCGTGACCCACGTGGTGCCGGACGCGTGCTGGGCGATCTGCAGCAGGAGCTGCGTCGCGGACGCCCCGCCGCCCACGACCACGACGTGCTGCCCCGCGAAGTCCTCGGCGGCGCGGAAGTCGTGCGTGTGGAGCTGGCGGCCGCGGAACGTCTCCATCCCCGGGTAGCGGGGCCAGAACGGCCGGGTCCACGTCCCCGTCGCGTTGACGAGGGTGCGCGTGCGCGCGGTGAGCTCGCGCGCGTCCGGCCCGGCGCCGACCGTCGCGCGCACGCGCAGCAGGGCGGGGTCGTCGGGGTCCTGCGTCACCTCGTCGACCGTGACGGGGCGCAGGACGCGCAGGTCGTTCTCGCGCTCGTACGCGGCGTAGTAGCGCGGCACGGCGACGTTCGCGCGCTCCGCGGGGTCCCCGGCCGGGAGGGGGACGCCCGGGAGGTCGTGCACGGCGTGCGTCTCGGCCATGGTCAGCGAGTCCCAGCGGTCCTGCCACGCCCCGCCGGGGCCGCGACCGCCGTCGAGCACGAGCGGGTCCAGCCCGGCGCGACGCAGGTGGTAGGCCGCGGACAGCCCCGCCTGCCCGGCCCCGACGACCACGACGTCCACCGTCTCCCGCACGTCCGTCACCTCGCTCACGACGCCCTCAACGACCGGGACCCGCCGAACCTTCCCGGGCACCGGGCACTGTGCCGAACACGACATGGGGGTCGCTCTGGGCACGTTGACGACCCCCATGTCGTGCTCGACGGCGGGTGGTGTCGGTCTCGCGGACGGCGCGAGCCGTCTGCCGTGTCGGGTGCGTCAGGTGCGATCCGGGACGCGCTGGAGCCTGCGGATCGGCCGCACGGCGAGGAGCGCGACGACCGTGAGGGTTCCCACGACCGCGCCCACCAGGAGGACGCGGTCGGTGCCGAACGCGGCGACGGCGGGACCGGCCAGGGCGGCGCCGATCGGGTACATGCCGACCGACCCCGCGACCTCGTAGGCGTGGACCCGGTTGAGCACGTCGCCCGGCACCTGGGTCTGCACGCTCGTCGCCCACATGACGCCCCACACGCCGACACCCACACCCACGAGCACCTGCGCGACGGCGAGCGCCCACACCGGCCAGCCGAGCACGAGGCCGAGCGGGTAGAGGGGGTAGGCGACGAGCGCGACGGCCCCGGCCGCGAGCGGTCGCCGGGGCTTGAAGCGGATCGCGAGCAGCCCGCCGACGACCGTCCCCACGCCGAGCGCGCTGTTGAGGATGCCGAACGCGGTCGCGCCGTGCTCGGGCACGACGACCCCTGCCGCCACAGGGAGCTGCGGCCCCCAGGCGAGCACGGCGTAGACCATCCAGATGACGATGACGCCCCACAGCCACGTGCGGGAGCGGAACTCGCGCCAGCCGACGGCGAGGTTGTGCCAGAGCCCCGCCCCGGCCGGGGGCGCGGGCACGACGCCGAGCCGGAGCGCGAGGAGGCACAGGGCGCTGGTCCCGTAGGCGACGGCGGAGAGGATCATGACCCAGCCCGTCGACCCGAACCCGACCAGGACGCCGGCGAGCGCGGGGCCGCCGAGCCCGGTGATCGCCTCGGAGGTCCGGAGGATCCCGTTCGCGCCCTGCACGTCGCGCGCCACGAGCGGGACGGTCGACGCGGCCCCGGGCTGGAACAGCGCGTTGGCGGTGCCCGCCACCACGAGGAGCGCGTACAGGTGCCACAGGTGGTCGATGCCGCGCACGAAGAGGACCGCGAGGAGCACGTGCGCGGTGAGGTTCGCGAGGTCGGCGACGATCATCATCCGGCGCGCCGTGAACCGGTCGGCGAGCACGCCGCCGAACAGCACGAGGCTCGCGAACGGGGCGACGAGGAACGCCATCGCGTACCCCGCGACGGCCAGCCCGTACCCGGAGCTGAGCAGGCCCGCGGAGACAGCGACCGGCAGCATCGCCCAGCTCAGCAGCCCCGCGCTGCGGGCGGTGAAGTAGTACCGGAAGTTGCGGGTCCAGATCGCCGGCTCCCGCGGTTCGCCCGGAGACGGTGCCGGTCCGGGCCGGTCCTGCACCGCCGCCGGTACCGGGGCCGCCGTCGCGGGCGACGCCCCGGGCACCTGCTCCGTCGCTTCCTCCACCGCGCACGCACCCATGGCGCCCCCTGCCCTCCGTCGTCGATGCCGCGAACCGTCGGACGTGACAACCGTCACCCGCCCCGGAACCTTCCCGACCAGGCACGACGCGTCGGTCGCGCGCCCCGGGTTCGGCCGCGCGGGGAGCCGGGGGCAAGATGGACCGGTGGAGACCGCGATCCTCTGGCACACCGGCCCGCTCATCGACGACGTCGAGATCGCGCAGGTCCACGACCTCGCCGCCGCCGCCGAGCGCGAGGACGGCGTCGCCGCCCTCTCGGAGCAGCCGCTGCTCAACCTGCGCGAGGCGACGGACGACGTCGTGCACCTCCTCACGTGGCGCGCGGGCGAGCTCGCGGGGTACGCCCAGGTGGACAAGCGCGGCGAGGCGCCGAGCGCCGAGCTCGTCGTCCGCCCCGAGCACCGGCGGCACGGGCTCGGGTTCCACCTGCTCGGCAGCGCGGCCGACCGCGCGGCCGAGCCGCGCCCGGGCGACCCCGACCACGACGAGCAGGCGCACCCCGGCGCGGAGACCGACGGCGAGCCCGCCCGGGTACCCCGCCCGCCGTTGCGCGTCTGGGCCCACGGCGACCTCCCGGCGGCCCGGGGCCTCGCCGCGCGGGCGGGGTACGACGTCGTGCGCGAGCTGCTCGTCCTCGAGCGGCCCCTCGACGGGCCGGAGGTGCACCCGCGCCCGGAGATCCCCGCGGGCCTGCGGCTGCGCGCGTTCGTGCCCGGCGACGACGACGCCGCGTGGGTCGCGGTCAACGCGGCGGCGTTCGCGCACCACCCCGAGCAGGGCCGGCTCACCGTCGACGACCTGCGCGCGCGCATGCGGGAGGACTGGTTCGAGCCGACCGGTCTCCTGCTCCTCGAGCGCACCCCGGACCCCGGTTCCGGCACGGCGGGGATCGTCGGGTTCGTCTGGACCAAGATCCCGACCGGCCAGCCCGACGGCGCGCGCGAGGGCGAGATCTACGTCGTCGGCGTGGTCCCGGACGCCCAGGGCGAGGGGCTCGGCCGGCTGCTCACCGCCGTCGGTCTCGCGCACCTCGCCGAGCGGCGCGCCACGACCGCGGTGCTGTACGTCGACGGCGACAACGTGCCCGCGGTGCGCACGTACGAGCGCGCCGGCTTCACGCGCCGCGCGGTGCACGTGCAGTACGCGCGCCCGACCGCTCGGTGACCCGTGTCACGCACCGTTCACCATCTGGTGCCACCATGAACCCATGACCGACACGTCCACGCAGCGCACGCTCGACCCGGACCTCGCCGCGCACATCGCCGAGCACATCGCGGAGGAACCCGAGATCGAGCCGGTGGGCGCAGAGCTCGGCCTCGGCCCGCTGCCCGACGACCGGTTCGCCGACCGCGAGCTGAGCTGGCTCGCGTTCAACCAGCGCGTGCTCGAGCTCGCGGAGGACCCGAGCCAGCCGCTCCTGGAGCGCGTCCGGTTCCTCGCGATCTTCGCGTCCAACCTCGACGAGTTCTTCATGGTCCGGGTCGCCGGACTCAAGCGCCGCATGGCGACCGGCATCGCGGTCACCGCCGCCTCGGGGCTCTCGCCCCGCCAGGTGCTCGACGCGATCAGCGAGCGCGCGCACGACCTCATGGCGCGGCACGCGCGCGTGTTCGCCGACGACGTCCAGCCCGCGCTCGCCGCCGAGGGCATCACGCTCGTGCACTGGGACGAGCTCGAGACGCGTGAGCAGGAGCGCCTGCACAAGTTCTTCCGCAAGCAGATCTTCCCGGTGCTCACGCCGCTCGCCGTCGACCCCGCGCACCCGTTCCCGTACATCTCGGGGCTGTCGCTCAACCTCGCGGTCGTGGTCGCCAACCCGACCACGGGCAAGGAGCACTTCGCGCGCGTCAAGGTGCCGCCGCTCCTGCCCCGGTTCATCGCCGTGGACGCGCGGGGCCGCCCGAGCGCGCCGACGTCGCAGACCGCTGCACCCGACCGCGGGCCGACGTCGTTCGTGCCGATCGAGGAGGTCATCGCCCAGCACCTCGACCACCTCTTCCCCGGCATGGAGGTGCGCGAGCACCACCTGTTCCGCGTCACGCGCAACGAGGACGTGGAGGTCGAGGAGGACGACGCCGAGAACCTGCTCCAGGCCATGGAGAAGGAGCTCCTGCGGCGCCGGTTCGGACCGCCCGTCCGGCTCGAGCTCACGCCGGGGATCAGCCCACGCATCCGCGCGCTGCTCGTGCGCGAGCTCGGCGTGGTCGAGGAGGAGGTGTACGAGATCCCCGAGCCGCTCGACCTCACCGGGCTCAACCTCATCGCCGACCTCGACCGTGCGGACCTGCACTTCCCGCCGTTCGTCCCGACGACGCACCGCCTCCTCGCCGAGGTCGAGAGCGCGTCGCCCACGGACGTGTTCGCCGCGATCCGCGAGCGCGACGTCCTGCTGCACCACCCGTACGACTCGTTCTCGACGTCGGTCCAGACGTTCCTCGAGCAGGCCGCGGCCGACCCGGCCGTGCTCGCGATCAAGCAGACCCTGTACCGGACGTCGGGGGACTCGCCGATCGTCGACGCGCTCATCGACGCCGCCGAGGCCGGCAAGCAGGTGCTCGCGCTCGTCGAGATCAAGGCGCGGTTCGACGAGCAGGCCAACATCTCCTGGGCGCGCAAGCTCGAGCAGGCGGGCGTGCACGTCGTGTACGGGATCGTGGGGCTCAAGACGCACTGCAAGCTCTCGCTGGTCGTGCGCCAGGAGTCGGACGGCCTGCGGCGCTACTGCCACGTCGGCACCGGGAACTACCACCCGAAGACCGCGCGCCTGTACACCGACCACGGGCTGCTCACGTGCGACCCCGACGTCGGCCAGGACCTCACGCGCCTCTTCAACCAGCTCTCCGGGTACGCGCCCCAGTCGAGGTTCCACCGCCTGCTCGTCGCGCCGCGCACGGTCCGCTCGGGGCTCGTCGAGCGCATCGACCGCGAGGCGGCCGCGGCGCAGGCCGGCCACGAGGCGTGGGTGAAGATCAAGGTCAACTCCGTCGTCGACGAGACGACGCTCGACGCGCTGTACCGCGCGTCGCAGGCGGGCGTGAAGGTCGACCTCGTCGTGCGTGGCATCTGCGCCGTCCGCCCGGGCGTGCCCGGGCTCAGCGAGAACATCCGCGTGCGCTCGATCCTCGGCCGCTTCCTCGAGCACTCGCGCATCTACGCCTTCGCCAACGCCGCAGGCCCCGCCATCGGCGAGGGACCCGAGAGCGGGCCGGAGGTGTTCATCGGCTCGGCCGACCTCATGCACCGCAACCTCGACCGCCGCGTCGAGGCGCTCGTGCGCATCACCGACCCTGACCAGGTCATCGAGCTGCTCGACCTGCTCGACGTGTCGATGTCCGAGCGCACCGCGTCCTGGCACCTCGACGCCGACGGCACGTGGCACCGGCCCGAGTCGGGGCCCGACGGCACGCCGCTCGTCGACCTCCAGGCGAGCCTCGTGCAGCGACAGCGCCGCCGGCTCGTCGGGAGGCGGTAGCGGATGGGTGTGCCCTCCCCCGCCCTGCGCAGCGGGCTGCCGCTCGTGGACGCCCTCGGCCCCACGCACGTGTCGCACGCCCCGGTCATCGAGTCGGCCGGCGCGCTCGTGTGGCGCGTGCGCGACGACGACCTCCAGGTCCGCCTCGTCCACCGGCCCCGGTACGACGACTGGTCGTGGCCCAAGGGCAAGCTCGACCCCGGCGAGACCTTCCAGGCCGCGGCCGCGCGCGAGGTCGCCGAGGAGACGGGCAAGCCGGTCGTGCTGGGCGTCCCGCTGCCGGGACTCCAGTACCTCACGCCCGAGGGTCGCGTGAAGCGCGTGCACTACTGGGCGGCGCGCCGGGCGTCGCAGAAGGCGGACGCCGGTGCGCTCGCCGCGCGCGCGCCCGTCCCGCCCGTGTCACCGCAGGAGATCGACCGCGCGGCGTGGCTGTCGGCCGACGATGCCGCGCACCGGCTCACGCGCCAGGCCGACCGCGCCCCGCTCGAGGCCCTCGTGCGCGAGCGCGAGGAGGGGCGGCTGGCGACGCACGTCGTCGTCATCGCCCGGCACGGCAAGGCCGTCTCGCGATCGGCGTGGCACGGCGACGAGCAGGACCGTCCGCTCACGCCGGCAGGGCACGCCCAGGCCGTCGCCCTGGTGCCCGTGCTCGCGGCGTACGGCGTCGAGACCGTCGTGACGAGCCGCTGGGACCGGTGCGCCCAGACGATCGCGCCCTACGCCGGCGCGTCGGGGCTGGAGACCGTGAGCATCGACCACCTCACGGAGGCGCAGCACGAGCGCTCCCCCGCGCGCGTCGCGCGGACCGTCCGCGAGCTCCTCGAGGCCGAGCGGTCGTCGGTGCTGTGCACCCACCGGCCCGTGCTGCCCACCGTGCTCGACGTGCTCGGTCAGCACTCGCGGCGGCCCGTCGCGAACGCGCTGCCGGCGCACGACCCGTTCCTCGAGCCGGGCGAGATGATCGTCGCCCACGTGGCGCGCACGCCCAAGGGACCGCGCGTCGTCGCGGCGGAGAAGGTCGCCCCGCCGCTCCACTGACCGCTCGCAGCACGGACGCGCGGCCCGGACGGGCGACCGCGAGGTCGTTCGTCCTGGCCGCGCGTCACGACCTGCGCGAGCAGGGTCAGAGCAGGATCGGGCTGAGGATCCAGTAGACGACGGCGGCGACGAGCGCGGCCGCCGGGATGGTCAGGACCCACGCGACGCCGATGTTCTTCGCGACGCCCCAGCGGACCGCGGACAGGCGCTTGGTCGCACCGACGCCCATGATCGCGGAGGTGATCGTGTGCGTCGTCGACACCGGCGCGTGGAAGATGAACGCGTTCGCGTACAGCACGACCGCGGAGACCGACTCGGCGACGAAGCCGCGCGCCGGGTCGAGCTCGATGATCTTGCGGCCCAGCGTGCGCATGATGCGCCACCCGCCGGCGTAGGTGCCGAGGGAGATCGCGGTCGCCGCGGACAGCTTGACCCACAGCGGGATCGTGTTGTCGTCCTGGAACCCGCCCGCGACGAGCGCGAGCACGATCACGCCCATCGTCTTCTGCGCGTCCTGGAGACCGTGGCCCAGGGCCATCGCCGCCGCCGACGCGGTCTGCGCGATGCGGAAGCGGCGGAACGCCCGGGCGGGCGCCGCGTTCCGGAACACCCACAGCAGCAGCACCATGAGCGCGAACGCGAGACCGAAGCCGATGAGGGGCGAGAAGACCATGGGGAGCACGACCTTGTCGAGGATCGCGTCCCAGTGGACCGTGATCCCCGACGCGATGCCGACGCCCGCGAGACCGCCGATGATCGCGTGCGTCGACGACGACGGCAGCCCCAGCCACCACGTGATGAGGTTCCACGTGATCGCGCCGACGAGACCGCACAGCACGATCACGAGTCCCTGATGGGGTGGGACGTCGTTGACCGCGACGATGTCCTCCGCGATCGTCTGCGCGACCGCGGTGCCGAGCAGGGCGCCGATGAGGTTGAACACCGCCGCCATGAGGAGCGCCGCACGCGGCGTGAGGGCCCTGGTCGAGACCGACGTCGCGATGGCGTTCGCGGCGTCGTGGAACCCGTTGGTGTAGTCGAACGCCAGGGCGAACGCCACGACGACGACGACGAGCACTGCCTCCACGGGGCTCAGGACTCCTTGAGGGCGATGGTCTCGACCGTGTTCGCGACCTTCTCGAAGGCGTCGGCCGCCTGCTCGAGGACCTCGACGATCTCCTTGAGCTTCATGAGGAGGACCGGGTCGGACACGTCGTCGAAGAGCTCGGCGAGCAGCTTGCGGTGGACCTTGTCCGCCTGGTTCTCCAGGCGGTTGACCTCGACCCAGTACTCGGGGAGGTCGTCCATGGAGCGCAGGCGCGGCATCGCCTCGGCCGTGAGCTCCGACGCGCGCTGGAGCACCTGGACCTGCTCGGACACGCGGGCCGGGAGCTCGTCCACCTTGTAGAGGACGATGAGGTCGGCCGCCTCCTCCATGAAGTCCATGCAGTCGTCGAGCGCCGACGCGAGGGCGTAGATGTCGTCCCGGTCGAACGGCGTGACGAACGTCTGGTTGAGCCGACGCATGATCGAGTGCGTCGCGTCGTCCGCGAGGTGCTCGGTCTCGCTGAGCTGCTTCGCGAGCTGCTTGCGCGTCGGACGGTCCGCGCCGAGCAGCTCCGCGAGGAGCGTTGATCCGGTGACCAGGTGCTGCGCCGAGGCGGCGAGAAGGTCGAAGAACGAGGTGTCGCGCGGTGTCAGGCGCAGGCGCACGGGAGGCTCCGGAAGGGACGCGGGGTAGGGGTCTGAGCTGGCGTCGGCCACAAGGGCCGCTCGGCCGCCGGACGGGCCGGTCGGCCGGGGTGGTCACGATCTCGGGTCGGATGATCTCTGGATGAACGCACGTCGAACTCTCGTCAAATGTAGCCGACGCGCGGAGCGATGCTGGAATCGTCGGGGCGAAGGTCCCGCATCCTCAGGACGCTCACAGCCCGCGCCCGGCGTCCTCGCCGGGGCGGCGACCCTCCTGGTGCGCCGTCGCGCTCGCACCAGGAGGGGAAGTAGTGACGCCGGACCGGGAGCGCCTCTCGGCGCGTGGCCGCTCGTAGCGGCTGAGTGTGGAGCCCGGGGCTACCGCGGCCCGGCGTCGTGAACCATCGTACGTGCCGGACGCCCCGCGAGGTACCCAGCCGACCCGCTGTTCGCGCTCCGCGAGAACCCCACCCCCCGACGTGCGCACCCGCCCCGTTTCCCCCACCCTCCGCCCCACCCACCCGAGGTAGGACCCCGGTCGACCGGGGTAGAACCCTGGTTACCCAGAGGAGAGGGCTGAACCGACACCGCGGGCGGTCGCCCGAGGTGCGGGACGACCAGGGCGAGACGACGTAGGGCGGGGTGGGTGGTGGTGCCGCGTCGTGGCGGGCCTGGCGGGAGCCGCGAGGAACGAGCGGCGGATGGTAGACGCGGCACCACCACCCACCCCGACCACCCAACGCAACCACGCGCCGTCGAGCACAAGAACCACGGCTCTACCTCGCGCGACCGGGGTCCTCCCTCGGCAACCGGGCGGCCGCAGGAGGGTCAGTCGAGGCGGTCGGCGCGCCAGAGCTCGGCGGCGTGCTCGAGCTCTTGCGCGGTACGGAGCAGAGAGCCCGCCCCGCGAGTCATGCGGAGTGCGCCGTCCGGGTCGGCGACCTCCCGGGCGTCGGCGTCGAACGCGGCGCCGGTCGCGAGGATCCGGCAGAACGACCCGGCACGCTCGAGCGCGACAGCGAGGTCGCCGGTGAACACGCCGGAGAGCACGGCGTCGGCGAGGTCGCGGACGTCCTGGGGCCCGGGCGGCCGTGGCACGCCGGCGATGGCCTCGTGGACCGGCGCGGCGTCGACCCCGAGCCGGTAGCGCAGCGCCACCGTCTGCGGGTCGCGGCGCACCCATTCGCGCAGCACGTAGAGCCGCCAGAGCGCGCCCGGCAGGGAGTTCGGCGCCGCGTCGGACCACAGGCCGGCGACGACGTCGAGCCCCTCGGTCTCGACGAGGTGGACCAGCCGCTCGACGACCTGGGGGTCCTCGGTGTCGCGCGCGCGGTGCACGATCGCGTGCGCGGTGGTGTGCGCGACCTGGTCGCGCAGCGCGGGGTCGAGCTCGCCGGGGAGCTCGTCGGCGTCGCGCGGGTCGAGCATCGCCGGGCGGCGGGGGCGTTGCGTGCGGTCGGACCGGCCGGGGTCGGGCCGGGGTCCGGGGGTGGTGGAGGCGTCGTCGGGCACGCGCCCAGTCTCCACCCGGCGCGGGGGCGGTCGCACCGGCGCGGCGCCCCGAACGACCCTGCGCGCCCCGGCGCGCGCGCGTGACGTTCGCCGCACCCCGTTCACCGCGCCACCGCGAGCACCCCGTCCTACAGTGACGAAAGGGGCCTCCTACCGGCTCCGGAAGGAGCGGAGGAGAGATGTCGAGCAGCGACGCAGCAGGTCACGGGACCGTGAGCGCACGCAGCGCCCACCGCAAGGCCATCGGTCTGGCCGTCGCCGCCGCGGTCGGCGGCTTCCTCTTCGGCTTCGACAGCTCCGTGATCAACGGTGCCGTCGCCGCGATCGAGGGGCAGTTCGACCTCGACTCCGCGGTCACCGGTCTCGTCGTCGCGATCGCCCTCCTGGGCTGCGCGCTCGGCGCGTGGTCGGGCGGCAAGCTGGCCGACCGCTGGGGCCGCACGCGCGTGATGGTGTTCGGCGCCATCCTGTTCTTCGTCTCCTCGATCCTGTCCGCGATCGCCTGGTCGGCGTTCGACCTCGCGATCTGGCGCTTCATGGCCGGTGTCGGCATCGGTATCGCGTCGGTCATCGCGCCGGCGTACATCGCCGAGATCGCGCCGGCCCGCCTGCGTGGCCGCATGGGGTCGCTGCAGCAGCTCGCGATCACGGTCGGCATCTTCGCGGCTCTGCTGTCGGACCAGCTCCTCGCCGAGACGGCCGGCGGAGCCGCCAACGAGCTGTGGTTCGGGTGGGAGGCCTGGCGGTGGATGTTCCTCGTGTGCGTGATCCCGGCGGCCGTCTACGGCATCCTCGCCCTGCGGATCCCCGAGTCCCCGCGCTACCTCGTGGCGAAGGGTCGTGACGACGAGGCGCGCGCCGTGCTGGAGTCGGTGCTCGGACCCGAGGAGGACGTCGACGACCGCATCGCGCAGATCCACCGCTCGATCGCGGTCGACGAGAAGAACGCCCAGGAGGGGACGCTCAAGGGCTCGACGTTCGGGCTCAAGCCGATCGTGTGGGTCGGCATCCTGCTCTCGGTGTTCCAGCAGTTCGTCGGGATCAACGTGATCTTCTACTACTCGACGACGCTGTGGCAGGCGGTCGGGTTCGACGAGAGCCAGTCGTTCCTCGTCTCGACGATCACGTCCGTGACGAACGTCGCGGTGACGTTCATCGCGATCGCGCTCGTGGACAAGGTGGGCCGTCGCCCGATCCTGCTTATCGGCTCGGCGGGCATGACGCTCTCGCTGGGCATCATGGCGCTCGCCTTCACGCAGTCCAGCGGGAGCGGGGACAACATCACGCTGCCCGACCCGTGGGGCCCCATCGCCCTGGTCGCCGCGAACGCGTTCGTCGTGTTCTTCGGGGCCTCGTGGGGGCCGCTCGTCTGGGTGCTGCTGGGCGAGATGTTCCCGAACCGCATCCGCGCGGCCGCGCTCGGCGTCGCGGCGATGGCGCAGTGGCTCGCCAACTTCGCGATCACCCTGACGTTCCCGCCGATGCTGTCGGCGTTCGGCGCCTCGATCCCCTATCTCATGTACGCGATCTTCGCGGCGCTGTCGTTCGTCTTCGTCTTCAGCAAGGTGCCCGAGACCAAGGGCGTGGAGCTCGAGGACATGGGCGACGAGCGCGTGGGTCGCGCCGCGCACTGACGCCGTTCGTCCCGGACCCGGGGTCGGTCCTCACGGTGCACGCCGGGTGAGGACGGACCCCGGGTTCGGCCGTCTCGGGCCTCGACGGGACGCCCCGGGAATTCCTTGCTCCGGACAATGGTTGCTGAAAGCAACTGCGAGGCGTATGCTTGCCTGCAGCAACCAAGGAGTACTCGTGCCCGTCGTCACCCCCTCCGCGACCACCGCGGCCCCCGATCTCGCGCCCGACCCGTCCCCCGCGGCGGGCCTCATCCGCGCCCTCGACGAGCTGGCCCGCGCGCAGCGCGAGTCGGCCGTCCGCATCGCGCGCGACCTCGACATCCCGCGGTCGTCGTTCGGCCTGCTCCGCATGCTCCAGCGGTGCGGTCCCGTCCAGCTCGGGGACGTCGCCGCGAGGCTCCGCGTCGACCTGTCCGTGGCCAGCCGCCAGGTGAGCCACCTGGTCGACGAGGGCCTCGTCCGCCGCACGGTGGACGACGACGACCGGCGCGCCCGGACCGTCGAGCTCACCGAGGACGGGCGGACGCTCGTCCTGCGGGCCTACGAGCACATCGACGCCTTGGCCGCCACGACGTTCGCCGAGTGGCACGACGACGAGATCGTCGAGGCCACGCGCCACATCGAGCGCGTCGCCGCGGCGGTCGTCGCCGGCCACGACGCTCCCCGCACGACCGGGTGACCGACGGCGCCCGGCGGCACCACCGCCGTCGGGCACGCCCTCGACCGCCGACCGCGCCGCCGCGCGACCGGCCACGACCACATGACACCGCCCCACGACACCGCCGCACGACACGGCCGCTCCGACACGGCCCCGTGAGCAGAAGGAACTCAGCGCCTCATGACCAGCACCACTCCAGAACGCACCGCCCCGCCCGGCGGGACCGAGACGTCCATGACCCGTCGCGAGGTCATGGAGTCCCTCTCCGGGATCCTCCTCGGCATGTTCGTCGCGATCCTCGCGAGCTCGATCGTCTCGAGCTCGCTCCCCAAGATCGTCAGCGACCTGGACGGATCGCAGTCGTCCTACACCTGGGTCGTCACGTCGACCCTGCTCGCCATGACGATCTCGACCCCGATCTGGGGCAAGCTCGCTGACCTCACCAACCGCAAGGTCCTCATCCAGGTCGCGCTCGTCGTCGCGGTCGTCTCCTCGGCGCTCGCCGGCCTGTCGCAGAACGTCGGCACGCTCATCGCGCTCCGCGCGTTCCAGGGCATCGGCGCGGGCGGCCTCATGGCGCTCGCCACCGTGCTCATCACGGACATCATCTCGCCGCGCGAGCGTGGCAAGTTCATGGGCCTCATGGGCGGCATCATGGCCGTCAGCCAGATCGGTGGCCCGCTCCTGGGCGGCGTGCTCACGGACGCCGTGAGCTGGCGCCTCAACTTCTTCGTCGGGCTGCCGTTCGCGATCGCCGCGATCATCGTGCTCCAGCGCACGCTGCACCTGCCGAAGGTCGCGCGCCGCGTCGTCCGGATCGACTACTGGGGCGCGATCCTCATCAGCGCCGGCGTCTCCTCGCTCCTGCTGTGGGTGACGTTCGCCGGGCAGAACTTCGAGTGGCTCTCGTGGCAGACCTTCGCGATGGTCGGCGGCGCGGTCCTCGCGCTCGTCGGTGCCGTGCTCGTCGAGCGCGTGACCCCCGAGCCGCTCATCC
This sequence comes from Cellulosimicrobium funkei, assembly GCF_001019615.1. Classification (GTDB taxonomy): domain Bacteria; phylum Actinomycetota; class Actinomycetes; order Actinomycetales; family Cellulomonadaceae; genus Cellulosimicrobium; species Cellulosimicrobium cellulans_E. Next base: position 106,884 of record NZ_JNBQ01000002.1, on the reverse strand, counting down.
CGCTGCACCTGTTCAAGAACCGCACGTTCGTCCTCGCGGTCGTCGCCTCGGTCGCCGTGGGCGTCGCGATGTTCGGCACCGCCGTGTTCCTCAGCCAGTACATGCAGGTGGCGCGCGGCAAGACCCCGACCGAGTCGGGTCTCCTGACGATCCCGATGATCGTCGGCACGTTCGTCGCGTCGACCCTGTTCGGTCAGCTCATCACGCGCTACGGCCGCTACAAGGCCTTCATGGTGACGGGTGGCGCGGTCCTCGTGGCGTCGCTGTTCGCGCTGTCGACGATCGACTACCACACGAGCTTCACGCTCATCAGCGTCTACCTGTTCTTCCTCGGCGTCAGCATGGGCATGCTCATGCAGAACCTCGTGCTCGCCGTGCAGAACACGCTCGACGTGGACGAGATGGGCGCCGGCACCTCGACCGTCGCGTTCTTCCGCAGCCTGGGCGGCGCGATCGGCGTCTCCGTGCTCGGTGCGGTGCTCGCGACCAAGGTCACGACGTCGATCCAGGACGGCCTGACCAAGCTCGGCATCCCGGCCGACTCGATGGGCGGCGGCAACGCCGTACCCGACGTCTCGACCCTGCCCGCGCCGATCAAGGACCTGGTCGAGAAGTCCTACGGCGACGGCATCGCCGAGATCTTCCTCGTCGCCGTGCCGCTCGCGCTCGTCGCGCTGATCGCAGTGTCGTTCCTCAAGGAGGTGCCGCTCGGCACCAAGACCGGCCTGCAGGAGCGCCTCGAGAAGGAGGCGGCCCTGCTCGGCTCGGACGCCCCGGTCGACGCGACCCCGGGCCGTGTGACGCCGGCCGAGGAGACGGAGTCGACGCTCCTCGAGGCGTACGAGCCCGCGGGCGTCGTAGACGAGGCGGGGACGCGCTCCTCGCGCTGACCCACCCCGCACGCGAGTGCATGGAACAGGCGGTCTCGAATCGGTTCGGGGCCGCTTGTTTCATGCATTCAGCGTGTTGGTCGGTCGTCCAGCGGGTGAGGTTTTCCGGACGAGCGTGACCGCGTGCCGTCCCGGGCGTCATGATGGGCGTGTGCCCGCCGAGACCGCTCCCACCCGCACCGTTCCCGACGCCACCCGCGACGCAGAGCCGGACGTCGCGTACGTCGACCTCGAACGCGAGCTGCGGGTCCTCCTGCGCCGCGGCGGTGCGGCGGCGACCGCCATGGCGCGCCGGATCCACCCGGACCTCGAGGCGAGCGCGTACCCGCTCCTCGCGCACATCGCCGACCACCCCGGGATCCGCGGGTCGGACCTCGCCGCGCACTTCGGCGTCGGGCGCGCGACGATCTCGCGCCAGCTCAGCAGGCTCCACGCCCTGGGCCTCGTCGCGCGCGAGGTCGACCCCGACGACTCGCGCGGCCAGCTCATCACGCTCACGCCCGACGGCGAGGCCCGGCTCCACGCCGCGCACAGCGGCCGGGTCATCTCGATCACCGAGGCGCTCGAGGGCTGGGACCGCGCCGACGTCGCGACGCTCGCGGCGCTGCTGCACCGGTACTCCGAGGACGTCGTGCGCTGGGCCGCGAACCGGTGACGCCTCGCGCTGACCTCGCGTGACGGCGCACGACGGCGCGCGCTCGCCCCGCCCCGGTGTCTCGCCGGTACCCACGCGGCCCCGCCGACGGCGCCTCGTCGTCGCCCTGGTGCTCGGGGTCGTCGTGCTCGCGGGGTTCTTCGTCGCGACGCGCGTGCCCGACCCGTGGGGGGACGTCGGCGGTGACGTCCTCTACGCCGTCGCGACCTACGTGCTCGTGGTGCTCGTGCTCGCGCGCACCCGCCCGCTCGTCGCGGGCTCGCTCGCGCTCGGCTGGTGCTGGGCGGTCGAGGCGCTCCAGGCAACGGGGCTGGCCGCCGCCGTGAACGACGCGGTCCCGCCCGCGACGTGGCTGCTGGGCAGCACGTTCGCGGTGCGGGACCTGGTCTGCTATCTCGTGGGCGTCGGCCTCGCGTGCGCGGTCGACACGTGGGCCGTCGCCCGGTCGGTCACTCCTCGCCGGCCTGGAAGGTCAGGCTGACCGAGTTCATGCAGAACCGGTCGCCCGTCGGGGTCTGGGGCGCGTCGTCGAACACGTGGCCCAGGTGCGACCCGCAGCGCGCGCAGCGCACCTCCGTGCGCACCATGCCGTGGCTGCGGTCGGTGAGGAGCTCGACGCGGTCGCCCGCGAGCGGGCTGAAGAAGCTCGGCCACCCGCAGTGCGAGTCGAACTTGGTGTCCGAGCGGAACAGCTCGTTGCCGCACGCGCGACACGCGTAGACGCCGACGCGCTTCTCGTCGAGCAGCTCGCCCGTCCAGGCGCGCTCCGTCCCCGCCTGCCGCAGCACGGCGAACTCCTGCGGGGACAGCTCGGCACGCCACTCGTCGTCGGTCTTCACGACGTCGTAGGGCTGGTTCTCGTGGGTCTGGCTGGTCATGATCCACCTCCGACGGTCCCAACCGCGCGCAGAGCCCCGGTGTTCCCGCCCCACCCACCCGCTGAGTGCATGAAATAGTCGCGGCCGAATCGGTTCGACCGCGACTATTTCATGCACTCAGCGTTGGGGGGCGTCAGCGCGGGGTGGAGGTCGAGTAGACCGTGCCCGAACCGCCGGCGGGGCGCTGCGCGCGACCGCGGCCGCCGCGACGACGGCCGCCGCCCTGACCAGCCGCGCCGTTCCCGGTGCCCGAGGCGCCGCGTCCGTTCCTGCCGCCGCCCTCGGGACGACCCGCACCCGCCGGGCGCTGACCGCCCTGGCCGCGCTGCGCCGTCGTGCCCTGACCGGCGCCCTGGGCCGCGGGACGACCGCCGCCCTGACCGCCACGGTTGCGGCGCGACGCGCGCGACCCGCCGTTGGTGGACGTGGTGCCACGCTTCGCCTGCGTCTGGGGCGGCGTGATGTCCGCCGGGCGCACGTACGCCGCGACCTCGCCGACGAGGCCCTTGATCGTCGCGTCGCCGGGGGCGACGGGCTTCGGCTGAGCCGTGATCTTCGCCTTGCGCGTGAGGTCGCGCACGTCGCCGCGCTGCTCCGGGAGCATGACGGTGACGACGACGCCCTCCGACCCGGCGCGCGCGGTGCGGCCCGAGCGGTGCAGGTACGCCTTGTGCTCGGCCGGCGGGTCGACGTGCACGACGAGCTCGACGTCGTCGACGTGGATGCCGCGCGCCGCGATGTCCGTCGCGACGAGCACCTTCACCGCGCCCGAGGAGAACGCCTCGAGGTTGCGCTCGCGCGCGCCCTGGCCGAGGTTGCCGTGCAGGTCGACGGCGGGCACGCCCGCCGCGGTGAGCTGCTTCGCGAGCTTCTTCGCCTGGTGCTTGGTGCGCATGAACAGGACGCGGCGGCCGGTGCCCGACGCGAGCTCGTGCACGATCTGCTTCTTCGCGTCCGCGTCGCGCACCGCGAGGATGTGGTGCGTCATCTGCGGGGGCGCGGCCGCGGCGTCGTCCACCGAGTGGCGCACCGGGTTGCTGAGGTAGCGCTTGACGAGCTGGTCCACGCCGTTGTCGAGCGTCGCGGAGAACAGCATGCGCTGCCCCTGCTTGGGGGTCTTGTCCATGATGCGCTTCACGCCGGGCAGGAACCCGAGGTCGGCCATGTGGTCGGCCTCGTCGAGCACGGTGATCTCGATGGCGTCGAGCGTGAGCAGGCGCTGGTTGAGGAGGTCCTCGAGGCGGCCGGGGCACGCGATGACGATGTCCACGCCCTTGTCGAGCGCGGCGACCTGGCGCGACTGCGCGACGCCGCCGAAGATCGTCGTCGTCACGAGGCCGAGCGCCTTGGCGACCGGCTCCATCGTGGCGTTGATCTGGTTGGCGAGCTCGCGCGTCGGGCACAGCACGAGGGCGCGGGGTCGGCGCGGCTGGCGCGACGACTTGGCCCACGACAGGCGTGAGACGGTCGGCAGCGAGAACGCGAGCGTCTTGCCGGACCCCGTGCGTCCGCGGCCGAGGACGTCACGGCCCTTCAGCGAGTCGGGCAGCGTGGCGGTCTGGATGGGGAACGGGGAGTCGATGCCCTGGCGCGAGAGCTCGCGCACGACAGGGGTGGGCAGGCCGAAATCGGCAAAGGAAGTCACGGGTGATGGGCCTCTCGGGGCTCAAGGTCGGGGTCCGCCGCACGCAATCCGGGGGGATCTCCACGACGCGGGGCGCGCGGGATCGCGCTGCCCTCGTACCTCCAGTGTCTCATGCCTGACGCCGGAGCACGGGTGAGGTGCGTCTCGTCGCGTCGTCCGCGGGCACAGCAGGCTGTGGTGGAATGGCGCGCGTGCCCGCGCTGACGCCCTCCCTCGCCGTAGCCCGAGCCGTGCTGTCCGACGGCGGCACCACCTCGGGGGGCGACGTCGCCTCCTCCGTGGGGGACGTCGTCGGGCGGGTGTGGGAGGCCGCGACGACGCCCGTCGCTCCCCCGGCGACCGCCGTCGTCGTGGCGATGGGCGCGCTCGCCCTGGCGGTCGTGCTCGTCACGCCGGTCTGGCGCGTCGCGCGGCACGTCGTGACGATCGCGCACGAGGCGTCGCACGCGCTCGCCGCGCTGCTCACCGGCCGGCGCCTCTCGGGCATCCGGCTGCACTCCGACACGTCCGGGCTCACCGTGTCGTCGGGCCGGCCGCGCGGGTTCGGCATGATCCTCACCGCGTTCATGGGCTACGTCGGCCCGGGCCTCATCGGGCTCGGCGCCGCCGCGCTCCTGCGGCAGGGCTACGCCGTCGGGCTGCTGTGGCTGCTCGTCGTGCTGCTCGCCCTCATGCTGCTGCAGATCCGCAACTGGTTCGGGCTGTGGTCGGTGCTCGTCACGGGCGCCGCGCTGGTCGGCGTGTCGTGGTGGGCGTCGCCCGACGTGCAGAGCGCCGTCGCCTACGCGGTGACGTGGTTCCTGCTGCTCGGCGCGGTCCGGCCGGTGCTCGAGCTGCAGAGCGAGCGGTCGCGCGGACGGGCGGCGACGTCCGACGCCGATATCCTCGCGCGCCTCACGCACGTGCCCGGGCTGTTCTGGGTCGGGGTGTTCCTCGTCGTCACGCTCGGGGCCGCCGTGCTCGGCGGGTCGTGGATCGTGGGACCGGCGGCCTGAGCCGACCTCCCCGGACACGACGACGGGCCGCCCGCCGGAGCGGACGGCCCGTCGTGCGACCGAGGACGCGCCTGGAGGAGGAGGACGCGTCGTCGAGATCGTCCGGCGCGGGCGCCGGTAGAACTGGTGGGTCAGCCCTGAGGAGTCAGGACGAACGCCGGGCCCTGCGCGTTCGGGTCCGTGTCGAGCGTGAGGTTCGAGAGCGTCGGGGCCGTGGCGGATTCCACGAACACCTTCGCCTCGCCGTCCTCGACGACCGTGTCGTCGGGCTGCGGGGCGGGCACGAGCGCGAGCTCGAAGCTGCCCGCCTGGTCCGCGGACTCGGCGATCCGCAGACCGCCTCCCTCTGGGACACCGGCCTGGGTCTGCAGGTCGTGGACAGCGGTACGGGCGTTGTCGGTCAGGGTGAGCACGAGAGCTCCTCTCGTCGCCGGGCGGAACCCTGCGGGACACGTCCGTGCGGCTCACGCCTGGCCGGCGTGACCTGCCGTCGGTGCACCCTCCCGCGGGCTCCTCGGTCCACTCCACCGAAACAAGAACGCGCGCCGCTCGCAAGCGAATCGCCCGATTCTCACCGAATTTCTCACGGAGCAAGACTGCGCGTGACAGCGCTCCATGACCCACGTAGGGTCCGCGCCCGCGCGCACAGCGGGACCTTCGGAGCGAGTTCGGCAGCTCCTGCCCAGATCGGCGAGCCGGGTTGCCGACCTCGACCAGGGCTGCCGACGTCGATGCGAACTGCCGACCCGGCCCGCGGGTAGCCTGTGCGTGGGCGCTGGTCGGCGTCCAGGGCCTCTAGCTCAACTGGCAGAGCTGCGGACTTTTAATCCGTAGGTTGTGGGTTCGAACCCCACGGGGCCCACCACGACCATGGGAATCGCAACGATCTGGGGGCGCTGGTTCGCCGCAGGCCGATGTTCACCCCCAAAGCCTCTTTCGACCTGCGGACATGGCGGGCTTACGCGCCGTCGAGTGCCAGCACCACGAGACCGAGAACCACGGCTGTCGCGGCAAGGGGCCAACCCCAGGTCGCGAGGGAACGACGCAGTCGTGGGTCCTGCGTCACCACGTAGGCCGAGCGCAGGAGCACCGCAGCGAGCAGCGCCGTGACCAGCGCGAGCAGCAGCAGGACATCGACGAGCACGGGCACGGGCACACTCTTCCACGCCACAGCCCTGCCCGGACCTCACCGATGAGTACGCCACCGCGCCCCGAATCGATCCAGCGCGGACAGCCACCCACACAGGGCGTAGAGCCCGAAGAGCGTCACCGCGACCACCGGGAGCGCGAACCCCCACCAGAACCACGGCTCGACCGGTACGCCCAGCAACATGGCGACACTCCCGAGAGCGCCGCCGCAAGACGACGCCAGGAGAAGCAACGCCACGAGCAACACCGGTCGCAGCCACAGCCGCTCCCACGGCAGTCCGCCCACCCATCGGTACGCGACGGCAGACCAGTCGAGAAGCTGACGACCGAGGCGGGTCGATCGCCGCTGGGGCTCCAGGTGCCGGGGAGTCATAGGACGCCCCCGCGACCACCGCGAGGCGGCGCTTCCGGGAGGGCCCGCACCCGCCATCGGACCTTTCGCCGCATCATCGGGCGCGACGGCGGAGGACGAGATGCTCCAGGGCCACCAGGACCGCGCACCCGAGCAGCACGACGGCGATCACGGTCCAGTTGGCCTGGACGCATGCGTCGGTCGCGTCGGACGACAGCGGGTTCAGCCCGCCGAGGGGCTCCTCGATGCACGTGTACCGCTGCCCGTCGTCGGTGACGTCGCGAGGCGCCACGGTCACGAGCATCAGGACCAGCACGAGCACGGCGGTCGTGGCGGCGAGAACGGTGCGGGACCGGCGACCGGGGGCACCACGGCGCTGCACCGCCGGCCACACCGCAGCGGCCAGGAGTGCGAGGACGCGCACAGCACGAGGATCGTCCACATCGGTTGCCCGAGCGTATCGGGAGCAGAGGACCGCGCACAGGCGCCGGTCGGCGCGTCGCGTGCGCCGTGTGTTCATCCGTTGTTGGTTGTGCGCCGCGCCGCGGGGCCGGAGCGTCGGGTCATGGCGATCGAGGACGAGGACCGCGAGATCGACGTCGTGGTCGAGCGGATCAGTGCGCGCTTCCCGGAGGTGCCGGTGGACGACGTGCGCGACCAGGTGCTCGCGGAGCTCGGGCGGTACCAGACCGCGCACGTCCGCGACTTCGTGCCGGTGCTCGTGGAGAACGCGGTGACGGACGTGCTCCGGTCGGGCAGCCGACCGCCCCGGCCCGTACGGAGGTCGCCGCCGCCCGACCGATGAGTCGGCGTGTGGGCGACCGTCGGTAGGTTCACCGGCGGGTCGAGCGGCCCGCCCCCGACGACGAGGAGCACGCATGTCCTTCCAGGCCTATCTCGACGCGGTCGAGGACAAGACCGGCCTCACCCCGCGCCAGCTGGTCGACCTCGCGCACGAGCGCGGGTTCGACGAGACCACGAAGGCCACGCCGATCCTCGAGTGGCTCAAGGACGACTACGGCCTGGGGCGCGGGCACGGCATGGCGATCGTGCACGTCATCACCAAGGGGCCGCAGATCTCCTCGAAGCACGTGGGGTCCGACGGCACGCACCGCGACGAGTCCGACACCCTGTGGCTCGACGGCAAGGCGACCAAGCCGGCCTGACGCCCCGCGGACACCGCGCGGGTCGCCCCGGTCGCGCCCGCGCACACCGGTGCCCGACGACGTCCCGCGAGCGGGCGTCATCGGGCACCGGGCGTGCTACCGGGTCAGGAACCCCACGGCGTCAGAACGACCAGCGCTGGGCCTCGGTCTGGTTGCAGGTCCAGAGCTGGACCTTCTGGCCGTCGCGGAGCGGCGCGCCGCCCTGGGCGTCGAGGCACTTGCCGGACTGCGGGTTGCGCAGCGCCTGGGTGCCGGAGTCGTAGACCCACTTCTGGGCGCCCGTCCCGTTGCACGTGTAGATCCAGACGACGGTACCGTCCGCGGTCCCGCTGCGGGCGACGTCGAGGCACTTGCCCAGCGCCCGCACGGTCCCGTCGGACCCGCGCGTCCACTGCTGCGCCGCGTTGCCGCTGCAGGTCGCGAGCTGGACCTGGTTGGTGTCGGTCGGGTCCGCCCACGGCACGTCGAGGCACAGCGCGGTGCCGGCGCGGATCGTCCCGGTGCCGGTCGGCAGCCCGCCGCCGGGGTTCGGCTGCTCGGTGCCGCCTCCTCCGTCGCCGAGAGGCGTCGCGGTGCCCGTGAAAGGGTCGAGCTTGATGTACGCGGCCTGCGGGTTGCCGTCGTGGACGAGCGACTCGTGCGCGCCGACGTCGTCGAACGCGAACGCGTACGCCTTGCCGTTCGCCATCTGCTGGTGCGCGAGCTTGGCGTAGACGTTGGTCCGGGCGTCCTGGTAGAAGCCGGCGTTGCTCGCGTCGGGCTGGTTCGGGTTGCTCAGCGCCGTGGTGCGCACGAGCGCGGCGCACAGCGTGCGGGCGATGGGCCCGACGACGTGGTCGTTCGGCGCCTGGAGGTCCTTGTGGCACCCGTAGACGCTCGACGCGTCGGGCTTCTTGAAGGCCGCGACCTCCTGCCCGGAGCCGTTCCTGAACCGGAACCAGTCGCCGTCGACCCGGCCGCGGAACTGCGTCCCGGGCTCGTGGGAGAACGGCGTGATCACCATGTCGCGCGTGCGGTAGGAGTTCCACACCTCGGTGACGTACGAGTCGATCGACGCCGAGGAGATCTTGCCGACGTCGATCCCGTGCGACGGGTTGAGCGCGCGCAGGCGGCTCCCGTCGGGGGCGCGCTGCACGAGCCCGCCCCACCCCGCGCTCTCGAGGGCCGTGTAGAACGCCTCGTAGCCGTTCGGCTTGAGCATGCCCGTGCTGAGGACCTGCCCGTCGGCGCGCTTGACGCCCACCTGGTACGGCGCGGACCAGTGGTCCACCTGCGTGCTGTTGATCCACAGCCCGTCGTCGTTGAGCGTGTACTCGGTCCAGTTGAAGAGGATGTTCCGGTTGGGGTCGGAGTCGTTCTGGACCGCGGGCTGCACGAGGCGCCCGTCCAGCACGATCTGGAACGTCATCTTCTGGCCGTACGAGTAGTAGACGCGCCCGGACAGCTTCGGGAGCTGGATCGTCACGGACTGGCCGGGGCCGGGGCCCGCGATCGACGCGTCGGGTGCCGGGACGGGCACGGGCCCGACCCCGCCGGGCCACGGGTGGAACGTGCCGCCCGCGTCGGCCCAGCCGGCGACGCCGTCGCGCTCGCCGAGGACGTACAGGTAGATCGGCCCCTTGCCCGAGTCGTTGGTGATCGTGAGCGGGATGGTCGCCGGGACCGCGCTCGCGGGGGCCGCCGCACCGACGACCGCCCCGCTCACCGCGAGGACCGCCGCGCACAGCGCGGCCCACGCTCGTCTGCTTCTTCTCCGCCTGTCGAGATTCATGCCGGATCTGCTCCTTGTTCGGTTACTTCGTCGTCACCGCACTCGCCGGACCGGCCCGGCGACAGCGCCGTCCCACACCGGTGTGGGAGCGCTGCCACGACCGTAGCGGACGGATGCCACGGACGCCAGGGAGCGCTCCCACGACCTCGCCACGCAGGTCCACAGCGCCCGTGCTCGCGTGGCACCTAGACTCGAACGAGTGCAGTGCCACCACTACGACGCCGGCCGGTGCCGGTCGTGCAGCCTCCTCGAGCTGGCGTACCCGGCGCAGCTCACCGGCAAGCAGGGGCACTGCGCCGACCTCCTCGCGCCGCTCGCGCCCGACCTGACCTGGCTGCCCACGGTCGAGTCCGCGGAGTCGGGCTTCCGCAACAAGGCGAAGATGGTCGTCACGGGCACGACGGACGCCCCGGTGCTCGGCATCCTCGGCGAGGGCGGCGGCGTCGACCTCACCGACTGCCCGCTCTACCCGCCCGCGCTCCAGGCGTCGTTCCCGGCGTTCGCGGAGTTCGTGACGCGCGCGCGGCTCGTCCCCTACGACGTGCGCGCCCGCCGCGGCGAGCTCAAGTACGTGCTGGTCACGCTCTCCCCCGACGGCGACCTCATGGCGCGGTTCGTCCTCCGGTCCACGGAGTCGCTCCCCCGGGTCCGCAAGCACCTGCCGAGCCTGCTCGACGCCCTGCCGTCGCTCCGCGTCGTCTCCGCGAACCTGCACCCCGAGCACAAGGCCGTGGTCGAGGGCGAGACGGAGATCCTCCTCACGGACGCCGAGACGCTGCGCATGCGCGTCAACGGGATCGACCTGCACCTGCGCCCGCAGAGCTTCTTCCAGACCAACACCGACGTCGCCGCCGCGCTCTACCGCCAGGGCCGCGAGTGGGTGGACGACGCCGCGCCCGCCACGGTCTGGGACCTCTACTGCGGGGTCGGCGGGTTCGCGCTGCACGTCGCCGGTCCGGACCGGGACGTCGTCGGTGTCGAGACGAGCGCCGAGGCGGTGGAGAGCGCGCGGCTCACCGCGCGGGACGCCGGCCTCGACCGCACGACGTTCCTGGCCCAGGACGCGACGGCGTTCGCGCTGTCGCGGCAGGACGTGCCGGACCTAGTCGTCGTCAACCCGCCGCGACGTGGGATCGGGGAGACGCTCAGCACGTGGCTCGAGGAGTCCGGCGTCGGGCACGTCGTCTACTCGAGCTGCAACGCGACGTCGCTCGCGCGCGACCTGGCGCTCATGCCGTCGCTGCGCCCGCGAGCCGCGCGTGTGCTCGACATGTTCCCGCAGACGTCGCACTACGAGGTCGCGGTCCTCCTCGCACGCGGCTGACCGCGGCGTCGGGGCGACGCTGCTCCGAGATCGACCCGAGCGGCCGAGATCGACCCTCCGAAGGCCGATCTGGCGACGGGCGGGTCGATCTCGCGGTCAGGGTCGCTCGCCTGCGCGGCGCGCGGCCTCGACGGCGGAGGTCTCCAGCCGCTCGCGGTAGGCCGTCCACTCGTCGTCGTCGAGCGCGGGCAGGTTGCCGCGATCGTCACCCGCCGCGCCGTCGACGAGCTCGCGGACGATGTCGGCGTGGCCGGCGTGGTGCGCCACCTCGTCGAGCACGTGGACGAGCGCGAGGAACAGCGTGATCTCCCGACGCTCCGGCGGCCACCACGGCACCTCGCCGCGCGCGTCGAGCTCGAGCTCGGCCACGGTCGCGTCGCACAGCGCCGACGAGCGGCGGAAGAGCTCGAGGATCTCCTCGCGCGACTCGTCCGCCGTGGCCCACATGTCCGCGTTGACCTCGGCGTCGTCGGCGAACCAGGGCAGGTTCAGGTCGTGCGTGCGGCCGAAGGCCTCGTGCAGGTACCCGACCTGCACGCTCGCGACGTGCTTCACGAGACCGAGCAGGTTGGTGCCCGTCCGGGTGAGCGGACGACGCACGTCGTGCTCGCCCAGGCCCTCCGCTCGCGCCAGCAGCACCTCCCGCTCGCGCGTGAGGTAGCGCTGCAGCGTTGCCTTGGGGTCGAGGTCCGGAGGTGTCGTGGCGCCCATCCCTCGGACGCTACTCCCGCCCTCCCACGGCGGTGCCAGACTCGGCCCATGGGCACCGTGCACGCAGAGATCACCGACCGGCTGGCGTCGTTCGTCCTCGCGCAGCCGGTGTTTTTCGTCGGCACCGCGCCGCTCGCGGCGGACGGCCACGTCAACGTCTCGCCCAAAGGCATGGCGGGCACGTTCGTCGTGCTCGACCCGCACCGCGTCGCCTACCTCGACTACACCGGGTCGGGCGCGGAGGCTCCCGCGCACCTGCGGGAGAACGGCCGGATCGTCGTGATGTTCTGCGCGTTCGCCGGGCCGCCCAACATCGTCCGGTTCCACGGCACCGGCCGGTACGTCGAGGCCGGGAGCGAGGAGTTCGACGCGCTGCGCGGGCACTTCGCCAAGGCGGAGACCGCCGGGCAGCGCGGGATCGTCGTCGTCGACGTCACGCGCGTCTCCGACTCGTGCGGGTTCTCCGTCCCGCACCTCGAGCTCGTCGAGGACCGCGACCTGCTCGACCGCTGGGCCGGTCGCAAGACGCCCGAGCAGCTCGACGACTACCGGGTCACCAAGAACTCCACGAGCATCGACGGCCTCCCGGCGATCGGCGAGCCCGCCGCACCTGTCAGCACGTCGTCGCGGTCGAGCGCGACCTCTCGCTGACGGGTCGAGGCGTCCGCCACCTGCCGGCGCGTCGTCGCGCGACTGCGCGAGCAGGTACCGACAGTCCGATGGTCCGTCACGTGCCGGGCGCCGTCGCGTCGAGGTAGGCCCGGCCGCGCGGGGAGAGGCGGTAGCCGACGTCGAGGCTCTCGGTGAGGCCGAGCTCCTTGAGCCGGCGCACGCGCACCTTGAAGTCGTCGCGCGCCATCCCCAGTCCTGCGGCGAGCTCCCGCGCGACGACGCCCTCGTTCGCCGCGACCAGCTCGAGGTACTGCCGGGTCCACGGCGCGGCGGCGGCGCGGTCCTTGCGCGCGAGGCTCGCACGGATCTGCTCGACGGCGGCCGCGTCCAGGTCGGCGTCCTCGCGCAGCGCGACGCGCGGGTCGGGCCCCGCGAGCCGGATGCCCACGCGGTACAGGTCGCCCTCGCGCGCCGCGCCGCGGGCGAGCACGCGCTCCGGGGAGGCCATGCCCGCGAGCCGCGCGTCGTCGTCGGACACCTGCGGCTCGCCGTCCGGGGCGACGGGTACGCGCTCGACCGACGTCACCTCGACGACCCCGATCCGCGTCCGCTGGAGCGTCCCGACCTTCACGCGCGGCGTCGTCCAGCGGCGGAACGCCAGCGTCACCGTCCCGTCCTGGAGGCCGCGCAGCGTGCGGGCGTCGAGGAGCACGCCTCCGAGCGTACGACGGCGCGGCCCCGGTCGGGTGGGATCAGGCGAGCTCGGGGCGGCGGGCGACGGTGAGGACGTGCGTGTCGGGCCAGTCGACGGGCTCGCCGGTCGCGGCGTCGTGCAGCGCGGCGACGGGCGCGAGTGCGTGCTCGACGACCCACTCGTTGCGCCACGCCCCGCTGCCCGGCTCGAGCTCGAAGCCGGCGTCCGCGAGCAGGTCCGCCCACCGCGGGCCGCTGAGGTCGCAGAACCGCTCGTGGCACTCGGACAGCCAGTTGTCGACGTAGTCCTTGCGGGTCAGGAACTCCATGGCTTCGCGCAGCGTGAGCCGCCACGACCCCGGCGCCAGGCGCTCGGGCTCGAACGCGGCGCCGGACAGGCGCGGGAAGTCGTGCGCGAACTGGACCAGGCGCGCGTCGGTGGACAACGCCCCGACCCACGCGGCGACGTCCGCGCGCGCGAGGTCGTCGAGGTCCGTGCGGGCCCCGCCGGGCCCGTCCCCGGTGGCCGCGGCGCCGTCGTCGGTCCGCAGCGTGAGCACGACGACGCGGTCCGGCTCGGCAGGACCGCACACGTCCGAGTTGATCCACACACCACCGGGTCGGGTGTGGGCGTGGACGCGGCGCGCGAAGGTCTCGACGTCACGGACGCCCGCCCCGTACGACGAGACCTCGTGCGTGAGGGCGATCGTCAGGGTCGTGTCGACGGTCGCGTCGGGCATCACGGACCGGTCGAGGATGTTGGCCTGCACGAACCAGACGTGCGGGTTCGCGAACGCCCCCTGCGCCTTCTTGTGCTCGGCCTCGGCGACGAGGTGCCGCGCGACGTCGACCCCGAACAGGTCCGACTCGTGCAGGCGCGGCTCGCGCGCGACGTGCTCGAGCAGGCCGCCGGTCGCGCAGCCGATGTCGACGATCCGGCCGGGCCGCACGTGCGGCGCCACCTGGGCCCACTTGCGCGCCGACGCGTCCTCGAACGCGGCGGCGTACGTGCGGTAGTCGCGCGTCGAGGTGAGGTCGCCGTCGCCGGAGACGACCGGGTCGGCGAAGATCCGCCGCACGTCGTCGACGAACCGGTAGCGCGCGTAGAACCCGGGCACGGCCGGGTGCGCGACCTCTCGCCAGCGTTCGTCCCCCGCGGCGATCTGCTCGACGACGTCCCACGGCCGGGCGGGCGGCTCCCCGCCGGGCTCGGCGGCGTCGAGCTCCACGCCCGCGACGCGGTAGCCGAGCGCGCGGTAGGCGTCGACGAGCGCCGGGGTCGAGCACGCGACGACGGTGTCGGCGGGGTCGGGCGCGATCCCGGTCGCCGTCGCGACGCTCGTCACGACGAGGTGCGCGAACCGGTCGTCCGGCGCGACGTCGGGCACGGGGACGACGACGGACGCGAGCCCCTCCCGGGTGGTGACGTTCTCGACGAGCGCCTCGCGACGGTGGCCCGGCAGCGGGTTGCGGCGGGTGCCCGCATGGTTCGCGGACGTGACGACCCAGACGACCTCGACGTCCGGGGCGCAGCGCACGCGGCGCCCGTCGAGGTCGCGGACGAGCCCGGCACGCAGCGCCCGGAGGTAGTCGACCTGGTAGCGCGTGACGACGTGGTGACGGCCCGGGAACAGGACACGGCGGACGGGGGTGCCGTCGGGGGTCGGGTGCACCCGCACACCGTGCGGGGTGACCGCGCCTCGGTGCAAGCCGTCTCACGGCTCGGCACACGCCGCCGTCGGTGTGTTCGCTCTCCGTGAAGCCCGCCGACCAGAGAACCCGCAGGTCGACGGGGTGCAGGTGGGCGAGCGCTCCCCGATCGGACGATCCTGGACGACCGTCCACGATGCGGAGCACAGGGGACGTATGGGACGGTGTCCGCGATGTTCTGGATCGTGGCAGGGGCTGTGCTCGTCGTGTCCGGCCTCGCGATCGCCGCGACGGCCGCCCGCGGCGTGCGCCGAGCCGGGTCCACCGGGGCGAACGGGATGGCCATCGCCGTCGGCGGGGGCCTCGTGATCTGGGGCGCGATCGCCCTGACCGTCGGGCTCCTCACGCAGGACTGAGCGCCGTCCCCCGCGCGTCGACGACCTCCGCACCGGACACCACCCCGGAGAGCCCACGCCGTCCGCGCGTGAACGGGACCGCGACGACCGAGACCACGGCGAACAGCCACGCGACCGGCGCGGCCACGTCGCCCGCGACCGCGAGCGCCGTCGGGACGTCCGTCGGCAGGTCGGAGAGCAGGCCCAGCGCTCCCCACAGCGCGCCCCCGGCCGCCGCGCGGGCCACGCGCTGCGCCGTCGTGCCGGGACGGCCTCCCCAGCGCGGCGCGAGCCACACGGTCCGCTGCCCCCACGACGCGCCGCTGCCGAGGAACGTCGGCACCACGAACACGAGCACGAACGGGACCAGCGTGCCGAGCAGCCACTGCGGCCGGTCCGACCCGTCGGGGAGGGGCTGCCCGAGCGCGAAGAGCACCGTGCGGTAGGCCACCTGGAGCACGACGCCCAGCGCGGTGACGAGCAGCGCGTCGAGCAGCATCCCCAGCCAGCGGCGCCAGACGGTCACCGCCCGCGCCTCCTCGCGGCGCGCCTCGAGCTCCGCCGCGCGCGGCATCCACCGCAGCAGGAGCGGGGCCGCGAGCGCCCCGAGGAACGCTCCGAGCGTGTTGGTCAGCACGTCGTCCACGTCGGCCACCCGGTACGAGCACGGGATGAGCCCGAAGATGCCGGTGTACTGCGTCGTCTCGATGAGCACCGACGCAGCCAGCCCGGAGAGCGTCGCGACGACGACGCCGCGCCCGAGGTAGCGCCGCACGAGGAGTCCCCACGGGACGAACAGCACGACGTTGAACACGACCTGGAGCACGGCCGCGCTGCGCAGGGTAGCGCCGGGGCCGAGGCCCGCGGTGTCGCGACGGATGTCGGCGAGCGAGTGGAACGGCACGAGCTCGGCGCCGGCGACGCCGTACTGGGCGCACCACTCGGCGAGGTCCCCGCTCGGGAGCGGCAGGAGCGTGTACGCGACGAGGGCCACCCCGTAGATGGCGACGGCCGCGGCACCGATCAGGCGTCGGCCGCTCAGCCCGCCGTACCGGCGCGACTGCCACGCGAGCGCGGGCACGAGGAACGCCGCGAAGAGCAGCGCACCGCCGATCACGCCGACGTACGCCGGCCATGTCCACCGGTCGATCACGCGCGCCCCCCGGCGGGCTCGGGGACAGGTCGGCGGGTGCGGGTACTCGTCACGCGCTCCAGTATCGGGTCGGCTCCCCCCGCACCGCGCACCGGCGTCTCGTCGCGACACCTCGTTCCGGCGCGCTCCGGCACCTCGCTCCGGCACAACGCTCCACGCCTCCCGGGCGAGCACCGACGACGACCGGCCCCGCCGGTGAGGACCTTCGGCGCGGCGTGACGGTCGAACCCCGACCTACCGTGGAGGTGCGGTCGGTCGCCACGGCCCGCCGAGGTCTCACCGAGTACCGGTCCGGGGACCGCCCGCCGCGCACCGAGCGGTGCGCGCGGCCCGACGGACGAGGTGAGGACGATAAAGGCGGCGCGGTACCACGGCAAGGAAGACCTCCGGATCGAGGACGTCCCGGAGCCCGAGACCCGGCCGGGGACCGTGAAGATCCGGCCCGCGTGGACGGGCATCTGCGGCTCGGACCTCCACCTCTACCTCGAGGGCCCGTTCCCGCCGGCGCCGTCCGAGACGCAGCCGCACCCGCTGTCGGGCGAGACGCTGCCCGTCGTCTTCGGCCACGAGTTCTCCGGGGTCGTCGAGGAGCTCGGCGAGGGCGTCGAGGGGCTCGCGGTCGGGGACGCGGTCGTCGTCGAGCCGTTCATGGTGTGCGGCGAGTGCCCGCCGTGCCGCGACGGCCTCTACAACGCGTGCGTGAAGATGGGGTTCATCGGCATCTCCGGTCGGGGCGGCGGGCTGTCCGAGCACATCGTCGTCGAGCGGCGGTGGGTGCACCCCGTCGGCGACGTCCCGCTGGACCAGGCGGCGCTCATCGAGCCGCTCGCGGTCGCGTACCACGGGGTCCGGCTGTCCGGTGCCAAGGCGGGCGACACCGTGCTCGTCGGCGGCGCGGGGCCGATCGGCCTGCTCACGTGCGCCGTGCTGCACGCGATCGGGGCGCGCGCGATCGTCACGGAGGTGAGCGGGGCGCGCAAGGCCAAGGCCCTCGAGACCGGGGTGGCCGACGACGTGCTCGACCCGCGCGAGGTCGACGTCGCCGCGCGCGTCCTCGAGCTCACCGACGGCCGGGGCGCGGACGTGGCGATCGAGTGCTCCGGCGCCCAGCCGGTGCTCGACACCCTGACGCACGCGCTCAAGGCGGGCGGGACGCTCCAGATCGTCGCGCTGTTCTCCGCGCCTCCGACCCTCGACGTCATGACGGTGCTGCTGCGCGAGCTCACCATCAAGGGCGCCATCGGGTACGCGGACGACCACCCGGCAGTCATCCGGCTCGTCCAGGAGGGCAAGGTCGACCTCGCCCCGTTCGTCACGAGCCGCATCGCCGTCGAGGACGTCGTGGAGAAGGGGTACCGAGAGCTCATCGACCACAAGGACGACCACGTGAAGATCGTCGTGTCGGTGTGAGACGGCGGCCCGCGGCCCCCACCGTCCCCGGGGGCCGCGGGCCGCGCTGCTCGACCGGGGTGCCGAGGGGACCGCTCCGCCTGCCCGCGCTCGACCTGCGGCGCGCGGTCCGGCGTGCCACGGTGGAGGCTCAAGCCCCGGGAGGTGCGCATGGACGTCCTCGCCGCCCACGGCGACGCGATCGGCGCGTTCGACGCGCTCGTCCGCCCGCTGCGCGACGACCAGTGGTCGCTGCCCACCCCGGACGCCGACTGGACCGTGCGCGACCTCGTCAACCACCTCACGGCCGAGCAGCTCTGGGCGCCCGAGCTGCTCACCGGGCGCTGGATCGAGGACGTCGGCGCCGTCTTCGAGGGCGACGTGCTCGGCGACGACCCGGTGGACCGGTGGGTCGACGCGTCCGTCCAGGCCCGCGAGGCGTTCCTCGCACCCGACGCCCTGGACCGCCGCGTGCACCTGTCCTACGGCGACGAGTCGGGCGCGGAGTACTGCGCCCAGATGACGTTCGACCTCGTGGTGCACGCGTGGGACCTCGCCCGCGCCGTCGGGGCGGACGAGACGGGAGAACCCGCACTGGTCGCGTGGGCGCTGCACTACGCCGAGTCCCGCTCGACGTTCCTCGAACCAGGCCCGCTGTTCCGCGGACCGCTCGACGTCGACGACGGCGCCGACGACCTCACGCACCTCCTCGCGCTCACGGGCCGCCGCCGCTGACGGTCGCACGCCGGGTGAACGTTCGCGGAACGGTCCGCCCGGCGGCGGGCCCGGCAGGACGACCGCGCGGGTCGCGCGCGAGACTGGCCCCATGCCGCCCACCTCTCCGGGTCGCTCCCCGGACCAGCGCACGACGCACCCGTCTCCCCTGCTCCGGCCCGCCGCCGACCGCGGTGGCCGCCCGCTCGTCGTCGGGCACCGCGGCAACTCGTCCGTGGCGCCGCAGAACACGCTGGCGGCGTTCGAGGCCGCGTGGCGCGCAGGTGCCGACGCGATCGAGCTCGACGTGCACCTCACGGCGGACCGCCAGGTGGTCGTCCTGCACGACGACGTGGTCGACGAGACGACAGACGGGACCGGCCGCGTGGACGGGCTCACGCTGTCCCAGGTCCGGGAGCTCGACGCCGGGTCGTCGTTCTCGCGCGCGTTCGCGGGCCAGCGCGTCCCGACGTTCGCGGAGGTCACGCGGTTCGCCGTCGCGCACCCGGGCATCGGGCTGTTCGTCGAGCTCAAGGGCGTGTGGCCGGTCGAGGACGTCGTGCTCGTGACGCAGCAGGTCGACGACGCGGGGATCGCGGACCGGGTGGTCGTGCAGTCGTTCTGGCCGCCCACGGTCGCGGCGCTGCGCGACGCGGCCGGCCACCTCGACCGCGCGCTGCTGCTTGCGCTCCACCCGGACAGCCTCGCCGAGCTCGTCGAGGTGTGCGCGGACCTGGGGGTCGTGGCCTGCAACCCGGAGGTCGCGCTCCTCGCGCACGAGCCCGGCCTCGTCGAGACGCTCCGCGGCGCGGGGCTGCGCGTGCACGTCTGGACCGCGAACACGAGCGACGAGTGGGGCGACCTCCTCACCCAGGGCGTCGACGCCATCATGACCGACCGCCCCGACCGGCTCGTCGGCTGGCTCGACGCGCGGTTCGACGGGTGGAGCGCGCGCGGTCGCCCTAGCGTGGACGGATGAGCGCCACCCCGACGCCCACGCCTGGTCCGCTCCCCACCCCTCCCGGCCCGCCCGACCCCGCACCCGCCCGCGTCCCCAGCGTGTGCGTCCTCGCCCTGACACCCCTGCTCACGGTGGAGATCGAGCCCGCCGGGCCGTACGAGACGTCGCCCGAGGTGCACGTCCACCCCGGCGGCCAGGGCCTGTGGCTCGCGCGCATGGCGTACTCGCTCGGCGCGCAGGTCGTCGTGTGCGGCCCGTTCGGCGGCGAGACGGGGACGGTCGCCGCGCACCTCGCGCGCGCCGAGAACCTCGACCTGCGCGCGACGACGACCGGCGGGAACGGCGCGTACGTCCACGACCGGCGGAGCGGGCACCGGGAGGAGGTCGTGACCATGGACCCGTTCCCGCTCAACCGCCACGAGGTCGACGACCTGTACGGCACCGTCCTCGTGTCCGGGCTCGACGCCGCGGTGACCATCCTCACCGGGTCGGAGACCGCGATCGGGGTCCCGGCCTCGTTCTTCGGGCGCCTCGCGCGCGACCTGCACGCGTCCGAGCGGCAGGTCGTCGCCGACCTCTCCGGTGACCAGGCGCGCGCCGTCGCGGACGCGCCCGGCGCGGTGCTCAAGATCAGCCACGAGGAGATGGTCGAGGGAGGGTTCGCCGACGACGACACCGAGGCGGCGCTGCTCGCCGCCGCGCGCGCGATGGTCGACGCCGGGCCGCGTGCGGTCGTCGTCTCGCGCGCGCACGACCCCTCCCTGCTCGTGACGCGCGAGCACACGTACACCGTGCGCACGCCGCGCATCACGACCGTCGACCACCGGGGCGCGGGCGACTCCATGACGGCGGGCATCGCCGTCGGGCTCGGTCGCGGCCTCGACCTGCCCGGCGCGGTGCGCCTCGGCGCCGCGGCGGGAGCGCTCAACGTCACGCGGCGCGGTCTCGGGACCGGACGCCGCGACCAGATCGAACGCCTCGCGCGCCGGATCACGGTGCGCGAGGCCCCCGCCTGACCCAGCACCGACCGCATCCCCGACGACAGAGGAGAACCACCGTGCGCGCCCTCGTGACCAACGACGACGGGATCGACTCCCCCGGACTGGCGGTCCTCGCCGGAGCCGCGCTCGACGCCGGCTACGAGGTCGTCGTCGCCGCGCCCGCCCGCGAGTCGTCCGGCGCCAGCGCGTCCCTGCTCGGCGCCGAGCGCGACGGCCGGCTCGCGGTGGAGTCGAGACCCGCGCCCGGCCTGCCCGACGGCGTGACGTCGTACGCGGTGCGCGCAGCGCCCGCGCTCATCGCCTTCGTCGCCGCCTACGGCGGGTTCGGCCCGCGTCCGGACCTCGTGCTCTCGGGGGCGAACAAGGGCGCCAACACCGGCAACGCGATCCTGCACTCGGGGACGGTCGGCGCGGCGCTGTCGGCGATGACGCACGGGATCCGATCGCTCGCCGTCTCCGTGGACGCCGCGGAGCCGCAGCACTGGGACACCGCGCGCCTGGTCACCGACCACGTGCTCGCCTGGATGGACGGGGACGGCTCCCGCGACGTCCCGCTCGAACGGCGCACGCTCAACGTCAACGTTCCCGACGTCCCGCCCGACCGGCTGCGGGGGCTGCGGCAGGCGCCCCTCGCCACGTTCGGGCTCGTGCAGGCGAACATCCACGAGGACGGCGACCGGCACCTCGTGCTCCAGTACTCCGGCACGGAGCGTCACTCCGAGCCCGACTCGGACACCGGGCTCCTCACGCGCGGCTGGGCCACCGCGACGCTCCTCGTCGCGCCCTACGCCGACGCGACGGTCGAGGTCCCCGGGCTCGACTGACGGCGACTCCCCGCGCCCGAGCACCCGGTCCGCGGCGGGGCACGGCGCCCCCGACCGTCAGCCGCGTGGTCGGCCGTCGCCGTGATCGCCGTCCCCGTGGACGTCGGCCTGCCGCTCGTCGTCCGCGCCCGACCTCCCGGGCTCGTCGTCGGGCACGACGCCGTGCTCGGCCGTGCGCTCGCGCTCGTCGATGACGTCCTGGCCGGGCCCGGCGAACGCCCGCGAGCGCTCCTCGCCCTCGGGCGTGCCGCTGAAGAAGGCGGACTCGGCGGCCTCGGGCGTGGCGTCGTCGTACGCGTCGTGCCCGACGGCGGGCAGCGGCCGGGTGCCGCCCGGCACCTCGGCCTCGGCGGAGCTCGCGTCTCCAGCGCCGTCGGGACGACCCAGGCCGCCGTCCGGTCCCGGGACGACGCCCACGAGCCGCGTCGGGTCCTCGCTCGGCGCGGCGCCCGCGCCCCGGCCCGCGCGTCGGATCGTCCCGAGGACGACGGGCGCGTCGGCGCGGCGCGACCCGCGCTCGGCAGGGAGCCGGGGCGGTCGCGCGGGGGCGACGGGCGCGCCGTCCTCCGCGGCGTCGTGGTCGAGACCGCCGGGCGCCTCCGCGCCGTCCGGCCCGAGAGCACCCGACCCCTCCCGCTCGTCGGGCCCGCCGACCTCCAGGGCGTCGACCGCCCGCTCGAGGCGCGTGCGGGGCAGGCCCTGCGGCGCCGCGCGCTGCAGCCAGTCGACCAGCCCCTCGCGCACGAAGCACCGCAGGTCGAACAAGGTGGGCGCGTCGTGCGCGCTCACGAGCGCGCGCACCCGCACGAGGCCCCCGACGGCGTCGGTCACCTGGAGGATGCCCACGCGCTCGTCCCACAGGTCGGTGAGCGCGAGGAGGCGCCGCAGCTCGGCCCGCATGGGGCCCACCGGCACCTCGAAGTCGAGGTCGAGCTCGACGGTCCCCAGCAGGTCGGCGGCGCGCCGGGTCCAGTTCTGGAACGGCGTCGTCGTGAAGTACGTCGACGGCATGATGAGGCGGCGGTCGTCCCAGAGGTGCACCACGACGTACGTCATGGTGATCTCCTCGATCCGGCCCCACTCACCCTCGAGCACCACGACGTCGTCGACGCGGATCGCGTCCGTGAATGCGATCTGCATGCCCGCGAACACGTTCGCGAGCGACGTCTGGGCCGCGAGGCCCGCGACGATGGAGATGAGCCCCGCGGACGCCAGCAGGCTCGCGCCGGCCGCGCGGGCCGCCGGGAACGTGAGCAGGATGCCCGCGACCGCGCACACGACGATCACCGCCACGGTGAGCCGGCGGAGCACCGTGATCTGGGTGCGGACGCGGCGCGCGTGCCGGTTGTCCGCGGTGTCCATGCGGTAGCGCTGGAGCGCGGAGTCCTCGAGCACGAACGCGATCGCGCCCACCCACCACGCGCCGACGACGATGAGCGCGATGAGCAGGAGGTGCTCGACCGCGGGACGCCACGGCGTGGACGCGTCCGTGGTCAGGCGGACCGCGATCCACACCGCGACGACGGTGAGCACCGCCCGGTCCGGTCGGCGCAGCCGCCGCGAGAGGTCGCGGGCGAGCTCGCTGCGCCGGCCCGCCCGGCGGACCACCGCGGAGATCACCGTCCCCAGGACGAACGCCAGCAGGATGCCCGCGGCGACCGCACCGAGGGTGACGAGGACGTCGGTCGTGTTCTCGATCTCGGTGTCCATCCCTCCAGGCTAGGCAGGGCGCCGGGTCGTCACCTCCGGGCCGCGGGACGGGAGCGACGCGCCCCGGACCGCGGCGGGCGGGCGAGCCACGGGGCGAGCAGCCGCGTGACCCGCGGCAGGACCAGGTACGTCATGACGGGCGTGAGGACGAGCGTGGTGGCGAGCACGCGCGGGACGACCGGCACGGCGTCCCACGCCGGGACCAGACTCCCGACGAGGAGCGTGAACGCGAGGTTCACCGGGAAGAACCCGAGCCAGATGCTCACCGACTGCTTCCAGCGCGGCGGCGCCGCGACCGTCGCGCTCGCCGGTGGCGCGGTCGACGTCGGGGCGTCGAACCAGCCCTCGATGCCCGTGCGGCGCTCGACCCGCGTCTCCTCGACGAGGTCCCGCCCCTGCGCGAGCCAGCGCACCCGGTCCGGCGACGTCTCCCACGCGTCGAGCGTGGCGGCGTCGGCGAAGCGGTACAGCATGTGCCAGTCGTGCGACCCGGCGGACGCGCGCACCCAGCCGGAGCCGAGGAACCCGGGGTAGCGGTTCGCGAGGTTCACGCCGTTCTGCACCCAGCGCGTCACCGCGGGGACGTTCTCGGGCAGGACCCGCCGCTCGATCGCGACGGTCACGGGCCCGGTGCCGGTGACGGGCGGGTGGGGGCCGGGAGGGGACAGCAGGTTCGGGGGCAGGGCGGGGGCGGGGTCTCCGCCGGTGCGCCGCGCGTCCCCGGGGACGTCGTGGGTCATGGGACGAGTGAACGTGGCGGGTGTTTCCGGGTCGTGAACGCGCGCGGGCGCGGGACGGATCGTCCCGCGGGTCGGGACGCGGGCCGACGCGCGCGCCGGGCGGCCCGGGCCTACCGTGGCAGGCATGATCTCGTGGGACCTCGCGCTCGCCCTGCGCGACGCGGGCGTGCGGTGGTCCCCCGCGTCGGGCGACCGCTTCCGCCTCCTGGCCACGGGCCGTGACGGCGACGTCTTCACCGTGAGCGACATGACGATCGAGCCCCACGAGTTCGACACGGGCGTCGTGCTCGGGTTCAACGGGACGACCGAGTGGGCGCTCGACTCGGTCGCCCTCGAGGACGCCCTGTGGCACCCGCTCGAGGGCCAGCTCCGGGAGCTGCTCGGCGGCACGTTCCGGCGGCTCGAGCGGACGACGGGCGGGTACGTCGTCGGCACCGAGGTGCTCGACGACGTCGGGACCTTCGCCGCGGCGGACGCCTCCGACGCCTACGCGCGCGCCGTGCTCGCGCTCGTCGCGGCGAGCGCGGAGGGCACGCCCTGACCCGGCGGCGGCACGCGAGCTGGCTCGACGACGTGCGCCGCGCCCCGTCCGTCGTGCGACGCGTGCTGCGCGCGCTGGGCGACGAGCCGCCTCCCGTCGTCGACCCGGAGCCGCCCGAGGTGTCGCCCGACCTCGTCCCCCTCCTGCGCGAGCTCGGGACCGCGCTGCTCGACTCCGGGCGCTCCGTGACCGACGTCGAGGACGACCTGGAGGCCGTCGCCCGGCGCTCGGGCGCGTCGACCGTGGGCACGCTCGTCCTCCCGACGGGCGTCTTCGTCCGGGTCAGCACGGCGGGCGGCACGGTCGCCGACTTCGCCGCCGCCGCCGCGAGCGGCCTCAACCTCGACCAGATCGGGGCGCTCACGACCCTCGTGCGCCGCCTGCGCACGACCGACGTCCCGCTCGCCGACGCGCGCGCCGAGCTGCGCGCGATCGTCGAGCGGCCGCCGCGGTTCGGCGCGGTGCTCACGGTCGTGGGCCACGGGCTGCTCACGGTGGGGTTCGGCCTCGTGCTCAACCCGACCGCCCGGCTCCTGCCGGTCTACCTCGTGCTCGGGATCCTCGTGGGCGCCCTGCGCTGGCTCGGGACCCGGTGGCCGACGCTCGCCACCGCCCTGCCCGTCGTCGCGGCGTTCGTCGTCACCCTCCTGGCGATCGACGTCGTCCACCCCTGGCTCGGCGACGACCCGCTCAGCGTGCTCGTGCCGCCGCTCGTGTCGTTCCTGCCGGGCTCGGTGCTCACGGTCGCCGCGATCGAGCTGACGAGCAACCAGATCGTCGCCGGCGCGAGCCGGCTCGTCTACGGGGTCGCGCAGCTCCTGCTGCTCGTGTTCGGTGTCGTCGCGGGAGCCGCGGTGGCAGGCCCGCTCGTCGCCGCCCCCGCCGCGGACCAGCTCGGCTGGTGGGCGCCGTGGGTGGGGATCCTCGCGGTCGGGCTCGGGCAGATGTACTTCGCGTCGTCGCCGCGCGGCTCGCTCCCCTGGGTGCTGCTCGTCCTGCTCGGCGCGTACGCGGCCCAGCTCGTCGGGGCGCTCGCCGCGGCGCCGCTCGCGGGGTTCGTGGGCGCCCTCGTCATCGCGCCGCTCGCCGCGCTCGTGGAGCGGACGCCGCACGGACCTCCCGCCGCCGTCACGACCCTCCCGGCGTTCTGGCTCCTCGTGCCCGGGGCGCTCAGCCTGCTGGGCCTCTCCGACCTGGTGAACGGCGGCCCGGAAGCCGCCCAGGAGATCGCGAACGCGGTCGTCGCCGTCTTCGGGATCGCCCTCGGCACCCTCGTCGGCTCGGCGGTCACCCGGGACGCAGGACGCGTGACACGTACCCTCTTCACATCCTGACCACACGGTCGGCACGTCATTCCCGAGGCTTCCCCCCGTCACGGCACCCCGCTGGACACGTGTCTAGTTGAAGATGGAACAGCCGACAGGCCTCCTGGGTCCACCTTGCGACCAGGCCTGCCGGCGTCGTGGTGAGAGGGCGCGCGTGCGTCCCGCCCCGACCGCACGCCGTCGTGGTCACCCAGCGCTCCGTCCTGCGCAGGTGCACCAGGGATGGGAGCGCTTCCGTGCTCGACCGCCCGCGACCACGGCCCGATGATCGGATCGTTCGCTTGACCACTGCACAGCACCGCACGACCGCCCGCACCACGACCAGCACGACCGGCGCGCGAGCCGCCGCCCGCGGCGAGGCGCGCTAGATGGGCCGCCACACCGCGAGCCGGGCCTCGCTCACCGCCGCCCTCGCCTCCGCCGCGCGCCGCGGCACGCACGGCGCTGCCCGCGTCGCGCCCCGCCGCCGCACGCTCGGTGCCGGCGCCGCGGTGGCCGCCGTCGCGCTCACGGCGAGCACCGCCGCGGCGGCCTTCGGGAGCGGCACCGCGCCGTCGGCCGCCGGGACCGGCACCACGGCGGACGCGACCCCGGCCTCCGGCGAGACCGCCGCGAGCGCCACGCCCGCGTCCGCCACGATCGGTACCGTCGCCGCAGACCCGGAGACGGTCGAGGCTGCGGGCGACGCGCTCCAGCGCGCGCAGTTCCTCACCGGGGAGGGCGCCGCGGGGCTCACCCCCGAGCAGGTCGCCCAGATCGAGGACGCCCGCACGCGCCTCAGCGAGGCCGTCACCGAGGTGTCCTCCGCCGACCGGACGCCCAGCCTCTCCGGCCTCCCGGCCGTCTCGGTCGGGACGCAGCCCGCGGACCCCGACGCCCCGTCGAGCGCCACGCCCGACGAGCAAGAGGCCGAGGCGGACGACGCCCCCTCCGCGGTGGACGTCCTCGCCGAGAGCGTGCCCGCGCTCGACGAGCGCGGCAGCGACCGCGCGAGCCGCACCTCGGCGCGCACCCCGCTCGGAGAGCTTGCCGCCGCGGCGCCCGCGCTCGACGCGGCGCTGCCCGACCTCACCGCGTCCGACGAGCCGGCGACGTCCTTGTCGGCCGAGAGCGCTGCTGGCCCCGACGACGCCGCTCCTGACGCCTCCGCGTCCGCCGAGACCGCGACCGAGTCTCCCGAGGAGGACGCCGCGGCCGCCGACACGGCCACCGCGTCGCCCGACCTCGAGACCGGCTCCACCGACGACGCCGCGACCACGCCGGCCGGCGACGCGTCCCCCACCGGCGTGCCGACCTCCGAGGAGATCGCCTCCCTGACCACCGAGCTGTCGACGCTGCTCGACGCGGCCGGGTCGGGCGTGACCGTCGAGGTCGTGCCCGGACCGCCGTCGGCCGCGGAGATCGCCGCACAGCTCGACAAGTGGGCGACCTCCACGGCGGGCTACGGCAACGGGCAGATCCCCGCGAGCGCCCTGTGCGAGCTGTCGTTCGCACCGGGCGAGCAGCTCCGCTGCGACGCGGCGCACCAGATCGAGGCGCTCAACGAGAAGTACCGCGAGGCGTTCGGCGTGAACCTCTCCGTGACGGACTCCTACCGCTCCTACGCCTCGCAGGTCGCCGTCAAGGCGTCGCGCGGCTACTTCGCCGCGCCCCCCGGCATGTCGAACCACGGCTGGGCGCTCGCGCTCGACCTGGGCGGCGGCATCCAGGGCTACGGCACCGCGCAGTACGAGTGGATGCGCGCCAACGCGCCGGCCTACGGCTGGGACAACCCCGAGTGGGCCCGCGCCGGCGGCTCGAAGAACGAGCCCTGGCACTGGGAGTACGGCGACCTCTCCTGAGGCCCCCGCTCCCCCGACCACGGCCCCGGCACCACGACGACCTCGCGGACCGGGGCCGTCGTCGTCCCCCCGCGACGCACCCTGCGCCGCACCCCGCGGTCAAGCCCGGCGGTCAGGCGAGCGCGGTCACGATGAGCAGCATCGTCACGAGGAAGCCCGTGACGAGGTTGAGCCACAGGAACGTGCGCCACCCGGCGTTCGCGCGCTCGCAGTCGTCGTCGCGCACGTCGCGGAACCGCAGCACGTTGGCGGCGTACGGGAGCGGCAGCAGGGCGGCGAGGACACCGGGCCACGGCAGGACGGCGAGGACTGCCGCGGCCGCGACGTACGCCCCGGCTGCGCCGAGCACGGTCGCGTGGGCGCCGACCGCCGTCGCGACGGACGCGATGCCGCCCTCGCGGTCCGCGCGCACGTCCTGCACCGCACCGAACGCGTGCGACGCCATCCCCCACAGGACGAACCCCACGAGCACGGGCCACACCGACCGCGCCGACAGGTCCGCGTCCACGAGGACGAGCGCGTAGAGCAGCGGCCCGGCGAAGTGCATCGCGGACGTGAACGAGTCGAGGAACGGGCGCTCCTTGAACCGCAGTCCCGGGGCGGAGTACGCGACGACGCCGAACACGACGAGCGCGAGGACGACGGCGGCGAGCGGGTCGCCCAGCAGAAGCAGGGCGACCAGGAACGGCACGTTCGTCGCCACGCACGCGCGCAGGATGCGCCGGTGGGTCGCGCGCGCGGTCGCCGGGTCGGCGAGCGCCCCCTCGATCCCGCCCTTGCGCGGGTTGCGCAGGTCGCTGGCGTAGTCGAAGACGTCGTTCACGCCGTACATGAGCAGGTTGTACGGCACGAGGAAGTAGAGCGTCCCGACGACGAGCGCGAGGTCGACCCGGCCACCGGTCGCGACGAGGTAGCCCGCGGCGAACGGGTAGGCGGTGTTGATCCACGAGAAGGGCCGCGACGCGGCCAGCACGTCCTTCACCGGGCACCCTCGTCCGCGCGGCCGCCGGAGGCCTGGCCGGGAACGGCACGGTCGTCGGCGGCGCGGTCGCGACCGCGCGCCCCGAGCGCCGTCCAGAGCACCGGCATGCCGAGCGCCGCGGCGAGCGCGTAAGCGAAGTCCTCGAGCGGGGCGCCCCAGAGGTACACGCCGAGGATCTTGTCCGGGTCGTAGACATAGAGGTCGGCGGCGATCATGAGCGTGTCGAAGACGAGCGTGAGCACGCACATCACGACGGCGGTCCACACGAGCGGGCCGGGTCGCAGGCGCCGCAGCACGCGCCACGACACCACGACGAGCACCACCAGGACGATCACGTTGAGCACGATGTTCGTCATGCGTCGCCCTCCGCCCGGGTACGGCGGGCGGCGAGCACGCGCTCGGCACCTCGCCAGACGAGCAGCGCGTTGTAGCACAGGAGCGTCAGGAAGACCGCCTCCTCCACGGGAAGGTCGGGCGCGAGCAGGAGCCCGGTCATCCAGGGGCTCTCGCCCCGCGCGAAGATGCCGAGCACGAGGCCCGCGACGTCCCAGAGGAGGAACCCGACGACGCCCAGCCCCACGGTGAGCGCGGCGCGGCGCCAGTCCGCCCAGAACGCGAGGCGGAAGCGCCGGTCGAGCACCGCGAGGCCCCCGAGCGAGACCGCGAGTGCCCCGAGGTAGACCAGACCCGTCACCGGCGGACCTCGACCGGCTGACCCCCCACGGGTCGCAGACGCTCCGGCCTCCGGCTCGCCGCCAGGAACCCGGAGCGCAGCGGCACGGGCAACGGGCGCGACGACGTCTCGCCGAGCAGCCGCTTCGCGACGAGCTCGGCGCTGATGAGGCACATCGGCAGTCCCACGCCCGGGATCGTGCCACCTCCCGCGTGGTACAGCCCGTCGACACGGCGGGAGACGTTGCCCGGCCGCCACAGCGCGGACTGCCGCAGCGTGTGCTCCATGCCGAGCGCGCCCCCGCGCCACGAGGAGAGCTCGGTCGAGAAGTGGGCGGGCCCGAGCACGCGCCGCGTGACGACCCGGCCCGGGAGGTCCTCGATCCCGGCCCAGCGCCCGACCTGCGCGAGGTAGCGGTCCGCGAGCGCGTCGAGCGTGCGCTGCGACGGGGCGTCGGCGCCGAGGCTCGGGTCGGCGGGGAACGGGACGAGGAGGAAGAGGTTCTCGTGGCCGGGCGGGGCCGCGGGGGCGCCCGACGACGGCCCGTCGGTCGCGGACGTGCGCGACACGTAGAGCGAGGCCGGGTCGGGGACGCGCAGCCCGCGCGGGTCGCTGCGGCGGTCGGTGCCGAGCACGGCGTCGAAGTTCGCGGGCCAGTCGCGCGTGAAGAAGAGCGAGTGGTGCGCGAGCTCGGGCAGCTCGCCCCGGACCCCGGCGAGCACGAGCAGGGCGGAGATGCCCGGCCCCTTGTCCTCCCACGCCGCGGCGGGCAGGTCGGCCCAGCGCTGCTCGAGGAGCGCGGTCTCGGTGTGGTGCCGGTCGGCGGCCGACACGACGACGTCCGCCTCCACGAGCTCGCCCGAGGCGAGGCGGACGCCCGTGACGCGCCCGCGCCGCCCGGCTCCTCCGGCGACCTCGATGCCCGCGACGTCGGCCCCGGTGCGCAGCTCCGCACCCTCGTCCTGCGCGAGCCGCGCGACGGCCTCGATCAGCGTGTACATCCCGCCGCGGGGATACTGGACGCCGTCGACGAGGTCGAGGTGGCTCATGAGGGAGTAGAGCGCGGGCGCGCGGTACGGCGACGAGCCGAGGAAGACGGCGTGGTATCCCAGGAGCTGGCGCAGTCGCGGGTCCTCGACGGCGCGCGCCGCGCGGTCGGCGAGCGACTCGCGCAGCAGCGCGGCGAGGCGCGGCAGCCGCCGCAGCACCGCGGGCGAGAGCGCCCGGTCCGGACGCTCGAACGTGGTGTACAAGAAGTGGTCGAGAGCGAGCCCGTACGCCTCGCTCGCCTCCGCGGCGTAGGCCGCGAGACGTCCGCCGGCGCCGGGCTCGACCGCGTCGAACCGGGACCGGTTCACGCCCGGGCTCGCCGAGAGCTCGAACGTGGACGCGGCGTCGGTACCGTCCGGCTCGAAGAAGACGCGGTAGGCCGGGTCGAGCCGGACGAGGTCGAGGTGGTCCTCGACGCGCGTGCCGAGCAGTGCGAAGAAGTGCTCGAACACCTCCGGCATGAAGTACCAGGAGGGGCCGGTGTCGAAGCGGAACCCGTCGAGCTCGAGGGTGCCGGCCCGGCCCCCCAGGGCCTCGTGGCGCTCCAGCAGCGTGACGCGCGCGCCCCCGCGCGCGAGCAGCGCCGCGGTCGCGAGCCCCGAGATCCCACCCCCGACGACGACGACGCGCGGTGCCCTCACGCGAGCACCTTCCGCGGGCGCGGGGACCGACCGGACGCCACCTGGCCGAGGAGCTGACCGCCGGCGGCGCGGGCCGCGAGCGCGACCTTCACGGTGTCCGGGACACGCACGCGCGCCCGCAGGATGTCCTCCGGAGGCGTCGCCGCGAGGCGGGCGAGCAGCCGCTCGTAGACGGCGACCGTCGCCGCGACGGCGATCCGCGGCCGCACCGGCAACCCGGGGAGCGCGGCGCGCGCCGCGGCGAGGTCCTCCTCGACCTCGCGGCAGAAAGCCTCGACGTCGCGCCGCCGCAGGCGGCCGGGGACGACGCCGGGCAGGTACGCCCGCCCGAGCTCGTCGTGGTCCGTGCGCAGGTCGCGCAGGAAGTTGATCTTCTGGAACGCCGCGCCGAGCGCTCGCGCGCCCCGCACGAGCACGGGGTCGGGCACCCGGAGCGGCTCGCCCGGGCGACGCCGCGCGTTGAGGAAGACCGCGAGGCACATGAGGCCGACGACCTCCGCCGAGCCGTAGACGTACCGCTCGTAGCTCTCGCGGTCGTGCACGCGCACGGTGAGGTCGGTCCGCATCGACGCGAAGAAGGGATCGACCTCGGCGCGGCCGAAGCCGCAGCGGCGCGCTGCGAGCGCGAACGAGTGCACGACGAGGTTCGTCGACCACCCGCGCTCGAGCGCCCTCGCCGTCTCGGTCTCGAGCTCGTCGAGGAGGTCGGCGGCGCCGTCCCCGCGCCGCGTGTCGACGACCTCGTCGGCGATGCGGACGAGGCCGTAGACGGCGTCGATCCCGTCGCGCGTCGGCGCGTCGAGCAGGCGTGCGCCGAGCCCGAACGAGGTCGAGTAGGACGCGAGCACGACCCGGCTCGTGCGCGCTGCGGTCAGGTCGTACAGCCGTGCCGGGTCGTTCTCGTCGCCCACGTGCTGGTCCCGTCGTCCGTCGCCGGGGCACCTCCCCGGTCATTCCTCAGCATGCTGAGGAATAAAGGATCGCACGAGACGCCGTCGTTCACACCTCGGCAGCGCCCTCGGCACCTCCGGACGCGCCGACCTCGATGCGGCGGGGGCCGGCCTGCCAGGCGTCCCAGGCCGAGGAGATGATCTCGGGCAGCCCCTTGGTCGCCGTCCAGCCGAAGAGCTCGTTGATCCGGCGCGGGTCACCGACGAGCTGCGGCGGGTCGCCCGCACGGCGCGGGAGGACCTCCGGCGTGACGTCGAGCCCGCTGACGCGCCCGATCTCGTCGATCACCTCACGCACCGACGACCCCTGACCGGTCCCGACGTTGAACACGTCGAACGGGCGCTCGTCGACGTCGAGGTACCCGAGCGCCGCGAGGTGCGCGTGCGCGAGGTCGAGGACGTGGATGTAGTCGCGGATGCACGTGCCGTCCGGCGTCGGGTAGTCGTCGCCGAAGATCTTGGGCTGCTCGCCGCGCTCCAGACGGTCGAGCACCATGGGGACGAGGTTGAGCACGGCGGGGTCGCCGAGCTCCGGCCAGCCGGCGCCGGCCACGTTGAAGTAGCGCAGCGCGACGAACCGCAGGCCCCACGCGCGACCGGCCGCGCGACCGAGCCACTCGCCGACGAGCTTGGTCTCGCCGTAGGGGTTGATCGGCTCGGCGTGCAGCTTCTCCTCGACGAGGGAGACCGACGGCATGCCGTACGTCGCCGCGGACGACGAGAAGACGAGCCGGTCCACGCCGGCCGCCTGCATCGCGGTGACGAGGTTCGTGAAGCCGCCGACGTTCTGCTGGTAGTACCAGGCCGGCTTCTCGACCGACTCCCCCACCTGCTTGCGCGCCGCGAAGTGGATGACCGCGCGCACGTCGTGCTCGGCGAGCGCGCGCGTCAGCACGTCCACGGCCTCGGGCGCCGCGACGTCGACCTCGACGAGCGTCGCGCCGCCGACACGCTCCGCGCGACCGGTGCTGAGGTCGTCGACCACGACCACCTTCTCGCCGCGCTCCTGGAGAAGGCGCACCACGTGCGCGCCGATGTACCCGGCTCCGCCGGTCACGAGGATCGTCATGAGACCCACCCTAGTGGGGCCGCGCACCACCCCCGGGGCGTCGAACCCGGGGGCGTCGCCGGGCTCGGGCGGCGAGCCCGGGGTCGTCGCCGGGCTCGGCACGTCGCGCCACGCCCTCAGGCGTGGCCGTGCGCCTCGCGGTCGCGCAGGGCGGCCGTCTCGAGCTGGAACGTCGAGTGCTCGACCGAGACCGGGAAGTGGTGCGCGACGCACGCGCGGACCCGCTCGGTGATCTCGAGCGCGTGCCCGTCCCGGAAGCACGCGTCGTCGACGACCACGTGCGCCGAGATGGTCGGCAGTCCCGTCGCGACGGTGGACGCGTGGAGGTCGTGCACATCCTCGACGTGGTCGAGCGAGAGGATGTGCGCCCGGACGTCGTCGAGGTCCAGCCCTTCCGGCGTGAACTCCATGAGCACGGCCGTCGCCTCGCGCAGGAGGCGGAAGGCGCGGGGGACGATGAGGAGCGCGATGAACAGGCCGGCGATCGCGTCCGCCTGCTGGTACCCGGTCGTCGTGATGACGACGGCGGCCACGATCACCCCGACCGACCCCAGGGCGTCGTTGACGACCTCCAGGAACGCCGCGCGCAGGTTGAGGTTCGCCCGACGTCCGGACGCGAGGACGGCGATCGCGACGACGTTGCCGACGAGGCCGACGATCCCGAAGACGAGGAGCTCCGACGAGGGCACGTCCGGCGGCGAGAACAGCCGCCGGACACCCTCGACGACGGCGTACGCGCCGACCGCGAGGAGGAGCGCGGCCTGCGCGAGGGCCGCGAGCACCTCGACGCGGCGAAAGCCCCAGGTCCGCCGCTTGGTCGCCGGCCGGAGCGCGAGCGACGCGGCGACGAGCGCCACGGCCAGCCCCGTCGCGTCGGTGAGCATGTGCGCCGTGTCCGTGAGGAGCGCGAGGCTCCCCGTGAGGACCGCTCCGACGGCCTGCGCGACGAGGATCGTCGCAGTGATCCCGAAGGCGACCGCGAGCCGCGCGCGGTGGTCGGGCGCCGCACCCCCCGCGCCGTGGTCGTGCCCGGCTCCCATGACCCCTCCATTCATCGTTCAATGGCGATGATATCGGTGATTGACGATGAATGCCAGACCGGCTGCACCGTGGGGCGCGTCACCGCGCGAGGTCAGGGAGCGAGCGCGACGTGCTCCGCGTCGGCGAGCAGGTGCGCCACCTCCGGACGCACGAGCCGGTACCACGACGAGCGCCCCTCGCGCCGGACGGCGACCACGCCCACCTCGCGCAGGGTCGTCAGGTGCGCGGAGACCGTCGACTGCGCGAGCCCGAGCTCGCGCGTGAGGTCGACGACGCGCCGCTCGGCGCCGGTGAGCAGGTGCACGATCGCGAGCCGGCTCGGGTCGGCGAGCGCGTGGAGCAGGCGCGCGACGGCCTCGTGGTCGTGCGCGCCGTCGTGCCGGGGGTCGCTCGCGGCGCTCGTCGTCACCACCCGATCGTATCGAGCGGCACCCGCGCGCCGCCCGGGCTCAGTCCCAGCCGAGCTCGTGCAACCGGTCGTCGTCGATGCCGAAGTGGTGCGCGATCTCGTGGACGACCGTCACCGCCACCTCCTCGACCACGTCCTCGCGCGTGTCGCAGATCGCGAGCGTCGGGTTGCGGAAGATCGTAATGCGGTCGGGCAGGGCGCCCGCCGCCCACATGTGGTCCCGCTCGGTGAGGGGAACGCCCTCGTAGAGCCCCAGGAGGTCGGGGTCGTCGGCGGGCGCGTCGTCCTCGACGAGCACCACGACGTTGTCCATCTGTGCCGCGAGGTCCTCGGGGACGAGGTCGAGCCCGTCCCGCACGGCGTCCTCGAACTCGGCCCGCGTCATCTCCACCACGCGACCATCCTCCCCTGTCCACGGCACCGGCAGCGGCACCGTCCCGGCAGCGGGTGCAGCGCCGCCCCGGCCGCGACGCCGACCGGGAAGCCACGGCCCCGCCGCTGTACACTGGCGCACGTTCCTGAGCCCCCATCGTCTAGCGGCCTAGGACCCCGCCCTTTCACGGCGGTAGCACGGGTTCGAATCCCGTTGGGGGTACGCGAGATCGCGCCGGGACCGGCGGCCACCAGCGGATTTACGGATCGGCTCATGGGTACGGTACGATCCTCTCGGTTCGAAAGCGGGCCACCACACCACCAGGTTCACTGGTGAAAACCACCGGGTCCTCTGGTGTTAAGGTGTGTCTCGCGAAGAACAGCAAGGCCCTGTAGCGCAGTTGGTTAGCGCGCCGCCCTGTCACGGCGGAGGTCGCGGGTTCAAGTCCCGTCAGGGTCGCGTGAGGCGAAGAGCCCGGTCGGCATCGGCCGGCCGGGCTCTTCCCCCATGGCTCTGTAGCTCAGTTGGTAGAGCGTTCGACTGAAAATCGAAAGGTCACCGGATCGACGCCGGTCGGAGCCACCGAAGAGACCCCCGCCCGGGATCCGGGCGGGGGTCTTCTGCATCCCCGCGACGACGTCGCACGGCTCCCCCTCCGCGCCCGGACCGGCCCGCGGAAAGTTGCGCGCCGCCCCGGGTGCCGGTTGAGTGGTGGGGTCACCTGCGGAAAGGCGGAGAGATGAGCGACTGGATCGACGGGCGCATCCCGCCCGAGGAGCAGAGGCCGACGGTCGGGCAGCTCGTGGAGCGCTTGTCCGAGCAGGCGACGCGCCTCGTCCGCTCCGAGATCGCGCTCGCGAAGGCCGAGCTCACCACGAAGGCCAAGCACGCCGGCATCGGCATCGGCCTGCTCGTCGTGGGCGGGGTGCTCGTCCTCTACGGCCTCGGCTTCCTCCTCCACTCGGCGATGGAGGGTCTCGCGACCGCCATGCCGCTGTGGCTCGCCGCACTGATCGTCGGCCTGGTGCTCGTGCTCGTCGCCGGTACGCTCGCGTTCGTCGGCGTCAAGCAGCTCCAGCGCGGCGTCCCGCCGACCCCGACCGGAGCGGTCGACAGCATCAAGGAAGACGTGGCCACCATCAAGGAAGGACTGCGCCCGTGAGCGGAACCGACGGGGCCTCGGCGCCCCCGCTGTCCCAGTCCCAGCTCGAGGACGAGATCGCGCGCACGCGCGCCGAGCTCGCCGGGACGATCGACGAGCTCACGACCCGCCTGGACCCGCGTGTCCAGGCGAAGGCGGCGGCCCAGCAGGCGAAGCAGGCGGCCTCGGACACGGGTGCGTTCCTCACCGGTGGCGGGTTGCCGGAGGAGGACCCCGACCGGTCGCGCAACGTCAAGCTGCTGCTGGGTGCCGTGGTGGCCGGCGTCGCGCTCGTCACGGCGGCGATCCTGCGCCGGCGCTCGTAGCCTCCGACGAGCGCTCGCCCCGGTGCATGCGCGCCGGGGCGTTCGTTCTGTCTGCCGATCCGACGCGCCGGCCGTGCCGGCGGCGCGGCGCGCGGTCGGCTCAGGACTTGTCGGTGCCCTCCGCGGGCTCGCTGGCGGCGCCGAGCAGCGCCCGCACCTCGGACTCGCGGTAACGGCGGTGCCCGCCGAGCGTACGGATCGACGAGAGCTTGCCCGCCTTCGCCCAGCGGGTGACCGTCTTGGGGTCGACGCGGAACAGGCTGGCGACCTCGGCGGGCGTGAGCAGAACCTCGGACTCTCCGTGCATGGACATCACGACACCTCCTCCTGGTACGCGCTGGTCCGGCAGATACCCCGGATCACGACGACAGCACGACGCCAGTACCCTCCATTGTCGCAGCATGCGGATTTCGGGCGACTTGACGGACGGGTGAATTAGGCCGCCTATGGTCGGATCGGCCGGATAGGCGCTCGTGCGGCTTACGAGGCGTGCGGCCGGGCTCCTCGGCCACGCAACGCGGCTCGCCCGACGCGGACCCGCGCGCCCGCACGTGGAGACTGTGTGACGGTAGGCACGTCCTCGGCCTGCCACGGTCTTCTGAGTGGATGGAATAGGCCCCGAGCATGTACCGTTGGACCCTGAACAGACGAAACTACACCCCGGGGCCGCACGTCTGAGTACGTAGCCGCCCCGCTTCTACGTTGAGGGGGTCGGAGCCATGGGCCGCGGCCGTCAGAAGGCAAAGCAGACCAAGGTCGCTCGCGCGCTGAAGTACTACAGCCCCGAGACGAACTACAGTGCGCTCGAGCAGGAGCTCACCGGTCACAGCCACACGGATGTCGTGACGGACTCGCGCTTCGGCGCCGAGTCGTCGGACGACCTCGAGCGCTACGACCAGCGCTACAACGACTGGTCCGACGACCGCTGACGGTCGTCGACCACCTCTAGTCGCCGCGGTCTGCCGCGGAAGCGTCTCGACCTCGACTGCGCCGTCGCCTGCCCCCGGTAGGCGACGGCGCGGTCGTCGTTCGTGACCCGGGGACCCTCCGCGCACCGGCCCGCCGTGGCCGTGCTCGCCCGAGGTCGTGGCACTGCGCCCTTGGTCCGGTCTCCGCACCGCACCCCTCGTCGCGCCCTGACGTCGTCGTGCTCGGCCGCGGGTGCGCCTCCCGGGCGGGGGCGGCAACCGCTCACCCGCCCGGGAACACCGGAGGTCAGGCCCGGTAGTCACCGACGAGGCGCACGGCGCCCGCCTGGACGCCCTTGGTGCCCGCGACGAGGTCACCGTCCGCGACGTCGGTGACCGCCGTCGGGTCGAAGGCCTCGACCGTGCCGAGCACCCACGCGGGGACACCGAGCGCGGCGCAGCGCGCGAGCGCGGCGTCGACGCCGTCGGCACCGACCACGGCGACCATGCCGACGCCGAGGTTGAGCGTGTTCTCGAGGTCGCCGCGCGGCACACCGCCCAGCTCGCGCACGAGGCGGAAGACCGGCGGGACGTCCCAGCTCGCGCGGTCAACGACCCCGACGAGCCCGGCGGGCAGGACGCGCGCGAGGTTCGCGGCGAGCCCGCCGCCGGTCACGTGCGTGAACGCGTGGACCTGCGCGGCGTCGTCGGCGGCCAGCGCGAGGCAGTCGCTCGCGTACACGCGCGTGGGCTCGAGGAGCTCCTCGCCGACCGTGCGCCCGAGCTCGTCCACGTGGCGCTCGAGGCCCCAGCCCGCGTGCTTGAGCACGGCCCGCACGAGCGAGTACCCGTTCGAGTGCAGACCCGACGAGGCCATGGCGACGAGCACGTCGCCCTCGCGCACGCGGTCCGGGCCCAGCAGCCGGTCGGCCTCGACGACCCCCGTGGCGGCACCGGCGACGTCGTACTCGTCCTCGCCGAGCAGACCCGGGTGCTCGGCCGTCTCGCCGCCCACGAGTGCGGTGCCCGCGACCTCACAGGCCGCCGCGATGCCGCGGACGATGCCCGCGATGCGCTCCGGCACGACCTTGCCGCACGCGATGTAGTCCGTCATGAACAGCGGCTTGGCGCCGACCACGACGATGTCGTCCACGACCATGCCCACGAGGTCGAACCCGATCGTGTCGTGGACGTCGAGCGCCTGGGCGATCGCGACCTTGGTGCCCACGCCGTCGGTCGACGTCGCGAGCAGGGGGCGGCGGTAGGTCGCGACCTCGGAGAAGTCGTAGAGCCCCGCGAAGCCGCCCACGCCGCCGAGGACCTGCGGGCCGTGGGTGCGACGCACGGCGTCCTTCATGAGCTCGACGGCCTTGTCACCGGCCTCGGTGTCGACGCCCGCGGCGGCGTAGGTGAGGCCCGTCTGGGGCGAGTCGGCAGTCACGGTGTCGGCTCCAAGGAGGTCTCGCGGCGCACGCGCCGGTGGTGCTGGTGGTCTCGGGTCGGATGCGGGGACGAGCTCACGGGTGCTGGAGCGCGCCGGCCCCGCCGGCGGTCACCGACAGGCTGCGCAGCCCGTCCTCGGGCGCGCCGAGCGGGAGCTCGGCCTGCTCGAGGAGGTGCTTGCCGAGCTGGTCGTCGGGCGGCAGCTCGATGGGGTACTTCCCCGTGAAGCACGCCGTGCAGAGCTGCGACGACGGCTGCTCGGTCGCGGCGATCATGCCCTCGGTCGAGATGTAGCCCAGGCTGTCGGCGCCGAGCGACTGCCCGATCTCGTCGGGCGAGAGGCCGTTGGCGATGAGCTCGGCGCGGGAGGCGAAGTCGATGCCGTAGAAGCACGGCCACTTCACGGGCGGCGAGCTGATGCGCACGTGCACCTCGGCCGCCCCGGCCTCGCGCAGCATGCGGATGAGCGCGCGCTGCGTGTTGCCGCGCACGATCGAGTCGTCGACGACGACGAGGCGCTTGCCGCGGATGACGTCGCGCAGCGGGTTGAGCTTGAGCCGGATGCCGAGCTGGCGCAGCGTGTCCGACGGCTGGATGAACGTGCGGCCGACGTAGGCGTTCTTGGTCAGCCCCTGGCCGAACGGAATGCCCGACTCGGCGGCGTAGCCCACGGCGGCGGGCGTGCCGGACTCCGGGACGGGGATGACGAGGTCGGCCTCGACGGAGTGCTCGCGCGCGAGCTGGCGGCCCATCTCGACGCGGGCGGCGTGCACGGAGCGGCCGTTGATCGACGTGTCGGGGCGCGCGAGGTAGACGTACTCGAAGACGCAGCCCGCGCGCTCGGCGGGCGCGAAGCGCTGGGAGCGCAGGCCGTCCGCGTCGATCGCGATGAGCTCTCCCGGCTCGACCTCGCGCACGAACGACGCTCCGACGATGTCGAGCGCCGGGGTCTCGCTCGCCACGACCCAGCCGCGCTCGAGCCGACCGAGGACGAGCGGGCGCACGCCCTGCGGGTCGCGCGCCGCGTAGAGAGTGCGCTCGTCCATGAAGACGAGGGAGAAGGCGCCGCGCAGACGTGGGAGGACCTCGAGCGCCGTGGCCTCGAGCGTGTGGTCGGCGTCGCCCGCGAGGAGCGCGGTGACGAGCGCGGTGTCCGTGGTGTTGCCGCGCGCGAGCTCGCCGCGGCGCTGGTTCCCGTACCGCTCCGCGACGAGGTTGACGAGCTCTGCGGAGTTGGTGAGGTTGCCGTTGTGCCCGAGCGCGACGGTCCCGGACGCGGTGGCGCCGAGCGTCGGCTGGGCGTTCTCCCACGTCACACCGCCCGTGGTCGAGTACCGGCAGTGCCCGACGGCGATGTGCCCCGTCAGGGCGTTGAGCGCCGTCTCGTCGAACACCTGGGAGACGAGTCCCATGTCCTTGTAGACCAGGATCTGCTCACCGTTGCTGGTGGCGATGCCGGCCGACTCCTGGCCTCGGTGCTGCAACGCGTACAGCCCGAAGTAGGCGAGCTTGGCGACCTCTTCGCCGGGCGCCCAGACACCGAAGACGCCACAGGCGTCCTGGGGGCCTTTCTCGCCGGGCATGAGGTCGTGGTTGAGAAGTCCATCTCCGCGGGGGGCCACGTACCTCAGTGTCCCACAGCAGGCGCGTCCGGACCGAAGCGCGAGGTCATGCGGACGGGGGCCGGCGCGCGCGACCACGACGCCGTCGAGACAGCCGTTCACGATGGCGTTACGTCGTCCCACCTGTCGGTCAGGGGTTTCGCTGCGTGGGAACGCCGCGCTTGAATCTCGACTTACCCGATCGCGGCAGTCCAGTATCACGCCGGCTGCCCCGGCCGCCCCGCTCGATCACTCGATCGATCACCCGCTCCATCCCTGCCCCACCCCCTGCTCGACCACCCGCTCCCGGCCTCCGGGACCCCGACGAAGGACGACACCATGCGACGCCTCCGGACGACGATCACCCTCGCGGCTGCCGCGGCAGCCACCGCCCTGGTCCTCACCGCCTGCGCGCCGACCGCCGTCGACGGGTCGGGCGGGGGCGACGCCAGCGGCGACGCGGGCTCCGACGTCGAGCCCACGACGCTCTCCCTCGTCGGCTTCGCCGTGCCCAAGGCGGGCAACGACGCCGCGCAGGAGCTGTGGGGCGAGACCGAGGACGGCCAGGGCGTCACGTGGGAGACGTCGTACGGCGCCTCCGGCGACCAGAGCCGCGCCGTCGCCGACGGCCTGGAGGCCGACTACGTGCACTTCTCGCTCGAGGGCGACGTCACGCGCCTCGTCGACGCGGGCCTCGTCGCCGAGGACTGGAACGCGGGCGACAACAAGGGCATCGTCAGCCAGTCCGTCGTCGTGCTCGTGGTGCGCGAGGGCAACCCGAAGAACATCCAGAGCTGGGAGGACATCGTCCAGCCCGGCGTCGAGATCGTCACCCCGAACCCCGGCTCGTCGGGCTCGGCCCGCTGGAACATCCTCGCCGGGTGGGGCAGCGTCATCGCGAACGGGGGCTCGGAGGAGGACGCGACCGAGTACCTGCGGAAGTTCTTCACCAAGGCCGTCGCGCTCCCGGGCAGCGGCCGCGACGCGACCACCGCCTTCACGTCCGGCACCGGCGACGTCCTGCTGTCCTACGAGAACGAGGCGATCCTCGCGCGGCAGAACGGCGAGACGTTCGACTACGTGGTCCCGGACCAGACGCTCCTCATCGAGAACCCGGCCGCGGTGACGGTCGACGCCGACCCCAAGGCGCAGAGCTACCTCGACTTCGTCCTCACGCCCGAGGGCCAGGAGGCGTTCGCGCACGTGGGCTTCCGGCCCCTGACCGGCGACGTCGACTTCGAGGTCGAGGGCGCCAACGACCCGAGCGACCCGTTCCCCACCGTCCCGACGCTCCTCACCATCGCCGACGACTTCGGCGGCTGGTCGGCCACGAACGACAAGTTCTTCGGTGACGAGGGTCTGGTGACCAAAATCCAGGCCGAGACCGGGAAGCAGTGACCCGTGTCCTCGACCCTCGCTGAACGACCGGGCCGGGCGGCGCGCGAGCGCCGCCCGGCTCCGGCCGCGTCCCGGCCGCGCCGGGTCCGCCGGGCACGCCGGACGCCCAACGGCCCCTACCGCCTGACCGCGGCCTCGGGCCTCGGGCTCGGCGTCGCGCTCGTGTGGTTCTCGGCGCTCGCGCTCGTCCCGCTGGTCGCCGTGCTCGTCGAGACGTCGGTCGGCGGCTGGCCCGCCTTCGTCGCCGCCGTCACGCAGCCGCAGACCGCCGCGGCGCTGACGCTCACGGTCACGCAGGCGCTCGCCGTGACCGCCGTGAACGTCGTCATGGGCACGCTCATCGCCTGGGTCCTCGTGCGCGACCGGTTCCCCGGCAAGCGGCTCCTCGAGGTCCTCATCGACATCCCGTTCGCGCTCCCGACGATCGTGGCCGGCCTCGTGCTGCTCGCCCTGTACGGGCCGTCGGGACCGCTCGGGATCGACGTCGCGAACACGCGCGCCGCCGTCTTCCTCGCGTTCCTCTTCGTCACGCTGCCCTTCGTGGTGCGCAGCGTGCAGCCCGTGCTCGCCGAGCTCGACCGTGACGTCGAGGAGGCGGCCGCGTCGCTCGGCGCGACCCGGCTCACGACCTTTCGTCGCGTGATCCTCCCCGCGCTCGCCCCGGCGATCACCGCGGGTGCCGCGTTGTCGTTCGCCCGCGCGATCAGCGAGTACGGCGCGCTCGTCCTCCTCTCCGGGAACCTGCCGATGCGCACGGAGGTCGGCTCGGTCCGCATCCTCAGCTACCTGGAGAACGGCCAGCCGGAGCAGGCGGCGGCGGTCGCCTCGGTGCTCCTGCTCGTGTCCCTCCTCGTCATCGCCACGATCCAGCTCCTCCAGCGAAGGGTGGCCCGCCGTGGATAGCTCCCCCTGGGTGCGGCGCACGCTGCGCACCGTCGTGGTCGTCTACCTGGTGCTGCTCGTCGGGTGGCCGGTCTCGCTCGTCGTGCGCGGCGCGTTCGCGGACGGGCTCGAGACGTTCCAGCGGGCACTGTCCGACCCGTCCGTCGTCTTCGCGCTCCAGCTCACCGCGGCGGTCGCGGTGCAGGTCGTGCTGATCAACACGGTCTTCGGCGTCGGGATCTCGATGCTCATCGTGCGCTACGACTTCCCGGGCAAGGCCCTGCTCAACGCCCTGCTCGACCTCCCGCTCTCGGTCTCGCCGATCGTCGTCGGGCTCTCGCTCGTCCTCGTGTACGGCAAGAACGGCTGGTTCGGGGGCGCGCTCGAGGACGCCGGGTTCCAGGTGATCTTCGCGCCGCCCGGCATCGTGCTCGCGACGGCGTTCGTGTGCCTCCCGCTCGTGATCCGCGAGGTCGTGCCCGTGCTCACCGAGCTCGGTACCGACGAAGAGCTGGCCGCGACGAGCCTCGGGGCGAGCTGGTTCCAGACCTTCCGGCGCATCACCCTGCCCGCCATCAAGTGGGCGGTGGTCTACGGCGTCGTGCTCACGCTCGCCCGGGCGCTCGGCGAGTTCGGTGCCGTGAAGGTGGTGTCCGGCAACTTCGAGGGTCGCACCCAGACGTCCACGCTCCTCGTCGAGCAGCGCTACCAGGACTTCGAGCAGGGCACGGCCTACGCGGTCGCGTTCCTCCTCGCGTCCGTGTCCGTCGCGTGCATCGTCGCGGTGACCTTCCTGCGCTCCGACGACGCCGCCGGGCCCCGCGCCCGCCGCACCGCCCGCCCCTCCCCTCGCACCGCCGCCCCCACGGAGGCCGACGCATGAGCATCGAGATCCGCAACGTCCGCAAGACCTTCGGCGACTTCGTCGCGCTCGACGACGTCTCCGTGTCCGTCCCCACCGGGCGCCTCACCGCGCTGCTCGGCCCGAGCGGCGGTGGCAAGTCGACGCTCCTGCGCGTCGTCGCCGGGCTCGAGGTGCCCGACTCCGGCGAGATCGAGATCGAGGGCCGCGACGCGACGAACCTGCCGGCCCGACGCCGCAACGTGGGCTTCGTCTTCCAGCACTACGCGGCGTTCAAGCACCTGACCGTCGCGCGGAACGTCGCGTTCGGGCTCGAGATCCGGCGCACGCCGAAGGCCGAGATCGCCGAGCGCGTCGACGAGCTCCTGCGCCTCGTGCACCTCGAGAGCTTCGCGCACCGCCTGCCGTCCCAGCTCTCCGGCGGGCAGCGCCAGCGCATGGCGCTCGCGCGCGCCCTCGCGATCCGGCCGAGCGTCCTCCTGCTCGACGAGCCGTTCGGCGCGCTCGACGCCAAGGTCCGCAAGGAGCTGCGCGACTGGCTGCGCCGCCTGCACGACGAGATCCCCGTGACCACGGTGTTCGTCACGCACGACCAGGAGGAGGCGCTGGAGGTCGCCGACGAGATCGTCGTCGTCAACGAGGGGCGCATCGAGCAGGTCGGCACGCCCGACGACCTCTACGACCGCCCCGCGAACGACTTCGTCATGAGCTTCCTCGGGCCGGTGACGCGCCTCGGGGGTGTGCTCGTGCGACCGCACGACGTGCACGTCGAGGTGCTGCCCGCCGACGCCCCGGACGGCACCGTGGACGGCGCGACGCCGTCACGCGCGGGCGGGCCGGTGCCCGGCGTGGTGACCCGCACGACGCGAGTGGGCTTCGAGGTACGCGCCGAGGTGACCACCGAGGACGAGGTGGTGTCCGTCGTCGTGACCCGCGCGGAGGCCAGGTCGCTGGGGCTCGCGCCGGGGGTCGCCGTGCGGCTCGCCCCGGCGGAGGGCGCGCCGACGTCCGCCGCTCCCCGGCCGGTCGGTGCCCCGGTCCCCGGTTGACCCGGCGCCGCCCCCACCGCGCCGCCCCGACGACGACGCCCCGACCGCGGACGACCGCTCGCTATCCTGCCCGCGTGGCTCCCTCCCGCGTCGACCGCTCCCCCAGGGACCGCGACGACCGTGCCCGCGACGACCGACCGCGGCACCGCCGCGAGCGGGCGGCCTACCGGTTCGTGGAGGTCCGCGCCGCCGCGGGCCCGGCCCGGCTCGACGGACTCACGGCGGGCGTCGGGGCGTTCCTCGTCGGCACGGTCCTGGGCTTCCTCGTCCTCCTCGGGCTCGGGCTCGTCGGCGGCGAGCTGGTCTCCGGCGGGCGGTACGACGCCGACGAGGTCCTGCGCTCGACGCTGGGCTGGTGGATCCTGACCCTCGCGGTCGCCGTGCCGGTCTTCGTGCCGGCGCACGCCGCGGCGACGCTCGCCGTCACCGGCGCTCTGCTGGCCGAGGGTCGGCCGCGCACCGACGTCCCGCCGCACTCGGTGCGGAAGCGCGTCGCGGAGTCGAGCCCGGCGGGAGCGCTCGCCGGGCTCACCTGGACGTACCTCGTGCTCGCGCTCCTCGCCGGGGCGGTCGGGCTCTTCACGATGGACCGCGACGACGCCGAGCGCACCCCGACCGTCGCGGTCTCCGCCGTCGTCGGGGTGGTCACCGCGGTCGGCCTGCTGCTCCTGCCCGGGCTGCGCGCGCGCTGGTCCGCCTGGCAGGACGTCGTGCGCACGACGTGGGGGCCGAACGAGGTGCGCTTCGCCGAGGAGGCGGAACGGCGGCGGCGCGCGGCGCTCGGCCCGTCCGCGCCCTCGCGGACCGACCGGCGG
The DNA here is from genome assembly GCF_001019615.1 of Cellulosimicrobium funkei. Lineage (GTDB taxonomy): Bacteria > Actinomycetota > Actinomycetes > Actinomycetales > Cellulomonadaceae > Cellulosimicrobium > Cellulosimicrobium cellulans_E. The sequence goes on along the minus strand of NZ_JNBQ01000002.1, from coordinate 62,186 downwards.
GCCGCGCTCCGGAACGACCGGGTGGCGGCCGTGCTGGGCGGCGTCGGCATGGTCGGCCTCGTCCTGTTCCTGATCGGCCTGTGGATGCGTCACCCGCGCAAGTTCGGCCCGGACCGGTACTACGGGCCGGTGGGCGAGGTGTCGATCGACGTCCTCGTCGGCGTCGGCGGTGCGCTCGTCGGGGCGGCGCTGCTCCTCGGCGCGGTGTGGCTCCTGCTCCCGGTGTCACGACAGGGACGGCAGCGCCGGGCAGGGCTCGCGCTCCTGCGCTCCCCCGAGCCGTCCGCACCGCCCGCCGACGACGTCGTCCGGGAGCTGCTGTCCCCCTGGTCGGCGTCCACGACGTTCGCCCTCGTGCTCCTGGCCGGCTCCGGGATGCTCGCGCCGTCCGTGCTGGCCGGCCTGGCGGGCGGTGGCGTCGCGCTCCTGGTCGACGGGGTGCCGTTCGCCGCCACGGCGGCGGTCCTGGCCGTCGGGACCCTCGCGGCGCTGTGCGTCGTGGTGGTCGGCGTGACCCGGTCGGCGCGGTACCGCACCCTCGTGCGCGAGCGCTGGCACGTGGGCGACGACGGACCCGCCTGAGGGGTCAGAGCGTGCGATGCATGATGTGCAGGCCGACGAGGCCGGCGGTGGGATGGTCGAACGCCTCAGGAACCGTGGCCAGGATGGTGAATCCGAGGGACTGCCACAGACGGACGGCACGGTCGTTGGTCTCGACGACGGCGTTGAACTGCATGGCGCGGTAGCCGTCTGCACGCGCGCCGTCGAGCACCGCCCGGGCGAGCACGCGACCGACTCCGCGACCGCTCGCCTCGGGGTCGACGACGAAGCTGGCGTTGGCGACGTGGGCTCCGGCGCCCGGGTGGTTGGGGAGGTACTTCGCGGTGCCGAGCACCGCTCCGTCGATGGGGTCGACGGCGACGAGCACGCGCGCGGCCGGAGTCTCGGTCCATGCGGCGCGCGCCTGGTTCTCGGTGATGTCGCGCGGGTAGGTGTAGGTCTCCCCGGCACGCAGCACCGGTTCGAGCGTGTGCCACATCCCCGGCCAGTCCTCACGGGTCGCTGGTCGCACGGTGACCTGGTCGCTCATGGGGCGAGGGTAGCCCGGCGGCGACCCGACGTCCGGCCCGTCGCTGAACGCGCGCGTCCCGCGACCGGTGACGGCGTGTCAGCGGCGCCCGCGCAGGCTCCGCCGGTCAGCGACGACGGCCCACAGCCCGGCGACGCCGGCGCCCAGAGCGGCGCACGTGACGAGGATGACGGTGAAGTAGACCCCCGGCTTGAAGACCGGCTCCGAGACCTCCGACTGGAGCCACGCACCACCGACCCCGAGCCCGAGCACCGCGCCGAGCACGATCCCGACCGCGAAGAACCTGCCGTAGCGCGGCGCACGGCGGACCGTAGCGGGGTCGACGACGTCCTCAATCTCGACCTCGTCAGCGGCCGGTGCGGTGGCGTCGGCCTCAGGCGCCTCAGCCGCCTCGGCCGCTGGGGTCTCGCGGCCGTGGGCGACAGACGTGTCGGGGGTGTCGTCGTCGGGCACGGGGGACTGCTCGGAGCTCACGACCACGACCCTACCCGCGGTTGCTGGGAGCTCCGTGCCCCGGGAGCGCGACGGCGGACCCCGGCGTCGGCCCCGCACGCACCGCGACCCGGGCCCGTCGGACGGGACCCGGGTCGCGGGACGCGGCGCCGCCTCGTCGGCGGCGCCGCACGGCGTCAGCGAGGCGTCAGCCGCAGCTCTGGCCCTCGAACGGGACCTCGTACTCCTGCGTCACGCCGTCGAGCGTCGCGGTGACGGTGACCGTCCCGCCCTCGACCGACGTGGCCCGGGTGTTGAACGACTGGTACGCGTTCTTGCCCGGCTGGAGGTTCGGGAACCGCTTGGAGCCGTAGGGCGTCTCGACGACGACCTCGACCGGGACGTCCTCGCCGTTGGTCGCCCGGACCGCGACGTGGACGAACTTCCCCATGCAGCGGGCAGAGGCCTCGAGGTTCTCGAGCACCACCGTCGGGGTGGCGGCCTCGACCGTGACCGGGATCCGGGCGGTCGTGCCGCTCGGCGACGCCACGACCCAGAGGTCGTAGTCGCCCGCCGCAGCGTCGGCCGGGACCGACGCCGTCAGCGTCGCGGCCCCGCCCGTCACCGTGGCGGTGCCCGCCGGGGTGCCCGGGTTCGCCGGGTCGAACGTGGCGTCCGCCGCGACGAGGTAGCCGTCCACCGAGGTGTTCAGCGGGGAGCCGAGCGAGGTGAGGTCGAGATGCGAGAGCCCCACGCTCACGTCGGAGCCCGCGGTCACGGTGCCGGGGAGCGCGTCCACCACCACGCGCGAGCGGTCGAACGACGGCGACACCGGCGAGCTCTCCTTCAGGTACGCGATCCACGCGTCCCGGTCGACCAGACCGGAGTCGCGCGGGTCCGTGCCCTCGGTGAACACGCGGAAGTTGTCACCGCCGGTGGCGAGGAAGGAGAACGTCGCCACGCGGTACTCGCCCGCGAGGTCGATCGGCTCCCCGTTGATCGTCACCGACGAGACGTTGCTCCCCGGAGCCGCGTTCGGGTCGGCGGTCTCCGCCGTCCACGACACGTTGTCCGAGAGCCCCAGGGCGAGGTACGGGCGCGACGGCCGGTTGCCGTCCTTGTCCGTCTGCCACTGCTGCTCGAGCATCTCGACGACCTGCTCGCCCGTGAGGGTCACGGTCCACAGGTTGTTGACGAACGGCAGGACGGCGTTGGCCTCGGCGTACGTGATGACGCCGTCACCGTTGTGGAACAGCTCGCTGCGCAGCCCGCCCGGGTTGACGACACCGATGTCCGCACCGCCGCGCGCCGGGTCGGACAGCGTCGCGAGGAGCGAGTCGGCGACGAGGTTGCCGAGCGTCGACTCCGACGCGCGGTCGTCACGACCGGACGTCGGGTTCGGGCCGGGGCCCACGTACGTCCCGCCGGGACCCGTGTACGCGCCGCCCGCGAACGCCGTGGTGATGTCCGCGGTGACCTCGCCGATCGGCTGTGCGCCGATGATCTCGGCCTGCTGGAGCGCCGCGTCGACGATCGTCTTGACCTCCGCGACGCGCGGGTACGTCGCGACCAGGGTCGCGTCCTCCGCCGTCGTGCGGGCCACGTTCTGCGCCGTGTACGCCGTGACCTCGTGGGTCGCGGTGTCCACGGTGAGCGACACGTGCCCGATGAACTCGCCGTAGTTGCCGGTCTGGACGATCGGGCGGGTCTTGCCCGGGACGCCCGGGACGGGCGCGTCCCACGCGTACTGCTTGTGGGTGTGGCCCGTGAAGATCGCCGCGACGCGCGCGTCGGTCTCGTTGACGATGTCCGCGAAGGCGCCGCCCGCGGCGACCTCCTCCTCGAGCGTCGCGCCGTCCGGCGTGCCCGCCGACGCGCCCTCGTGGACGAGGCCCACGACCACGTCGGCCTCGCCGTTCGCCGGGTCGCCGTCCTGGAGCTGGGCGGTGACGCGGTTGAGCGCCTCGACGGGGTCCCCGAAGTCGAGGTCCGCGATGCCCGACGGCGTGACGAGCGTCGGCGTCTCCTCGGTCACGACACCCACGAAGCCGACGTCCAGGCCGTCGATCTCGACCACCTGGTACTCGGGCAGGGCCGGGTTGGTCGTGCCCTTGTCGTAGACGTTCGCGCCCAGGTAGGCCCAGTCGGCCTCGTCGGAGACGCGGCCCGTGAGGTCGTCCATGCCCTGGTCGAACTCGTGGTTGCCCACGGCGGAGGCGGCGAGGTCGAGCGCGTTCAGCACGTCGATCGTCGGCTGGTCCTCCTGGAGCGCCGACGCGAACAGCGACGCGCCGATGTTGTCGCCCGCCGAGACGAACGCCGTCCCGTCGGGGTTCGCCGCGCGCAGCTGCTCGATGGTCCCCGCGAACTTCACGGTGTTGGCGTCGATGCGACCGTGGAAGTCGTTGATCGCCAGCAGGTCGAGCTGCGTGGTGCCCGGCCCGGCGTCGCCGAGCTGCAGGCCGACGAGCACCGGGTCGTGGTCGGAGGACCGGAACGGCGTCGTGTCGTAGAGGATCGACGCGTTGTAGTTGTACCGGCTGTACTCGTTGGCGATGGGCTCGACCGAGTTGATGTTCCACACGTCCGTGCCGGTGACGGCGCCGGCCGCGCCGGCCGAGGCGAACACGTGGTCGAGCGACCCGACGTACCCGTCGAACAGGTAGGTGTGCTCGCCGGTCGTCTCGCCGAGGTCCGTGTAGCCCGCGTCCTTGAGGACCTCGAGCGGGTCCTCCTGGGAGTACGAGTTGAAGTCGCCCGCGAGCAGGATCTTGTCCGTGCCCGCGTCCGCCGCGACGTCCTCGGCGAAGCCGACGAGCGCCGTCGCCTGCGCGACGCGCGACGCGTTGAACGCGCCCTGGCCGTCGCCCGAGTCCTCGTCGCCGGGCAGCACGGGCGTGCCGGAGCCCTTCGACTTGAGGTGGTTCGCGACGACGAGCACGTCGTCGCTCGCGGCGTCGTCGCCCTCGGAGACCCCGCCTGCCGGCTGGAACACCTGCGCGAGGGGCTCGCGCGCGTTGACGAACGCCGGGTCGTCGAGCAGGATCCGCGAGTCCCCGACCGGCTCGGCCGCGTCCACCTGGTAGATGTACGCGAGCCGGATCACGTCCTCCTCGTCCGGCAGCGCGGCCGGCGACGGGACGAAGGCCCACTCGTCGGCACCTGCGGCGTCGTTGAGCGCGTCGACGAGGTCGGAGAGCGCCTGGTCGCGGTCCTTGCCGAACGGCGTCGAGTTCTCGATCTCCATGAGCGCGACGACGTCGGCGTCGAGCGCGTCGATCGCGGCGACGATCTTGGTCTCCTGGCGCTCGAGGTTCTCCGCGTTCGCCGCGCCGCGGGCGTCGCAGCCACGGTTGACCGTGATCGGGTTTCCCGCGCGGTCCGTGTAGTACGTGCAGCCCGTGAGCTGGTCGCCGGTCGTCGTGAAGTAGTTGAGCACGTTGAACGTCGCGACCGACAGGTCGCCCCCGACCTCGGCCGGGGCGTCCTCGCGCGTGTTCGCGAACGTGGCCGGCTGCACCGTGGCGGCGTTCCCGCCGTCGCCGGCGGTGAGCTGCGTCAGCGGCTGGAACGTCCACGCGTCGAACCGGTAGTCGAGGATGACGGGCGTCGTGAAGGACACACCGGCGCCGACCCGCGCGGGCGCCCCGCCCGTGAGGTACGGGAGCGGGATGCCCTTGTTCGCCGTGTTGTTGAAGTTGGTCGTCGCCCCGTCGTCGAGCACGACGGCCCGCGCCGCACGGTCCGTGACCGCGGCGGCGGCCTCCGCGCTGGCCGGGCGCCCGGCCGACGTCGGCTGGACGAACGGGTCCGTGCCCGCCGCGAGCAGGAACGAGCCGTAGAAGTTGGTGTCGTAGTTGTCCGCGACGATGTAGTCGCCCGCGGGCTGCACGAGCATGCCCTCGAGCACCTCGCGCGCGGCGTCGGTCGCGGGGAACGCGACGTTCGCCGGCTTGACCGCCTCGGCCGCCTCGTCGAGGACCGTCCAGCCGCCCGCGGCGGGCGTGATCTGGGTCAGCGTGAAGTACTCGGACACCGCGCCCGTGACCTCGACGTGGTCGCCGACCTGCACGGCCGCGGCGCCCGTCTTGGAGTAGACGAAGATCGCGTCCGACGCCGTGTGCGAGGCGTCGAGGTCGCCGCCCGTGCCCTCGGTCTGGAGGTAGAAGCCGTCGTAGCCGCCCGTGGGGTAGGTCGCGGTGACGACGCCGCGCGTCGTGACGGTCTGGCCGACGAGCGGGCTCGCCGCGCCCGTGCCCTGGATCTCGGCGATGGGGACGACCTCGCCCGGCTCGGGGCCTGGGCCGCCGCCGTCGTCGCCGCTGTTCTGCGGGGTGACGGTGCTCGAGAGCGAGAAGTCCTTGCTGTTGTCGTCGGTGTCCGCGAACCCGGTCCGGTTGATCGAGGCCGGCACGTTGTTGGCCGACGGCGCGGGGCTGACGGCGGTCTCGAACGTGTTCGACGTCCCGTACCCGACGAGGTCCACGACGTTCGCGGCGCCCGCGGCGTTGCCCGCGGGCAGCGTGACGGCCGAGGTGGAGCGCACGAGCGCGAGGGTGCCCGTCGTGCCCGACGGGTTGAGGCCCCCGGTCGCGTCGGGCGTCGGCAGCGCCGCGCCGGTCGACCCGTTGGAGCCGCCCTGCACGAGGAAGTAGCCCCCGGGCGCGACCGTGCCGGTCAGCGGCGTGACGCCGGTGAAGGCGCCCGTCCCCGTCGCCGAGCGGTACTGGAGCGACATGCCGGAGAGGTCGATCGCCGCCTGCGTGGGGTTGTACAGCTCGACGAACTTGTGGGTGTAGGGGGCGTTGGCGCTGCCGCCGCTCAGGTAGGCCTCGTTGATGACGAGGCCCGACCCGTCGGGCGCCGCGCTCGCGGCGGTGGCCGCCGCGACGGAGAGCGGCGCGGCGAGGGCCACGGTCAACGTGCCCGCCACCACCCTCCGTCGCCGCAGGTGCTGGTGGTCGGTCACGCTGACTCCTTCATCTCGTGCGGACGGCCGGGCAGCAGCCGCTCACGTCCACGAGTCGGACGGGTCGACGCCCTGCCTCCGCAGGACATCGCACCCCACCTGGATGAACGGGCGGTTGCTGCCACGTCACCGCCGCGAGAACGTCGCCGCACGTCGTCGTGCCGCGAGCGCCCGCACGGACGGCGGCCGATCATCATCGGACGCTAGCCCTCCGCGTCCCGCGCCGCCAGACCTGGGGGCGAGAACGTTACGCACCGGTAACACGCCCGTCCCGGACGCCCGGTCCGGAGCGCGACCTCAGCGGGGACGCGCCGCCTGGAGCGGCAGGAGCCACGAGATGTCGGAGCGCTCGCCCGAGGCCCGGACACGGCCGGCCGCGACGGCGTCGGCCCACGCGAGCGTGCCGGTCACGAGACCGAGCCACGTCTGGGGGTCCGTCTCCACGACGTTGGGCGGCGTCCCGCGCGTGTGCCGGGGGCCCTCGACCGCCTGCACCGCCCCCGCGGGCGGCACGCGCACCTCGACCGTGTGCCCGGGCGCGACGTCCGCGAGCTCCTCGAGCGTGAACCGCACCGCGGTCGTCACGGCCGTGCGGTCGGTGGGGTCGTCGCGCCACGCCGCCAGGGCGAGGCGGCCGGCGGCCGGGTCGGTACGTCGTCGAGCAGGCACGAGGACCAGCCTAGGTCGCCCCGCCCACCCTCAGCCGACGGTGAACCGGACGCGGCGCTCCGCCACCGACGCCTCGCGCAGCGTCGCGCGGACGGGGTCGCCGAGCGGGAGGTCGGCGCCCTCGGTGCCCTCGACCGGCGCGCGGACCGCGGGGTCGGTGAGCACCACCTGGCCGCGTCGCCCGCCCGACGCGTCGCCGCCCTCGCGCTCGAGGCGCCGGCCGCGCTCGCGGTCGTCCTCGACGTCGACGACGACGCCGTCGAACTCCTCCCCCTCGCGCCCGCTCAGCAGCGCCGCCTCGACGACGTCGACGATCGCGCGCTCGTACGACCCCGCGCGCTGACCCGTCCGCGCCATCGTGCGGGGCAGGCCGGGAAGCGCGTCGAGCACCCAGCGCGGCACGTCCTCGCCCGCGCACAGGGCGAGGCAGACCTCGGTGCCGTACCTGTCGACGAGCCGGCGCAACGGCGCCGTGACGTGCGCGTACTCGGCGCCGATCGCGGCGTGGGCGGCGTCGTCGGGCACGCCGGGCTCCTGCCCCGTCCCCCCGAACGCCTCGTACGACGCGCCGCGGAAGAGCGACGTCGCCTCGTTGAGGAAGGCCGCGTGGCGCGGGACGCGCGAGTCGAGCGTCGGCACGAGGTCGGCGTACGCCGTCTCGGGCGGCCAGTCGATGCCGAGGGCGCGGGCCGTGCGGCGCAGGCGCGCGAGGTCGCGCGGGTCGGCCTCGGGCAGCGCGCGGAAGACGCCGACCCCGCCCGCCCGCATGAGGCGCGCCGCCGCGATCCCCGTGAGCAGCGAGATCTGGGCGTTCCACCCCTCCGCCGGGAGGGTCGAGCGGAACGCGAGACCGAACGTGCCGTCGTCGCGCGGCACGATCTCCTGCTCGGGGACCTCGAGCGACACTCCCCCACGCTCGCGCTCGCGCGCGAGCCGCAGCTCGCCGACCTCCCGGAGCAGCAGGAGCGCGGCCCCGCCCGCGCCCTCGGAGGCGCTCGCGTCGATCGCGGCCTGGGCCTCGTCGTACGTGAGTCGCCGCGTCGAGCGCACGACGGCGCGGCGGACCGTCGCGTCGAGGATCTCGCCCCGCGCGTCGAGCACGACGCGCCACGCCGCCGCTGGGCGCTCCTCGTCCGGCAGGAGGCTCGCCGCCCCCTCGGAGAGGACCGCGGGGTGGAGCGGGGTGCGGCCGTCGGGCGCGTAGAGGGTCGTCCCGCGCTCGTGCACCTCGGCGTCGATGGCCCCGCCCGGCGCGACGAACGCGCCGACGTCCGCGATGGCGTAGTGCACCACGAAGGCCGCGCCCGCAGGAGCTGCCGGGTCGTCTCCGGCGCGCTCGAGGTGGAGCGCCTGGTCGAGGTCCATCGACCCGGGCGGGTCGATCGTCACGAACGGCACGTCCCGCAGGTCGACACGGCCGTCGCCGACGCCGACGCCGCCGTCGCGGACGACGGCCTCCGCCTCGGCGAGCACCGCGGCGGGGAACGACTCCGGGATCTCCATCTCGCGGCGCAGCGCCGCGAGCGCGCCGGTCACGGTGGCGGCCGGGTCCACGGTGGGCCTGGGCGCAGGGGACTCGGCGGGGCGGGCGAGGCGCAGATGACGGGCAGGCACGAGCCCGACCCTACCCACCCGCCGCCCGGCGGTCTGCCGCGCGGTCGTCTCCGCGGCCGCCACGAACTCCGGATCAGGGACGACGGCGCGCGCAGGAGGGCGCGCGGGCCAGGGCGTCCGACAGACCTGGCCCGCGCGGCGGGTACGCGCCACCACCGACGCGTACGGCTGGAGGCACACCCGCCGCCCGGATCGAGCGGGCGGCGGGTGCGCCGGTCTCACATGCCGCGCGTGCCGAACCGGTCGCGGTCGGCGTCGCCGCCCGACCCCGCCGCGGCCGCCGCGAGCTCGCGGCGCACCTCCTCGCGCAGCTTCCCGTGGTTCTGCGGCTCGGGCGCCGCACCGAGGAGCAGCTTGGTGTAGTCGTGCTGCGGGTCGAGGATCACCTGGTCCGACGGGCCGCGCTCGACGACGTTCCCGCGGAACATCACGAGGATCTCGTCGCTGAAGTGCCGCGCGGTCGCGAGGTCGTGCGTGATGTAGAGGACCCCGAGGTTCTCCTCCCGCTGGAGCCGGGCCAGCAGGTTGAGCACCCCCAGCCGGATCGACACGTCGAGCATCGACACCGGCTCGTCGGCCACGAGGAAGCGCGCACCCGGCGCGAGCGCCCGGGCGATCGCGACGCGCTGCCGCTGTCCGCCCGACATCTCGTGCGGCTGCTTGGCCGCGAACACGGGCGCCGGCGTGAGGTTCACCCGCTCGAGGAGCTCGTGGACCCGCGCGTCGAGCGCCTGGCGCCCGCGCGCGACCTTGTGCAGGCGCAGCGGCCGCTCGAGGTGGTGGCCCACGGTGTGGAACGGGTTGAGCGACGCGAACGGGTCCTGGAACACCATCTGCACGTCGTGCCGGTAGGCGTCCAGGCCGCGGCCGCGGCGCGCGGACGGCTTGCCGTCCAGCAGGATCTCGCCCGACGTCGGCGTCTCGAGCTGGGCGATCATGCGCGCCACCGTCGACTTGCCCGAGCCGGACTCGCCGACGACCGCGATCGTCTTGCCGGGCTCCAGCGTGAACGACACGTCGTTCACGGCGCGCAGGCGCGTGCGCCGCAGGCCCTTGCGGATCGAGAAGTCCTTGACCAGGTTGCGGACCTCGAGGGTGCTCATGCGTGCGGTCCTTCCTGGCTCTCGCCGGTGCCCTCGCCCGTGCGGACGAACGAGCCGCGGTCGCCGGTGAGGCTCGGGAACGAGCCCAGCAGACGGCGCGTGTACGGGTGCTGGGCGCCCTCGAAGATCGACTCCGCCGTGTCGATCTCGACGATCTCGCCGCGGAGCATCACGGCGATGCGGTCGCTGATCTCCAGCAGGAGCGGGAGGTCGTGCGTGATGAACACGACGGCGAACCCGAGCTGCTCGCGCAGCCGCATGATCTCGCGCAGGATCCCGCGCTGGACGACGACGTCGAGGGCCGTCGTCGGCTCGTCCATGATCATGACCTGCGGGTTGAGCGCGAGCGCCATCGCGATCATGACGCGCTGCCGCATGCCGCCCGACAGCTCGTGCGCGTAGCTGTCGAGGCGCAGCGGGTCGACGCCCACGAGCTCGAGGAGCTCCGCGGACCGAGTCGCCCGGTCCTTGCGCGACATCCCGGGCCGGTGGGTCTTGAGGACGTCCCCGAGCTGGTCGCGCACGCTGATCACCGGGTTGAGCGAGTTCATCGCGCCCTGGAACACCATGGAGACCTTGTCCCACCGGAACGCGCGCAGGGCGTCACCGGAGAGCGCGACGACGTCGACGTCGTCGCCGTCCTGGTCGTGGAACGTCACCGTCCCGGACGTCAGGAGCGCCGGGGGCTTGAGGAGGCGGTTGATCCCGTACGCGAGCGTCGTCTTGCCGCAGCCCGACTCGCCCGCGAGGCCGAGGATCTCGCCACGGTGCAGCGTGAGGGACACGTCCTTGACGGCGTGGACGACCGGCTCGACCTCGTAGTCGATCGAGACGTGCCGCGCGGTGAGCACCGGCTCCTTGCCGACGAGGTAGGCGGCGTGGCCCTCGCTGGTCAGCGGCCCGGTGGCCGTGGTCGTGGCGGTCATGCGCCCACCGTCTCCTTCGCGTCGTCGGCGTCGGTGTCCGTACCGTCGGGGTCGTTGCCGTCGGCGCCCGAGCCCGCGCCGTCCGGGTCCGCGTCCACGGCGAGGCCGGCCTTGCGGGCCTTGCGCACGCTCTTGACCGCGGCCGGGCCCAGTCGCAGCCGGGGGTTGATGATCTCGTCCAGGCTGAAGTTGATGAGCGCGAGCCCGCAGCCGAAGAGCGCGATGAGGAGGCCCGGCGGGACGAACCACCACCACATGCCGAGGCTCAGCGCGTTGTTGGCGCTCGCCTGGTTGAGGATCGTGCCCCAGGTGATCGAGCCCGACGGACCGAGCCCGAGGAACGACAGCCCCGCCTCGGCGAGGATCGCGAGGAGCACCGCGCCGAGGAACTGCGCCGTGAGGAGCGGCAGGAGGTTGGGGAAGATCTCCACGAGGATGATCCGCGGCGTCTTCTCGCCCGCCACGCGCGCGGCGGACACGTAGTCGCGCGCACGCAGCGACTTGGCCTGCATGCGGAGCACGATCGCCGCACCGGGCCAGGCCGTGAGCCCCAGGATCACCGCGACGATGACCAGGGACCGCGTCTGGAGGTAGGCCGAGATGACGATGATCAGCGGCAGGCCCGGGATGACGAGCATGATGTTCGTGACGAGCGAGAGGGCCTCGTCGGTGAACCGCCCCCGGTAGCCCGCGACGATGCCGAACACGATCGACAGCACGAGCGCGATCGCGCCGGCGATGAGACCCACCATCAGGGAGCCCTGCCCGCCGTACGCGACCTGGGCGAAGATGTCGTTCCCGATGTGGTTGGTGCCGAGCAGGTGCTCGGCGCTCGGCGGCAGGAACCGGGCGTTCGCCGTGGAGCGCGGGTCCTGGGTGAAGAACGGCGCGACGAACGTGAACAGCAGGATGCCGACCACGAGGACGATCCCGGCGGTGAGCTTGCCGGACCGGCGCGGGAGCATCGCGCGCAGGCCACGGCGGGCGGGCGCGGCGGGGGCGCCCTGGTCGAGCGCCGCGGGGACGTCGCGGACGTCGGGGACGATCCCCTCGGTGGTCGTCGCCGGGGCGAGCCCGTCGACCACGACCGTGGCGGCGGGGGCCGCGTCGGCGGCGGGTGTCACGATCTCCGTCTCGCGGGTGTTGTCAGACATTGGCGCGCGCCCTCGGGTCGATGAATCCGTAGATGATGTCCATGAGGAAGTTCGCCGCGAGCACGGCGAGCGTGATCACGAGGAACGTGCCCTGCATGAGCGCGAAGTCGCTCGCCTGGACCGCGTTGAACAGGAGCTTGCCCAGACCCGGGTAGCTGAAGACCTGCTCCATGACGACCGACCCGGCCACGACGAAACCGAGCGCGACGCCGAACCCGGCGAACGACGGGAGCGCGGCGTTGCGGGTCGCGTACGTGATCGCGACGCGCATCCGGCGCAGGCCCTTGGCCTCGGCCGTCGTGACGTAGTCCTCGGACAGCGTGGACACCATCATGTTGCGCATGCCGAGCAGCCAGCCGCCCACCGATGAGAGCACGATCGTCAGCGCGGGCAGGAACCCGTGGTAGATCACGCTGCCGACGAACGCCCACGACCACTCGGGGCCGTTGTCGAAGCCGAAGATGTCGTAGCTGCCGATCCGCGGGAACCACCCGGTCGAGACCGAGAAGACCGAGACGAGGATGAGGGCGAGCCAGAAGTAGGGCACCGCCTGGAGGAGCGTCGACGCGGGGATGATGCTGTCCACCCACGTGCCGCGCTTCCAGCCGGCCCACGCCCCCAGCCCGACACCCAGGACGAACGAGATGATCGTCGCGAGTCCCACGAGCCCGACCGTCCAGGGGAGGGCCTGGCCGATCAGCTCGGTGACGGGCTGGGGGTAGTACGTGATGGAGATCCCGAGATCTCCCTGGAACAGACGCCCCCAGTAGTCCACGTACTGGTCCCACAGGGAGGCGTCGCCGTCCGCGCCGAAGAGGAGGTCGATGCTGTTCTGCATCTGGGGCGTCAGCTCGCCGCCCTTGCGCAGGAACTTGTCGATGAAGATCTGCTTGGGGTCACCCGGCATGAGCTTCGGGATGAGGAAGTTCAGCGAGACCGCTGCCCAGAGGGTGATCACGTAGAACGTGATCCGTCGTGCGTAGTACCTCATGATGCGTGTCCCTCGTTCCCCGGTCCTCCTCCTCGGCGCGGTCGCATCAGCTCGTCGGCTCGAGCTTCGAGAGCACGACGCCCAGCGAGACCGTGCTCCACGACGGCGGGAAGGCGTAGAGGTCGTCCTCGGTCGGCCAGCCCGTGAAGTCCTTCGTGTCCATGAACGTCTGCGACGCGTTGACGACCACCGGGATGTAGGGCAGGTCGCGGGCGATCTCCCCCTGGATGACCGCGTACTGCTCCTGCTTCGCGGCCTCGTCGTTCGTCGAGGCGGCCGCATCGACCGCGGCGTCGACCGTCGGGTTGGTGTAGCGCACGTAGTTGAAGAGGCCGGACTCCATGACCTCACCGACGGGTCGCGTGTAGTCCGTCGTCATCCACTGGCGGTAGATGCTGAACGGGTCGTCGAGCGACGGAGCCGTGATGCCGCCGACCATGAGCTGGTAGGTGCCCGCGACGCGCGCGTCCGACATCTCCTGCTGCGTGAGCTTGTTGTGGACGATCGAGATGCCGGCAGCCTTCGCCTGCTCGACGAGCAGGTCGCCCACCGCGTTGTAGTCGTTCCAGCCGTCGACCGTGATGAGGGTCATCTCGACCTTCTGGCCGTCCTTCTCGTAGATGCCGTCCGCACCCTTGGTGTAGCCGGCGTCCTCGAGGACCTTCGACGCGGCCGCGGCGTCGGCCGTCTGCGGGCTCTCCGCCTCGACGTCGGGCGAGATCCAGCGGTCGTCGCGACCGAGCAGCGCGAACGTCGGGGACGCGGTCGCGGCGAGGCCGGCGAACGCCTTGTCGTTGATCTCGGTGCGGTCCATGGCGAGGTTGATCGCCTGACGCACCGCGACGTCGGTCTGCGGGCCGGTGCAGCCGAGGTCGACCGACACGCACGTGTAGATCGTCGTCGGGTCCTGCGGCGTGTTGATCATGCTCAGGCGCCCGTCCGCGGTGATGCGGTCGGGGTCGGCCACGAACATGGCCGTCCAGTCGACCTTGCCCGTGGTCATGAGGTCCTCGGCGCTCTGGTTCTGGTCGATGCCCAGGTAGCGGACCTTCTTGACCTGGGGCGCGCCGGCCCAGTAGTCCTCGTTCGCGACGACCGTGTAGGCCGCCTCCGTGACGGCGTCGGCCTTGTACGGGCCGGTGCCGACCGGGTTCTCGTTCGCGAACGTCACGAGGTCGTCGACCTCGGACCAGATGTGCTCCGGCACGACGAGCGAGGTGCCGAGGAGCTGGACCTCGGAGGTGAACTGCGGGGAGTCGAACGTCCACTTCACGGTGTACGGGTCGACGGCCTCGACCGAGACCACGAAGTCGCGCTTGGCGGCCTCGTTGGTGTGCGAGAAGACGACGTCGTCGGCGTCGAAGTCCTCGCCGTCGGTCCACTTGACGCCCTCGCGGAGCTTCACCGTGAGCTCGGTGCCGTCCTCGGACCACTCGAAGGACTCACCGAGGCGGGGCTCGGGGTCGCTGGCCTGAGCCTTGTTGTAGTAGAAGAGCGGCTCGTAGATCGCGCCGTTCGCCGCGTGCAGCGGGTTCGGCGAGTACGGGTTGAAGTTCGCGACGATCGGCGTCTGCGTCCCGGCCCACACGTTGAGCGTGCGTCCCCCGCTCGCGCCCTCGTCGCCGTCACCGTTGCTGCCGCCACCGGAGCAGCCCGCGGCCAGGAGAGTCACGCCGGTCACGAGCGCAACCGCCGTGAGCAGACGCTTGCGCGCCGTGCTTCGAATCATCATCGGTCCTTTCGCATGGACGACGCGTCCTCGCGTCGTTCGTCGTGCGCCCTGGGGCGTGTGGCAGGAACACTAACTAATCGATACGGGGTCGCCGAGGAATACGACAGGAAAGTTACCTAACTGAGACATGACCGACGGCGATCGTGCCGGGAGAGGGCGACGGCCGGCCCCCGCGTGGCGGGGACCGGCCGGTCAGGCGATGTCGAGACGTGGCGTCGCGAGCGCGTCACGAGCGCACGCGCGCGGAGGGGTCAGCGCTACGGGGCGGCACGGAGGGCCGCGCTCGCCGCCGCGGCGACCTCGGGGTCCGTGACCTCGTAGCCGGCGTCCCCACCACCGCCGGGACCGGCGTCGTCCGCGACGACGCGCTTCGCGGAGAGGTGCACGGCGTCCACGCCGGCGGCCACGAGCGCGCCGACGTCCCGGGGCTGCACTCCCCCACCAGCCATGACCTGGACGCGGCCGCCCAGGGCTCCGCGGGCGTGCGCCGACATGGCGCGCAGGCGCTCGACGCCGTCGATGCTGCGGGCCGCGCCCCCGGACGTCAGCACGCGCACCACGCCCGCACCGGCGAGCGCGTCGAGGGCCGCGAGCGGGTCCGCGACGACGTCGACCGCGCGGTGGAACGTCACCTCGCGCCCGCCGGCCGCCTCGACGAGGGCGCGCACGGCGGCGACGTCCACGACACCGTCCAGCGTCAGGGCGCCGACCACGACGCCCGCCGCACCCGCCGCGACCGCGGCCCGGACGTCGCGGACCTGCACGTCGAGGTCGGCGGCCGAGAGGACGAACCCTCCCGGACGCGGCCGCACCAGGACGTGGACCTCGACGGCAGGCGCAGGGCTCGCGGCGTCGGCAGCCGCGACGACGGCCGCCTCCACCAGGCCGGCGCTCGGCGTGAGCCCGCCCGTCGCGCCCAGTCCGACGCACAGCTCGACCCGCCGGGCGCCCACGGAGGCGGCCACCCGGACGCCGTCCGGGTCCTGCACCGCGAGCTCGAGCACGACGTCGCGGCCCGCGCGCACGACGGGGCCCTCGGGGTCGGTGGTCGTCACTGCGTTCTCCCGTCGTCCGGTCCGGCGGCCGTCACGTCGCGCGGCGTGCGCGACGGCGGCCGTCGGCCAGGGTAGACGACGGTCAGATGACGCCGAGCGCGAGGATCGCGTCGGCGACCTTGGTGAAGCCCGCGATGTTCGCGCCGAGCACGTAGTTGCCGGGCGTCCCGTACTCGTCGGCCGTCTCGACGCACCGGTCGTGGATGCCCGCCATGATCTGCGCGAGCCTCTCCTCCGTGTACTCGAACGACCACGAGTCGCGCGACGCGTTCTGCTGCATCTCGAGCGCCGAGGTCGCGACGCCGCCGGCGTTCGCGGCCTTGCCGGGCGCGAACAGCACGCCCGCCTCCTGGAGGAGCGCGACGGCGGAGGGCGTCGTCGGCATGTTGGCGCCCTCGGCGACCGCGACGACGCCGTTCGCCACGAGCTGCTTGGCCGCGCTCTCGTCGAGCTCGTTCTGCGTCGCGCACGGCAGCGCGACGTCGCACGGCACGTCCCAGATGGAGCCGTCGGTGACGACGCGCGCCCCCGGGCGACGGGCCGCGTAGTCGGCGACGCGGCCGCGCTCGACCTCCTTGATCTGACGCAGCAGGTCGAGGTCGACGCCGGCCTCGTCCACGACGTAGCCGGAGGAGTCGGAGAAGGCGACGACGTTCGCGCCGAGCTGCTGGGCCTTGGCGGTCGCGTAGATCGCGACGTTGCCCGAGCCGGAGACCACGACGCGTCGGCCGTCGAGCTCCTGCCCGCGCGTCTCGAGCATGCTCTGCGCGAAGAGCACGGTGCCGTACCCCGTCGCCTCGGTGCGCACGAGCGAGCCGCCCCACGAGATCCCCTTGCCCGTGAGGACGCCGGACTCGTAGCGGTTGGTGATCCGCTTGTACTGGCCGAACAGGTAGCCGATCTCGCGGCCGCCCACGCCGATGTCACCGGCCGGGACGTCGGTGTTCTCGCCGATGTGCCGGTACAGCTCGGTCATGAACGACTGGCAGAACCGCATGACCTCGCCGTCGGAGCGGCCGCGGGGGTCGAAGTCCGACCCGCCCTTGCCGCCGCCGATCGGCATGCCGGTGAGCGAGTTCTTGAAGATCTGCTCGAAACCGAGGAACTTGACGATCCCGAGGTAGACCGACGGGTGGAACCGCAGGCCGCCCTTGTACGGGCCGAGCGCCGAGTTGAACTCGACCCGGAAGCCGCGGTTGATCTGCACGCGGCCCGTGTCGTCCACCCACGGGACCCGGAAGATGATCTGGCGCTCGGGCTCGCACACGCGCTCGAGGACGGCCGCCTCGACGTAGCGCGGGTGCTTGCGCAGCACGGGGCCGAGCGAGTCGAAGACCTCGCGCACGGCCTGGTGGAACTCGGCCTCGCCGGGGTTGCGACGCAGGACCTCGTCGTAGACGGACTGCAGTCGGCTGTCCATGGGTACTCCTCGTCTGGGCGGAAACTCCTGCTGACGGTACGCCTGTGCCAGAAGTTCCCGTAGCGCCGTCTCACTCCCTGCGCACCCGGAGACGTCGCGCTGGGCCCCCGGGGAGGACACAACCGTCCACCCACTGAGAAACCCGATCGATCTGGTGCGGTTTTCGTGGAGCCGTTGCTATACCCGTCCCCAGGTCACGAGCACCAGTGCCAAGCCCCGGCTCGCTGGTCGGCAACCCCCTGTCACGGCGGGGTGCTCCGGGAGATGACCAGGCCGCGCGCGACCGGCCCCGCACCCGCGGGACGGCCGCGCGGCAAGCGTGATCGACGACTACTGCGAGGTACACATGACCCACCGCTCCCTCTCCCCGACGGTCCTCGCCGTCTCCGGCAACCCGCGCCCCGGCTCGCGGACGCTCGGCGCCGCCGAGTCCGTGGCGCACCGCGTCGCCGCCCTCCTCGGCGCGGCCGACGTCTCGACGATCGACCTCGCGGCGTTCGCCACCGAGATCCTCGCCCCCGAGCGCCCCGCAGCGGACGCCGCGCGCGACCGGCTCGCCGCGGCGACCGTCGCCGTCGTGGCGACGCCGGTCTACAAGGCGTCGTACACCGGGCTCCTCAAGGCGTTCCTCGACCTCTACGGCCCGGACGGGCTCGCGGGCGTCGTCGTCGTGCCGCTCGTCGTGTCGGCCAACCCCGCCCACGCGCTCGTCGGCGAGGTGCACCTGCGGCCCGTGCTCGTCGAGCTGGGCGCCGTCGTCCCGACCCGCTCCCTCACGGTCACCGAGCCGCAGCTCGCGGACCTGGGCCCCGTCGTGGACGCGTGGCTCGCCCGTGAGGGCGACGCGCTGCGCCGCGCCGCGACGCCGCTCCCCGGGGTGGACGGCGGCGACCCGCCGCACGCCGACCAGGCCGTCGCCGACGCGTTCGCGGGGGTGGCCCGATGACCGCCGAGCTCACCCACCTGGAGGCCCTCCTGGCAGAGCAGGACGAGCCGCAGCTCTCCCCCGACGAGTACAAGTCCGTGTTCCGCGGCCACCCCGCCGGGGTCGCCGTGATCGCGCTCGAGCACGACGGCCGTCTCGTCGGGTTCACCGCGACGTCGGTCATCTCCGTCTCGGCCGCACCCCCGCTGCTCGCGTTCTCGCTCGCGTCGACGTCGTCGTCGTGGCCCGCGGTCTCCGCCGCGCGCACGCTCACGGTGAGCTTCCTCGCCGACCACCAGGACGACGTCTCGGCACGCTTCGCCACGAGCGGCATCGACCGGTTCGCCGACGGCGGCTGGTCGCGCCTCGGCACCGGCGAACCCGTCATCGACGGGGCCCTCTCGTGGGTCCGGGGCCGCGTGGTCCAGCGCACGCCGGTGGGTGACTCCTACCTCGTGTCGCTGCGCGCGCTCGCGTCGAGCGTCGGCACGGGCGCGGACCCGCGGCGCGACGAGGCGACCGGCGCGCCGTCGCCCCTCGTGTACCACGACCGCACCTACCACCGGATCGGGGACCACTCGGCGCTCTGACCCGCACGCTGGGGGACACCACGGGCGAGGGGCCGACGGCGGACGTACCGCCGTCGGGCCCCTCGCCCGTCCCGCGCCGCCCCTCACGGGTGGACGGTCACCAGCTCCAGCCGCGCGCGCTCAGCTCGAGCTCCTCGCGGAACCGCTCGTCGTCGCCCGTGCGGAACCCGGCCCGCAGCGGCGCGTCCTCGACCGAGAGCCCGGTGAGCCGGCACGCCTCGCGCAGCAGCGCGTCGTAGGCGCCCTGGACCGCGAGATAGTGGTGGGCGCGGGCGAAGACCTCCGGGTCCGCCTCGATGCGCCGCATCTCCGCCGCGAGCTCGCTGAGCCGCACCTGGAGCGCGAGCGTCGCGAGCGGGTCGGGGGTCGGCGGGCGCCGCCGCAGGAAGCCGGGCCGGCCGACCGTCCGGTGACTCGGGGGCCGCCCGGCGCGGCGCAGCACCCACCACGCGGCGGCGGCCGTGCACGCCGTCGCGCACCAGATCATGAGCAGCCACGACATCGGAGCCGACCTCTGCGCGGGGAGACCCACAGGACTCCTCCAGTCTAGGTCGGCGCACCGCGGCGAGCCATGGCTTTCCCGTCCTGCGGGTCCGGCGCACCGGGAGCGCGGGCGGGGTCGGGAAGCGGGTCAGAACGGCACGGCGTGGGTGCGCGATGCGCCGCCGACGGCACGCGCGACGGGAGCGGTGAGGCCGCGCGCGTCGAGCAGCGGTCGGACGCCCTCCGCGAACCAGTACGCCTCCTCGAGGTGCGGGTAGCCCGAGAGCACGAGCTCGTCGAAACCGGCCGCGCGGTACTCCTCGATCAGGTCGGCGACCTCCTCGTGGCTGCCGACGAGCGCCGTCCCGGCGCCACCGCGCACGAGCCCGACGCCTGCCCACAGCCCGGGGTGGATCTCGAGGTCCCGCGCGCGCCGGGTGGCCGCGAGGTCGCCGCCGCCGTGGAGCGCGACCATGCGCTGCTGCCCGACCGACCCGGACGAGCCGAGGAGCCGCTGGGCGCCCGCGATCTGCTCGGGCGTGAGGTCGTCGAGGAACCGCTGCGCGACGTCCCACGCGTCGGCCGACCGGTCGCGCGTGATGACGTGCAGGCGCACCCCGAAGCGGATCGTGCGCCCCTGCGCGGCGGCGAGCTCGCGCACGCGCTCGATCTTCTCGCGCGCCTGCGCGGGCGGCTCCCCCCACGTGAGGTAGACGTCGGCCTGGGCCGCCGCGACGGGCAGCGCGGCCTCCGACGATCCGCCGAAGAAGATCTCGGGGCGCGGGTCAGGCGGCGCGGACGTCCGGGCGTCGGCGATCCGGTAGTGCGTGCCCTCGTAGGAGAGCGGCGCCTCGTCCCACACGCCGCGCACGACCTCGAGGAACTCGCGCGTGCGGTCGTACCGCTCGTCGTGCTCGAGCCAGTCGCCGAACCGGCGCATCTCGTTCTCGTCGCCGCCCGTGACGACGTTGAGG
This sequence comes from Cellulosimicrobium funkei, assembly GCF_001019615.1. GTDB lineage: Bacteria > Actinomycetota > Actinomycetes > Actinomycetales > Cellulomonadaceae > Cellulosimicrobium > Cellulosimicrobium cellulans_E. Next base: position 42,059 of record NZ_JNBQ01000002.1, on the reverse strand, counting down.
AGCAGCCGCCCCCCGGACAGACGCTGGAACGTCGCGGCCATCTGCGCGGCGAGCGTCGGCGAGACGAGGCCCGGGCGGAACGCGACGAGGAACTTCAGCCGCTCCGTGCTGCGGATCAGCGCGGACGTGACCAGCCACGCGTCCTCGCACCACGTCCCCGTCGGTGTGAGCACGCCCTCGTAGCCGAGGCGGTCGGCAGCGACCGCGACCTGCTCCAGGTAGTCGAGCGACGGCGCGCGGAACCCGGTCGCCCGGCCGGGCGTGTCCTTGGCGTGCGCGCCGTCCACGATCCCGCGTGCGTCGCCCGACGTCGGCAGGAACCAGTGCACGGCGAGCGGGTGGCGGGCGGCCGCCTCGCCGGGCGGGGGCGCGGGTGTCGCGGGCACGGCCGCTGCGTCGGCGCTCATCCCGCGAGCAGGTCCGGCTGCGGGTGACGGACGCCCTGCACGGCCCCGCGCGGGATGGCCGCGCCGATCGCCGCGACGTCGTCCGGGGTGAGGTCGATCGAGGCGGCCGCGACGTTCTGCTCCAGGTACGCGAGGCGCTTCGTCCCGGGGATCGGGACGATGTCGTCACCCTGGGCGAGGAGCCACGCGAGGGCGAGCTGCGCCGTCGTGACGCCGCGCTCGGCCGCGAGCTGCTCGAGCGACCGGACCAGGCCGCGGTTGTGCTCGAACGCCTCGCCCGCGTAGCGGGCGTGGGAGCGGCGCACGTCGTCCCCGGCGAAGCCGTCCGTCGCGTCGACGGTGCCCGTGAGGATGCCGCGACCGAGCGGCGAGAACGGGACGAACCCGATACCGAGCTCGCGCAGCGTCGGCAGGACCTCGTCCTCCGGGTCGCGCGTCCACAGCGAGTACTCGCTCTGGACGGCGGTGACCGGGTGGACGGCGTGCGCGCGGCGCACGGTGGCCGCCGACGGCTCCGAGAGCCCGATCGTCCGGACCTTGCCGGCCTCGACCAGCTCGGCGAGCGCCCCGACGGTCTCCTCGATCGGGACCTGCGGGTCGATGCGGTGCAGGTAGTACAGGTCGAGCCGGTCGGTACCGAGGCGGCGCAGGCTCGCGTCGATCGCGGAGCGGACGTACTCGGGGCGCCCGTCGACGCGACGGCCGTCGGGGTGGCCGCCGGCCGGGGGAAGCCCGAACTTCGACGCGAGGACGATCTGGTCGCGGTGGGCGCCCAGCACCCGGCCGATGAGCTCCTCGTTGCGGCCGTGCCCGTAGACGTCCGCCGTGTCGATGAGCGTGACCCCGAGCTCGACCGCCCGGCGCAGCACGGCCTCCGCCTCGACGGCGTCCGCCGGTCCGTAGGCGTCCGTGACGGACATGCCGCCGAACCCGAGGGCGGAGACGGTGAGCGCGGCGTCGCCCGTACCGAGCGTGCGCGCGGCCGGGCGTGCGAGGGCGGGAGGAGCGGCGGGGGTACGGTCATCGGTCATGCCGCCAGCGGACCACCGCGAGCGCCCCGCGGCAAGAGCGAGGGCCGGTCCTCTCACCTGGCGAGAGAACGTGACGGGTCTCGTCGCGGCAGGTGCCGCCGGCGCGTCACCGCAGGTCAGGCACGCCTGTCCTTGCTGGCGGGGACGGGGAATGGTGCCTAGTCTGGAATCGTTCAAGAGAACGAGTCACGAGTCGGCACCGACGGAAGCCGGGTGACCGCCGCACGTTCCGGGAGACCCCCGAGAGAGCGAGGAGCACCATGTCCGCACCCACCATCCACCGAGCCACGGCACGCTTCGAGGCGTCGGAGACGCTCCGCGCCCACCTCCAGCGCGTGCTCGTCGCGCTCGTCGACCTGCACGTCCAGGGCAAGCAGGCCCACTGGAACGTCACGGGCCGCGGGTTCCGCGACCTGCACCTCCAGCTCGACGACGTCGTGGACGCCGCGCGCGAGCACAGCGACACCGTCGCCGAGCGCATGCGCGCGCTCCAGGTCGTGCCCGACGGCCGCACCGAGACCGTCGCCACGACGACCGACCTCTCGCCGTACCCGGCGGGCCTCGTCTCCGTCGGCGACACGGTCGACGCGATCGTCGAGCGCCTCGCCCAGACGGTCGAGGTCGTGCGCGAGGTCCACGACGGCGTCGACGCCGAGGACCCGACGAGCGCCGACATCCTGCACGAGATCATCGCCGACCTGGAGAAGCAGGCCTGGTTCCTCTCGTCGGAGAACCGCGAGGCCTGACCAGCCCGGCCCCGCGAGGTAGAGCCGCCGGTCGCGAGGTAGAACACCTGGTGCTCTACCTCGCGACCGGCGGTTCTACCTCGGCGAGGGACGGGCGAGCCGTTCGTCGAGCAGGGACGCCGCCCACGCGACGAGCGCCAGTGCCGCGACGGCGGCGCTCACGACGACGAGCCCGTCGCGGTGCGCGTCGAGGACGCCCGGGACCGCGCCGCCGGTCCGCGCCACGAACGCGCCCGTCATCGCGGCGATGCAGACCGTCGCGGCGACGCGCTGCACGAGCTGGAGCGCCGCGCCGGCGACGCCGCGCTCCGTGCCGGGGGCGCCCTCGAGCGTGAGCGTCTGGTTGGGCGAGATCGTCAGCCCCGCGACGACGCCCGTCAGCACCTGCGACAGGACGAGCACGGCGACCACCGTCGACGTGGGCGCGACCGCCACCGCGAGGGCCGTGGCCGCGGCCACGAGCGCCTTCGCGCCGACGGCCACGGTCACGCCGCGGCGGCCGAACCGGCGGAACAGCCGCCACGAGAGGTTCGCCGCCACGACCGAGGCGATCGCGCCCGGCGTCGTGACCAGGCCTGCCTGGACCGGGCTGAGGCCCGCGCCGTCCTGGAGGAACAGCATGAGGACGGCGGAGTATCCGAGCGCGGCACCGAAGCTGAACGCCGCGACGACGCAGCCCAGCACGTAGGTCGGGGAACGCAGGAGGACGGGCGCGAGAACCGGTGTCCGACCGCGCCGTGCGTAGCGCGGCTCCCACGCGACGAGCGCCCCGGCGGCGGCCACGACCACCCCGAGCGACAGCGGCAGCACGACGGCGCGCGGCCCCTCGGCGACGAACGGGACGAGCAGCCCGAGCGTCACGAGCGTCACGAGCACCAGCCCGACGGCGTCGAACCCGCCGCCGACGCGACCACCGGGCGGTGTCCCGCGCCCCGCGCCCGTCGAGCCGCGGCGCAGCACGCGCAGGGCGACGACGGCCACGGCGAGCCCCAAGGGCGCGGCGAGCCCGACGGCGGCGCGCCACCCCGCTGCTGGCCCGAGGAGGGACAGGATCCCGCCGCCGACGAGCGGGGACACGACCATGGCGAACGCGCCCGTCGAGGCGTACGCCCCGAGCGCACGCGCGCGGGCCGGCCCGGCGTAGTGGTCCTGGAGCAGGCCGATGACCTGCGGGTTCGCAGTCCCGGCGCCGACGCCCTGGAGCAGTCGCGCGGTGACGAGCACGTCGGCGTCGGAGGCCGTCGCGCCGACGAGGCTCCCCACGGCGAACAGGGCGAGCCCGACGGCCAGCGGGCCACCGCGCCCGAGCCGGTCGCCGAGGCGGCCCGCCGGGACGAGCGCGAGCCCGAACGTCAGCGAGTACCCGGCGAGGATCCACTGGAGCTGCGCGGTCGTCGCCCCGAGCTCGCTGCGGAGCGCGGGTGCCGCGACGGTGAGGATCGCCGAGTCCAGCAGCGTGACGAACCCGGTCGCGAGGCAGACCCGCAGCACGGCCCGCGACGCCCGACCGTCCGTCGTCACCGCCACGGCCGGCCGCCACCCGGATGACCGCTCACCCGAGGTAGCTCGTCACGACGTCGTGCAGCGCGGTGGCCGTGAGCCCCAGCGACTCGACGTCGACGCGCTCGTCGTTCCCGTGGAAGAGGGAACGGAAGACCCCGGGGTCCCACTGCTCGCTGAGCAGGCCGAAGCCGTAGGCCGGCACGCCGCGGCGGCGGAAGAAGCGCCCGTCCGTGCCGCCGGTCCCGAGGACCGGCACGACGTCGGCGCCCGCGTGCGCGCGCACGGCCCGCTCGATCGCCGCGTACGCCGCGCCGTCGGTGGGCGACTGCGAGGCCTCGCCGAACCAGTCCCCCTCGACGTGCACGTGCTCGCGCAGGTCGCCGAGCGCGTCGTCGAGCAGGTCGGCCACGTCCTGCGGGGTCGCGCCCGGGAGGACGCGGATGTCGAGCGTGACCTCGGCGAGCCCGGGGATGACGTTGGGCTTCGAGCCGGCGTGCAGGACGGTCGGCGCGACGGTCGTGTGCGTCGTGGCGTGCGCGACGGACGCGAGCGCACCGAGCTCGGGCAACGCGTCGTCGATCCGGGCGGGGTCGAGCAGCGCGGCCCGCACGTCGGGCGCGAGGTCGAGCGCGTCGACGTAGCGGCGCCACAGGTCGCCGATGACGACCGGCCCGCGGTGCGCGGTGATCCGCCGCACGGCCTCGGCCGCGAGCACGATCGCGTTGAGCGACCCGTACGGCCCCGACCCGTGCCCGGGCCGCCCGACGACCCGCAGCCGGCGCCCGGCGCCGCCCTTCTCCCCGACCGCGATCGTGCGGCTCCCCCGGGACCCCACCGGCACCCCGCCCGACTCCGTGAGGACCGCGTCGACGTCCACGAGGTCGTACCGGTGCTGCGTGATCCAGTCGACGCCCCACGTGCTGCCGTGCTCCTCGTCGGCGACGGCGGCGAGCACGAGGTCGCCGCGCAGCCGCCGCCCGCTCTCCGCGACCGCGCGCATGACGACCGTGAACGCGGACGTGAGTCCCAGCATGTCGATCGCACCCCGGCCCCAGACCCAGCCGTCGACGAGCTCGCCGCCGAACGGGTCGCGCGTCCACCCCTCCGGCTCGACGGGGACGACGTCGGTGTGCCCGACGAGCGCGAGCGACGGCGCCTCCGGGTCGGTGCCGCGCAGGCGCGCGACGAGCGACGTGCGGCCGGGGCGCGGCTCGACCCACTCGACCTCGAGGTCGAGGCCGTCGAGCGCGTCGGCGACGGCGCGCGCGTTGCGCGCCTCGTGCCCCGAGCCGACGGTGCCGTCGTTGACGCACGCGTTGCGGATCATCGCCTGGAGCAGCTCGGTGGTGCGGCCGGCGAGCCCGGTGCGCGACGGCGCGGGGGCGGGGTCGGCGAGGACGCGCGGCGCTGCGCTCGGTCGGGTGCGGAGCTCTGCGGCTCGCGCGGCGGCGACGGTCATCGTGCGCTCCCTGCGGTCGTGGACGACGCCCGGGACGCGTCCTGGAGCGCGCGTCGGCCGGGGATGGCCGCCACGAGCTCGCGCGTGTACTCCTCCTGCGGGTCGAGCAGGATCTGCTCGGCCGCCCCCTGCTCGACGACGCGCCCGCGGTGCATGACGCCGACGTGGTCGGACACCTGGCGCACGACCGCGAGGTCGTGCGAGATGAACAGGTATGCGAGCCCGTGCTCGGCCTGCAGCCGCACGAGCAGCTCGAGGATCTGGGCCTGCACGGACACGTCGAGCGCCGAGACGGGCTCGTCGAGCACGACGAGCGCCGGGTTCAGGGCGAGCGCCCTCGCGATGGCGACACGCTGGCGCTGGCCGCCCGAGAGCTCGCGCGGTCCCCGCCGGAGCACGTCGGGCGGGAGCGCGACGTCCTCGACGAGCGCACGCGCCCGGTCGGCACGCTCGGACGGCGACCCGACCCGGTACGCCCGCAGCGGCTCGGTGACGATCTGCTCGACGGTGAACCGCGGGTCGAGCGACGCGTACGGGGACTGGTAGACCACCTGGAAGCCACGGCGCAGCGACCGCAGCCGCTCGCCGCGCGCCGTCGTGATGTCCTCGCCCGCGAACTCGACCGTGCCCGCGGTGGGCCGCTCGAGCCGGAGGGCGAGCCGCGCCGTCGTGCTCTTGCCGGAGCCGGACTCCCCCACGAGCGCGTACGTCTCGCCCCGCCCGACCGCGAGGCTCACGCCGTCCACGGCGACGAGCGTCCGGTGCGCGGCGCCCCGCGGCAGCGTGAACTCCTTGCGCAGGTCCCGCACCGCGAGGACGGGCGCGCTCGCGGTGTCCGGACCGGCGCCGTCGGGCACCGTGATCCCCTGACCGTCGGCGCGGCTCGCGACCGCGGCGCGGCTCGCGTCGGCGCGCGGGACGACGCCGTCGCCCGGCGTCGTCTCCGGGGTGCCGCCCGCGACCAGGCGCGAGCTCGCGAGGCTCGGCGCCGCCGCGATGAGCTGCTGGGTGTACGGGTGGCGCGGGTCGTGCAGCACCTGGTCCGCGGTGCCCTCCTCGACGACGACGCCGCGCTCGAGCACGACGATCCGGTCGGCGCGGTCCGCCGCGACCCCGAGGTCGTGCGTGATGAGCAGGACGGCGGTGCCGAGGTCGCGCACGAGGCCGTCCAGGTGGTCGAGGATGCGGCGCTGGACGGTCACGTCCAGCGCGCTCGTCGGCTCGTCCGCGACGACGAGCCTCGGGCGCGCGGCGACCGCGATCGCGATGAGCACGCGCTGGCGCATGCCCCCGGAGAGCTGCGACGGGTACTGCCGCGCGCGGGCCTCCGGGTCGTCGATCCCGGCCTGGCGCAGCAGCTCGACCGCCCGCTCGCGCGCCTCCTTGCGCCGCGCGAGCCCGTGGATGACGAGCACCTCCGCGACCTGGTCGCCCACGCGCGTGACGGGGTTGAGCGAGACCGTCGGGTCCTGCGGCACGAGGCCGACGTCGCGGCCCCGCACCTGCTGCCACTCCTTCTCGGAGAGGTCGCCGACGTCGCGTCCGCCGAGCCGGATGGTCCCGGCCGTCACCGCTCCCCCGCGCGAGAGAAGGTGCAGCGCCGCGTGGGCCGTCGTGCTCTTGCCCGAGCCGGACTCGCCCACGAGCGCCACGACCTCGCCCGCGCCGACCGTGAGGTCGACGCCGCGGACGGCCGCGTACGAGCCGCCGTCGCGCGTGCGGTAGGCGACCTCGAGCCCGCGGATCTCGAGCGCGGGCACCTCGTCCGACGTCGTGCCGGGACGCTCCTGGGTGGTCGGCGTCGTGGCGGTCATGCGTCCCCTCCGGTCCGTTCCAGGGACCGCGCGATGCGGTTCGCCGACAGCACGACGGCGACGATCACGAGGCCCGGCATGGTCGTGAGCCACCACGCGGTGGCCAGGTAGTCGCGCCCGCCCGAGACGAGCGACCCCCACTCCGGTGCGGGCGGCGGCGTCCCGTAGCCGAGGAAGCTCAGGGCCGAGATGGCGAGCACCGCCGTGCCGAGCTCGAGCGCGACGAGCGCGAGCACCGGTCCCGTCGCGTTGGGCAGCACGTGACGCCCCAGCACGCCGTACCAGCGCACCCCCGACGCGCGGGCCGCCTCGACGTACACCGACGTCGAGGTGCGCAGGACCTCGGCCCGCATGACGCGCGCGAACGTCGCGACGCTCGTGATGCCGACGGCGATCGCGACCTTGACCGTCCCGAACCCGAGCGCCGTGATGATCGCGAGCGAGAGCAGGATGCTCGGGATCGCGAGCAGCACGTCGACGAACCGGCCGACGACGTCGTCCACCCACCCGCGCACGAACCCCGCGAGCAGGCCGAGCAGCGACCCGGCGACGAGCCCGACGGCGACCGCGATGACGGTCGCGCTCAGCGACGCGGACGCGCCGTGGACGACGCGCGCGTACACGTCTCGCCCCAGGTGGTCGGTGCCGAACAGGTGCGCGCCCGACGGCGGCTGGAGCCGGTCCGCGGGCACGCCCGTCAGCGGGTCGTACGCCGTGAAGAGCTGCGGGACGACCGCCCACGCCGTGACGAGCAGGACGACGAGCACGGCGACGACCAGACCAGGACGCCGCACGGCGTACCGCACCCCGCGGCGCCACCGGCCCGCCGTGCCGACGCCGCGGACCCGCCCGTACCGGATGATCGCGCGCGCGTCCTCGCGGTCCGCGACTTCGATCTCCTCGGGCGTGCGCACCTCGGGCGCGTCGGCGGGCGGGGAGTCGGGGACGAGCGGGCCCGACGGCGGCGCGTCGGCCACCGCGGCACGGTCCGCGACCCGGACCTCGTCCCGGAGCACGATGCGCACTCCCGGCCTCGTGCTCATGCGGCCACCGCCTTCTGTCGTGCGTCGATCCGGGGGTCGAGCAGGGGGTAGAGCAGGTCGACCAGGAGCGTGACGACCACGAACACGAGCGCCGAGAGGACGACCACCGCCTGCACCACGGGGATGTCCTGCGCGTCCACCGACGTGACCGTCAGTCGCCCGAGGCCCGCGCGCGAGAACACCGTCTCCGTGACGACCGTGCCGCCGAGCAGCCCGCCGACGAGGACCCCGAGCACGGTCAGCGCGGGGATCGCGGCGTTGCGCAGCGCGTGGCCGAAGTGCACGCGCGCCCGGCTCGCGCCCTTCGCGCGCGCCGTCTCGACGTACGGCTCGGCGAGCGTCCCGCGCAGGCTCCGCGCGAGCACCTGCGCGAGCGCGGCGCTCGCCGGCACGGCGAGCGTGATCGCCGGCAGCACGAGGCTGATCGCGCCCTCGTTGCCGATCGCGGGGAACACCGGGAGTTGGAAGGAGAACCACTGGAGGAGCAGCAGGCCCAGCCAGAACGGCGGCAGCGCGACGCCGAGCGGCGGCAGCGACGCGAGCGCGTGGCGCAACCAGGCCGCGCGCGGGAACGTGCTCGCGATGGCGATGCCTGCGCCTGCGACGACGGCGAGGACGAGAGCCGCGGCCGTGAGCCGGAGCGTCTCGGGGAGCGCCTGGAGCACGAGCTGGGTCGCGGGGGCGCCCGACGAGTACGACGTGCCGAAGTCGAGGCGCAGCGCGTGCCACAGCGCGTCGGCGTACTGCACCAGCACGGGTCGGTCGAGGCCGTACTGCGCGCGGAGCGCGTCGAGCAGCGCGGGGTCCACCTGGTCCGCCTCGCCGCCGCCGCTCGCCATGAGCGCGGCCGGGTCGCTGGGCAGCAGGTAGAGGACGAAGAACGAGATCGTGAACGCCGCCCAGAGCACGAACAGCCCCTGCCCGGCGCGACGCAGGACGTACCGGCCCATGGGTCGGTCCTCCTTCCGTGGGGGACGGTCCGCCTGCCCGACGCCGCGACGTCGGGCAGGCGGACCCGTCGGGTCAGCCCTGGGTGACCCAGGCGTCGTAGAAGTCGAGGCGCGACGACGCCTCGAACGTCAGGCCGTGGACCGTGTCGGCCGCCGCGATGGTCGTCGACAGCTCGTAGACCGGGATCGCGTGCCCCTTCTGGACGAGGAGGCGCGACGCCTCCGTGACGAGCTCCTGGCGCTCGGCCGGGTCGGTCGCCGCGGCCGACGCGTCGAGGAGGTCGTCGACCTCCTCCGCGTCACGCTGGTTGATGTTGCGCGCGTTGGCAGAGAAGATCGTCCGCAGCACGTCCGGGTCGGAGCGCGTGAGGTTGTAGTAGTCGAAGTCGAAGTCGCCGCTCTCCTTGATGGCCTGCGACTCCGCGACGGTCACGTGCTGGAGCTGGAGGTCGACGCCGATCTGCGCGAGCTGCTGCTGGACCAGCTCGAGCGGCTCCGGCACCTGCCAGAACGTCACGGTCGTCGAGAGCTTCTGGCCGTCCTTCTCCCGGACGCCGTCGGCGCCCTCGACCCAGCCCGCGTCGTCGAGGATCTTCTTCGCGCCCTCGGGGTCGTAGGCGAGCTCGTCGGCGATGCTCTCGTAGAGGGGCGTCGAGTGGGACAGGACGCTCGTGGCCGGCTCGTCCTGCTCGCTGAGCACGGTGTCCGCGATCTGCTCGCGGTCGATGCCCTTGAGGATCGCCGTCCGCACGGCCTCGTCGCCCGCGAGCGGGCTCGACTCGTTGGGGAAGAGGTTGAACACGACGCCCGGGTTCGCGCGGTACTCGAGCCAGAACCCGTTCCCGTCGAACTGCGGGAGGTCGACGGTCGAGATCGCGGCCGTGGCGTCGATCTGGCCGGAGACCAGGCTGCCGCTGCGCACGCTCGCCTCGGGGATGACCTTGAACGTCACCGTGTCGAGGTAGGCCTCGCCCTGGTGGTCGTTGGCCTCCGAGCCCCACGCGTAGCCCGCGACCTTCTCGAGCACGATCTCCTGGTCCTGCGTGTAGGACTTCACGGAGAACGGCCCGGAGCCGACGAACTTGCCGGCGCAACGGTCCTCGACGCTCAGGTCGGCCGACGACGGCGCGAGCAGGCCGAGCGAGAACGTCGAGGTGGCCTGGAGGAACTGGGCGCTCGGCGCCGCGAAGTCGACCGTGAGGGTCTGCGGGTCCGTGACGGTCGTGCCCTCGTAACCGACGAGGTACTGCGACCCGAGCGACGCCGTCGCGCCGAGCGCGACGATCGCGTCGAAGTTCGTCTTGACCGACTCGGCGTCGATCGGCGTGCCGTCGGCGTACGTCGCGTCGTCGCGCAGGTGGAACGTGTAGCTCGACGCGTCGTCGTTCACCTCCCAGCTCTCCGCGAGCCACGGCAGGATCTCGCCCGACTCCGGGTCCTGCGCCGTGAGCGACGCGACGGTCTGGCGGGCCGCGGCGATGGCGTCGTTGTTGCCGACCTGCTGCGGGTCGATGCAGTGCGAGTCGACCGTGATCGCGAAGGTCAGGTCGCCGCCCGCCACGGGCTCGCCGGACGGGCTCGGCGACCCGTCGTCGTCGGACGCGCCCGAGCCGCCGCCCGCGCACGCGCTGAGCAGGAGGCCCGTCGCGGCGGCCGCCGCGGCGACGGTCAGGGACCGGCGTCGGTGAGGTGTGGGGATCATGTCGTGCTGCTCTCCTCGTGTGCCGGCTGAGGACCGGCGATCGTCCGGCGCCGGTGGTCGTCCGCGCCGGGCCGAGGGCCGGCGCGGCGGGGAACCCACCGGGGTGCCGTGCTTACCGCGCGGCGGGAGCCACGCGGTCAGGTCGTTCCCGGAGCACCCCGTCACGTCGAAGGGTTGCTGGTCAGCGAGCCGGGCCTGCGTGCTGACGCTCGTCACCTGGGAGCAGGAAAGACAATCCCGACCGGTTGAGTCAAGTTTCGAGACGGGCGTCCCGCCAGGCGGACGGATGTTTCCTGCTGCGCAGCGTCGTGGGCCGTCGCGGGGCCACCACGAGCGCGGGAAGGGCCCGCCTCGCGAGGCGAGACGGGCCCTGTCCTGCTCCGGTCCGGCGGCCCGGTCAGGCCGCGGTGAACCCCGCCGCGCGGCGCGCGTCGGCCGCGCTCCACAGGTCGGTCTTCACCTCGGCCTTCACGACCGGGACCACCTCCTCCGCGAACCGGCGCAGGACGTCCTCCTGCTGCGAGGCGGGGATCAGGTGGTTCACCGAGACGGACTGGAGGTCGTGCCCGTACGAGGCGTGGTAGTCGAGGATCTTCTCGGCCACGCGCTCCGGCGACCCCACCAGCGCCGGGCCCCGCTCGACCGCGTCCTCGACCGTCCGGAAGCTCGGCGCCTTCCCGACGGCGTCCGGCCCGTATCCCCGGCGTGCCGCCGCCGCGACCTGACCCTCGTAGATCGGGCGGTACTGCTCGATCGCCTCCTCCGTCGTGTCCGCGAGGAACAGGCCCCCCCGAGCCCGACCCCACGAACCCGTACGCCGGGTCGTGCCCGTGCTCCGCGTACTGCTCGCGGTAGCGGTCGATGAGCACCTGGTAGTTCTCGCGCGGCTGGAGGGCGTTGGCGCTCACGATCGGGTCCCCGTACCGCGCCGCGAGATCGACCGCGAACTGCGACGTCGCCGACCCGTGCCAGATGCGGAACGGCCCCGCGAACGGACGCGGCAGCGTCGTCGCGTGCTCCAGGGCGTGCCGGTGCCGCCCGGTCCAGCTCACGTCCTCCTCGGACAGCAGCAGCCGCAGGAGCTCGTAGTTCTCCTGGAGGTACTCGTACTGCTTGTCGATGTCCAGCCCCAGCAGCGGGTACTGGAGCACCTCGTTGCCCTTGCCGATGACGATCTCCAGCCGCCCCCGGCTCAGCTGGTCCACCGTCGCGAGGTCCTCGGCGACGCGGATCGGGTCGAGCAGCGACAGCACCGTCACGCCGGTGCTCAGGAGGATCCGCGACGTCCGCGCCGCGACCGCACCGAGGATCACCGTCGGTGCCGACGACAGCACCTCCCCCGCGTGCCGCTCCCCCACCGCGAACGAGTCGAACCCGAGCTCCTCCGCCAGCACCGCCGTCTCCACGACCCGGTTCAGCCGGTCGGACGGCGCGACCGCCTCCCCGGTCACCGGATGGGGCGGGTTGAACACGATGTCGAGTACCTGGAAACGCACGGTCCTGCTCCTTGTCGTCGTCGTTCGTGGTCGGGCCGGGCGGGCGCGCCACCGAGATCGGCAGCACCGGTCGAGGTCGGCAGGTGCACGTGCCGACCTCGGCCGGGGCTGCCGATCTCGTCCTTCTCTGCCGATCTCGGTCGCGGACCGTCAGGCCGCGGCGGCCTCCGCGGTCGCGGCGTCGCGCTTCGCGACCTCCTCGCGGACGATCGGGATGACGTAGCGGCCGAAGTCGATCGCGTCGTCGAGCAGGTCGTAGCCGCGGGCGGAGATGACGCGGACGCCGAGGTCGTAGTACGCGAGGAGGGCCTCGGCGACCTGCTCGGGCGTGCCGACGAGCGCGTTGGAGTTGCCGGCGCCGCCGGTGGCCTTGGCCGTCGCGGTCCACAGGGCGGTGTCGAAGCGCTCGCCCTGCGCGGCGATCTCGAGGAGTCGCTGCGAGCCCGCGTTCTCGGGCTTGTCGATCGGGTGCCGACGGCTGAGCTGCCCGCCCGCAGCCGCCTTGCGCGCCTCGATCCGGTCGAGGATGCGGTGCGCCTTCTCCCAGGCGAGCTCCTCGGTCGGGGCGACGATAGGCCGGAACGCCGCGTGGATGCGGGGCGGCGTCGCACGGCCCGCGGCGGCGGCCTCGGCGTGCACGCGCGCGATCTGCTCGGCGGTGCGGTCGAGGGGCTCGCCCCAGACGGCGTAGATGTCGGCCTCGGCCGCGCCGACGCGGAACGCGGCGTCGGACGACCCGCCGAACGAGATGGTCGGGGTGCGTCCCTCGAACGGCTTGGCGTCGAGCACGAAGTCGTCGAAGTCGTAGAACGGGCCGTGGTGGTCGAACGGCTCGGAGCTCGCCCATGCCTGCTTGACGATCTGGATGTATTCGTGGGTGCGCGCGTACCGCTCGTCCTTGGTCAGCGTGTCACCCTCACGGCCCTGCTCGTGGTCGTTGCCGCCCGTGATGAAGTGGACGGAGAGCCGCCCGCCGGAGAGCTGGTCGAGCGTCGCGAACGTCTTGGCGGCGTACGTCGGGTAGGACACGTTGGGCCGGTGCGCAAGGAGCAGCTCGATCGAGTCGAGGCGCGCCGCGGTGTACGCGGCGAGGGCGGCGGGCTCGGGGCCGGAGGAGCCGTAGGCGAAGAGCACGCGCGTCCAGCCGTTGTCCTCGTGCGCGCGGACGATGCGCTCGAGGTAGGCGGGGTCGAACGCGGCGGTCGTGCGCTCGGTGGTCTCCGAGGCGTCGTTGGTCGTGGCGATGCCGAGGAACTCGACGGGCATGAGGGTCTCCGTGGGTGTGGGTGCGGGTGGTTCGCGGTGCGGGTCGGACGCCGGCTCAGGGCCGGGCGGGCGCCGTCGGCTCCGGGGGCGCCGTCGGCTCGGGCGACGTCGCGGGCGCCTCGACCGGGTCGGACGCCGGGAGGCCGGCGTCCTTCCAGGCCGGGAAGCCGCCGTCGACGTGCGAGACGTGCGTGTACCCGCGCTGGGCGAGCGCCTCGGCGACGGGGCCGGAGCCGTTCGGCGACCCGCACACGACGACGACGGGCGTGTCGAGCGAGATCGCCGGGTTGTCGGCAGGGCCGAACAGCGCGTCGAGGTCGTGGCGGTCGGCGAGGGTCGCGCCGGGGATCTCGCCGTGCGCGGCGCGACCGCCGGCTGAGCGCACGTCGATCAGCAGCGCGCCGTCGGCGACCTTGGCCGCGGCGTCGGCGGCGGCCTGGAGGGGCGGGGTCGTGGTCATGGGTCTCTCCTTCGGGTGAGGTCGCCAGATCGACCCGCACGCCTGAGATCGACCTTCAGGAGGTCGATCTGGCGACGCGCGGGTCGATCTCGCGTCAGGGGATGATGGCGAGCGCGGGTGCGACGTCGGTGGCGGCGGGTGTCGCCGCGGCGTCGAGAGCGGGGTCCGCCGCGAACCAGTGCTCGGCGAGCAGCTCGAACGAGCGGCGGGCGTCGTCGGCGTCGTGGGTCGCGGTGGTGACGAGCAGCTCGTCGGCCCCGGTCGCGCGGCGCAGCGTCTCGAGCCGCTGCACGACCGTCTCCGGGTCGCCGACGATCCGCGTGTCGACGCGGTCCGCGACGAGCGCGCGCTCGGCCTCCGGGCGCTCCTCCCACGCGGGCGAGGTGCCCGGCTCGGGGTACGCGATCGCGCCGTCGACGCCGCTGCGGATGGAGAGCACCCAGTCGGCGAACGGCGTCGCGAGCTCGCGCGCCCGCTCGATCGTGTCGGCGACGAGCACGTCGGCGGACACGACGACGTACGGCTCGTCGAGCACGCCCGGACGGAACGCCTCGCGGTAGGCGGCGACCGTGTCGATCGTCGCCGACGGCGCCACGTGGTAGTTCGCGGCGATCGGCAGCCCGAGCTCGCCCGCGACGCGCGCGCTCTCGCCGGGGCTCGACGCGAGGACCCACAGGTCCCAGTCGGCGCCCTCGACGGGCGGGCTCACGTACGGCGTCCCGTGCTCGTCGCGGTACGTCCCGGCGCGCAGGCCGAGCACGAGGTCGAGCTCGTCGCGAAAGCTGACCGGCGTGCGCGAGGCGCCGACGATCCGCTTCTGGGCGAGGATCCGCTCGCGCAGCACGGAGTCGTTGACGTTCGACGGCGGAGCTCCCGGGACGTAGAGCCCCTCGACGACGCGCGGCCCGGTCGCGCCGGGCCGGGCCGCCCGCTGCGGCGCGGCCTTCGCGCTCTTCTCCCCCGCCGGCGGCGTGAACGCCCGGCCGAGCCCGAGGTCGACCCGGCCGGGGTGCAGCGCGGCGATCGTCCCGAACTGCTCGGCGGCGACGAGCGGGCTCGTCGTGCTGAGCAGCACGGCACCGCTGCCGACGCGGATGCGCTCGGTCCGAGCCGCGACGGCCGCGGCGAGCACGGCGGGCGAGGCGGAGCCGACGCCCGGCGACAGGTGGTGCTCGGCGTACCAGACGCGGTGGTACCCGAGCCGGTCGAGGTCGCGCGCGAGCCCGACGGCGCGGCGCACCGCGTCCTGTCCCGTCGCCCCCTCGGGCACGATCGCGAGGTCGAGGACGGACAGCGGGACGCGGCCGGACGCCGGTCGCGGCCCGCCGGGAGTGGCGGTCTGGTGCGGGTGCTGGTGGGACGACATGGCTTCCTTCAGTGGTGTGCGGCGGCCGGTGGTGGTGCGGTGGGTCCCGGCTGCTCCCGGGCGCGGGACGGGACCGGGGCTACTTGGACGGGAACCCGAGCGCGGCGAGCGTGGGTCGCAGGTGGGCGCGCCCGCGGAGGGCACCGGGGACGCGCAGGCGGTCGACGACGCGGTCGTGCCAGCCGCCGTCGAGCCCTTCCGCGCGGTAGAAGGGCGCGATGCGCTCCTCGTACGCCGCGACGTGCTCCGCCTGGTCGCCGTGGTAGCGCTCGGCGTGCAGCACCGCCGCCTGCGGCAGCCGCGGCTTGACGCGCTCGCCGCCCGCGGGGTCGGGGTGCCCGACGACGAGCCCGACGACCGCGACGACGCCCTCGGGCAGGCCGAGCTCCGCCGCGACCTGCGCGGGGTGGTTGCGCAGCGCGCCGATGTACACGGTGCCGAGGCCGAGGGACTCGGCCGCGACGACGGCGTTCTGCGCGGCGAGCGCGGCGTCGAGGAACGCCACGACCGTCGTCTCGAGGTAGTCGGTGGCCTCGAGCCGGACGCCCTCGCGCTCGCCGAGGGCGCGCGCCCGCGCGACGTCCGCGAGCCACACGAGCAGCAGCGGCGCGGTGCGTACGTGGTCCTGGCCGCCCGCGAGCGCCGCGAGCCGGTCCTTGCGCGCGGGGTCGGTGACGGCGACGACGCTCCAGAGCTGGAGGTTCGACGACGTCGGCGCGGACTGCGCGGCGGCGACGAGCGTCGGGACGACGTGGTCGGCCAGCGGGTCGGCCAGGTAGCGGCGCACCGTCCGGTGACCGAGCTGCGTCGCGAGGACGGCGCCGGGCCGGTCCACGGGTGCCAGTCCCTCGGTCGCGCCCGGCGCGACGTCGTCGACGGAGCCGGGGTCCACGCCGTACCGCGCCGCGAGCGCGACGCGGGGGCCGTCGGTGTCGTGGCGCGGCGTGGGGAGCGTCGCGGGGTCTGCGGACGGAGCCGGGGCGTCCGCAGCGGCAGGTGCGGGAGCGATCGTCACGAGGCGGTCCTCTCGGGAAGTGCGGCGAGGCGGGCGAGCGCGAACCGGTCGGCCGCGGGGAGGTCGTCGGGGGTGGTCGCGAGGTCGGCGAGCACGCGGCCGACCGCGGGGGCGAACTTGAAGCCGTGGCCGGAGAACCCGGCGCCGACGACGACCGGGCCGCGGCGGTCGAGCACGAAGTCGTGGTCCGGCGTGGTCGTGTACGTGCAGCTCACCGGGACGTAGGCGTCGGGGTCGAGGCCGGGCAGCCAGGTGCGCACGTAGTCGCGCAGCGCGGCGAGCTGGCCCGGCTCGGGCCGGTAGGAGCGCCGGTCGGGGTCGACGACGGGGCCGACCCCGTGGAAGCCGACCTTGACGCCCTCGCCCGGGGTCGCGAGGCCGTAGACGCCGCTCGGCCACGCGGTCCCGGGGCCGACGTCGTGCGTGAACGCGGGCCACCCCTGCGGGGTCGCGCCCGGGGCGAGCGCGAAGTGCGCGGGCTGCTCCTGGGTGACGACGAGCGGGAGCTCCTGCCCCAGCAGCCCGCCGGCCGGGCCGCCGAGCAGGCCCGCGCTCCACGCCCCGACGGTCACGACGACGACCCGCGCGACGACGTCGCCGCCGTCGGTCACGACGCGGACGCCCTCCGGGACCCGCTCGACGTGCCGGACGGCGACCTCGTGCCGGACGTCGGCGCCCCGGGCGGCCGCGGCGCCCTGGAGGGCCGCGACGGCGCGGTCGGCGTGCAGCCGCCCGGCCGTCGCGACCTCGTGCAGCACCCGGCCCTCGAACCGCAGTCCCGGCCACCGCTCGGCCGCGGCCGCGGGGTCGAGCCACTCGTGCTCGATCCCGCGGGCCGCGAACGCCGCGCCGATCGCGTCCGCGCGGCGCTCGGCGGCGCCGTCGCGCCGCCCGTGGCTCACGCCACCGGTGACGGCCAGAAGCTCGGTGCCGGTCTCGTCCTCGACCTCGCGCCACAGCGCGAGCGCCTCCTGCGCGAGGTCGAGGTACTCGGGCTCGGCGTACGTCGTGCGGTAGATGCGCGACGTCCCGTGCGAGGCGCCGTGCGCGTGCCCGGGCGCGAAGCGCTCGAGCAGCACCACGTCGCGCTCGCGCCGGGCGAGCTGCCACGCGGCGGCCGAGCCCATCACGCCGCCCCCGACCACGAGGTGGTCGACGTGCTGGGTGCTGGTGGTCATGCGCGGGTCACTCCGTCTTCGGGAGGCCGGGCGGGTTGGTCTGCGACTCCTCGACGGCCTCGGACTCCAGGCCCCACCGCTGGAGCACCTCGAGGTACGTGCCGTCCTCGATGGCGTGGTTGATCGCGGCGGTGATGGCCGGGGCCACCTCGTTGCCCTTCTTGGTCGCGACGGCGATCTGCGCCGTGTCGGGCCAGCCGCCGTTGAGCGTGCCGACGACCGTGAAGTCCTGCGGGGAGATCGCCGCCTGGTAGGCGAGGGACGCGTTGGGGCCGACGTACGTCTCGATGCGCCCGGACTGGAGCGCGAGCAGGACGTCGGAGAACTGCTCGTAGTACTCGGGGCCCTGGATGGGCTCGAGGCCGTCCTCCTGGTTGAGGCGGTCCCACTCGAGCACGATCTTCTCCTGGTTGGTCCCGGAGCCGACGGCGACGACCTTGCCCGCGATGTCCTCGCGCTTCGTGATCGACGTGATGTCGGAGTCGGCGCCCACGAGCCAGCCGAGCTCGTCGTTGCGGTACGTGGAGAAGTCGATGGTCTCCTTGCGCTCCTCCGTCACGGTGACGTTGGAGATCACGGCGTCGACGTCGCCCGAGCCGAGAGCCAGCGGCCAGTCGGCCCAGGCCTTGACCTCGAGGCGCAGGTCCTTGCCGAGCGCGTCGGCGACGAGCTGCGCGATGTCGGTCTCGTTGCCGATGGGCGTCTCGTCGTCGTCGGCGAGGAAGCCGAGCGGCGGCGCGGAGCCGGCGGAGATCGCGACGACGATCTCGTCCTTGTCCTTCCAGGCGTCCGGCAGGAGCGCGACCGCCTCGGCCGACTCGGTGGTGCGGATGCGGTCCTGGTCCGGGCTCGTGCTCACGTCGAGGGCGTCCGACACGGACGTCGTGCTCTCCTCGGTGGCCGCGCCCTCCTCCGCGGCGGCCGGGGCCTCGGTGCTCACCCCGGAGCAGGCCGCGAGCGCCAGCAGGGGCACGACGGCGAGGGCGGCGAGCGCGCGGGGGGCGCGGGCGCGGGTGGTCGTTGCGGTCACGGGTGTCCTACCTCTCGGGTGGTGCGTCGGGCGACGCAGGGAGTGCGGGTGTGCGGGACGGCCGGACGGCCGGTCGCGGGTGACGACGTCGGGAAGCGGTGGTGGGGCGGTACAGGTGGTCGTGGACCCCGGTTCGCCCCGGGTCAGAGGACCTTCTGGAGGAAGGCCCGGGTGCGTTCGTGACGCGGGCGGTCGAGCACCTCGGCGGGCGTGCCCTGCTCCACGACGACGCCGTCGTCCATGAACACGACGGTGTCGGCGACCTCGCGCGCGAAGCCGATCTCGTGCGTGACGACGACGAGCGTGGTGCCGGTGCTCGCGACGTCCTTGATGACCTCGAGCACCTCCCCGACGAGCTCGGGGTCGAGCGCCGAGGTCGGCTCGTCGAACAGGAGCACCTTGGGCCGCAGCGCGAGCGCGCGGGCGATGGCGACGCGCTGCTGCTGCCCTCCGGAGAGCTGGCGGGGTCGCGCGTCGGCCTTGTCCGCGAGCCCGACGCGCTCGAGCAGCGCGCGGGCCTCGGGCTCGACGTCCTCGCGGCGGCGGCGCTGCGCCGAGACCGGGGCCTCGACGACGTTCTCGAGCGCGGTGAGGTGCGGGAAGAGGTTGAAGTTCTGGAAGACGAACCCGATCTGGGTGCGCTGGCCGAGGATCTCGCGCTCCTTGAGCTCACGCAGGGTGTTGCCCTTGCGGCGGTACCCGATGAGCTCGCCGTCGAGCGAGATGAACCCCTTGTCGACCTTCTCCAGGTGGTTGATCGCGCGCAGCAGCGTCGACTTCCCGGAGCCGGACGGGCCGAGCACGACCGTCACCGACCCGGGCGGCACGGTGAGCGACACGTCGCGCAGCACCTCGAGCGTGCCGAAGCTCTTGTGGACGCCGTGGATCTCGACGAGCCCGGCGGTCGTGACGCCTGCGGTCCTGGTGCCGGCGGTCATGCCGCACCTCCCGACGTGCGCGCGGTGCGGGTCAGCACGCCCACGCGGGCGCGGGCCGCGTACGCGGGCGGGACGGAGTCCGGAACGGGCCGGCCGGAGAGCCGCGACGCCCAGACCAAGACGGTCCAGCGGGCCTTCTGGAGCGGCGTCGGCGGCAGTGTGCGGACCGCGCCCTTCGCGTAGTGCCGCTCGACGTAGTACTGGACGACCGTGATGAGCGTCGTCAGCACGAGGTACCAGATCGACGCGACGATGAGCAGCGGCACGACGCGGCCGTTGCGGCCGTAGATGACGCTGACGATGTAGAACAGCTCGCCGTACGCGAGGACGTAGACGATCGACGTGCCCTTGAGGAGCCCGATCACCTCGTTGACCGCCGTGGGGATGATGGAGCGCATCGCCTGCGGCAGGATGATGCGGCTCACCTGGCGCCGCTTGGGGATGCCGAGCGACGCGGCGGCCTCCTGCTGCCCCTGGTCGACCGAGAGGATCCCGGCGCGCACGATCTCCGCCGAGTACGCGGCCTGCGACAGCCCGAGGCCGAGGATCGCGGCCCAGAACTTGTCGATCACGGACAGCGTGTCGAAGTACAGGAACTCGGGCCCGAAGGGGATGCCGACGCTGAGGTACGGGTACAGGTACGCGAGGTTGTACCAGAGCAGGAGCTGGAGCAGCAGCGGCACGGACCGGAACACCCACGTGTACGTCCACGACACCGACTGGAGCAGCGGCGAGCGCGAGAGGCGCATGAGCGCGAGGACCGTGCCGAGCGCGAACCCGACGACCGACGCGACGAGCGTCAGGCGGATCGTCGCCCACGCGCCCTCGAGGATCGAGGGCCACGTGAGGTACTGCGCGACGACGTCCCACTCCCAGCGGTCGTTCGTCACGAGCGAGCTGACGACCATCGCGAGCAGCACGGCCACGCCGGCCGTCGCGGCCCAGCGGCCCGGGTGCCGGGCGGGGACGATGCGCAGGCTCTCGAGCGGCAGCGCGTCCTCGACACCGCCGCGCCGGTCGGCGGGGTGCCGGCCCGACGGCGGCGCGAGCTGCCGGGACTCGTCCTGCGGGAGCGACACGGTGCTCATGGCGCGACCTCCAACCACTTCTCGAAGGCGAGCGGGCCGATCTCCTCGGGATCGGTCCCGGTGTCGAACAGGGGCGTGTAGCCCGTCGCGAGGTAGAGGCCTGCCGCCTCGGGCTGCCGCGGACCGGTCGTCAGGTAGAGACGCCGGTACCCGCGCTCGACCGCGCGGCGCTCCAGCTCCGCCAGCACGACGCGCGCCAGGCCTCGGCGCCGGTGCGCCGAGTGCGTCCAGATCCGCTTGAGCTCGGCGGTCCGCACGGCGGGCGACCCGTCGCTGCGCCGCGCGGACTGCCGGGCGAGGCGTGCCGGGTCGCCGAGCTCGGGCTCGGTCCGACGGCGGAACGCGCCGCCCGCGACCGGCTCGCCGTCCTCCAGCACCAGCACGAGCTCGCCGTGCGGCGCCGCGAAGTCCTGCGCGGGATAGTGCTCCATCTCGGCGCGGAGCTCGTCCGCGGTCAGCACGCGCTGGTAGCGCGTCCAGTACTCCTGCGACAGCTCGTCGAGGAGCGGCCGCACGAGCGGGTCGTGCATCGCGACGGACCGGACCTCGCGCGTTCCCCGCCCGGCGGGGCGCGCGGCGACCGCGGTCACCGGGGCGCCCTCTCGCCCGCGGTGACGGCGAACGGCACGTGGTTGCCCTCGACCGGCGCCGGGCACGTCCCGAAGTCGCTGAACGCGTACGGGAGGTTGATCACCCGGTTGAGGTCGAGGCGCACGCGACCCTCGGTGCCGGGCGCCACGTCGGCGTCCACCCACAGCACGCGCCACGGCGCGACGCCGTCCGCCTCGTCGCTGAAGAGCAGCGTCACCGCGCCGCCGGCCTTGCCCGTGAGGACGAGCGTCGCGCGGTGGGAGACCCCGTCGCGCTCGACCACGAGGTCGACCTCGCCGACCGTGCTCACGTGGTGCACCAGCCCGGGGCGCGCGGCGCCGACGACGACGGGCCGCGGCGCGTCGTACCAGCGCACCGCCGCGTCCACGACCCAGGCGGGGTCGTACGCGAACGTCGGGACGCCGTCGAACCCCGTCCGGGCCGGAGCGAGCGGGTCGCGCAGCCGGACCGCGTACCGGCCCGTGCGGCGCACGACCTCCACCGCGACCTCGCGCGTCTCGCCCCCGTCCGCCGGGTCGCCCGCGTCCCGGCCGCCCGGCAGGAACGTGCCCGCGACCGACGACCCGCCCTCCGTGACGGCCACGGTCCCGACGGAGTCGCCCGTCGTCGCCCGGACGGCGCCGCCCTCGCCCGCGCGGTGGTGCGCGCCGTCGGCGTCGGCCCACCAGAGCCCGGGCACGCCGGGCAGCGCGGCGGGCTCGGCCGGGAGCCAGTGGTACGCGACGAGGCTCAGCCAGCCGTGCGGCGGGCGCAGCCCCTCCTCGCGCTCGGCGTGCCACGCCGCCCACGCGGCGGCGTCCTGCGTGTCGTCTGCCGGCCCGGGGGCCGCGGGGTCGTCGGCCACGGCGCCCGTGGCGGTCAGCGTGCTCTGGCTCATGGGTCCTCCGAGGTCGGTACGTGCAGGTCTGCGGTGCGGGTGTGCGGGGCGGCTACGGTCGGCCGACGAGCTCGGCGGAGGCCGCCGAGGGCTCGGGGTCGGCGGCGCGCGGCGCGGTGCCGGGCCGCGCGAGGCCGAGGTGCTCGCGCAGGGTCGTGCCCTCGTACTCGGTGCGGAACGACCCGCGCTCCTGGAGGAGCGGGACGACGCGGTCGAAGACGTCGTCGAGCCCGCCCGGCGTGAGGTGCGGGACGAGGATGAAGCCGTCGGAGGCGTCCTCCTGGACGTGGCGGTCGATGTCGTCCGCGACCTGCTGCGGCGTGCCGACGAACCCGCCGCGCGACGTCACCTGGATGACGAGCTCGCGGATCGACCAGCCGTTCGCCTCGGCCTGCTCGCGCCACGCCTCGGCGACCGCCGCCGGGTCCTTCGCGTGCCGCACGCGCCCCCGCGTGATCGACAGGTTCTCGGTGTCGGGGTCGACGTCGGGCAGCGGCCCCTCGGGGTCGTACGCCTCGAGGTCGCGGCCCCAGACCTGCTCGAGGAACGCGATCGCCGTCGGGCCCGAGACCTGCTGGAGCCGGATCTCCCGCGCGCGCTCCTCCGCCTCGGCGGGCGTGTCGCCCAGCACGACGACGGTCGCGGGCAGGATCTTCAGGGAGTCTCGCTCGCGCCCGTGGGCGGCGAGGCGCCCCTTGACGTCCTCGCAGAACGCGCGCCCGGCGTCGAACGTCGAGTGCGCGGAGAACACGACGTCGGCGGTCCGGGCGGCGAAGTCGCGGCCGTCGGCCGAGTCGCCCGCCTGGAACAGGACGGGATGGCCCTGCGGGCCGCGCGGCGTCTCGAACAGCCCGACGACGTCCGCGTACGTCCCGTGGTGCGCGACCGGCCGCACCGACCCGGGGCGCAGGAACTCGCCCGCGATCCGGTCGGCCAGCACCGCGTCGTCGTCCCACGAGTCCCACAGGGCGCGCGTGACCTCGACGACCTCGGCCGCCCGCGCGTAGCGCTCCGGGTACGGGAGGTAGCCGCCGCGGCGGAAGTTGGCGCCCGTGAAGGCGTCGGGGCTCGTCACGAGGTTCCACGCCGCGCGGCCCTCGGAGAGCAGGTCGAGCGTCGCGAACTGCTTCGCGAGCTCCCACGGCTCGTTGAACGTCGTGTTGATCGTGCCCGCGAGGCCGAGGCGGTCCGTGACGGCCGCGAGCGCGGCGAGGACGGGCAGCGTGTCGGGTCGCCCCACGACGTCGAGGTCGTGGATGCGGCCCTTGTGCTCGCGCAGGCGCAGGCCCTCGGCGAGGAAGAAGAAGTCGAGCTTCGCGTCCTCGGCGCGGCGGGCGAGATGCTCGAACGAGGCGAAGTCGATCTGGCTGCGCGAGCGGGGGTCGCTCCAGACCGTGGTGTTGTTGACGCCCGGGAAGTGGGCGCCGAGGTGGATCTGCTTGCGGGGGCGCGTGCTCATGTCGTCGTTCCGTCCGGGTTCAGGCGATCGCCGCGTAGCGGTTGGCGGGGAGCGGGAGGCCGAGCGTGTCGCGCAGCGTCGTCCCGGGGTAGGCCGTGCGGAACAGACCGGCCCCCTGGAGGAGCGGCACGACGCCGTCGACGATCGCGTCGAGGTCGGTGCTCAGGGACGACGGACGCAGGAGGAACCCGTCGGCCGCGCCGGCGTGCGCCCACTCCTCGACCGTGACCGCGAGGTCGCGCGCCGTGCCGACGTGCGTGAGCGAGTCGGTGTCCCACGAGACGCCCTCGAGGTCCTCGAGCAGGTCGAGGCGGGCCTGGGCGCTCGCGCGCGTGTCGCCGATGACGACGTAGGCGTCGACGAGGACCCGGAGGGCGTCGGGGTCGCGTCCGGCGTCCGCGGCCGCGTCGCGCACCTGCGTCCGTAGGGCGACGGCCTCGTCACGGGTCGCAGCGCGGACCCGGACGACGTCGGCCCGGCGGGCCGCGAGGTCGAGCGAGGCGGGCGTGTCCGCGCGGACGACGACGGGCGGCTGGCCCTGCGGTGGCCGCGGCGTGATGGACGGCCCCTTGACGGCGAACCGGATGCCCTCGTGGTCGACGTAGTGGAGCTTCTCGCGGTCCACGAACCGGCCCGTCGCGACGTCGCGGATCTCGGCGTCGTCCTCCCACGAGTCCCACAGGCGCGTGACGACCTCCACGGCCTCGTCCGCCTCGGCGACGGCGTCGGGCTCGTCCTGCGCGCCCTTGCGACCGAACGCGGCGGCCTCGGCCGGCGTCGTCGACCACCCGACCTGCCACCCCGCGCGCCCGGAGCTCACGTGGTCGATCGTCGCGATCGCCTTGGACACGTGGAACGGCTCGGTGTGCGTGGTGGTGACCGTCGGGACGAGACCGATGCCTGCGCTGCGCGGCGCGAGGCGGGACGCGACGAGCGCAGCGTCGAGACGGCCCCGCACGGACCCGTTGCGGCCGGGCTGGAGCGTGAACGCGTCGTCGAGCGCGACGAGGTCGAGCAGGCCGCGCTGGGCGGTGGCGACGAGCTCGACGAGGCGCTTGGCGTCGAAGAGCCGCTGGGCCTGGGAGCCCACGGTCCGCCAGGCGGCGGGGTGCGCGCCGGCGTCGGTGAGGTCGACGCCGAGGTGGAGGGAGCGGGCGGGGCGGGGGTCGGACATCGCGAGGATCCGTTCTCAGTTGAGCCGACGGCGCGCTCAGGGCGCGGCGGGGTGCCGGAAGGTGGGCAGGGCGGTCCGGCCACGCGCGGCGGCAGGACGGGGCTGGGGAAGCCGGGAGGGACCCGGACCGCGCGCGGGGTGGCGCGGGGTGTCAGAGGCGGGTCGTCGTCAGCGACAACAGGCGACGCGCGCGGGACCCGTGGCCCCGAGGGCGAGGGCGCCAGGGCCGCCCGCGAACGGACAGGGGCACGTCGACACGTGCGCGGTGCTCACCGCGGTGCTCGACATTCGCCGGTCCATCGTCCGTCTCCTTCGTGCCCGTCGCCGGGCTCCGCGTCGTTGCCCCGCGCCGCGCGGGGTCCGCGCGACGCGGGACCTGGTCCTCACCCGGGGCACCCCACCGCGCGGGAGGGTTGCCGTCCGACGAGCCGGGGCTTGGCGTCGGAGCTCATGACCATGTCCTGTGACCGGGGTACGTCGACCTCGGTTGCGCGGGAACTTACGAGCGGCCACCGCGGGGTGTCAACGCACCGAGGAGACCTTCCCACATACTGGACTTGATCGGTCAACTTTGAGCCGTTCGGAGCGCTGTTTGCACTCAGTGCACCGATGCACTTAGTGTCAAGAGGTGCCCCTCCCCTCCGCGACCGAGCCGTCGGGCGTGCCCGTGCCCGACCTGGCGACCGACCCCGCGACCGACTCCGTGAGCGACCCCGCGACCGGCCCGGCGACCGATCGCCGCGCTGCGCTGCGCGCGCGGCACCGCCGCGCGATCGTCGACGCCGCGGCGTCGCTCATGGAGGAGAACGGCGGCGCCCGGTTCACCGTCGACGAGCTCGCGGCACGCGCCGACGTCGCGCGGCGCACGATCTTCAACCACTTCGCGTCCCTGGACGACGTCGTCGTCGAGGTGTGCGAGGACGTGCTGGGCACGGTGGTCGACGCGCTCGGGGCGAGCGCGGCCGACCCCGGGACCGACCGCACGACCCCGCTCGACGACGTCACCGCGGCGCTCCGCGGCACGGACCTCGTCGGCCCGATGGCCTACCTCACGCGCGCCCTCGGCGGCACCGCGACCGAGCCCACCCCGCGCGTCACGACCATGGTCGTGCGCACGTTCACCCACCTCGCCGAGCGCCTGGTCGCCGAGACCACGCGCCGGCACCCCGACGTCGACCCGCTCGAGATCGAGATGCTCGTCGGCGCGCTCATGGCCGGCGTCCTGGTGATCCAGCGCCGCTGGTGGGCCGCGACCGGTGCCGCCGACGACGACGCCTCGCGCCGCGTGTGGGCCGACCTCCTCGACCGCCTCGTCGACCGCGTCCGCGCGGGCTGGGCGAGCCCCGCCTGACGCCTGCCACCTCCCCGCCCGGCCACCCGGCCGCCGGCACCGACCACCCCACCCGGACCGCCTCCCGGACCACCCCGGACTCCCACCCGAAGGATCCTCATGGCTGAACTCCTCTACCGCCTCGGGCGCGCGTGCGCGCGCCGCGCGCGGACCGTCCTCGCCGCGTGGCTCGCGGTGCTCGTGCTGGCCGGGGCGGCGTTCGTCGCGTTCGGCGGCACGCTCGCGAGCAGCTTCTCCATCCCCGGCACGCCGACCGCCGAGGTGACCGAGCGCCTCCAGACGGCGCTCCCGGAGGCCTCGGGCGGGAGCGGCACCGTCGTCTTCGCCACGGAGGACGGCTCGGCGTTCACGCCCGAGCAGGAGGCGGAGATCTCCGACCGGCTCGCCGCGGCCGAGGAGGTCGACGGCGTCGAGACGGCCGTCGACCCGTTCGCCACGCAGGC
This sequence comes from Cellulosimicrobium funkei, assembly GCF_001019615.1. Taxonomy (GTDB): domain Bacteria; phylum Actinomycetota; class Actinomycetes; order Actinomycetales; family Cellulomonadaceae; genus Cellulosimicrobium; species Cellulosimicrobium cellulans_E. Next base: position 15,651 of record NZ_JNBQ01000002.1, on the reverse strand, counting down.
CGAGCTCGCGGACCAGCGCCAGCAGGTCGAGGACGGCCGGACCCAGATCGAGGCCGGGCGCGCGCAGATCGAGGACGGCCGCACCCAGCTCGCCGCAGGCCAGGAGCAGCTCGACGCCGCGCGGGCCCAGCTCGACGAGGGCCAGACCCAGCTCGACGCGGCGCGCGCGCAGGCCGAGGCCGCGGGCGCGCTCGACCAGGCCGCGCCGCAGCTCGACGCCCAGCAGGCGGAGCTCGACGCCGGGCGGGCCGAGCTCGACGCCCAGGCCGCCACGCTGGACAAGCAGGTGACCGCGCTAGAGGACCAGAGCACGACGCTCGAGGAGCAGTCCGCACAGCTCGAGCTCTCCGCGCCCCTGCTCGAGATGGCGTCCGAGATCCGCATGGTCTCCGAGGACGGGAGCGCCGCTGTCGCGAGCGTCACGTTCACCGAGCCCAACATGAGCATCGAGCAGCAGACCAAGGACGGCCTCGTCGCGGTCTTCACCGACGACCCGGTCGAGGGCGTCCAGACGGACTTCTCGTCCGACATCACGCAGGGCGTGCCCCAGGTCTTCGGCGTCGGCGAGGCGATCGGCCTCGTCGTCGCGGCGATCGTGCTGGTCGTCATGCTCGGGACGCTCGTCGGCGCCGGGCTGCCGATCCTCACCGCGCTCATCGGGGTCGGGATCGGCGCGCTCGCCGCGATGTCGCTCTCCGGCGTCGTCGAGATGTCGTCCGTGACCCCCGTGCTCGGCCTCATGCTCGGGCTCGCGGTCGGGATCGACTACTCGCTGTTCATCGTCAACCGGCACCGCCGCCAGCTCAAGCAGGGCGACGACGTGCCGGAGTCGATCGCGCTCGCGAACGGCACGTCGGGCAACGCCGTCGTGTTCGCCGGCGCCACGGTGCTCATCGCGCTCCTCGCGCTCAACGTCACCGGCATCCCCTTCCTCGGCCTCATGGGGACCGTCGGCGCGCTGTGCGTCGCGATCGCCGTCCTCATCGCCGTCACCCTCACGCCCGCCCTGCTGAGCATGATCGGCACGCGCATCCTCAGCCGTCGCGAGCGCGCCGCGCTCGCCGGGACCGACGCCTCGGGCGAGCCGGGTGCCGCGGCCGGCGCCGCGCCGTCGGGCACGACCGCCCCGGACGGGACGAAGCCCGTCCGCCCCATGTCCACGCTGCGCGCGGTGGGCACGGCGATCCTCGCCGTCGTGGCGCTCGGGGTGATCGCGCTCCCCGCGCTCGACCTGCGGACCAACCTGCCCGACGGGTCGTCGGAGGCGCACGACTCCACGCAGTACCGCGCGTACTCGACGATCGCCGAGCAGTTCGGCGAGGGCACCAACGGCCCGCTGCTCGTCGTCGCCGACCTCCCGGGCGAGCCCACCGAGGCCGAGGCGCTGGAGTACCAGGTGAACGTCGCCGAGGAGCTCTTCGCGCTCGACGACGTCGTCGCGGTCGCCCCGATCGGGACGTCCGAGGACCGTACGGTCGCCGCGTTCCAGGTGGTCCCCGCCGAGGGGCCCACGAGCGAGTCCACCGAGGAGCTCGTGCACGACCTGCGCGCGCTCGAGCCCCTCGACGGGGACGTGACGCTGGGCGTCGCAGGCTCGGCCAGCGGCAACATCGACATCTCCGACAAGCTCGCGCAGGCGCTGCCGATCTACCTCGCGGTCGTCGTCGGGCTGTCGCTCGTCATCCTGGTGCTGGTGTTCCGGTCGATCTTCGTGCCGGTCGTCGCGACCCTCGGGTTCATCCTGTCCTACTTCGCCGCGCTCGGCGGGGTCGTCGCGATCTACCAGTGGGGCTGGCTGTCGGGGTTGTTCGGCGTCGAGACGCCGGGCCCGATCCTCAACTTCCTGCCCACGATCCTCGTCGGCATCCTGTTCGGCCTCGCGATGGACTACCAGCTCTTCCTGGGGTCGGGGATGCGCGAGGCGTACGCGCACGGCGCCCCCGCGCGCGTCGCGATCGTCCAGGGCGTGCGCGCGGGTCGGGCCGTCGTGACCGCCGCGGCGATCATCATGATCTCCGTCTTCGGCGGGTTCGTCTTCTCGCACAGCGCGATGATCCGGCCCATCGGGTTCGCGCTCGCGTTCGGCGTGCTCGTCGACGCGTTCGTCGTGCGCATGCTGCTCGTCCCGGCGCTCATGCACCTCGTGGGCGACAAGGCGTGGTGGCTCCCCCGCTGGCTCGACCGCATCCTGCCCGACGTCGACGTCGAGGGCGCCGCCCTGGAGCGCCGCCACCCGCACCACCCCGCCGGGGACGCTGACCCCGCCGCCACGACCGACCCTGGAGCGACCGAGCCGGAGCCCGCGCGCGGCTGAACGCTCCACCCCCCGGCGCCGAACCCGGGGTCGTTCCCCACCACGAGCCACACGTGGGGAACGGCCCCGGGTTCGGCGTCAGGGGCGGGGTACGTGGACCGTCGCGACGATCGCGCGGTGGTCGCTGCCGGGCACGGGCAGGGAGTCGACGGCGGTCACGACGTTCTCCCGGTCCGTCACCACGTGGTCGAGGTTCAGGATCGGCGGCACGGTGCCCGGCCGCGGCGACCACGACAGGTCGAGACCGCTTCCCGAGGCATGCGACGCGTCGTGGAACCGGTCGCCCAGCAGCCGCCGGAACGTCGCGTGGTCGTGGGTCGCGTTGAAGTCGCCGACGAGCACCTGCGGGAGCGGGTCCGCCGCCGCACGCTCGGCGAGCGCGGCGGTCTCCTCGCCCCAGACCCGCACGTACTCCGGGATCGGCGGGATCGGGTGCACGGCCGTGACCCGCACCGGCACGCCGTCGACCTCGACGGTCGCGGACGGCATCGCGTCGTTGGAGAACGGCTCGACGTCGATGTCGTCGAGCGGCAGCGCGCTCCACAGCCCGCTGCCGAGCGCCCCGGACCCCACCTTCGCGTCGGCGCTGTACGGGAGCACGTCCTCGATGCCCGCCGCGACGAGGCGCTCGCGCAGGTCTGTGGTCAGCTCCAGCACCGCGAGCACCTGGACGTCCTGCTCGCGCACGAGGTCGACCAGCGCGTCCGCGTCCGCCGTCCCGAGCCACGCGTTCGCACCCATTACGCGCAGCGACGCCGCGTCGTCGGGCGGTGCCGGGCCGGGAACGAACGCGGGCACGAGCCACACCGCCTGCGCGGCGACGCACGCCGCGAGCAGCGCCGCGAGGATCCACCGGCGCGCGACGAGCGTGACCACGAGGCCGACGACGGCCGTCGCCGCGACGAACGGCGTGAACCCGACGACCTGCGCGAACGGCGTCACGGCGTCGTACGGCACGGCCCGCACGAGGGTGAGCAGGACGACGACGGCGGCCCCCGCCGCCAGCAGCACCGTGAGCACCGGGCCACCCGGCCGCCGTCGGGTCGCGACGCGCGCGGGCGGGAGGCTCGTGGTCGCCGAGGTCATGCCCGGACTCTGACACCGTCGCGACACGCGCCGCGACCCGCCGCACCACCTCGCCCGCCGACCTCCACCGAACCCACCCGTCGCCCGCTCCCGCCGAACACGACGTTGCTGTCGTTTTCGGGCTCTTTCCGACAGCAACCCCGTGGTCGACCGCGCGCAGGGTCGTGCTCGACGGGTCCGGGACACGCCGTCGGGTCGACCGCGGACGACGACGCCCCGGCCACCATGCGGTGACCGGGGCGTCGGTGGTGCGGGTGTCAGCCGAAGATGACCGGGAGCGTGCCGCGGAAGGCTGCGTCCGCCTCGCTGAGCGGGACGGTGAACAGGCCCGCGACCTCGAGCGCCTCGCCCGACTCGGCGGCGGCGCCGGGCTCGGTGCCCGTCTCGCCGATCTTCAGCACGGGGACGCCGCGTGCGACGCACGCGTCGACGAGCTTGGACTCCTCGCCACGCGGCACCGCGACGAGCGCGCGGGCCGTCGACTCGGAGAACAGCGCCTCGAACGGGGTGACGCCGTCGCGCTCGGTGAGCGCGTCGAGCGACACCGTGGCGCCGACGCCGAAGCGCAGCGACGCCTCGAGGAGCGCCTGCGCGAGCCCGCCCTCGGAGAGGTCGTGCGCGGCCGACACGAGGTCGTCGCGGCTCGCGTTGACGAGCACGCCGGCGAGCGCCTTCTCCGCCGCGAGGTCGACCTGCGGCGGGAGGCCGCCGAGGTGCCCGTGCTCGACCTCGGCCCACGCCGAGCCGTCGAGCTCGGGGCGCGTGGTGCCGAGCAGGTAGATGCTCTCGCCCGTCTCACGCCAGCCCGAGGGGGTCGCGTGCGCGACGTCGTCGAGCACGCCGAGCACGCCCACGACCGGGGTCGGGTGGATGGACGAGTCGATCTGCCCCGGCTCGCCGGTCCCGTTGTACAGCGAGACGTTGCCGCCCGTGACGGGGACGCCGAGCTCGCGGCACGCGTCCGCGAGGCCCTCGATCGCCTCGACGAGCTGCCACATCGAGTCGGGGTCCTCGGGCGAGCCGAAGTTGAGGCAGTCGGTCACGGCGAGCGGGCGGGCCCCCGTCGTCGCGACGTTGCGGTACGCCTCCGCGAGCGCGAGGCGCGCGCCCGTGCGCGGGTCGAGCTTGCCGTACCGGCCGTTCGCGTCGGTCGCGAGCGCGACGCCGAGGCCCGTGCTCTCGTCGACGCGGACCACGCCGGAGTCGTCGGGCTGCGCGAGCGCGGTGTTGCCCTGGACGAACCGGTCGTACTGGTTGGTCACCCACTCCTTCGACGCGAGGTTGGGCGACGCGAGGAGGCGCAGCGCCGTCGCACGCAGGTCGTCGCCGCTCTCGGGGCGCGCGAGCCCGTCGGCCTCGACGGTGCGGGCGTTGAGCCCGTCCTGCCACGACGGGCGCGCGTACGGGCGGTGGTAGACCGGACCCTCGTGCGCGACGGTCCGCGGGTCGACGTCGACGATGCGCTCGCCGTGGTGGTCGATCGTGAGGCGGCCCGAGTCGTTGACCTCGCCGATCACGGCGGTCTCGACGTCCCACTTGCTCGTGATCGCGAGGAACTCGTCGAGCTTGTCGGGCGCGACGACCGCCATCATGCGCTCCTGCGACTCCGACATGAGGATCTCGCCCGCGTTGAGCGTGGGGTCGCGCAGCAGGACGTCGTCGAGCCACACGTGCATGCCGCCGTCGCCGTTGGAGGCGAGCTCCGACGTCGCGCAGGAGATGCCGGCAGCGCCGAGGTCCTGGATGCCCTCGACGACCTTCGCCGCGTAGAGCTCGAGGCAGCACTCGATGAGGACCTTCTCCATGAAGGGGTCGCCCACCTGGACGCTCGGGCGCTTGGCGGGCACGCCGTCCTCGAACGTCTCGGACGCGAGGATCGAGGCGCCGCCGATGCCGTCGCCGCCCGTGCGGGCGCCGAACAGCACGACCTTGTTGCCCACGCCTGACGCGTTGGCGAGGTGGATGTCCTCGTGGCGCAGCACGCCGAGGCACAGCGCGTTGACGAGCGGGTTGCCCTGGTACGAGGCGTCGAACACGAGCTCGCCGCCGATGTTCGGCAGGCCGAGGCTGTTGCCGTAGCCGCCGACGCCGCTCACGACGCCGTGCACGACGCGCGCCGTGTCCGGGTGGTCGACGGCGCCGAAGCGGAGCTGGTCCATGACGGCGACGGGGCGCGCGCCCATCGAGATGATGTCGCGCACGATGCCGCCGACGCCCGTCGCGGCGCCCTGGTAGGGCTCGACGAACGACGGGTGGTTGTGCGACTCGACCTTGAACGTCACGGCCCAGCCGTCGCCGATGTCGACGACGCCGGCGTTCTCGCCGATGCCGACGAGCAGGTGCTTCTTCATCTCGTCCGTCGTGGCCGTGCCGAACTTCGACAGGTGCACCTTGGACGACTTGTACGAGCAGTGCTCGGACCACATGACGGAGTACATCGCGAGCTCCGCGGCCGTGGGGCGGCGCCCCAGGATGTCGCGGATGCGCTGGTACTCGTCGGGCTTGAGGCCGAGCTCGGCGTACGGCTGGACCTCGTCGGGGGTGGCGGCGGCGTGCTCGACGGTGTCCAGCGTCGGTCCAGCGGCGGGACGAGCGTCGGAGCGTGCGGAAGCCTGGGGTGCGGGGGCGGTCATCGTTTCCCTCGGGTGGGCGCTGAGCGGGGAGCGCACGACGGCGCACGGCCAGTCTACCGGCGGAGCGGCGCCCGCCGTCCGCGCGTCTCAGGGCCGGGACGCCGGGCGCGTCCCGCGCGCGGCGGCCGTGCCGGCACCCGGACCTCCCGAGATGCAGCCGGACGCGACTCGGGTTCGGATGGGGAGGGTGACCACGACCTTCTCGCTCCCCGACACCCCCGCCCGCCCCTCGACCGGGGACCTGCTCGACCCGCACCTCGAGCGGCTCGGCCACGAGCTCACCCTCGTGGAGCGCCAGCTCACCGGGTACTCGCGCCGGACCGGGTCGTACGTGGGCCACGAGGCCTTCGAGACGGTCGAGCCGGCCGGCGGCCGCTACCGGGACGAGCTCGAGGCGGAGCGCGAGCGCATCCTCAGCCGTCTGGAGCTGCTGAGCGCCATGCGCGTCGCGGCGTCCGCCTGACGCGCCGCGCGCGACGTCTCAGGAGGTCAGCCCGAGCACGACGCCGACCACGCCGAGCAGCGGCGGGACGAGCTGCACCAGCGCCGCGCGCGCCTTCGACGGCGACGACAGGATCAGCACGAGCCCGGCCGCGACCATCGACCCTGCCCCGGCGACGACGAGCGTGAGGCCCACGTCCTGCCGGTCCGCCGCGTACAGGACGATGCCCAGCACGACGAGGACCGCGAGGAACAGGTTGTAGAAGCCCTGGTTGAACGCGAGCTCCCTGGTCGCCTCGGCCTCCTCGCGCGACGTGCCGAACGTCGCGCGCGTGCGCGCGCTCGTCCACGTGAGCGACTCCATGACGAAGATGTACACGTGGATCGCCGCGGCGACCCCCGCGAGCGCCAGCCCGAACCCGATCACGGTCGGCTCCTCCCGGTCCGCGAGGCCGCACGGTGCACGACCTCACGCCGGCGGGCCGGCCCGGGTCGCTGCCTCAGCGGTCCTCAGCGTTCCACAGCAGCGGCTCCGCCGCCGCGAGCGCCACGGCGAGCGCGCCGAGCACGAGCCCGACGCGCGTGTGCGGCAGGCGCACGCCCCGGGCGCGCAGCCGCTCGCCGCGGCGGTAGACCCACTTCTCCCCCGCGACGACGAGCGTCGTCGCGAGCGCGACGCCGGCCGCGGCGCCCCCGACGACCACCGCGGGCGGGACGGGCGTCGCCTCGTCGTGGTCGGGGACGTACGTGTTGTCCTCGCGCGCGGCGTCGGGCGCTCCGCCGGCCGGGCGGTCGGCCGGACGGTCGGGCGAGGCGTCGGGATCGGTGCCGGCCGCTCCCGCGTCCCGGGCCGCGTCCCGCAGCGCCCGCACGCCCTCGCGCGCCTCGATCCCCTCGGCCGTCGAGGTCAGGGTGAGCACGATGCCCGCGGTCCCGACCGCCGTCTTGGCGAGCGCGCGGGCCCAGCGCGGCCGCACGACGTCGGGCACGGCGTACCAGGCGACGGTCATCAGCCCCGCGATCGCCACGGTGCGCGGGTCGGCGGACCGCCGGGTCGGCTCGTGCTCGGTCATCGTGCCCCTTCGTCGGTCGGTGCGGTGGCGGGTGCGCTCGCGATGCCCAACGGCCGACGCCCGCCCGGGGTTCCTCCGGAGCGCAGCCGCTCCCGCAGGTAGCGCACCGCCGGGGAGTCGGTCATGGTCGCGCGCCACACGACCGTCACCGGGCGGGTCGGGACGGGCTCGCGCACGGGGACCGCGACGACGTCGGACGGCAGCGGGCCGCGCCCGAGGCGCGGCACGAGCGCGACGGCGAGGCCCTGGGCCACGACCTCGACCTGCGACGCGAACTCGAGGCACCGGAAGTCGATGCGCGGGACGCGCGGCTCGCGCGCGAACATGTGGCAGAACCACTCGTAGCAGATCGTGCCGTCGGGCGTGCAGACCCAGGTCTCGTCGAGCAGGTCCGGCGGGGTGAGCGCCGGCCTGCTCGCGAGCGGGCTCGACGCGTGCACGAGCACGTCGGCCTCGTCGCGGAAGAGCTCCTCGGCGCGCAGGCTCGGGGGGAGCGCGAGGCCGACGCCCTCCCAGTGGTGCACGAGCGCGAGGTCCAGCGTGCCCGCCGCGACGGCCGCCACCGCGTCCCACGGCTCGGCCTCCTCGACGACGAGCCGCAGGTCCGGGACGTCCTCGCGCACCCGCGCGACGAGGGGGGCGACGACGCCGCGCACGGCCGTCGAGAACGACCCGAGCCGCACGGTCCCGGTGGGTCGGGCTCCGGCGTCGTGGAGTCGGGCGCGCAGCGACTCGACCTGCTCGCGCAGCGCGCGCCCCTCTTCGACCACGCGCCGGCCGGCGGCCGTGAGGACGACGCCGCGCCCCTCCCGGTCGAGCAGGCGCGCGCCGAGGTCGCGTTCCAGGCGCTTGACCTGCTGCGAGACGGCCGACGGCGTGTACCCGAGGTCGCGCGCGGCGGCGTGCACGGTCCCGGTGCGCTCGACGGCGAGCAGGGCGTCCACGGCGGCGAGGTCGATCATGCCCCCAGGCTATCGGGAAGCAGCGCTACCGGGAACCGTGCACGACCGTGCGCTGGACGTGCACGATGCGCAGGGCGCACCCTCGTACCCATGCCCCTGCGCTCGTCCCTCCTCGCCGTCCTCGTCGCCGTCGTCTGGGGCGTCAACTTCGTCGTCATCGACCTCGGCCTCGGCGACATGCCGCCGACGCTCTTCGTCGCCCTGCGCTTCCTCGTCGTGCTCGTCCCGGCGATCTTCCTCGTCCCGCGGCCCCGCGCGCGCTGGCGGGACGTGCTGCTCGTCGGCACGTTCATGAGCCTCGGCCAGTTCGGCCTCCTCTACACCGCGCTCGCGCTCGGCATGCCCGCCGGGCTCGCGTCCCTCGTGCTCCAGGCCCAGGTCGGGCTCACCGTGCTGTTCGCCGCCGCCGCGCTGCGCGAGGTCCCGACGCGCTCGCAGCTCGTCGGCGTGCTCGTCGGCGCCGCCGGGCTCGTCGTGGTCGGCGTGGGGCGCAGCGCGTCGACGCCGGCCCTCGCGTTCGTCGTGACGCTCGCCGCCGCGGCGTCGTGGGCGGTGGGCAACGTGATCGCCCGACGCGCCGGGCTCCGCCGCGACCAGGGCTCTCCCTCGGCGCACCACGGCTCTCCCTCGCGGCCCGGTCTCGACGGGCTGTCGATGACGGTGTGGTCGGCGCTCGTCGTGCCCGTCCCCATGCTCGGGCTGTCCCTCGCGCTGGACGGGCCGGCCGCCGTCGGGCACGCGCTCACGCACCTCACGCTCGCCCCCGTCGTGTCGACCCTGTACACCGCCTGGCTCGCGAGCCTCGTGGGCTACGGGATCTGGAACACGCTGCTCGCCCGGCACCCGGCGTCTGCGGTGGTGCCGTTCACGATGCTCGTGCCGCCCGTCGGGATGCTCGCCGCGTGGGTCGTGCTCGACGAGGTGCCGAACGCGGCAGAGCTCGTGGGCGGCGTCGTCCTGCTGCTGGGCGTCGCGACGACGACGGGCGTCCTGCGCCGGCGACCGCGTGCCGCACGCCCGACACGCGCCGAACCCGGGGTTGTCGCGCCCCACACGGCCGAACCCGGCGACAACCCCGGGCTCGGCGAGGTTCCCGGCGACAGGGCCGGGTTCGGCAGCCCGGGGGCGACACGCGCTCGTTCGCGCTGACAGGAGACCGCGGCCGGGGGTTCTATGGAGGTTCGGGACGTCGAGACGCGAGGGAGCCTCTCATGAGCCAGACCGCGGGTCGCACGGAGGAACGGCAGCAGCCGGAGCTCAAGCGCGTCATGGGGCCCAAGCTCCTGCTCCTGTTCATCGTCGGGGACATCCTCGGCACAGGCGTGTACGCGCTCACGGGCCAGGTCGCGGGCGAGGTCGGCGGGGCGGCGTGGCTGCCGTTCCTGCTCGCGTTCGTGGTCGCGACGATCACCGCGTTCTCCTACCTCGAGCTCGTCACCAAGTACCCGAGCGCCGCCGGCGCGGCGCTCTACACGCACAAGGCGTTCGGCATCCACCTGCTGACGTTCGTGGTCGCGTTCATGGTCATGAGCTCGGGCATCACGTCGGCGTCGACGGCGTCCAACGCGTTCGCGGGGTTCGTCTCCGACGGGTTCGGGCTCGAGCTCCCGACGGGCGGCGACGGCAGGCTCCTCATCGCCCTCGGCTTCATGGCCCTCGTCGCGCTCGTCAACTTCCGCGGCGTCGGCGAGAGCGTCCGGGCGAACGTCGTGCTGTCGCTCGTCGAGCTGTCCGGCCTGCTGCTCGTGATCTTCGTCGGGCTGTGGGCGACGACGCAGGGCCGTGCCGACTTCTCCCGGGTCGTGGTGTTCGAGAGCGCGGACGACAAGAGCGTGTTCCTCGCCGTGACGGCGGCGACGACGCTCGCGTTCTTCGCCATGGTCGGGTTCGAGGACTCGGTGAACATGGCCGAGGAGTGCAAGAACCCCGTGCGAGACTTCCCGCGCATGATGCTCACCGGGCTGTCGATCACGGGCGCGATCTACGTGCTCGTCGCGATCACCGCCGTCGCGCTCGTCCCCGTCGGAGACCTCGTGGACGACTCGAAGGGATCGGCGCTCACGCAGGTCGTGGCGGCCGGGGCGCCGAACCTGCCGTTCGACACGGTCTTCCCGTTCATCGGCATGTTCGCGGTCGCGAACTCGGCGCTCATCAACATGCTCATGGCGTCCCGCCTGCTCTACGGCATGGCGAACCAGGGCGTGCTGCCGCGCGCGTTCGGCCAGGTGCACCCGTTCCGGCGGACGCCGTGGGTGTCGATCCTCGTCACGACGGCCATCGCGTTCGCGCTCATCGTGTACGTGGTGCGGCAGTCGGGGACGGAGTCGGGCACCAACGCGATCGCGCTGCTCGGCGGCACGACGTCGCTGCTCCTGCTCGTCGTCTTCACGATCGTCAACGTCGCGCTCCTCGTGCTGCGCCGCGACCACGTGGACCACCAGCACTTCCGCACGCGCACGTGGCTCGCCGTCCTCGGGGCGCTCACGTGCGCGTACCTCGCCGGACCGTGGGCGCGCAGCGCGGAGCAGCAGGAGCAGTACGTCATCGCGGGCGCGCTCGTCGGCCTGGGGGTCCTGCTCTCGTTCGTCACGTGGCTGTACAACCGCTCGGTGCGGCACCGCCAGATCGCGTTCTCCGACGTCTCCCGCCTCGAGGACGAGGTCGAGGACGACCCCGACAGCGACGCCCGGTCCCGCTGAGCGACGACGTCCGCCCGCGGCCGTGGGCCTCGGGCGGACGTCGCGCGCGGCGTCAGGCCGAGCGCTGGCGGGTGCGGAAGGCCTGCGTCGCGAGCCAGCCCATGACGACCGCCGCGAGCGCCAGCAGCCCGAGCCGTCCCCACACGACGCCCCAGTCGGGGGACGCGGCGAGCGCCTCGCGCCCGGCGACGACGGCCCAGTCGAACGGGTTGTACCGCGCGACGTCGGCGACCCAGTCGGCGGACAGGCTCGTGTCCATCACGGCCGAGGACAGGAACATGAGCGGCAGCGTGATGAGCTGCGAGATGCCGATGAGCGCCTCCTGCTGGCCGGTGAGCAGGGCCATGGCGTTGCTCAGCGCCGAGAACAGGGCCGTGAGCAGCACGACCGCGAGCAGCAGGGCCAGGACGCCGAGCGTCGTCTCGCCGGGCGTGCTGCCGAACCGCGCCCCGCACAGCCACGCGACCGCGAGCACGACCAGCGCCTGCCCCACCGCGATGACGGCCTGGTAGATCATCGTCGACGCCATGAGCGCGCCGCGCGACGCCGGCGACGTGAGGAAGCGGTCCATGACGCCCCGGTCCATGTCCTGCACGTACGACGTCCCGGCCCAGGCGGCGCCGAACATCGCCGTCATCATGACGACACCCGGCGTGATGAACTCGAGGTACGTCCCGCCCGTGGAGAACCCGGGGATCTCCACGACCGACCGGAAGAGCTGGCCGAACAGCAGCAGCCAGATCATGGGCTGCACGAGGTTCATGACCATGAACACGGGGATGCGCGCGCCCTGGCGCAGCGCCCGGGCGGTGAGCAGCCCGGTGTGCACGACGGCGGTCATGCCGCCACCCCCTCGACGGTCGCGCCGGCATCTGCGCCCGAGCCGCCCCCGACCGTAGCGTCCGCGGAGGACTGCGCGGCCGCGAACGGGCGGCCCGTGTGCCGCAGGTACACGTCGTCGAGGCTGGGGCGGGCGAGCGTCGCGGACGCGACGGGGAGGCCCGCGGCGTCGAGCGCGGTGAGGACGGTGGGCAGCGCGACGGCGCCCGAGTCGGCGCGGGCCCGCAGGGTCCTGCCCTCGACGTGCACGTCGCGGACTCCCGCGCACACGCCGACCGCGGCGGTGACGCGGGCTACGAGGGCGGCACCGCCGTCGGGCAGCCCGGACGCCGCGACGGTCGGGGCCGCGAGCTCGACGACGATCCCGTCGCCGCGCAGCTCGTCCTTCAGCGCGTCGGGTGTCCCCGCGACCGCGACGCGGCCGTGGTCGACGATCGCGAGGTTCGCGGCGAGGCGGTCGGCCTCCTCCAGGTAGTGCGTGGTGAGGAGGATCGTCATGCTCTCGCGCGCCGTCATGCGCTCGATCTCCGCCCACATCTCGGCGCGCGCCTCGGGGTCGAGCCCGGTCGTCGGCTCGTCGAGGAACAGGACCCGCGGGCGGTGCACGATCCCCATCGCGACGTCGAGCTTGCGCGCCATGCCGCCGCTGTACGTCTTCACGAGCCGGTCGGCCGCGTCCGTGAGGGAGAACCGCTCGAGGAGCTCGGTCGCCCGGGCGCGGGCGTCACGCGCGCCGAGGCCCTGGAGCCGGCCCGCGAGGACGAGGTTCTCGCGACCGCTGTCCATCGGGTCGGTCACGGGCTTCTGCGCGACGTACCCGATCGCCCGCCGCACGCGCTCGGGGTGGCGTGCGACGTCGATCCCCGCGACCGTCGCCGTGCCGGAGTCGGCGCGGCTGAGCGTCGTGAGGATCTTGGCGGTCGTCGACTTGCCCGCCCCGTTGGGGCCGAGCAGGGCGAACACGGTGCCCGCGGGCACGGCGAACGACAGGCCGTCGAGCGCGTGCACGGGCGGGCGGCCGCGGCCGCCCGGGTAGGTCTTGCGCAGGTCGACGGCGTCGATCGCCGTCTCCTGCGCACGGGTGCTGGAAGGCACGATGAGGCTCCTTGTGTCGGGAGCCGTCTCGCCGGGGGTGGCCCCTCCCGCGCGGCTAGCATGGGAGGGCCCTGGGTGACTGTTGACGCAGCAGTTCTGCCGGTTCCGGCGGGACGACTCGGGCTCGGTGGCCCGGATGTTGGCGCATCCGGGCCACCACTCTTTCTCCGTCCGGCGCGTGCTCGGTCGAGCGGCGCCGGTGGTCTCAGGGGGTGGGGTCGGCGGGCAGGTGGCGGCGCACGACCTCCTCGATCTCCTCGGGCGACGCGCCCGCGGCGCGCAGCCGCGCCATCTCGGCCCAGCCGTCCTGGCCACCGACCTCGCCCGCCTCCAGGCGTGCGGCGAACCGGTCGATCCAGGCGCGCTCCGCGCGCAGCATGGCCAGCCGGTAGTCGGCCTCGACGAGGAAGATCTCCGGAAGACCGGCCGCGGCAGCGCCGGTGAGCCCGGCGTCGCGCGTGCGGATCTCGTTGTCGAGCGACGCGAGGCGCGCGCGCAGGAGCGCCGCGACCTCCTCGGGCGACAGCATGGCGATGAGCGACAGCCCAGCCTCGACGTCCGGGTACTCCTTGGACGGCACGGCGAGCAGCTCGCGCAGCCACGCGGCCGCCTCGACCTTGCCCGCCTCCGTGATCTCGTAGACGACGCGCTCGGGGCGGTTGCCCTCGCGCTCCGAGTGCGACGGCGTGATGAAGCCGTGCTTCTCGAGCGACTTGATGACGGAGTACAGCGAGCCGAAGTTGAGCCGGATGCTGTCGTCCTTGCCCCGCTCGCGCAGGGTCGTCGTGATCTCGTACGGGTACATGGGTCGCTCGGCCAGGCTCGCGAGCACGGCGAGGGCGAGCGGGTTGGACACAGGACGACGGGACATCGCTCACCTCCGAATACTTTGCTCAGAGTATTCGATCACGATTGCTTGCGCAAGGACTCCTGGGGCCAACCCCAGGGCGACGACGGCCGTCGCGCATGATGGGTCCATGCAGATCCGCGTCGCCGCCTACGCCGTGATCGTCCGCGAGGACGGGAGGATGCTCCTCCCCCACTGGAGCGAGGGGGACCACGGCGGCTGGACCCTCCCCGGCGGCGGCATCGACCCCGGCGAGCACCCCGAGGCGGCGGCCGTGCGCGAGGTGGCCGAGGAGACCGGCTACGACGTCGAGCTCGACGGCCTGCTCGGCGTGGACAGCATCGTCGTCGCCGCGGCCGACCGCCTGCGGGTGGAGGACCGCGACCGCGCGCTGCACGCCGTCCGGATCGTCTACAGCGCCCACGTGGTGGGCGGCGAGCTGCGCGTCGAGGAGGACGAGTCGACCGACGACGTCGGCTGGTTCACGCCCGACGAGGTCGACGCGCTCCCGCGCGTGGGGCTCGTCGACCTCGGCCGCCGCTGGGCCGGCCTGCTCCCCGTGCCGTCGTGACCCGGCCCGTCGGGACCGGTCCGCGACGACGGCCGCGGACGACGGCACTGAGCGCGCTCGCCGTCGGTCTCCTGGTACCGCTCGCCCTCGCTGGGTGCACGCCCGACGGCGGAGCCTCCACGGCCGACCCCGACGCGGTCACGACCACGCGCACGGACGACGCGTCCGAGGATCCCGGTGACGCCGGTACCGCGGGATCACGTGGCGACAGCACCGCGGAGCCCGACGCCGTGAGCATGCCCGCGGGACCGGTGACCGTCGAGATCGCGGCGCCTCCGCTCGCGTCGACCGCCTCGGGCGAGAGTGCTCCGGCCGTGGCCGTCGCGGCAGGCGACGAGGGAGCGTCGGACGTCGCGCTCGTGCTCGCCGACGCCCCGGCCCTGGTCTCCGTCGAGGACGGCTCGCTCGTGCGCCACGTCGACGGCTCCCTGACCGTCCTGGACGACGGCGGCACGCCCGTCGGCGGGTTCGGCGCACCGCGCGTCGTCGGTCCGCACGGGGCACGGCCCGGTGACGGCACGGCCCTGGGCGACGCGGCAGGCGACGAGGGCGCCAGCACGGAGGAGCCCTCGCCCGGAACTCCGGGCGTGCGGGTCGTGCTCGTCGACGCGCGCCACGCGGAGGTGACGCTCCTGCCCGCGGCCGGGACGTCGTCGGGCACCTCGTCGGTCGGGACGGAGACGGAGGGCGCCGGCCCCACCGCGGCGTGGGACGTCGTTGCGCCGCTCGGCACGCAGGCGCTGCGGGGCACCGACTGGGGCGAGCGCGAGGGCGGGCGGTCGCTCGCCGTCGACCCGACCGCGTGGGCGCGCGCCGCAGGGCAGGCGGGCCAGGAGCTCGTGTGGGCGCAGCTCGTCGCCGCCGAGCCGGAGGTCGACACCCCGACGATGCACGACCAGCTCGTGTGCCACGCCGTCGGCGCCCCGGACAAGGCGACGTGGAACCTCGAGCCCTGGCGGCCCGACGTCGGGCTGCTCGCCACGATGTCGGCACGCTGCAACCCGACCTGACCGGCAGCGCCCGTGCCGCGCCGAGCACGACGTCGCGCGCGGTCGAGCACGAGGTTGCTGTCGTCATGGCCCTCAGAACG
>NZ_JNBQ01000001.1 GCF_001019615.1 Cellulosimicrobium funkei | reverse complement strand
CACCGTCGTCGGTACCGTCGGCCGGGGCGGCCGGAGCCGCCGGGGCCGGCGTGACCGCCGCGTCGCCCAGGACGCCCACCGCGACGCCGGACACGTCGACGGGAACCGTCACGGGCACGTCGACGTCCACGTCCTCCGCGTGCGTCGGCGCGGGGGCGGGAGCCGGTGCGGGCGCCGGCTCCGGGTCCGCGGCCGGCGCCACCGCGGCGTCGCCCAGGACGCCGACGGCGACACCCGACACGTCGACGGGAACCGTCACCGGGACGTCCACGTCGATGTCCGCCGGACCCGCCGGGGCGGGCTCCGGAGCGGGCGCCGGCTCGGCGGCCGGCGCGGCGGTCGAGGTCACGGTCGCGTCGCCGAGGGCGCCCACCGCGACGTCGGACACGGTCACGGGGACGTGCACGGGCACGTCGACCGAGACGTCGGGCAGAACCTCGGTCACCTGGCTCAGCGGAGCCTCGACCGAGACGTCCAGCCCGAGGTCGCCGAGGAGGTCGCCCTCGGCTGCGTGGGCCGCTCCGGCCCCGACGACCACGAGGCCGCCTGTGACGAGCGCTGTGCGCAGCGCGCGCCGAACGAAGGTGTGCATGATCGGTCTCTTTCCTGCTCAAAGGTGGTGGCGCACGACGGCGCCGGGTCGCGTCTGCCGCGCGACGCGCGGCGACGGACCACCTCAGGCAGGAGAGACGGGGACCTCGAAGAACGTCGAGGGGTGCTTCGACCGCGCGTCGTCCACGACGGCGGTCCAGGACGAGAGGGAGGGGGCGTCGGCGCCGTGGCCGACCGCCGCGAGGTCGCCGCCCGACCCGGCGCGCTGCGCGCTGCCGGAGGGCGCGGGCGTGGTACCGAGGCCGCCGTCGGCGGGGATGCCGCCGGGTGACGCGGGACCGCCCGCAGGCGCGACCGTGCCCGGCGGAGCGTCGACCGCGGCGAGGAGGACGCCACCGTCGAGCCCTGGCTGCGGCGCGCCGGACCGGGCGCCGGGCGACGCGGTCGGGCCCGCGCGATCCACTCCGGTCGCCGGTGCGGACGGGGGCACGCCGGCCGACGCCGACGGAGCCGCCGGGCCGGGGTCAGGAGTGTTCGGCGCGGAGCTTCCCGGCTCCGCCGGATCGGACGGGCCCGCAACCTCCGGGCCCGGCCCGGGCGCCTCGGGCAGCACGGGCGCGAGCGGGTCCAGCGGCGTGAGCGGCCCGGTGACGGGACCGAGGACAGGGTCGGTGACCGGCGCCAGGACGTCGAGGACCGGGGTCAGCGCCTCCAGGACGGGCGCGACCGGGTCGAGCGCCGGCGCCACGGTCTCGAGGACCGGGTTCACCACCGGGGCGACCGCCTCGACCACCGGCGTCGCGGCCGGCACGACCGCGTCGAGGACCGGCGTGGTCACGGGCGCGACGGCGTCGGTCACGGGCTGCACGACGGGTGCCACCGGCGCCACGACCTGCTCGACCACCGGGGCGGCCGGTGTGACCACCTGCTCCACCACCGGGGCGACGGGTCGTACGACCTCCTCGACCACGGGCGCGGCCGGGGTCACGACCTTCTCGACGACCGGGGCGGCCGGCTGGACGACGGGGGCGACGACGTCGCGCACGACGGGCTTGACGACCTCCTGCACGACCGGGTCCACGACGGTCTGGACCGTCGAGGTCACGGGCGACAGGGCCTTGCCGAGCCCGAGCGGGTCGTCCGCGGCGGACGCCCCACCCGCCGTCGCGACGGCGAACGCGAGGCCGGCACCGAGACCGCCACCGGCCACGAGCGCGCGCACGAGCCAGCGACGGGCGGCTGGTGCGCGCCTGCCCTGCGCGTCGTGCGTCGCGTCCATCGTGTGCCCCGTGGGTCGTCGGTGCAGCGAACGGCGGGCCGACAGGCCCGTCCCGGGGTCACGGTAGGCATGCCCGTGTGACGCTCACCACCGGGAGCGTCCGTTTTCACCCGACGGTTGCCCCGAACACCAGGCCGAGGAGGTAGGTCGCGGCCGCCGCGCCGAAGCCGATGCCGATCTGCCGCAGCGCGCGCGTCAGCGGCGACGTCCCCGAGAGCAGGCCGACCGTCGCGCCGGTCGCGAGGAGCGCGATCCCCACGAGGAGCGCCGCGACACCCACGGCGACGAACCCCGTGAGGCCGAAGAGGTAGGGCAGCACGGGGATGAGCGCGCCGGACGCGAAGAACAGGAACGACGACACCGCCGCCCCCATGGCCGTGCCGTGCGTCTCGTGCTCGTCCGCGCTGGGCGGCGGGGCGATGACGGTCTGCTGCGTGTACGTCGCGAGGACGTCGGCGGCGTGGTCCTCGGCCTCGGCGGGTGCCATGCCGCGCGCCCGGTAGACGAGCGCGAGCTCGTTCGCGTCGACGTCGAGGTCCGGCAGCGCGGCGGACGCCTGCGGGCTGGGGGTCGAGGCGTCGAGCAGCTCGCGCTGCGACCGCACCGACACGTACTCCCCCGCGCCCATCGACAGCGCGCCCGCGAGCAGGCCGGCGAGCCCCGAGAGGAGGACGGTGCTGTTCGAGGCCCCCGACGCCCCGATGCCGAGGATCAGCGCGAGGTTGGACACGAGCCCGTCGTTCGCGCCGAACACCGCGGCGCGGAACGTCCCCGACATGCGGTTGCGCCCCCGCGTCGCGAGCCCCCGCACGACCTCCTCGTGGATCCGCTCGTCCGCGGCCATCGTGGGTGTCGCGTCGGCGTCGGTGTCGTACGTCGAGCGCGCCTCGGCGCGCTGCGCGAGGGCGAGGACGAACACGCCGCCGAACCGGCGCGCGAGCCAGCCGAGCGTCCGGGTGCGCCAGTCGCCGCGCAGCGGCTTGCCGACGTCGTCGCCGAGCAGGTCGAGCCAGTGCCGCTCGTGCCGCTTCTCCGCGTCCGCGAGCGCCAGGAGGATGTCGCGCTCCTCCCCGCTCCGTCGGCTCGCGAGGTCCCGGTAGACCGCGGCCTCCGCGCGCTCGTCGGCGAGGAACCGGCGCCACCGCCGGATCTCCTGCGGGGTCGGTCGGTGCCCGACGGCGGGGGCCGGGTCCGCGCCCGACGGCACCCCGCGCGGGGTGCCGGCGGGCAGGCCGGTGTGCGGCTCAGGCGTGGAGGACATGCCTCCATGATGGCGATCTTCGGCCGCGCCGTGTTGCGCGCGGCCGAACGCGGGTCCGGGGGTCCCCCCGACCGGTGTTCCGGGCGCCCCCAACCTCGGGCCCGCCCGTCGTCCGCCGTCGTGGTTGGATCGGAGCATGACCACTGGAGAGAACGAGCTGTCCCGCCCCGAGGTCGACGCGCCGGAGGGCCCCGCGCCCACGGAGCTCGTCGTCGAGGACATCACCGTCGGCGACGGCCCGGAGGCCACGCCGGGCGCGACCGTGAACGTGCACTACCTCGGCGTCGAGTACGAGACGGGTGAGGAGTTCGACGCCTCGTGGAACCGCGGGGAGTCGATCAACTTCCCGCTGCGCAGCCTCATCGCGGGCTGGCAGCAGGGCATCCCCGGCATGAAGGTGGGCGGGCGGCGCAAGCTCGTCGTGCCGCCGGAGCTCGCCTACGGCCCCGCGGGCGGCGGCCACCGCCTGTCCGGCAAGACGCTGATCTTCGTGATCGACCTGCTCGGCGTGTCCTGACCGACCCGCTGACGCACAAGAGGGCCCCGGTCGTCGACCGGGGCCCTCCTGCTTCGCCCTGCGGACGACCGGCGTGCGACCAGGCCCTACCGCGCCGGGCCGGGGCAGGCGACCAGCGCGGGGTCCGTCTCCGGGGTGCCGTCACCGGGCACCGGGCTCGTGACGGGCCCCGGCACCACGGCGTCCCGCTCCCGGCGGGCCGCCCGGAGGCGGACCACGGTGTCGACGAGGACGCCCAGGAGGATCCCGCCGACGACCCCCACCACGACGGCGAGGAGCGGGCTGTCGCCGACCCAGGCGGCGGCGAGCGTGCCGATGAGGACCGAGTACGTGGCCCAGGCGACCGAGGCGACGGCGGAGAGCGCCATGAAGCGGCGGCGCGAGAAGCCCACGGCCCCCGCCGTCACGTTGACCGCCGTCCGCCCGACGGGGACGAAGCGCGCGCCCAGGACGACGGACGCCCCGCGTCGGTCGAGCGACCGCGTCGCCCACGCGACGGCACGCTGACCCCGCGGGCCGCGCAGCGCCGGCAGCGCGCGCGTGCCCAGCGCCCGCCCGAGCGCGTAGGCGAGCTGGTCGCCGCACCAGGCGCCGAGCGCCGCGACGAGCAGCACGAGCCCCCAGGCGACGCCCCCGCCGGACTGGGCGCCCACCGCGAGCATCACGATGACCGTCTCGCCCGGGATCGGCGGGAAGAACCCGTCGCCCGCGGTCGTCGCGAAGAGCGTCGGCAGCGCCCACACGGAGTCGACGAGCGCGAGCAGCCACGCCTCGACCTGTCCCCACAGCTCCACGACCCACGCGACCATGCGTCCCAGCCTTGACCGCACGCACGCCCGGCACCATGGGGTATCCCCCCGGTTCTCCCCTGAGGCGACCCCGACCAGCCGCCCGCGGACGCGTGGTCCCACGACCCTCCGGTCCGGGGGACAATGTGGCTCGACGCATTCGCCTCCCCGCGCCGCAGCCGGCGGGCGGGGACGTCCGTGATCGAGGAGCGCTGTGATCACTGTCAGCACCGACGGCTCGTGCCTGAGCAACCCGGGCGGCGCCATCGGGTGGGCGTGGATCAACCACGACGGCACGTTCGACTCCGGCGGCGCCGTGAGCGGGACCAACCAGGTCGCCGAGCTGACCGCGCTGCTCCAGGCGGTCCGCGCGCACCCGGGCGCGGAGCCGCTGCTCATCGAGTCCGACTCCCAGTACGCCATCAAGTGCGCGTCGGAGTGGGTCGTCGCCTGGAAGCGCAAGGGGTGGCGCACCGCGGGCGGGCAGCCGGTGAAGAACCTCGAGCTCGTGCAGGCGATCGACCGGGTCATCACCGAGCGCGCGGGGCCGGTGCGGTTCCGCTGGGTGCGCGGCCACGTCGGCGACCCGTTCAACGAGCGCGCCGACCAGCTCGCGGGACTCGCCGCCCAGGACTGGGCCGCCGGTCGCGGCGACCTCGACGGCACGCTCGTCCCTGAGCTCGGCGACCCCACGCGCCCCGCGGGCCGGGTGCCCGCCGCCACACCCGTCGCCACGCACGCCCCGGCGCCGAGGCAGCCGGCGCCCGAGCCCGCGTGGGACATGGACACCCTGTTCGACTGACCCCTCACCCGCCGAACACGACCTTGGTGTCGCTATCGAGCGGATAACGACATCAACGTCGTGCTCGACGGCGCGCAACGACGTGCTCGGCCGTCGGCGGCGGGTGGGACGATGGTCCGGTGACCGTCCTGCCGAGCCCGCGCGCCGTGGTCGGTGGAGCGCTCGTCCGGCGTGTCCGGTCGGACCGACCCCTGGACCTGCACCTCACGCTCGGGCGGCTCTCCCGCGGGCCCTACGACCCGACGTTCCGCCGCACGCCGTCCGGGGACGTCTGGCGCACGACGCGGATGCCCGCCGGCCCCGCGACCTGCCGCCTCGCCCAGACCGGGCCGCGCGACGTCGTCGGGCACGCCTGGGGACCGGGCGCCCAGGAGGCGCTCGACGCCCTCCCCCACCTGCTGGGCGAGCACGACGACGACACCGGCTTCGTCCCGCCCGCGCCCCTGCGCGACGCGCACCGGCGCAGCACCGGGCTGCGCATCCCCCGCACCGGTCGCGTGCTGGAGGCGCTCGTCCCCGCGATCCTCGAGCAGCGCGTCCAGACGGTCGCCGCGTGGCGGTCGTGGGGCTGGCTCCTGCGCCGGTACGGCGAGCGCGCACCCGGTCCCGCGGGCGACGCCGGGATGCTCGTCGTGCCCGACGCCGCCACGTGGGCGCGCGTCCCGTCGTGGGACTGGCACCGGGCGAACGTCGACCCGGGTCGTGCGCGGACCGTGGTCGCGGCCGCGCGCGTCGCCCGCCGACTCGAGGAGTGCGGCGCGCTGCTCGACGCGCAGGGCTCCGCCGCCGCGCACGCCCGGCTCCAGGCGGTCCCCGGCGTGGGCGTGTGGACCGCGGCCGAGGTCGCGCAGCGCGCGCTGGGCGACGCCGACGCCGTGTCCGTGGGCGACTACCACCTCGCCAAGGCGGTCGGCTGGGCGCTCGTCGGCGAGCGCGTCGACGACGAGCGCATGCTCGAGCTCCTCGCGCCGTACTCCCCGCACCGCTATCGCGTCGTCCGGCTCCTGGAGCTCTCCGGCAGGGCGCACGCGCCTCGGCGCGGGCCGCGCCTCTCGATCCAGGACCACCGGTCGAACTGACGGCCACGCGCCTCCCTGAAGACACGAAAGAGCCGCCGGAACCTGGCGTTCCGGCGACTCTTTCCTGCGCTCACGGGTCTACTCGGGGAGCGCGCACACCCCGTCGACGCAGACCGCGGCGTCGTCCGCGCCCACGAGCTTGAGCGACGGCGCGGTCTCGCGGTGCGGGGCGGCCGCGTCCGCGGCGCTCACGCTCATGAGCGTGGTGCGGCGCGGGTTCGCGATGGAGTGGTAGAGGTTCGTCGTGGTGTCGGTCATCTGAGGCCTCCTCGTGGGAATCACGGGCGCCGGTGCACGTGTGGAGCCGGCGTCGGTGCGGGCTGCATCCCAGTCTCGGTGATACCGAGTCGCAGGTCCACCGCACCGGGGTGTGAGATACGTCGCTCTCCGAACCTGGTCTCGCAGAGCGGACAGGTCAGGCGGCGTCGCGCTCCGCGACGGCCTGCTGGAGCACCTGGACGAAGACCGCCGGGTCCTGGGCGCCCGAGACGCCGTACCGGCCGTCGACCACGAAGAACGGCACCCCGTTGATCCCGTAGGCACGCGCCTGGTCGATGTCCGCCTGCACGTCGTCGGCGTAGCGGCCGTCCTCGAGGGCCGCGACGGCCTCGGCGCGGTCGAGCCCGACCTCGGCCGCGAGGTCCGCGAGCTCCTGGACGCGCCCCACGTGCCGCCCCTCCTCGAAGTACGCCTTGAGGAGGCGCTCCTTCATCTCGACCTGCTTGCCGTGCGCCTTCGCGTGGTGCAGCAGCTCGTGGGCGGTGAGGGTCTTGGTGTGCTGGAGCGCGTCGAAGTCGTAGCTCAGACCCTCGGCGGCGGCGAGCTGGGTCATCTGCCCGAGCATCTGCTCGACCTGCGCGCGCGGCATGCCCTTGTGCCCCGCGAGGAAGTCCACCTCGGTGCCGTCGAAGTCGACCGGGGTGTCCGGCGCCAGCTCGAACGAGTGGTACTCGATGTCGACCTGCGGGCCGTCGCCGGCCTCGGCGAGCCGACCGAGCGCCGTCTCGAGGCGCCGCTTGCCGACGTAGCACCAGGGGCACGCGACGTCGGACCAGATGTCGATCTTCACGGTGGGGGCCGTCGCGTCCGTCGCGGCGGGGCTGTTCGTCGTCATGTGACCGTTCAACCATCTGGATGACCGCACGATTCCCCCCGGGCCGAGCGTCAGGGCGTGACGTTCGCCGCACGGTAGAGGTCCTGCAGCACCATGATCTCCGCGCCGTGGTGGATCAGCTCACGGTTCATGTGCGCGACGAGGTGGACGAACGGCGACTGCGCGTCGATCTCCGTCGCCTGGCTGAGCCCGACCGTGAACGCCCCCTCGTCCGGCAGCGCGTCAACCCCCGCCCGCCACCGGTCCACCTCGTGCCGCAGCCCCGCGACGGCGGCACCGACCTCGCCCGAGAATGCCACCGCGTCGCGACGGCGCTCGTGGGGTCCGAACGTCCACTCCCACCGCTCGAAGAAGGCCTCGGTGAGGTGCGCGACCAGCCACCCGATCGTCCGCGGCTGCGACGAGTCCGGGCCGTCCGGCCACTCCATCACCCAGTCGCCGACGCCGAGCGTGCGCGGCGTGCGCTCGGTGCGGCGCCGCACGACGCGCAACGAGTCCGGGCCGGGCTCCCACTCGAGCTCCGCCTGGGTGAGGGTCGCGAGCCGTTCCGCGACCTCGAGCCACGAGAACCCGAGCTGGCCGCGCACGACCGCGAGCGCCGTCGGTACCGTGAGGATCGACCAGTCGAACTCCGGGCTCCCGTACGCGATCTCCCCGTCCGCCGTCTCGTGCACCATCTCGTCCCCCCTCCCCGGCGGCGTCGTCGCCGCCCCTCCGTGTCCGTACCGACGCTAACGGGGACCACCCACCCCGGCGCGCGAGAATGGGGTCGACCGTCCCACCCCCGACCTCCGGAGTCCCCGTGCGCGTCCGCCCCCGCACCGTCCTGCTCGTCGCGACCGGGATCGCCGTCGTCCTGCTCGGCGCCCTCGTCGTGTTCCTTGCGATCAACGGCGTCGACGGCGTCCCCGGCTGACACCCCCGACGCGCGCCCCGGGCGTCCCCGGGTGATCCTGCTGGAGGACCCCCGCAGGAAGGCCGACCCGTGACCGCGACCGACACCGTCCCCGACCCGCAGCTCGTCCTCGTGCGCCACGGCGAGACCGAGTGGAGCGCGAGCGGCCGCCACACCGGCCGGTCGGACATCCCCCTCACGGTCGCGGGCGAGCAGCAGGCCGTCGCGGCCGGCGTGTGGCTCCAGCGGTGGGCCGACCGCCGGGGTCGACGCCCCGCCGTCGTGCTCTCGAGCCCGCGCCAGCGCGCGCGACGCACCGCCGACCTCGCCGGGTTCCCGGACTCGGAGACCGACGACGACCTCGCCGAGTGGGACTACGGTCCCGTCGACGGACGGACCGCGGTCGACGTCGGCGAGCAGCTGGGCCACGAGTGGCTGATCTTCCGGGACGGCGTCAACGTCCTCGCGGCGGCGAACGGCCACCGGGGCGAGGAGCTCACGGACGTGGCCGACCGGGCCGGGCGCGTGCTCCGGCGCGTCGAGCCGACCTTGCAGGGTGGCGAGGACGTCGTCCTGTTCGCGCACGGGCACCTGCTCCGTGTCCTCGCGACCGTGTGGCTCGGCGTCGACCCCGGCCTGGGAGCGCGGTTCGAGCTCGGCACCGCCGCGATCTGCCTGCTGGGGTACGGGCACGGGCTGCGCACGATCGAGGGCTGGAACCTCTCGGCACAGGACTGACCCCCGGGACGGCCGACGGCGGGACGGCTCTCCCCCCGCGGACCGCGAGGTGGCACCATGCTGCCCATGGGTCTGAGCGAGAAGCACCTCACCGAGGGCGAGCACGTCGTCATGGAGCTCAAGGAGCACGCGAAGGCGCTGTTCTGGCCGTTCGTGCTGCTGGTCGCCCTCGTCGCGGTCGTCGTCGTGGCGGTCGTGCTCGTCCCGAACGACGTCGTCCGCTGGGTCGTCGCGGGCCTCGCCCTCGTCGCGGCGATCGTCTGGGTGCTGGTGCCGTGGCTGCGCTGGCGGACCACGGAGTACACCGTGACGAACAAGCGCATCGCGATGCGCTCGGGCATCATCACGCGCACCGGACGCGACATCCCGCTGTACCGCATCAACGACGTGAACTACGAGAAGGGCCCGATCGACCGGATCTTCGGGTGCGGGACGCTCGTCATCTCCGACGCGACCGACAAGCCGGGGCTGAACCTGCACGACGTCCCCGACGTCGAGAACGTCCAGGTCCGCCTGCACGACCTCCTCTTCACCGCCGACGACGGCTCCGACGACGGCGAGTGGCCGCCGAACGAGCCGCCCCGCGGCCCGCGCGCCCCGCGCATCCCGCGCGCGGAGCGCTGACGCGTCAGTCCTCGATGCCCCGCCCGACCGCGATCTCGGCGCGGGCCAGCATCTCGTCCGTCAGCGCGACGTCGCCCTCGAGGTGCGCGACGATGAGGCGGCGCGCGACGTCCACCGCGCGCTCGGGGTCCGCGCCGCGCGCGTTCCACGCCCCGAACCAGTCGGCGAGGGTCACGCCGTGCTCGGGCCGGTAGCACACCGTCACCGCGTCCCCCGCGCGCAGCTCGCCGTTGCGCACGACCCGCAGGTACGCGCCCGTCCGGTTCGCGGCGGTGAAGCGCTTGACCCACTTGTCCTCGCCGAGCCGGCGCGCGAACGTCGAGCACGGCGTCCTGGGCTGGGTGACCTCGAGCAGCGCGGTACCGACGGACCAGCGCTCCCCCACGACGGCCTCGCTCACGGGGATGCCTCGCACGCGCAGGTTCTCCCCGAACAGGCCGGGCGGGACCTCGCGCTCGAGCTGCCCGACCCACCAGTCGGCGTCGTCCTGCCCGTACGCGTACACGGCCTGCTCCTCGCCGCCGTGGTTCGCCCGGTCGGCCTGGAGGTCGGCGTAGAGACCGAGGCGTCGCACCTTCACCGGCCCGTCCACGGGCCGCTTGTCGATCGCGGTGACGCCGACGGGCCCCGCGTCGGGCAGGAGCGCGTGCACGCGGCACACGGCGAGGACCTCGCCCGTCGGGGCGCTGGAGGCGAGGTCGGTCACGGGCGCGGTGCCGGGTGCGGCGGGCGGTGCGGCGGGCGGTGCGGCGGGAGACATCCTCCGATTCTCGCAGCGCGCCGAGGCGGAGGACACCGGGGACCAAGGTCACGGGACCGGTCTCACCCCGCGCGGGTAGCGTCGTCGGCATGAGCGCCACCCGTCCCTCGCGCTGGGAGCAGAAGACCGCCGCCGACCCGTCGCACTCCACCTGGTACGTCGAGCGGTTCCGGGCGATGGCGGCCCGTGGCGCCGACCTCGCGGGCGAGGCGCGGCTGGTCGACGCCATGCTGCCCCGTGGCTCACGGGTGCTCGACGCCGGGTGCGGGCCGGGACGCGTCGGCGCGAAGCTGTTCGCGCACGGCCACACCGTCGTCGGGGTCGACGTCGACCCGGTGCTGATCGAGGCCGCGCGCGCCGACCACCCGGGGCCCGACTGGCGCGTGGGCGACCTGGCCGAGCTCGACCTGCCGTCCGAGGATGTCACGGAGCCGTTCGACGCGGTCGTTTGCGCGGGCAACGTCATGACGTTCCTGGCGCCCGGGACCGAGGTCGAGGTCCTGCGCCGCTTCCGCGCGCACCTCGCGCCGGGCGGACGGGCCGTCGTCGGCTTCGGGACCGGGCGTGGCTACTCGCCCGAGCGGTTCCTCGCCGACGCCGAGGAGGCCGGGCTGCACCTCGACCTCGCCCTCGCGACGTGGGACCTGCGCCCGTGGACCCCGGACGCCGACTTCCTCGTCGCGGTGCTCTCCGCCGACGCGGCAGGCTGAGCGCCGGCGCCGACCGCGCGGCTCAGGCGGGCGTGAACGTGAACGTGACCGCGCCGCTCGACGTCCCTGGCTCCCCCTCCACGTCGTCGACGTGGAGCATGCCCGCGCCGTGCAGGTCGATCGTGTCCCCGAGGTCCGCCCGCAGGACGTCCTCGCCGCGCGGCGAGCGGACCGCGAGCTGCGCGAGCGCGCGCCCTGCGCCGACGCCGACGCGCATCACGCCCACCCGCACGTCGGCGAACTCCGCCTGCGCCCCCTGCGGGACCCGCGCCCGGCGCACCTCGTCGTTGCCTGCCATGCGTCAGCCTCCCGTGTAGACCGAGTCGAAGTTCTCCTTGTACTCCTGCTCGGTGAGCCAGAGGTCGCCGACCTTCTGCTCACCGTCCAGCATCCCGCCGCCGGGTCCCCACGGGTTGACGACGTGGATCTTCAGCTCGCCGTCCACCTCCTTGACCTCGGTGACGACGTACGCGTGGTTGGGGACGATGCGGCTGTCGTCGACCTCGTCCTCCCAGAACCAGAAGGCGTCGTCGTCCTCCGTGCCCACGGCGACGGGCCCGTCCTTCAACCGGTCCTGGATGTCGGAGAGGCTGAGCTCGCCCGACCGCTCGGCCGGACGGCCCGTGATGGCCTCGAAGGCGTCGTCGGAGTGGCCGCCGTCGATGTCCTGGTAGTCGCCGCCGAAGTACTCGGCCGCCGCCTTCTCGTAGATCGAGACCCAGTTCGGCTCGCCGTTCTGGCCGCCGACGCCGTTCTCCGGCACCGTCGGCTCCACGACGATCTCGACCGGCTCGCCGTCCTTGTACATCGTCACGGTGTACGTGCCGTCGTCGTTGAGCCGGATGTGCTCGCGCAGGAAGTTCGGGTCGGTCGTCGTGACCGCGCCCAGGCCGGCGAGGAACCAGCAGTCCCCGACCTGCCCCTGGTTGATGTCGTCGATCGAGAAGTCCTCGTTCTCGAGGTCGATCGGCGGGACGTCCTCGTAGTCGCCGAGGTCGTCGGTGAGGTCCGGGTCGCCGGGCCGGTCGCCGTCCTCGCCCGGCGTGCTGCGGTCGCCGCCGCCCCCGCCGGACCCGCCGCCATTGGATCCGGCGGCGCCGTCCGTGCTCGCGCTCTCCTGCTGGTCGGCCTGGCGCACGACGGCGGTCGCCGCGTCCCCGAGGACCGCTCCGACCGCGGCGACGGCCGGGCCGTGCGACGTGGACCACTCACCGCGCAGCGCGTCGCCGTCCGGCCCCTCCCAGGGGCTGGACGTCACCAGCGCGTCGAGCTCGCCGCGCAGCGACGTCAGCCTGTCGGCGGCCTCGGACAACCGCTGTCCGAGCTGTCGCAGCTGTGCGACGTCCGCCCCGTACATCCCGCTCATGTCTCCCCCTCGCCCGCAGGTCGCCGAGACCGTACCGCCGCGCGCCCACGCCGGTCCATGGGTCGTGCTCCCCATCCACGCGGCGGGCCGCGCGTCCGACGGCGCTGGTAGCGTCCCCCGCGGACGCGCACGCGACGACCGAGGGGGACCCATGACGGAGCAGGCCACGACACGGCGCGAGAGCGCGCCCGCGCGGGCCGCGGGGGTGGTGCTCGTGCTGGCTGCCCTCGCCACCGTGGCCGCGTGCGGCGCCGACGAGCCGGCGGAGCCGCCCGCGCCGGACGCCGTCACGGCGTACGAGCAGACCCGCCAGGACGTCCTCGCTGCCGTCCACGACGTCTACGGCGCGGACGGCTGGACCGACGACGACGGGGGCGCCACGGCGACGGCGCAGGACGACGGTCGCTGCGTCGTCTTCCTCCCCGACGCCCGGGCCACGCCGGGGGGCGAGGACGCGTACGGCCTGCTCGCCGACGTCCCCGACGCGATCGCCCCGGTGCTCGACGAGCACGGGTTCGGCGAGCCGTCCGACGTGGTCGAGGCCGAGCACGGCGGGTCCGCCTCGGTCGAGGCCACGGACCCGGCGGGGTGGTCGGTGCGCGTGACCGCCGACGGCGACCTGGTCCGCCTCGACGTGTCCGGCCCGGTCGACCTCGACCCGTGCGACGAGGCCGGCCTGCCGGAGCTCGGCTGAGCCGTGCCGTCGTACCGCGTGACCCTCGCCGTGGGCCTGCTGCGCCCGGGCGCCGACCCCGAGGCCGTGCTCCCCGCCGCCGCGGCGGCGGCGCGCGCCCTGACGACGGTCGAGGCGTACGACGTCGGCGTCGTGCGCGGCGAGGCCCGCGTCACCGTCCGCTTCCTCGCCGACACGGACGCGGCCGCGCACGCGGTCGCCGACGCGGTGGAGGCCGGGGTGCGCGCCCACGCCGCGACGTCGGGCGGCCGCCTGACCCGCCGCTGGGGAGCGCGCTGGCACCCGGCCTGACGGTCGCCGGCCGGGGACGGGCGACCGGACCGCCACCGCGCGACGTCGGCGCGGGACCGGTTCAATGGACGGACCTGTCACCGACGCCGGGGAGGCGAACCCGTGGCCACGAGGACCGGCCTGTTCCGTCGCAAGTCCGTCGAGGACTCGCTCGCGGCGATCGACGACCCGGAACGCTCGCTCAAGCGCAGCCTGACCTCCTGGGACCTCGCGGTCCTCGGGGTCGCGGTCGCGGTCGGCGCGGGCATCTTCTCCGTCGGCGCGACGGCCGCCGCGAACTACGCGGGGCCCAGCGTCATCGTCTCGTTCGTCATCGCGTCGATCGTGTGCGCCCTGGCCGTCATGTGCTACGCCGAGTTCGCGTCCGCGATCCCCGTCGCCGGGTCGGCGTACACGTTCTCCTACGCGACGATGGGCGAGCTCGTCGCCTGGATCATCGGGTGGGACCTCATCCTGGAGATGCTGCTCGCGTCGGCGGTCATCGCGAAGTTCTGGGGCGTCTACCTCGGTGACGCGTTGGGGCTGTTCGGCATCGACCTGCCGCTGACGATCCCGATCGGTCCGGTCGACCTCGAGTGGGGCCCGGTGTTCATCGTCGCGGTGTTCACCGCGCTGCTCGCGATCGGCACCAAGCTCAGCACGCGCGTCAACAGCGTGTTCACGGTCATCAAGGTCGGCATCACGCTGTTCGTCATCGTGGTCGGGTTCTTCTTCGTCGACGCCTCGAACTACTCGCCGTTCGTGCCGCCCGCCCAGCCCGCGCCGGAGCAGTCGGCGCTCGAGCAGCCGCTGGTCGGCTTCCTCACGGGGCTCGAGCCCACGACGTACGGGGTCATGGGCCTGCTCGCGGGCGCCGCGCTCGTGTTCTTCGCGTTCATCGGGTTCGACGTCGTCGCGACCACGGCCGAGGAGGCCAAGGACCCGCAGCGCACGCTCCCGCGCGGCATCCTCGGCGGCCTCGCGATCGTCACCGTCCTGTACATCCTCGTGACGCTCGTCGTGACGGGCATGGTGTCGTACACCGAGCTCGCGGAGTCCGACGCGCCGTCGCTCACGACGGCGTTCATCCTCGTGGGCGCGGACTGGGCCGGCCGCGTGATCTCCGTCGGCATCCTCATCGGGCTGACGACGGTGATCATGGTGCTGCTGCTCGGCCTCACGCGCGTCGTGTTCGCGATGAGCCGCGACGGGCTCCTCCCCCGCGGCATCTCGCGGACCTCGCACCGGTACCACACGCCGGTCCGCCTCCAGGTGGGGGTGGGCATCGTCGTGGCGCTCATCGCCGGGCTCTCCCAGGTGGAGCTGCTCGAGGAGATGATCAACATCGGGACGCTCTCCGCGTTCGTCCTCGTGAGCTTCGGCATCCCGATCCTGCGCCGCTCGCGGCCCGACCTGCAGCGCTCGTTCAAGGTGCCGTGGTCGCCCGTGCTGCCGATCGTGTCCGGCGTCGCGTGCCTCTGGCTCATGGCAAACCTCACGACGCTCACGTGGCTCCGGTTCCTCGGCTGGGTCGTCGTGGGTCTCGTCATCTACGCGATCTACGGCTACCGGCACTCCGTCGCCGGCCGGGACCCGCTGAAGGGCGACGTCGCCGCGTAGGTGCCGACGCGTCGGTACCGTGGGCGCGCATGAGCGCCACGGAGACCGGGACCACCGCCGACCTCGTCCGCGAGGCTCTGGAGGAGCAGCACCCCGACCTCGCCGGGCTGCCGCTCCGCGAGGTCGCGGGCGGCTGGGGGAACCAGATGTGGCGGCTCGGGGACGACCTGGCCGTCCGGGTGCAGCGCATGGACCCGACACCGGAGCCCCAGCTCAAGGAGCGGCGGTGGCTGCCCGTGCTCGCGCCGCGCCTGCCGCTCCCCGTGCCCACGCCCGTGCGGTGCGGCGAGCCGTCCGCGCGCCTCCCGCGGCACTGGACGGTCATGACCTGGGTCCCCGGCGAGCCGCTGGACCACGGCACGATCACGCGGGGCGCGCACGCCGCCGACGCGCTGGCGGGCTTCCTCCGGGCGCTGCACGTGGGGGCGCCCGCCGACGCGCCGACGTCCACGGACCGGGGCGCCCACCCCCGCGACGCGACGGACGGCTTCGAGGGGTTCCTGCGCGCCGTCGCCCCCGACGACGCCGCCGCCGTCCGGTCCGTCTGGGCCGACGCCGTCGCGGCCCCGGCGTGGGAGGGGCCGCCCGTGTGGGTGCACGGGGACCTCCACCCCGCGAACGTCGTCGTCGCGGACGGGACGCTCGCGGGCGTCGTCGACTTCGGCGACCTGTTCGCCGGCGACCCGGCGTGGGACCTCGCCGCCGCCTGGGTGCTGCTGCCCGCCGGCACCGCCGCGCGGTTCTTCGACGCCTACGCGCGCGCCGACGACGCGACGGTCCGCCGCGCGCGCGGGCTGGCGGCGCTCAAGGCCCTCTTCCTCCTGCTCATGGGGCAGAACGGGGACCGGGGCCTTCCTGGCGGCAAGGCCCGCTGGGGGCCCGCGGGCCGGGCGGCGCTCGACCGCGTCCTGGCGGGATGACGCCTCGCCGCGCGCCGTCCGCTCCTGCTCGGCACCGAGGCCGCACAGAACCTACGCAACCGTAGGTTACGGTGGCGTAGTGAACACTCTGGCGACGAGGCCGTGGACCGACCGCTACGCTCCCGGCGTCCCGACGGACGTCGAGATCCCCGACGAGCCGGTCACGGCCGCCCTCTACCGCGCGGCCGAGCGCTGGCCGGACCGTGTCGCGGTCGACTTCTTCGGCGAGACCACGACCTACGCGCGGCTCGTCGCGCAGGTCGAGCGCGCCGCGAGCGCCCTGCACGACCTCGGCGTGCGCCACGGCGACCGCGTCGCGCTCGTGCTGCCCAACAGCACGTCGCACGTCGTCGCGTTCTACGCCGTCCAGCGCCTGGGCGCCGTCGTGGTCGAGCACAACCCCACGTACACCGCCGACGAGCTCGCCCACCAGCTCTCCGACTCCGGCGCGAGCGTCGCCGTCGTGTGGACCAAGACCGTCCCCGCCGTGCTCGAGGCCCGCGCGCACGCGCCCGGGCTGCGCACCGTCGTCGGGCTCGACATCGCGCGCGACCTGCCCCGCGCGAGCCGCCTCGCGCTCCGCCTGCCCGTCGCCCGCGCGCGGGCCCAGCGCGACGCGCTGCGCGGGCCCGTGCCCGCGGGCGTCCCCGACTGGCACGACCTCGTCCGGCGCGCGCGGGCGCTCCCGCCGGCGCTCCCCCACCCGGGCGCCGACGACGTCGCGCTCCTCCAGTACACCGGCGGCACCACGGGCACCCCCAAGGGCGCGGTGCTGACGCACCGCAACCTCGTCGCGAACGTCGTGCAGGGTCAGGCGTGGGCGACGTTCGAGGAGGGTGCCGAGACCGTCTACGGCGTGCTGCCCTTCTTCCACGCGTTCGGGCTGACGTTCTGCCTCACCCTGCCCGCGCGCATCGGCGCGACGCTCGTCGCGTTCCCCAAGTTCGACCCGCAGGCGTTCGTCGCCGCGCAGGCGCGCCGCCCCGCGACGTTCCTGCCCGGCGTCGCGCCCATGTTCGACCGCATCGTCACGGCGGCCGCCGACACGACCGGGGCGGGCTCCGACCTCACCTCGATCCGCCTCGCGTTCGCGGGCGCGATGCCCATCACCGCCGAGACCGCGCGGCGCTGGGAGGACGCGACGGGCGGGCTCCTCATCGAGGGCTACGGCATGACCGAGACGTCCCCGATCTCGCTCGGCAACCCGTGCTCCGACGACCGCCGCCCCGGCACGCTCGGCCTCCCCTTCCCCAGCACCGAGATCCGCGTGGTCGACGCCGACGCGCTCGACGCCGGCGACCTGCGCGACGCCGACCCCGAGCCCACGGACGACCCCGCCGCGCCCCGCACCGTGCGCGGCGAGCTCCTCGTGCGCGGCCCGCAGGTGTTCCGCGGCTACTGGAACCGCCCCGAGGAGACCGCGCACCAGCTCCTCGACGACGGCTGGCTGCGTACCGGCGACGTCGTCCGGGTCGCGCTCGACGGCCCCGACGCCGGCCTCGTCACGCTCGTCGACCGCATCAAGGAGATGATCGTCACCGGCGGCTTCAAGGTGTACCCCTCCCAGGTGGAGGACCACCTGCGCGGGATGCCGGGCGTCCGCGACGTCGCCGTCGTGGGCGTGCCGGGCAGCGGCTCGGACGAGCACGTCGCCGCCGTCGTCGTGCTCGACGACGCGGACGACGCCGCCTCGCCCCCGCGCGTCGACCTCGCCGCCGTGCGCGAGTGGGGCGAGAAGCGCCTCGCCCGCTACGCCCTGCCCCGCACGCTCGCCGTCGTGCCGGAGCTCCCACGCTCCCAGATCGGCAAGGTCCTGCGCCGCGTCGTCCGCGAGGACCTCCTGGACCGCGACGACGTCGAGCACCACCGCGCCTGACACCCGGCGACGACCCGGCGACTGCCGAGGTAGAACCGGGGTCCGCCGAAGCAGAACCGTGGTCCGCCGAAGGAGAACCCAGGCCCGCCGAAGGAGAGCCCTGGTCATGCGGGTTCTGCGGTCCCCCGGGTGAGCAAGGACCAGGGTGAGACGACGTAGGGCGGGGTGGGTGGTGGTGCCGCGTCGTGGCGGGCCTGGCGGGAGCCGCGAGGAACGAGCGGCGGATGGTAGACGCGGCACCACCACCCACCCCGACCACCCAACGCAACCACACGCCGTCGAGCACAAGAACCACGGCTCTACCTCGCGCGACCACGGCTCTACCTCGCCCCACAGCGCCCTGTTCGGCGCGGGGGCGGGGTTCGCCGTAACCTGGCAGACGTCGTCGGCGACGTCCGCGACGCAGGCGGGCGGGCACCGGCGCTCTCCCACCCCGTCGCCCCGAGGAGGCCCCGTGCCCGAGCCCGTCACCGCTGCGCCTGGTCCGGCAGCCCCCGACTCCCTGCCGCACGTCGTGGTGGTCGGCGCGGGGTTCGCCGGGCTCGCCGTCGTCAAGGGGCTCGCCAAGGCGCCCGTGCGCGTGACGCTCGTGGACCGCCGCGTCTACAACACGTTCCAGCCGCTGCTCTACCAGGTCGCGACGGGCGGGCTGAACCCGGGCGACGTCACCTACTTCCTGCGCGGGCTGCGGCTCAAGCAGAAGAACGTGCGGGTCGTGCACGAGCACCTCGTCGGCATCGACCACGAGGCGCGGCGCATCCACCTCCTCAACGACGAGTGGGTCGACTACGACTACCTCGTCGTCGCGAACGGCGTCACGGCGAACTTCTTCGGCACCCCGGGCGCCAAGGAGAACTCGTTCCCCATGTACTCGCGGTCCCAGGCGATGAAGATCCGCGACACGCTCTTCATCCGCCTCGAGAAGGCAGCGGCGAACCCCGGGACCGACGAGGGGCTGCGCGTCGTGGTCGTGGGCGGCGGCGCGACGGGCGTCGAGGTCGCGGGGGCGCTCGCCGAGCTGCGCACCGCGGGCCTGCGCCCCGCCTACCCCGAGATCCACGGCGACGCGTTCGAGGTGAAGATCGTCCAACGCGGCGGCGAGGTGCTCAAGTCGTTCCACCCGAGGCTGCGCCGGTACGCGGCGGAGGAGCTGCGCCGCCGCGGCGTCGGCCTGCACCTGGGGGCAGGGGTCGCGGAGGTGCTGCCGGACGCCGTCGTGCTCACCGACGGCACGCGCATCCGCTCCGACCTCACGGTCTGGTCGGCCGGCGTCCACCCGCACGAGGAGGTCGACGACTGGGGCCTGCCGCGCGGCGAGGGCGGGCGTGTCGTCGTCGGCGACGACCTCCAGGTCGAGGGCCTGCCGGGCGTCTTCGCGGCGGGCGACATCGCGATCTCGCCCGCCGGGCTGCCGCAGCTCGCACAGCCCGCGATCCAGTCGGGCGAGCAGGTCGCGCGGAACATCGAGGCGCTGATCGCCGGGCGCCCGACGACGTCCCTGCGCTACTTCGACAAGGGCACCATGGCGGTCATCGGCCGGCGCGCGGCGATCGCCGAGGTCGTCGGGAGGCTGCGCCTCACGCGCGGCGTGGCGTGGCTCGCGTGGCTGTTCGTCCACATCATGGGGCTCATCGGGCCGCGCAACCGGCTGACGACGCTCGCCGGCCTGGTCACGCGCTACGGGTTCCCGTTCCACCGTCGCCCGATCCCCATCGTCGGCGACGTCCCGACCGTCCGGCCGCCCAAGCGCACGACGCCCCGCCGCGGCTGAGGCGCCCCGAGGATCACCCGCTCTCGACGCCTCCCCCGGCCGCACCCGGCGCGACCGTCACGTACCCTCGAAGACGCAGGCAAGTTTGCAGGGGCAACCGGGGGCACGTGTGGTGGCAGGACGAACGACGGCACCGTCGACGACGACGGACCGAACGCAGAAGAACCTCTCGCAGCAGCGCGGAGCGCACCGCGCGGCTCGCGCCGGCACGACGGTGCCGCGGCGCGCGCGCGTCGTCGTGCTCGCCGCCGTGGCCGTGGCGGCGCTGGCCGGGTGCCGCGCCGAGGCGCTGCCCGGTGGTCCCGGGACGCCGACGCCGTCGCCCACCGCGATCCCGACCGCGGCCCCCACGCCCGGCCCGACGACCGAGCCCACCGACGACCCCACCGGCTCCCCGACCACCGGGCCGGGTGCTCCGGTCCCGCCCGGCGGGTCCGACGGCGTCGAGGTCTCGGTCGAGATCGAGCCCGCGTTCCCGATGCCGAACCTCGTGGAGACCAAGCTCAAGCAGGCACGCGCAGACCTCGAGAAGCGCGGCGCCGCGAGCGTCGTCGTGGTCGACGCGCGCAACCCGGGCGCGGGCACCCTGCCGGGGGCGTCGAACGGCTGGACCGTGTGCGCCCAGGACCCTGCGGGCGGCGACCTCCTCCGCGGGTCGGCGACCGTGACGCTCGCCGCGGCGCCCAACGCGCGACAGTGCCCCTGACGCCTTCCGGCGCCCTGACGCCGTCCCGGGTGGCGGCGTCGGCCTCGGCAGAGCACGGTGGGATCCTCACCGCGAGATCGACCTGACCGTCTCGAGATCGGTCCCCTGAGGGTCGATCTCGCCCGCTCGGGTCGATCTCGACGCCAGCAGACAGGAGTCCGCCGCATGAAGATCGCCCTCGTCGGTGCCCACGGCAAGGTGGGCCGGCTGCTCGTCCCGATCCTCGTCGACCACGACGCCGCCGTGACCGGGATCGTGCGCGCCGAGGAACAGCTCCCGCTCGTCCGCCGCCTGGGCGGCGAGCCGCTCCTGCTCGACGTCGAGCACTCCTCCGTCGACGAGCTCGCCGCCGCGCTCGGCGGGTTCGACGCCGTCGTGTGGTCCGCCGGGGCGGGCGGCGGGGACCCGGAGCGCACCTACGCCGTCGACCGGGACGCCGCGAGCCGCACCATGGACGCCGCCGCGGCCGCCGGCGTGAGCCGCTACCTGATGGTCTCGTGGATCGGGTCCGTGCCGGACCACGGCGTCGACCCGGACTCGAGCTTCTTCGCCTACGCGGACGCCAAGCTCGCCTCCGACGACCACCTGCGCGGCACCGACCTCGACTGGACCATCCTCGGGCCGGGCACGCTCACCGACGACGACCCGACCGGCGCGATCCGCATCGTCGGGGACGGTGCCGACGGGCTCGACGGCGCCGACGACGTCCCGGGCGGCGCGGCCTCGCAGGTCTCGCGCGCGGACGTCGCGATGGTCGTCGCGCAGGCCGTGCGCACCCCTGCGACGGTCGGCCGCTTCGTCCGGTTCACCGCCGGCGACACCCCCATCCTCGAGGCGCTCGACCGGTAGCCGTCAGCGCCCGAGGCGTCGGTCCACGCGGTCGCGCAGGTCGAGCGCCGTGCGGCGCCACGTCGCCGCGCGCGCCACGACCGATCCGACGCTCGTGTCCTCGGCGCGGACGTGCACGACCTCGACCCCGCGCTCCGCGGCCGTGCGGACGATCGTGTCCGTCGCGCCGCGCAGCGCGAGCTGGAGCAGGACGGACGTCGTGCTCGCCTGCGCCTCGCCCGTCCCGAACCGCCGCTGGTAGACGACCTGCGTGACCACCCGGTCGAACATCGGGTCCGGTGGCACGTCGGCGTGGGCCACGTCCGCGTCGCCGTCGGGCCGGTCCGCGGCCTCGCCCTCGTCGCCGGTCGCGCCGAGCAGCGCGTGCGCGTCGGCGACGACGTCGTCGCCGTCCGCGTCCGGCGGCAGCACGGCGAGGTAGAGCGAGAGCAGGAGCTCGCTGATCTTGCGCAGCACCCACGCGCGGCCGGGCAGCGGGGGCAGCGCCACGACGTACTGTGCGAGGTTCACCTCCAGCGCCTCGGCCGACAGGCACGTCCACGCGGGCGCCGTGCGGACCTCGACCACGCGGTCCCAGTCCACGTCCTTGCCGTCGAGTCCCACCCGCTGCGGGCCGATCGTGACGGCGCCGAACCGGTCGAGCAGCGCGAGCGGCGCCGTCGCGAACCTCGGCACGTACGGGACGAGCCGCACGACCCCCTGGACCGACACGTCCCACTCGCGCTCGATCGGGTACGACGGCCGCGGGTAGGCCGCGATCGCGCGCCGCACCCACTCCGCGACGACCTCGTCGAACGCGCCGCCGTCCGCGGCGTCGTCGAGCGGACCGTCGTCCGCGCCGTCGGCGCCGTCGGCCACGGCAGCGTCGTCCGTGAGCGCCTCGACGAGCGCGTCCTCGAGCGCGGTGTCGAGGTCAGGTTCGGGAGCCGACTCGCGCGCCGGGTCGACGTCGTCGCGCCGCGCGCGTCGGCCGGGGAGCGGGACGGGGAGCGAGAACGGGGGCCGCGGGAGCGTGGGTCG
Organism: Cellulosimicrobium funkei; assembly: GCF_001019615.1. GTDB lineage: Bacteria > Actinomycetota > Actinomycetes > Actinomycetales > Cellulomonadaceae > Cellulosimicrobium > Cellulosimicrobium cellulans_E. Next base: position 538,816 of record NZ_JNBQ01000001.1, on the reverse strand, counting down.
CGGCAGCGCCGGGAGGGCGGGGACGCGCAGGAGGCGCTTCTCGCCGAGCAGCCGCGCGAGGGTGCTGCGCTCGTCGCCCGACGTCGTGCCGGGAAGGTCGGGGCCCTCGCCCGGCTCGTCGTCCGTCGTCGTGAGGAACGGTTCCTTCGCCACGTGACCCCCCTGTCCGTCGCGCCGCCCGACGGCGCACCGCGGGCCAGCGTAGACCCGGCGGGGGCGACCCCGCCGACCCGTCGCACCGCACGGCGCTCGGCGCTCGGCGCTCGCCCGCGGACGCAGGCGGGGCCGCCCTCCCCGTGGAGGACGGCCCCGCCCGTCTAACGACCCTGCGTCAGCCGCAGGCGATCGCGTCGTACGCGACGTCGTACGTCTGCGAGTGGTTCTCCCCGCCGCCCGCGAGGCGCGCGACGACGCTCACGGTGCCGGCGTCGACCGACGCCGACCGCGTGGCGAACGACTGGTACGCGTTCGCGTCGGGCGCGACCTGACCGAACGCCCGCTGCCCGAACGGCGTGACGAGGCGCAGCGAGACGGGCTCGTCCTCGCCGTTGGTCGCACGGACGGCGACGTAGGCGGTGCCGTTCAGGCACCGTGCCTCCGCCTCGATCGCGTCGACGCGCGGGTTGCCCACGCCGTTGATCGCGAACGTGTCCTCGGACAGCGCCGCCACCGCGTGACCGATCGCGCGCGACATGATGTCGAGCGCGGTCGCGTCGACGTTGTCGATCGTGTCGGCCGGCGAGTGGTAGTTCGGGTCGTAGAAGATGCCCTCGGTGCCGCCGAACAGCGCGACCTCCTCGGCCGTCTTCGAGCCGTCCGCGCCGGTGAACAGGCCGGACGCCGGGACGCCGTTCTCGATGAACGCCTGGTAGTCGGAACGTCCGGAGAACTCGGTGTCGACCCAGGGCTGGTCGATGCCGTCGAAGTAGTCGGTGAACACCGCCTCGGTCTCCGCCGAGCCCGGCGGCACCTCGACGGGCGCGGGGTACGTCGACTCGTTCGCGTCGTACACGCCGATGATGTAGTTCGGCGAGCCGACCATGTCGAAGTTGAGGTACGTCGCGATGTCGTCGAGCGCCTCGGGGTCGTTCGCGGCGAGGTCGCTCACGTAGTGGGTCGAGCCGCGGAGCCCGACCTCCTCCGCGCCCCACCACGCGAACCGGACGGCGTTCTCGACGTCCTGGCCGCCGTCGGTCGCCGCGGCGAGCTGCACCGCGACCTCGAGGATCGCCGCGGAACCCGAGCCGTTGTCGTTGATGCCCGGCCCGTCCTCGACGCCGTCGAGGTGTGCGCCGATCATGACGACGTTGTGGTCGCGGCCGCCCGGCGTCTGGGCGAGCACGTTGAACGTCTCGAACTCCTCGACGTGCGTCTGGAGGTCGTAGGTCGCGACCGCCTCGGCGCCGCCCGTGATCGCCGCGAGGATCGCCTGGCCGTCGGCCTGCGTGATGCCCACGGTCGGGACCCAGACGTCGCTCTCCTCGCCGAGGGTCGGGTTCAGCGCGCCGTCGGTGTTGTTGTAGAGGATCACGGCGGCGGCGCCGGCCTCCGCGGCGAACCGGGCCTTGTCCGCGAACGGGCACGAGCCGCGGCTGACCAGGGCCACGGCCCCGGTGACGGCGACCCCGTCCCAGGTCTCGGCCGTGCAGCCCTGGACGAGCGCGTCGGCGGGCTGGACGATCGGGCCCGTGACGCCGTCGTCCGGGGTGTCCGGCGCGAACTCGGCCGGGTAGACGTCCGACGTCACCTCGACGCCGGCCGCGGTGAGGGACAGGTCGTCGATGACCAGGTCCTCGAACGTAAAGTACTGGCGCTCGGGCTCGTAGCCCGCGGCCCGCAGGGCGTCCTCGACGTAGACGGCGCTCGCCTCGTAGCCGGGCGTCTCCATCGCGCGGTTGCCGCCGTTGGCGTCCGCGATGTCCTGGAAGTCCTGGAGCCGCTGCATGACCGCGTCGCCGGTGACGAGGTCCTCGAGCGGGGGCGGCCCGTCAGCGGCTCGGAGGCCGCCTCCGGGGGCAGCGCCGACGGGCGCTGCGGTCAGAGCCGCGAGCACGAGGCTCGCGGCGGCGGCAGACGGGACGATCGTTCGTGGTCTCACGCATCCTCCTCGACAGTGGCCCCCGCCGACCGACCCCGGTCGTGTCGGGGTCCGGCCGAGTCGCACACGAGACGCGACGCTGCGGAGGCTCGTGTGCTCGCGAGCGTAGGCCCACGGGGGCTTGCGCGAAACCCCTGTGCGAATCCCCTGCGCACCGACCTGAGCACGGCGGGCACGAGACGTGGGCGGCGTCGGGCAGACTGTGCCCGTGCCCGGATTCGCCGTCGTCGACCTCGAGACCACGGGGTTCTCCCCTCGCCTCGGCGACCGGGTGGCCGAGGTCGCGGTGGTGCTGGTCGACGCCGCGGGCCAGGTCGAGGACGAGTGGTCCACCCTGGTCAACCCCGAGCGCGACCTCGGGCCGCAGCACGTCCACGGCATCGCGGCGGCCGACGTCGCGCTCGCCCCGACGTTCGACCGCGTCGCCCCTGCGCTCCTGCGCCTGCTCGCCGGGCGCGTCCTCGTGGCGCACAACGCCGCGTTCGACACGCGCTTCCTGCGCGCCGAGATCGGGCGCGCCGGGATCGCCGCGGCGATCGACCCCGTCGCGTGCCTGTGCACGCAGCAGCTCGCGAGCCGCTACCTCACGGGCTCGCGCGCGCTCGCCGCGTGCTGCGCGGCGGTGGGCGTCGTGCACGACGGCGTCCACTCGGCCCTGGGCGACGCGCGCGCCACCGCGGGGCTGCTCGGGTACTACCTCGACGTGGCGGCCGACGACGAGTGCTGGGACGTGGCGCGCGCCGCGGCCGACGGGGTGCGGTGGTCGCTGCCCGCCGCGCTCCCCGGCGTGGAGCCGGTCCTGCGGGGCGCGAGCCGCGCCCACGGTCACTGGCTCGCCGGGCTCGACGAGGCGCCGGGCGCCCGCGCGGGTGCCGCGCCCGCACGGACCGAGCGCCCGGACGTCGACACCGCGACCTACCTGCGACTGCTCGACGCCGCGCTCCTCGACCGCTACGTCTCGCACTCGGAGCGTGCCGCGCTCCTCGCCGAGGCGCGGCGGGCCGGGCTCGACCGCGCCACGGTCGAGAGCGTGCACCGCGACTACCTGACCGCCCTCGCCCGGGCGGAGCTCGACGCCCTCGACGGCGCGACCTCCGCGGGCGACCGCGACGACGGCGGCTCCGTCCGCGACGACCCCGCCCTGCACGAGGTCGCGGGCCAGCTCGGCCTCGACGCCGACGACGTCGCCGGAGCCGTCGAGGCGGCGCTCGGAGCACGGCTCGCCGCGGAGCTGGCCGTCGCACCGCGCCCGGCGTTCGTGCTCGCGGACGGCGACGAGGTCGTGCTCACCGGGTCGATGTCGCGCACGCGCGAGGCCTGGGAGCGCGACGTGCGTGCCGCCGGCCTCTCCCCCTGGCCCTACGTGACGCGCCGGAGCCGGCTCGTCGTCGCCGCCGACCCGGACTCGCTCTCGACCAAGGCCCGCACCGCCCGCCGTTACGGCATCCCCGTCGTCACCGAGACGGCCTTCGCGGCGCTGCTCGCCGCCCGGGGCGAGCCGGCGAGCGGGCGCACGTCCGGCACCGGGGTGCGACGCTGGGCGTCATGAGTCCGAAGGCCCCGCGCGGCGCCGACGCCCCGGTCGGGGACGGTACCGACGTCGACGCGCTCGTCGACGGGCTCTTCGCGCTGCCGCTCGAGCAGTTCGTGGTCGCCCGCACCGCGGCGGCGAAGGAGATCAAGGCGTCGGGGGACGCGGTCGGCGCCGAGCGCGTGGGCCGGCTCGCGAAGCCGACCGTCGCCGCGTGGGTCGTCAACCAGGTCGCGCGCGAGCGGCCCGACGACGTCGCCGCGCTCGTCAGCCTGGGCGACGAGCTGCGCGACGCGACGACCGACCGCGACCGCACGCGCATCAGGACGCTCGACCGGCTGCGGCGCGAGCGCGTGGAGCGCGTCGTGGCCGAGCTGCGCGACGCGGGAGAGGTCGCCGGCCGGGCCGTGTCCGCGACGGCGCTCGACCGGCTCGCCGAGACGCTCACCGCCGCCGTCATGGACCCGGACGCGGGCGCGCTCGTCCGCGCCGGTCGGTTGTCGCAGGCCCTCCAGCACGTCGGGTTCGGGATCGTCGACGAGGGAGGCGAACCCGCCGACGTCGTCGAGCTCCGGGCGCGGACCGGCGGCACCGCGGGCGCGGGCGGGCCCGGAGCCGCGGACCCGGAGACGAGCACGACGCCCGGCGCCCGGTCCGCGCGGGCCGACACCCGCCCGGCCGACGGCGCGCCTCCCGAGGAGGACGCCGTGGCGGCCGCCGAGCGGGAGGTCGAGGAGACGGCGGCCGAGGTCGACCGCCTCGAGGCCGAGCGCGACGAGGCAGACACGCGCGTGCGCGCGGCGGGCGACGCCGTCGGGCAGGTGGAGGACAAGCTCGGGCGCGTCGAGGACGAGCTGGCCCGGCTCGCCGACGAGCGCGAGGACCTGCGCGCGCGGCTCGCCGAGGCGCGCGACGCCGCGGCCGCGGCGCAGGAGTCGCTCGACGGCGCCGACGCGCGGCTCGACGAGGCGGAGGAGCGCGCCGCCGCCGCCCGCAAGGCCCGGCGTGCCGCGCGCCGCGGGTGAGCGCGGTGCGCAGACGGTTCAGTCCTTCGCAGTGGTGCGGTCTTCCCCGACGGCGTCTCCCGGGGTGGTGAGGAGATCGCGCGCCTGCTCGGCCGCCCGGGCGATGCTCTCCCCCACGAAGTCGAGGAAGCGCGCCATGTTCTCGAGCCGCGCGCCGGCGGGGCTGCTCCGTCCGAGGATCGCGACCCCCTGGCGAGCCGTCTCGGCGAGCTGGGCGTTGTTCCGCGCCGCGGCGATCATCGACTGGAACCAGACGTCGCCGTCGGCGACGTAGCGCTCGCGGCGGCCCTCGCCCCGCTCGCGCACGACCAGACCGTGGCTCTCCAGGACGGGGATGGCCTTGGAGATCGACGCCGGGCTCACCCGAAGACGCTCGACGAGCTCGGCGGCCGTGAGGCTGCCCGTGTCGGCGGTGTAGAGGCACGTCAGCACCCCCGCCGCGATCCGCGGCAGGCCCTGCTGCATGAAGAGCGCCGTGAACGTCTCCTCGTACTCGCGGACGGCGTCGGCACCTCGGGACGGCGACGACGCGGTGGCCGGACCCGGCTCCCGGCGGCGGCGCGCGCGGCGCTCGGTGGCGTGCTGCGCGAGGTCGGGCCGGTAGGCGCCGGGTCCGCCGTTGCGCATCACCTCGCGCGTGACGGTCGACGTCGGTCGGTCCAGCCGGCGGGCGATCTCCGCGTACGCGAGGTCGTCGGCCAGCCCGAGGGCGATCTGCTGGCGCTCCTGCCTGGTGAGCCTTCCTCCGGGCATGGTGGTCCTCCTCCGCTCGTGCCGACCGCCCGAGGCTAGCGTTCACCTGCCATCGATGCAACGCAGACGACGCCTCACGTTGCGTTGCACCTGCGCCATTGCACCAGTTTATGTCCGATTACCTGCGCATATGCCCACTCACAGCAACATTGCTCTTGCCGTCACCGTGAACGCTACGTAGCGTTCACGGTGTTGGAAATCACCAGGACGACCTTCCAGGAGTTGATCACGATGCACACGTTCGACACCCCCGCCCCGATCACCGCCGTCATCGACGCCCCCGCCGCCCGGGTCCAGCTCATCGCCTCGGGCCGGGCCGACACCGTCGTCGAGGTCCTCCCGCTCGACGCGTCCAAGAACCGCGACGTGACGGCCGCCGAGCGCACCACGGTCGAGCACCACGACGGCGTCGTCCGCGTCGCGGCCGCGCCGGCGAAGCACGAGGCCTTCGGACCGTCCGGTGCCGTCGAGGTGACGATCCAGCTTCCTGCCGGGTCGCACGTCGAGGTCACGGGCAGCGGCGAGCTGCGCGGCGTCGGCCGGCTCGGCGACGTCACCGCCGCGGACGAGTACGGCGCGATCACGCTCGACGAGGCGGCATCCGTCCGTCTGGTCACCCAGGCCGGCGACGTCTCGGTCGGTCGTCTGACCGGCCCCGCGGAGATCACCACCGCGAAGGGAGACGTCCGGGTCGCCGAGGCGGAGCGCGGCACGGTCGTGCTCAGCACCCAGCTGGGCGACGTCGCGGTCGCGGCAGCATCCGGGGTGTCCGCGACGCTCGACGCGAGCACCGGGTACGGCCGGGTGAGCAACTCGCTCCGCAACGACGGCACCGCCGCTCTCGACATCCGCGCGACCACGACGCACGGCGACATCACCGCGCACAGCCTCTGAGCACGGCCTCTAAGCTCCGCTCTCCGCGCCGCCCGTCTTCCACCCAGAAGGCGGGCGGCGTTCGTCGTGCGCGAACTCGGGACTGAGCCGGTCCCGCTCAAGGTTGGACAGGTCAGGACGCCACGGGCAGACCGTGGCACGGAACCTGGAGGTCCCCATGATCAGCACCTACACCGTGGCGCCGTTCCGCCCGCTCCCCACCGAGCGCGTCGTGCGCCAGCTCTGGACGCGCCCGGTCGGCGCGCCCGCCGCGCGGTCCGGCTACGCGCCCGCCGCCGACGTCTACCGCGAGGGCGACGACCTCGTCGCCCGGTTCGACGTGCCGGGCGTCGACCCCGAGCGCGACGTGACTGTCGAGCTCGAGGGCCGTCGCCTCGTCGTCCGCGGCGAGCGTCGCGACCAGCGTGCCGTCGAGGCCCCCGCGGCCGAGACGTCCGAGACCGAGGGCGAGCAGCCCGAGGCGGGGACGGACGGGGCCAGCACCGACGAGGCGGCCGAGGCCGCCCCGGCAGGGCGCCGCATCCGTGAGGTGCGGTTCGGCGAGTTCCGCCGCACCGTCACCCTGCCGAAGACCGCGGAGGCCGACGCCGTCCGCGCGTCCTACGACGCGGGCGTGCTCACCGTGACCGTCGCCGGCGTGTTCGCCGGCCGTGCTCCCCAGCGCATCGAGGTCACGCGCGCGGCCTGACGCCGCACCGCCGGCGCGGCGGACGACGTCGCGTCGGCGCTCCGACCCCGGTCGCGCCCGCCCCCTGCGCGACCGGACCACGGACGGGGCCGGCACCCTCGGGTGCCGGCCCCGTCCGTCTGCCCGGCTCAGCGGAGGAAGGACCGCAGGGCCTCGGTGACCAGCGCGTGGTCGTCCCCCTGGGCGAGCCCGGACACCGTCACGACGCCGACGATCCCGACGCCGTCGACACGGATCGGGAAGGCGCCGCCGTGGGCGGCGTACTCCTGGAGCGGGAGCTGGTGCTGCTCGGCGAACGTCGTCCCCTTCGCGCGGGCGCGCAGGCCCACGAGGTACGACGACGCCCCGAACCGCTCGACGACCCGCACCTTGCGCTCGACCCACGAGTCGTTGTCCGGGGTCGTGCCCTCGCGCGCGGCGTGGAACACCTGCTGCGGGCCCTTGCGGACGTCGATCGTCACGGGCAGGTCGCGCTCGTCGGCGAGCTCGACGAGCAGGCAGCCGAGCCGCCACGCGTCGTCGTGCGTGAAGGTGCGGAGCACGAGGTCACGCTCGTCCGCCTCGACGGAGGCGATGAGGGCGGCGAGGTCGTCGGGCGTCGTCGTCATGCCGCTCATCGTGGCACGATCACGCCGTGACGACGACGCCGCCTCCGCCCTCCCGCGAACCCCTCGACCCGCTCGACCACGGGCTGCTCGACCGCGCGTCGGGCGTGCTGCTCGCCCAGGCGGCGGGCGACGCGCTCGGGGTGCCGTACGAGTTCGCGCAGCCGCCCGGCCCGGGGCAGCCGGAGGCGGTGGCGGTCATGCGCGGCGGCGGCCTCGGCCCGTACGCCCCCGGCGAGTGGAGCGACGACACCCAGATGTCGGTGTGCGTCGCCCGGGTCACGGCCGCCCACGACGTGCTCTCCCAGGTCCCGGACGCGTTCGGCGCGACCCCGCTCGACGAGGTCGCGGCCGCGTTCGAGGCGTGGCGCACCGGGGGCGCGACCGACGTCGGGGCGCAGACCGCCGCCGTGCTGCGCGACGCCGCCGCCCGCCGGGGACCCGCCGCGACGCGCCTGCGCGAGGCGTCGGCCGCCCTGCACGCGGCGACCGGACGCACGGCCGGGAACGGCGCGCTCATGCGCACGGGCGTCGTCGGGCTGGTCGCTCTCGACGACCGGGACGCGACCGCCCGCGCGGCCCGGGCCGTCGCGGAGATCACGCACACCGACCCGCTCGCCGCCGAGTCGTGCGTGCTCTGGTCGGAGGCGGTGCGCGTCGCCGTGACGGAGCAGCGTCTCGACGCGCGCGCGGGGCTGGACCTCCTCGACCCGGACGCGGCGGCGCGCTGGTCCGCATGGATCGCGGACGCCGAGCTCGCGCGGCCCACGGCCGACCTGCGGCAGAACGGCTTCACCGTCACCGCTCTCCAGGCGGCGTGGCACGCGATCGCGACGACCGCCGCGCCGCAGGGTTCGACGTTCGCCCACCGCGACCACCTCGCGGCCGCGCTCCAGGCCGCCGTCTCGATCGGCGGCGACACCGACACGGTCGCGGCCATCGCCGGCGCGCTCCTCGGCGCGCGCTACGGAGCCCGCGCCGTGCCGGACGAGTGGGCGCGGGCCGTCCACGGCTGGCCCGGGATCGCGCGGCGCCAGCTCACCGCGCTCGCCCGGCGCACCGCGCAGGGCGGCCTCGTCCGCACGGGCGCGCTCGCGCCGGCCGGCGCCGAGGCGGTGCGCACGCAGTACTGCCCGCTGTGCGGCACGCTGCTCCGCGAGAACCCTCGCTACCCGCGGCACGTGTGCGCGTGGTGCGAGGCCGATGTCACCGACGAGGCGGGTCGCGCCGTCTCGCTGACGAACGTGGACTTCGGCGGCGGCTACCAGGCGCACTACCTCGACCGCTCCCCCGCGTCCGACGCGGTGCGGAGCGGGCGCGTCTGGATCGGCGGCGTCGAGCACCGGGCGCGCGACGCCCGCTTCGGCGGGATCGTCGTCGAGCCGCTCGACGACGCGACCTCCTGAGACGCCGAACCCGGGGTCGTTCCCCAGCGCGAGCGTGCGCTGGGGAACGACCCCGGGTTCGGCAGGGAGGTTCAGCCGCAGGTGACCGCCGGGTAGGCCACGTCCTGCGCGGAGGAGGCTCCGCCGTCGGGCAGCGCGCCCCTCACGGTGACGGATCCCGCCTCGGCCGCGACGGACCGCGTCGAGAACGACTGGTACGCGGCCTTGCCCGGCGCGACCGCCGCGAACGTCCGCGTGCCGAACGGCGTCGCGAGCGTGACGTCGGCGGGCACGTCGCCCGTGTTCGTCGCGCGGACCGCGACGTACGCCGTGCCGGCGAGGCAGCGCGCGCTGGTCTCGGCGTCGAGCGCGGGGCCCGCCGCGTCCTCGCGCTGGAGCGTCACCCGGTCGACGACGCGCTGCGACCCGGTCGCGTAGGTGGTGACGGTCAGGGACGTGGGCGTGACGTCCAGGTCGGAGTAGCTGGCCTCGCGCGACTGCTCCCAGCGCGCCGTCCACGGCTTGGCGCCGTCGAAGTCGTAGAACTTCGACCCCGACGACGAGTTGCCCGTGAGGTAGAGGACCTGGTCCTCGTCCGGGGTGAGCACGTCGCCCTCGGCCGGCGCCTCGGCCGGGACGACGGGCGTCGCGCCCTCCATGAGGTACGACCGCGTGTAGATGTGGTCGTGGCCCGCGAGGACGAGGTCGACGCCCAGGTCGCTGAAGACGGGCGACAGCGCCTCGCGCATGCGCACCACGTCGGTGTCGCGCGAGTGGAACGCCTGGCTGTAGAGCGAGTGGTGGAACGTCACGACGACCCAGTCGTACGCGTCACCGTGCGTGCCGATGACGTCGCGCAGGAAGGCCTCGTGGCCGGCGATCTCGGCCGGGTCGGAGTCGTTCGAGTCGATCGCGACGACGAGCACGTTGTTGTACGCGTACCAGTAGTCGCGGCGCTGCTCGGTCGAGAGGTTCGGCATCGCGTAGTGCTGGTCGTAGAGCGCCGACGCGGTGTCGTGGTTGCCGTCCTGGACGGCGAAGCGCAGCTCGCGCATCTGGCGCGGCGCGAGGAACCCGGCGTACTGCGCGGTGCTCCCCGCGTTCTCCACCTGGTCGCCCGCGGAGATGAGGAACGCGGTGTCCGGGTGCCGCGCGGTCATCGTGTCGAGGTTGGCGGCCCACCGTGTGGCGTCGTTCGTCGCGTTGCCGCTCGCGCCGATCTGCGCGTCGCCGATGAACAGCGCGCTGAACTCGTCGCCGAACGTGCCCGTGGTGAACGTCGTCGGCGCGGACCAGCCGGTGCTCGCGCTGCCGACGCGGTACGCGTAGGCCGAGTCCTCCTCGAGGCCGGTGATCGTGGCGTGGTGGTAGGTCGAGCCGTCCGCGGCCGTGCCGTCCCGGGACGACGAGGTCGCGGCCGCCTGCCAGTCGACCTCGCCGCCCGCTGCGTCGGCACGGGTCCACTGCACCTCGCCCGCGCCGGGGAGGGTCGAGAACCACGCGACGTTGGCCTGCGTCTCGTCCGCGCCGACGTTGAGGGCGACGTCGCGCACCTCGCCGTGCGTCGGGACGAGCGAGCGCACGTCGAGGTAGATGTCCGAGCTCGTCGGCGCGTCCTGGTAGAGCGCGACCGAGATCGTGTTCTCGCCCGGCGCGAACGCGTCGGAGGGGATGACGAACGTGCCCGTCACCGGGTCCGTGCGGCCGTTGCCGTGGTACTGGAGGTTCTCGGTGATCTCGCGGCCGTCGTCGCCCAGGCGCACGACCTCCTCGCCGTTCACGTAGACGATCGCGGCGTCGTCGTAGACGATCTCGCCCTCGAACGCGGGGACGCCGTCGAGGTCCGCCGCGGTGAGCTCCACGTCGGTGCGGAAGAAGAACGTGGGCACGTCCGTCGTCGTGCCCTCGATGTACTGGGTGAGGAGCGTGGTGATGGGGAACGCGGCGCCGATCCCCGTCGCGGCACCGCGCTTGGCGCCGAACGCACCGGTCGCGGTCTTCCACGCGGAGTCGTCGAACGCGGTGGTCGTCCACGCGCGCTGGTCCGCCGCAGTGCCGGCCGAGGTACCGGCCGGGTTCGTGTTGTCGTCGAGGTAGCGCCAGGTCGTGCCGGACGTCGAGAGCAGGGACTCGTCGGCGGCGGCCGTCGAGGTCGCGGTCGCGGCGACGAGCACCGTGCCGACGAGCGAGACGGCGAGCGCCGACGCCGCCGCGCGCGCGAGCGCGCCGGGCGGCCGGGAGGCGTGCGGGTTCATGGGTTCCTTCGCAGGTCAGGGGTCCGCGCGGCGACGACCGTCGGACCACCGTGGCGGCGCCGGACCCGTGGTGGGAAGCGCTGTCACCGTACGGAGCCGGGGTGGCGGGCACCCGTCCGCCCGGTGAACTCCCGACGGCGCGCAGGTGGCCGTCCAGGGCGCGCCCGAACACGACGACGCCGCGCCCCCGAGATCGGGGACGCGGCGTCGGGCGTGCGAGGTCGCGGGTCAGGCGTCCTGGCGGCGGCGCAGGACGAGGACCGTGACGCCGAGCACGACCAGCACGGTCGCCGCGAGCGCGACGCCCCAGGCCTGCACGCCGGTCGTGGCCAGGCCGTCGGAGCCGCCGTCGGCGGCAGGCGGCGTCGGCGCGTCGGGCGTGACCGGCACGGTCGGGGGCGTGGGCTCGGTCGGGGTGGGGGTCGAAGGCGTGGGCGTCGGCTCGACCGGCGTGTCCGCCGTGTTGGTCAGCACCACCGCGACGTCCGCCGTGGTGCCGATCTCGACGCGCACGGTCCCGTCGTCGCCCGGCTCGACGGCGGCGCCGTCGACCTGCCACGTCGGCTCGCCCCACTCGACCCCGTCCACGGCGGGGAGACCCGGCTCGGACAGCACGACCTCGGTGCCGAGCGGGAGGTCGGCGACGGTCGCGGAGCCACCCACGGGCACGGTGAGCTCGCCCGTCGACCCGTCGGCGTCGTACGCGACGGTGAAGGTCGTCCCCGCCGGAACGGTGGAGGCGGCGTCACCCGCGACGCGCTTGGTGACCGTGAGGCTGCCGGTCTCCACGACGGGCTCGGTGGCGCACGGGATCGAGCCGGCGAAGAGATAGGCGTGCGCCTCGCCGCCGAGCAGCGTGAGGTTCTGCGCGACGACCTGGCCGTCGAGCGGGGCCGCCTCGACCGTCAGGTCCGCGGTCGGCGCGTAGACCGACCCGTCGAGACGCGTCCCGCCGGTGCCGAGGGTGACCGGGCCCTCGAGCTGCGAGAGGTCCCACAGGACGGAGCGGGCCGCCGCACCCTCGGCGCCGAACACCGAGCCGCGCAGGTCGGTCGTCCCCGCGGGGACGGAGACGACCAGCGGGGTGTCGGCCGACGGGAGCACGCCGTCCGCGAACTGCACCGTGTACGCGTCCGCGATGGTGGCGTAGTCGACGACGTTCGGGCGCCCGGGCTCGAGCGCCGAGAGCACGACGCGGTCGCCGACGTCCTCGGCCACCGAGAGCACGTGGGCCGAGCCGCTAGGAACCAGGTCCGCGAGGCACTGGCGCACCTCGGCCGTCTCCGTGGCGCCCGCCTCCACGTACGCGGCGACGGAGTCGCGCTGGGTCGCCACGGTCGTCGCGCCGTCGGGCCACTTCTGGTTGGTCGCATCGATCGACGGGGCCTCGTCGACCTCGGTGCGGTACCGCACCCAGTCGCCGCGCTGGTAGGTGTCGAACGCGGGGTCGTCACCGACGACCTTGAGGTAGCCCTCGAGCTCGGCGCCGCTGTCGGCCGGGACCCCGGCGTTCGTGATCTGCGCCAGCCCGGACGTCGGCGCGTAGGACCCGACGAGCAGACGGGTCGGGTCGCCGTCGACGGTCGGGATCGTGTAGTCGGCGGTCCCGGCCACCTGGTGGACGATCGCGTACATGCCGCCCTCGGCCCGGACGCTCAGCTCGCCACCGACGGCGACGGACCCCTCCGTCTCGTGGTTGTCGAGGCGGGCGTCCTCGCGTGCGTAGACGCTGAAGCCACCGGCCAGGTCGAACGGGTTGACCGCGTCGGCGGCCGTGGCGCTCGTCGCGGGGACGACGAGACCCGCACCAGCGAGGAGGCCGACGGAGAGGAGCGCGGCGGCCGGGCGTCGGCGAGAGCGGCGGGGGGTCGAGGGGGTCTGCTGTTCAGGTGTCAGGGTCGAGCGGGTCATCACTACCTGGGTCTCGGTGTCGCGGGCGACGGGGTCGGACGACCCGTCCCGACCACCGTAGGCAGACTTGGACGCTCGTCCAGGTCTGAGACCCGGGTGAAGTCACACCGGTGTGAGCAACCCCACCACGCGTGGTGGCCGATGCCTCCGCAACTGTCGGCGATTTCCGGATCGGGTCCACCCGCGGAGCACGACGCTCCGGCCTTCTGCCCTGGTCAGCGGCCCGTGACGGCGCGGACGTGTTCGCGCGCGCCTGCCGCGAGGACCGCCCGGAGGTCGCCGAACCGGGCGATGCTCGACGTGCCGGGCCAGTCGGCGGGCAGCGCCGAAGGAGGCAGGCCCGGGTCCGCGTACGGGATCGGCCGCCAGTCGTCGACGGCGCGTACCCACCGGGCGAACGCGGCGCGCGGCGGGCCGTCCTCCGTGACGGGCGGGCCGCCGTCGGGCACCGAGCCACGACCTGCACGGGAGGCACCGTGCCGCGCGAGGAACGCGCGGTGCAGCGCCGCGACCCGGTCGAGGTCCCACCACCGCGCCGCCGCGTCCGCGAACGACCCCGCGACGCGCGGCGCCCCCGCGAGGAACACCGTCGCGGCGTCGCGGACCTCCAGCGCCAGGAGGATCTCCTCGACCTCGTCCACGAGGTGGCCCGGCGCGATCCACAGCCCGTCCGCGACGGTTCCCGCGCCGATCCACGCGAGGTGCCGCCGGAGCTGGTGGCGCGCGGCGCGCCGCTCCTCCGGCAGCGAGTACGACACGAGGCACCACGGGTCGTCCTCGCCCTGCTGGCGGTAGGCGAAGATCCGCCGGTCACCCTGCTCCAGCATCCGGCCGGCGCCAGGCGCGAGCCGGTAGCCGGCCCGGCCGTCGACGGTCTCCGGGGCGAGCAGCCCCCTGGCCTTCGCCCGCGAGACCGCGCCGCGCGCGCCGACGGGCGGGACGTCGAGCGCGCCCAGCAGCTCGACGAGGTCGGCTACCGCGACCACCCCGCCGACGTCGCGCAGGTACAGCCCGACGACGGTGCGCAGCAGCGACGTCGTGCTCCCGGGCCGGGAGTCGAGGTCGTCGAGGATCACGCGGTGCCGTCCGCGCCCGCCGACGCGCCCGTGGTCGCCCGGGCGCCGAGCACCTCGAGCAGCGCGTCGCGGACCGCCTCGACGCCGACCCGCACCTCCTCGAAGCTCGTGGAGAGCGGGGACAGGCCGAGGCGCAGACCGTCCGGGCGACGGAAGTCGGGGATGACGCCGCGCTCCCACAGGAGCGGGAGCGTCGCCTCGAACGCGTCGTGGTCGACGGTGACGTGGCTCCCCCGGCGGTCCGGGTCGCGCGGCGACGCGTACCGCGCGCCGAGCGGGAGCAGGAGGTCGTCCACGAGGGCGGTCGCGTGCTCGGTGAGCGCGACGGACTTCGCGCGGACCGCCGGCATCCCGGCGGCGTCGACGAGGTCGAGCATGTCCTGCATCGCGAGCATCCCGACGATCGCGGGCGTCCCCGAGAGGAAGCGCCGGACGCCGTCGTGCGGCGCGTACGCCGGGCCCATCTCGAACGGCGCCGCGCTCCCCATCCAGCCCTGGATCGGCTGCGTGAGCGCGCCCTGGAGGTCGGCGCGCACGTAGCCGAACGCCGGCGCGCCGGGACCCCCGTTGAGGTACTTGTACGTGCAGCCCGCCGCGAGGTCGACGCCCCACGCGTCGAGCTCGACCGGGACCGCGCCCGCGGAGTGGCACAGGTCCCACAGGACGAGCGCCCCGGCGTCGTGCGCGAGCGTCGTGATGGCGGCGGTGTCGCTCACGTACCCCGACCGGTACGCGACATGGCTCAGCAGCACGAGCGCGGTGCGGTCGGAGAGCACCGCGGCGACCTGCTCGGGCGTGACCCCGGCGTCGTGGTCCGGCGTGATCCAGCGCAGCGTCGCGCCGTGCTCGCGCGCGACGCCCTCCAGCACGTAGCGGTCGGTCGGGAAGTTCCCGGCGTCGAGCACGATCTCGTCACGGCCCGAGACCTGCGGCGCCGAGAGCGCGGCGCGCACGAGCTTGTAGAGGATCACCGTCGTCGAGTCGCCGACGAACGTCTGCCCGGGCGCCGCGCCGAGCGTCACCGCGCCGATCCGGTCGCCGAGCGTCAGCGGGAGGTCGTACCACTCCTCGTCCCAGCCGCGGATGAGCCGCGCGCCCCAGCGCTCCGTCGCGAACCGCGCGAGCCGCTCGGCCGACGCGCGCGTGGGCCGACCGAGCGAGTTCCCGTCGAGGTACGCCGTCACCTCGTCCGAGTCGACGAACGCGTCGCGGAACCGCGCGAGCGGGTCGGCGGCGTCGAGCGCGGCGGAACGGGCGGCGTGGTCCTCGGTCATGGTCGTCCTTCCGGCGGGGCGGGGTCGTGGGCGAGGCCGTGTACGGGGCCGCGGGCAGGGTCGCGCCGGACGACGACGGCGCGCGCGAGCCACGTGGCGACGGCGTCGAGGTCGTCGAGCTCGGGCGGGTCGCCGGGGATCCAGGTCGCGAGCGCTGCGTCCGTGCTCGAGTGCTGCGTCCCGGGACGCAGCACTCGCGCGGAGACGCAGCGCTCGGCCGCGGCGTCGTGCGTGAGGGCCCCGACCAGCGCTCGCGCGTCGAGGCCGGCGGCCGCGAGCGCCCGCAGCTCGCGGGCGTTCACGCCGGGCGGGAGCGGCCCGTTGCCGAGGTCGGTGCCGTAGACGACCGTCCCGCCGAGCGCGACGAAGCGCCGCACGTTGTCGATCGCGACGTCCTGCTCGGCCGTCGGGCTCCCCCACCCGTGGACGTCGAGCGTGCTCACCCAGCTCACCCGCGACCCGCCGAACACGACCTGAGGGTCGTTATCCGGCCCTTTTCGACCGTCAAGTCGTGCTCGACGGCGGGCAGGGTCGTGCTCGGCGAGAGGCCGCGGCTCGTTGCGCTGGCGGGGCGACGGGCGGGGGTGGGCCATCGCGGCGAGCAGGTCGTCGGGCAGGCGCTCGGAGAACGGGGCGTGCGCGAGCCGGTCGACGCCGGCCTCGAACGCGCGCGCCGCCATGCCCTTCCCCTCCACGTGCGCGACGACGTCCCGGCCCTGCGCGTGGGCGTGGCCGACGAGCGCGGCGAGCGTGACGTCGTCGGGCACGGGACCGGCGTCGGAGTGCAGGGCGACCTTGACGAACGACGCCCCTGCGGCGACCTGGCGGTCGACGGCGGCGACGGCCGCCTCGGGAGAGCCGACCTCCTCGACCGACCCCGGCGGCGCCCACGACCGGTCCGACGGGTAGCCGCCGGGCGCGGTGAGGAACGCGCCCGCGAACGCGACCTCCGGGAAGCCGGGCCGGCCGGGCCACGTGCGCGCGACGTCGGGCACCCACCCGAGGTCGTGCACGACCGCGATCCCACCGCGCCGCACCGCGACGGGGTCGACGAGGCCGAGGTGCACGTGCGCGTCGACGAACGGCGGGAGCCACGTGCCGCCGTCGCCCGCCCGGCCGAGCCTCACGACCGCCCGATCTCGGTGCGCACCGCGAACAGCTCGGGGAAGAACGTGAGGTCGAGCGCCTTCTGGAGGAACCCGACGCCGCTCGACCCGCCCGTGCCGCGCTTGGTGCCGATGATGCGCAGCACCGTCTTCATGTGGCGGAACCGCCAGAGCTGGAAGTTGTCCTCGAGGTCGACGAGCTCCTCGCACGTCTCGTACGCCGACCAGTACGTCTCCGGGTCGTCGTAGATGCGGCGGAAGACCTCGACGAGGTCGTCGTCGAGCGTGTGCGCGACGGTGACGTCGCGGTCGAGGACGCGCTGCGGGACCTCGTGGCCGTGCCGCGCGAGGTGGCGCAGGAACTCGTCGTAGACGCTCGGCTCGGCGAGCAGCCGGGCGAGCTCGGCGCGGGCGTCCGGCTCGGCGTCGAACACGTCGAGCATGCGCGCGTTCTTGTTGCCCAGCAGGAACTCGACCGCGCGGTACTGCCACGACTGGAAGCCCGACGCGTGCCCGAGGTACCCGCGGAACTGCGCGTACTCGCTCGGCGTGAGCGTCGCGAGGACGGACCACTGCTCGGTGAGCGTGCGCTGCACATGCTTGACGCGCGCGATGCGCTTGAGCGCGGCGCCCAGCTCGTCGGCCGCGAGCAGGTCGCGCGCGGAGAGCAGCTCGTGCAGCACGAGCTTGAGCCAGAGCTCCGTCGTCTGGTGCTGGACGATGAACAGCATCTCGTCGTGGTGCTCCGGGTCGCTCACGGGCTCCTGCGCGGCGAGCAGCGTGTCGAGGTGCAGGTACGACCCGTACGTCATCTGCTCGCGCAGGTCCGTGACGATGTCGGACTCGAGCGCGCGCTCGTTCGGCGCGGGCAGCGGTGCGTCGGCCATCCGCCGAGCGTATGTCACGAACGTGACGACCGCTAGATCTGTGCGATGCGTCGAGGTCAGTCGTCCGCCGCGGCGCGGCGCTCCTCCTCGTCGACGGACTCGCCCGTCGGGTCCTCCGCGACGAGGTCGTCGAGGAACGCGCCGCCCAGCGGCCCGTCGCTCAGCCCGACGAACCGCCAGCCCGACGCCGGGTCCCCCTCGACCTCGACGAGCCCGGTGTTCGCGAGCGGGGTCCACGCGAGCCTGTCGACGTCGACGCCCGCGGCGCGCGCGCACGCCCACGCGCGGATCGCCGCACCGTGCGACACGACGACGGCGGTCTCCCACCCGGTCCGCGCGACGGCCGCGACGGCGTCGTCGTAGCGGGCGAGGAACTCGGTACCGTCGGGGCCGCCGGGCATCCGGCGGCCGGGCTCGCCGCGGCCCCACGCGAACACCGTCTCCAGGTAGGTCGCGTGGTCGTCGTGCTCGGCGGACATCTCCAGGTCGCCCGCGTCGACCTCGCGGAACCCGTCGAGCTCGAGCAGGTCGTAGCCGTGCCGCTCGGCCAGCGGCCCGGCCGTGAGGTGCGTGCGCACGAGCGTCGAGACCGCGACTCCGTCGACGACACGGTCCGCGAGCGCGTCCGGGATCGCCGCGGCCTGGCGCGCCCCGAGGGCGGTGAGGCCCGGCCCGGGCAGGGCGGTGTCGAGCAGGCCGGCGACGTTGGACGGGGTCTGTCCGTGGCGGACGAGGAGCAGGCGCATGGTTCTCCGGATCTCGGGGTCGGTCTCCTGCCACCCTACGAGCCGCCCGACGCGCCGCCCGACGAGCAGAGGCGCCGTGGCAGGCTGGGGCCATGTCCCGCCGCGAGCTCGTCGTCCTCGGGACGGCCAGCATGGTCCCGACCCGCACGCGCAACCACAACGGCTACGTCCTGTTCTGGGACGACGAGGCGATCCTCTTCGACCCCGGCGAGGGCACGCAGCGGCAGATGACGTATGCGGGCGTGTCCGCGACCGACCTCACGCGCATCGCGATCACGCACCTGCACGGCGACCACAGCCTCGGCCTCGCGGGCGTCTCCCAGCGCATCAGCGGCGACGGCGTGCGGCACACGATCGGGGTGACGTACCCGGCGTCGGGGCAGCTGTGGGTCGACCACCTGCTCGACGCGAGCGCCCACTTCCGCCGCGGGCACCTCGAGCTCCAGCCGCTCACGACGGACGGCGTCGTCCCGCCCGTGGCCGGGCGCCCCGAGCCGGGGTTCACGCTGCGCGCGGAGCGCCTCGACCACACGCTGGAGGCGATGGGCTACCGCCTCGACGAGCCCGACGGCCGGTCGCTCGACCCCGCGCTCCTCGCCCGCCACGGGCTCGCCGGACCGGCCGTGGGCGAGCTGCGACGCGCGGGCAGCGCCACGACGCCTGACGGCCGGACCGTCACCCTCGACGAGGTGAGCGGGCCGCGCCCCGGGCAGTCGTTCGCGTTCGTCATGGACACGCGCCTGTGCGACGCCGTGCACCGGCTCGCGGACGGCGTCGACCTGCTCGTCATCGAGTCGACCTTCCTCGACCGCGACCGCGACCAGGCCGAGCGCTGGGGCCACCTCACGGCCCGGCAGGCCGCGACCGTCGCCGCCGAGGCCGGCGTGCGGTCCCTCGTGCTCACGCACTTCTCGCAGCGCTACCCCGACCCGACGGAGTTCTGGCGCGAGGCGCGCGAGGTGTTCGACGGCGAGCTCACCGTCGCGCAGGACCTCGACCGCGTGCGCGTCCCCCACCGCCGTCGCCCCGCCTGACGCCGACGAGCCGACCGCCCGAGGACCACGGCTCTACCTCGCGGAACCAGGGCTCTACCTCGCCGGACCAGAGCTCTACCTCGGCGAGGTAGAGGCGTGGTGGCGCGAGGTAGAGGCGTGGTCGCGGGGGGCCGCGGTCAGTCGCCGCGGGCGCGGCGGGTCGCGCGGTCGTTGGCGCGCTGGATCGCCTCGACGAGCTCGTCCTTGGTCATGGTCGACCGGCCGTCGACGTCCAGGCGGCGCGCGACGTCGAGCAGGTGCGCCTTGCTCGCGTTCGCGTCGACGCCGCCGGCGGTGTCCGTGGTCGAGTCGAGGCCGCCCTCCTCGGCCCTCTCGTCGGACGGGCCGGGCTCGTCCTTGGGCTCCCAGTGGTCGCCGATCTTCTCGTGCGTGTGCTTGAGCGCGGCGAACGCGACGCGTCGCGCGCGCTCCTCGGAGCCGTACTGCTCCCTCGCGGCGTCGTAGGCCTTGGCGAACGTGCGCTGCGCCTTCTCGTCGGAGCGCTGCAGCGTGCTCGGGATCTCGGACTGCTTCGCGTCGCCGTCGCGCGTGGTCTTCGGCACGGGTCACCTCCTGCTGCCCGACGGCGGTCGCCGCCTCCTCCGAGCGTCGCGCCGCGCGCGGGGGCTCGCGCGCCGAGCGGGGTCACGTCGGTGACGGGCAGGGAGGCAGCACGGTGGGAAGGGCAGAGGTGCGCGGCCCCGCGTCCGAGCGAGAGCGTGCCCGGGGTGGCGGACCTACGCTGCCGGGATGTCGAGCGTCCTGCGGTTCCGTGGCCGCATCGCGGGGTGGGGCACGGCGTCCGGGACGCGCGTCGTCGTCGGACGCTGGGACGCGTCGCCGTTCGGCGCGTTCGCCGACGTCATGGTCGAGCGCCCCGACGGCGAGCGCCTCCTGCTCGCGCCGTCGCCGCAGGTCGCGGACCTCGTCGCGTCGACCTACCGCTTCGACCGCGTCGTCCTGACGCCGGTCGCCGTGACGGGCGAGCCGACGGACGCGGCCGACGCCGCGCTCGCCGCCGGTTCCGGGAACGTGGCGGAAGCAGCGGCAGGCCGCGGCCGCCTGCCGGACTGGCACGTGGTGGCCGGGCCGCTCGAGGCGCGGCTCGCCGTCGGGCCCCGGACGTCGTTGGGGCACGTGCTGCGCGCGGTGCCCCGTCGCGTCGCGACGTCGCGGCACCTGACTCCCCTGACCGACCCGGTCGCGCGGGTGCTGCTGCGCGGAGTCCGCACGCGCGGCAGCGCCGGGCCGGGACGCGTCGAGCACTACGGCGCGACCGACGTCCACGCGCTCGTCGCGGCGGAGACGACGTGGGACGGGGAGCCGCTCGGCGACCTGCGCGACGTCGACCCGCCCGTCCGGTTCGGCTTCGGGTCGACGCCGCGCCGACCGAGCGTCACCGACGTCGTCACGACGATCGTCGTGCGGTGAGGCGGCACCAGACGAGACGCCGAACCCGGGGTCCCTCCCCACGCAGCACGCGGCGTGAGGAGGAACCCCGGGTTCGGCGGGGGCGGCCCCCGCTCAGACCGGGCGGGCCGAGAGCCAGCCCGCGAGGCGGTCCGGGCGGTCGGTGATGATCGCGTCCACGCCGAGCTCGACGGCGGCTGCCCAGTGCGCGGGCTCGTTGAGCGTCCACACCGCGACCTCGAGTCCGGCGTCGTGCACGCGCTGCACGAGCCCCGGGTCCTCGAGGAGGAGCAGGCCCATCGGGTTGCACGTCACGACGTCGAGCTCGGCGCACCGCGCGAGCACGTCGTCGTCGAGCGACGCGACGAGCAGCCCGCGGCGCAGGCCCGGGTCGGCCTCGCGCAGCGCCGCGACCGTCTCGGGCCAGAAGCTCTGCGCCACGACCCGGTCGGCGATGCCCGCGAAGCGGATCGGCCCGGTGACGCGCCGCACCTGCTCGACCGTCCACGACCCCTTGAGCTCGAGCAGCAGGTCGGTGCCCGGCCGCCGCACGAGGAGGTCGACGACCTCGGCGAACGTCGGCACGCGCTGGCCGCCGAACGCCGGGGAGAACCACGACCCGGCGTCGAGCGCCCGGATCGCCGCGCGGTCGAGCCGCGCGACCGTGCCGCTGCCGGACGTCGTCGCGTCCACGGTGTCGTCGTGGATGACGACGGGCTCGCCGTCGGCCGTGAGCTGCACGTCGATCTCGATGCTGTGCGCACCGGACCGCCACGCCGCCTCGAACGCGGCGAGCGTGTTCTGCGGCGCGACCGAGCTGTTGCCGCGGTGCGCGATCACGCGCGGGCGCGCGGCCCGGTCCGGCGCGGCGCCCGTGGGCGCGAGGGCCGTCGCCGTCACAGGTACGGCTCCACGTTCTCGCGGTACGCCGTCTCGATGCGCGGCGCGACGGACTCGAACGCGGCCGCCGGGTCCGCGCCCTCGATGACGATCTGCTCGATCGCCTCGTTGAGCAGCGCGTCGGCGCCGGGGACGAACACGCGGACGTCGTCTTGGATGCGCGCCTTGTCGGCGAGCTGGTCGACGGCGGTGCGGAACTGCGGCGTCGTCTCGTAGATGGCCTTCATCGTGTCGGACTCGACGGCCGACGTGCGCACCGGCATGTACCCGGTGTTCTGCGAGAAGTACGCGGTGTTCTCGGTGTTCGTGAGGAACGCGAGGAACATCGCCGCGGCGAGCTGCTGCTCGGGCGACTTCGACGACGGGATCGCGAGACCGGTCCCGCCGGTGGGGGTGCCGCCGCCGGCCGGGCCGTCGGGCAGGTAGGCCGTGCCGACCTCGAACGACGCCGCGTCGAGCGCGCCCTTGAGCGAGCCCGTCGAGCCGATGGTCGAGGCGATGAGACCGGACGAGAAGTCGACCATCGCGTCGTCCGCGGAGAGCGTCGCGACGCCCTTCTCGTGGAACAGCTCGTGCAGGAACTGGCCGCCCGCGACCGACTCCTCCGAGTCGAGCGTGAGGTCGAACCCGTCGGAGTACGCGCCGCCCTGGCCCCAGATCATGTTCTCGAACCACCACGCGCCCCACGACGGCCCGGTGGACAGGCCGAACGTCGAGCCGCCGGCCGGGACGAGCGGCGTGAGCGACGCGTCCCACTCCTCGAGCTCGGCCCACGTCTCGGGGCCGCGGTCGGGCAGGCCGGCCGCCGTCCACAGGTCCTTGTTGTAGTAGAACAGCGGCGTCGAGCGCGCGTAGGGCACGGCCCAGTGCTGGTCGTCGTACTCGTAGTCCGCGTAGAGCGCGGGCTGGAAGTCCTCGGCGTCGGCCTCGACGAACTCGAGCACGTCGTCGAGCGGCAGGATCTGGTCGTTGAGGTGGTAGCGGAACCACCACACGTCGGACGCGATGACGACGTCGGGGAGCTCGTCGGTCTGCGACGCGGCCTGGAAGCGCTGGGCCACCTCGTCGTAGTTGGCGCCGGCCGTGACGAGGTTGACCGTGATGCCGGACTCCTCCTCGAACCGGTCGATGAGCTCCTGCTCGATCTCCTGGGACGTGCCGGGGTGGTTGCTCCACCACGTGATCTCGGACGCGGGCTCGACGGCGGACCAGTCGACGGCCTCGGCCGTCGACTCGTCGCCCGCGGTGCCGGCGCCGTCGGCCCCGGCCACGCTCGGGCCGGCGCACGCGGTGAGCGCGAGGGCGGTGACCGCCGTGAGGGCGGTGGCTGCGGCGCGGGCCCGACGGCGGCGCGCGGGCCGGCCGACGGGTGCGGTGCGGTGGGACACAGGTGCTCCTTCAGGTCGTGCACCGGGTGTCGGTGCGCTTCGGGGAACCCGGACCGCTGCGGGCGGGCCGGGGAGCTCGGTGGTGGTGCGCGGGCACGCGGGTGCGTGGGTCCGCACAGGGCGGGCGCCGTCGTCGGGCACGACGGCGCGGGGTGTCAGCCGGTGACGGCGCCGGCCGTGAGGCCCGCGACGAGGCGGCGCTGGAGGACGAGGAAGACGACGAGGATCGGCAGGGTCACGACGACCGTCGCGGCGAGCAGCACGCCCCAGTTCGTCATGCCGTCGGTGTTCTGGAGCAGCGTCAGTCCGACGGGGAGCGTCATCTTGTCCGGGCGGTCGATGACGAGGAACGGCCACAGGTAGTCGTTCCACTCCGTCACGACGGACACGAGCGCGACGGCGGCGAGCGTCGGCGTGCTCATCGGCACGACGAACCGCCAGAGCTTGCGCCAGTGGCCCGCGCCGTCGAGCTCGGCGGCCTCGAGGATCGAGCGCGGCAGCGTGAGGAAGTGCTGCCGGAACAGGAACGTCCCGAACGCGCTCGCGAGGCCGGGCACGAGGATGCCCTGGTAGGTGTTGAGCCACCCGAGGCTCGCGACGAGCGTGTAGTTGGGGATGATCGTGATCTGCGGCGGGATCATGAGCGTCGCGATGACGAGGCCGAACACGACCTTCTTGAACGGGAAGTCGAGGAACACGAGCGCGTACGCGCACGTGAGGCCCAGCGCGACCTTGAGACCTGCACCCACGACCGTGATCCCGACGCTGTTGGCGAGCAGCCGCCCGAGCGGGATCGAGTCCGCCGCCTGGGCGTAGTTGCCGAGGTTGAGGCTGCCCGGGAGCCACTGCAGCGGGACGGTGTACAGCTCGGCGGGCGTCTTCATGCTCGCGAGCACCATCCACGCCAGCGGCGCGCCGAGCACGACGGTCGCGAGGACCAGGGCAAGATAGCCGCCGGGCTGGAGGCTGCGCCGTCGGCCACGAGGGGTGCGGGGGGCGCGCGGCGCGAGCGCGGCGGGCGTGGCGGGCGCGGTCTCGGGGCGCCCGGTCGTGGTGGGCGCGACGGCGCTCATGCGTAGTGGACCTTCCGCTGGACGAACCGCATCTGCACCGCGGTCACCGCGAGCAGCACGAGGAACAGGACCGTGGCGACCGCCGACGCGTACCCGGCGCGCCCGTTGACGAAGCTCTCCTCGTAGATCGAGTACATGAGCGTCGTCGTCGAGCCGAGCGGGCCGCCCTGCGTCATCGCCTTGATGATGTCGAAGGACTGGAGCGACGCGAGGAGCATCGTCACGACGAGGAAGAACGTCGTCGGGGTGAGCAGCGGCAGGATGATCGAGCGCAGCGCCCGCGCCGACGACGCGCCGTCGAGCGCGGCCGCGTCCTTGAGGTCCTGGGGCACCGACTGGAGTCCCGCCAGGTAGATGAGGGCGACGTACCCGAGGTTCTTCCACAGGTAGACGACGACGATCATCACGAGCGGCCACGGGCGCTGGGTGTACCACTGGGGCGACGCGACGCCGACCCAGCCGAGCAGCTCCTGGACCAGCCCGTAGCGCGGGTCGAACATGAACAGCCACAGGATCCCGACCGCGAAGCCCGACAGCACGTACGGCGCGAACGCGACGGTCCGGGCGACGCCGCGGCCCTTGAGGCGGCGGTTGAGGAGCAGCGCCAGGCCCAGGCCGAGGACCATCGCGCCGCCGACCGTGGCGAGCGTGAAAACGAACGTCGTCGTGACGATGCGGCCCGTCGTCGGGGCGGTGAACCACTCGACGTAGTTGCCCAGCCCGACCGGCCGCGCGACCGGCGACCCGAGGTTCCACTGGAGCGTCGAGAGGTAGAGGCTCTGGAGCAGCGGCCGGTAGACGAACACCAGCAGCAGCACGAGGTTCGGGCCCGCGAGCAGCAGCGCCCACAGCAGGTTCCGTCGACGCCGGCGCGCGCCCAGGCGGCTGCGGTGCAGCGCCTGGACCTCGCGGTCGGCGGGGCCCGACGGCGGAGGGCCGGTCGGTGCGTCGGCGCCGCCGGGTCGTACGGCGGCGGGGTCGGCCGCGGCGGCCGAAGAGGACGCGCGGGGCGCGCCGGGGGAACCCGGGGCGGCCGGGGTGAAGACGGTGGTCACAGGACAGATCCGCTCGGACGAGGGAGGTGGTCACGGCCGGCGCGGCACCCGTCCTGCGGGTGGGCGGCCACGGCGAGCATAGGAAGCGGCCACGCCGGTTTGATCCCCGAATGTCCGAGTGCAGAAAGAGGCTTCGGGCAACGTTCACCGCGTCGTGCCCGGAGTGCCACCTGGGCCTGTGGAGCGGCAACGTGCCGGACACCCTGAGCCCTGACGGCCTCGCGGCACGACGACGCCCGCGGCGCCACTCGTCGGCCGAGCGGTACCGCGGGCGTCGCTGGGGTGCGCTACGCGCAGGTGAGCGCGTCGTACGCGGCCGTCACCTCCGTCGTCGCGCCCGAGACGTCCGTGACGACGACGAGCGCCTCACCGGCGTCGAGGGCGCCACGGGCCTTGAACGACTGGTAGGCGTTCTTGCCCGGGTCGACCTGGGCGAACGACCGCTCGCCGTGCACGGTCCGCAGGGCGATCGCGACGGTCTCGTCGCCGTCGTTCGTCGCACGGACGGCGAGGTACGGGGTGCCGCCGAGGCAGCGGGGCTGCGCGGTGACGGTGACCTGCGGGTCGACGGGCGGCACCTCGGCCGGGAAGACGTCGAGCGCGTCGAGCTCGGTGTACCAGGTGAGCTTGGTCAGGGCGACGGTGTTCCAGCCCTGCTGGAGCTCGACCTCGTGGGTGACCGACTGCCAGTTGCCCCACGTGGTGTGCGGGAACGTGACGACGCCCGCGTCGGCGCCGTTCACCGTGACCGTGCTGGTCGAGGCGAGCGTGTAGCCGCCCCGCTCGGAGCCGTTCGCGAACCGGACCCCGAGCGTGTACGGGCCCGCCTCGTCGGCGTGCACCTGGAGCGCGACGGAGCTGTCGAGGAAGTCGAGCCCGCCGACCTTCTGGCCGCCCGACGCACCCGACGCGCTCCCGACCGAGCCGCGCGTGATGACGCCGTCCTCGAACTCGTACCGCGTCGCGTCGGACGGGATGACGGGCGGGGCCGACGGGCGCGGGTCGCGCGTCGCCGGGTAGACGTCGAACGCGTCGAGCTCGGTGTAGAACGTCGCACGGGTCAGCGTGATGGTGTTGGTCCCGGCGACGAGGTCGACGAGGTGCTCGGACGTCTGCCAGTTGCCCCACGTGGTGTGCGGGAAGACGACGGTCTTCGCGACCTCGCCGTTGACCGCCAGCGTCCCGGTCGACGGCACGCGCGTCGAGCCGTCGAACGACCCGTTGGCGAACCGGATGCCCAGCAGGGCCGGGCCGGCCTCGTCGGCGTGCACCTCGACCGTCACGGACGAGTCCGCGAAGTCCAGGCCGCCGACCTTCGCGCCGCCCGACGCCCCGCCGTCGGCCACGACGCGCGCGTTCGTGACGACGCCGTCCTCGGCCTGGTAACGGTCGGACGCCTGCGGGACGAACGGGACGCCGTCGGCGGTCCACTCGAGGTCCGCGACGTACATCGCGCGGTAGGTGAAGGCCTCGTTCCAGCCGTGGAAGACGATCGCGTCGGAGCCGTCCGGCGCGGTGACGATGTCCTGCCCGCCCGGGCCGCGCACGTCGCCCTGGAAGCGGTCGCTCGTGAGCAGCTCGGTCGTGGCCTTGGTCCACGGGCCGGCCAGGCTCGACGCCGTGGCGTACGAGGTGCGGTAGCCGCCCCCGCCGAAGTCGTTCGCCGAGTAGAAGAGGTAGTACGTGCCGTCGCGCTCGAGGAGCGTCGGGCCCTCGACCACGCGGCCCTCGTAGGCCTTGTCCACGCGGATGAGCTCGACGGGCGGGCCGGTGAGCGTCGCGCCGTCGGGCGAGAGCGGCTGGGCGAAGATGATCGCCGTCTTGCCCGTGCAGCAGTTCCCGTCGGCCTTCCACAGCAGGTACAGCTGGTCACCGTCAACGAACGTCGCGGCGTCGATGGCGCCACCCAGGTCCTCCGTGCCGGCCTCGCCGTTGGGGCAGACGATCGGGTCGTCGCCGACCGGGACGAACGGGCCGTCCGGCGTGTCGGACAGCGCGACGCCGAGGCACTGCCGCGGCGACGTCGCGTCACGCGCCGTGTAGTACAGGGCGTAGCCGCCCTCGACCGCCGAGACCTCCGGGGCCCACACGCAGCGGTCGGTCGCACCGCCCGGCGCGAACGTGCACGACTCGCTGACCCAGGCGCCGAGGTCGGGCGCGACGTCGGCGGGCGCGCTCCACGTGACCAGGTCCGTCGACGTGCGGTGCTGCACGTTCTGGCCCTGATGGTTCGTCGCGTAGGCGTAGTAGACGCCGTCGACGAGCAGGATGTCGGGGTCGGGGAAGTTGGCGTCGACGACCGGGGAGATCGTCGGCTCGGCCACGGCGGTTGCCGCAGCCGGAACGCTCGCCGGGGCCGGCGCCGCCGTGGCGGCGGCCGCGCCCGACACCGCCAGCCCGAGCGCGACCAGCGCACTCGTGACAGCGGTGGCACGCGAGCGCGCGCGGGACAGGGGGAACTTCATGGGGTGTCCTCTCGACGGTGAGGGGGCAAGAACCCGGGACGGCGTCGACCTCGGGGTTTCGAGTGTCCCGGGCCGATCCACACAAGTCAACAACTTCCCGCAATACTCAACATCTCGGTGCTCGTGCGCGAGGTCGTGCGGTGGAAGGCCGTGCGGCGGGAGGCTGACGGCGCCGGGTCGGCGGCAGACCGCGGGGCGATCCCCCGCTCGGGGGACGCGGAGACCGCGGCGCTGCCGTAGCGTCACGACCGTGATCGGGGACGTGCGATGAGGACGGCGCGGGCCGTCGTCGTGGGCGGCGGGATCGGAGGGCTCGCGTCGGGCGTCGCGCTCGCGCGGGCCGGGTGGGACGTCACGGTGCTGGAACGCGCGCCGTCGCTCGAACCGGTCGGCGCGGGGATCGCCGTCGCTCCCAACGCGGTGCGTGCGCTCGGCGCACTCGGGCTCGGCGACCGGCTGCGCGACCTCTCGGCGCTCCAGGGGGAGGTCGGCCTGCGCCGCCCCGACGGCCGCTGGCTCGTGCGCGGGAACGCGGCCGCCGCGAGCGAGCGGTTCGGTGACCAGACCCTCGTGCTCCACCGCGCGCAGCTCGTCGGCATGCTCGCCGGCGCCCTGCCCGACGGCGCGCTCCGGCTCGGCGTCGACACCGCCGTCGTGGACCCCGGCGACGCGGGGCGGCCCGCGCGCGTGCGGGTGCGCACCGGCGGCGGGCCCGAGGCCAGCGGGCCGCGGACCCCAGCGCACGGTCGCGGGTCGGGAGCGGACGCCGAGGAGCCGTCCGACGGCGACCGTCCGGCCGCCGGAGAAGGCGTGGTAGGCGACGCGTCCGGGAACGGCGAGGAGATCGAGGCCGCGCTCGTCGTCGCGGCGGACGGCATCGACTCGCCCACCCGGCAACGCTGGTGGCCGGACGCGCCCGGGCCTGTCTCGGGCCGCTCGACCGCGTGGCGGCTCGTCGCGGAGGCGCCGCCCGGCGAGCCCGACGGTCCCGTCGGGGGCGAGACCTGGGGGCGTGGGATCGTCGTCGGGATCGTGCCGCTCGCCGACGGCCGCGTGTACTCCTACGTGGCCGTCGCCGACGCCGCCGGCGTGCCCGCGTCGTTCGACGAGCTGCGCGAGCGGCTCGCCGACTGGCACGCGCCGATCCCCGAACTGCTCGCGTCCGTCGACCCCGGCCGCGTGCTGCGTCACGAGCTGCGGCAGCTCCCTGCTCCGCCGGTGTCGCTCGTGACCGGACGCGTCGCGCTCGTCGGAGACGCGGCGCACGCGATGCTGCCGAACGTCGGGCAGGGCGGGTGCCAGGCGCTCGAGGACGCCGTCGTGCTCGGCGTGCGCACGGGCGGTACGAACGTCGCGGCCGTGCCGGAGCTCTTGCGCCGGTGGTCGGACGAGCGGCGGCCGCGTGTCGTGAAGGTGATGCGGATGTCGGAGCAGATGGCCGGGATGTCGCGCGTCGTCTCACCCGTCGCGACGACGGCCCGCGACCTCGGCGCTCGCCTCGCCGGGCCATGGAGCGCCGCGCTCGGCTCGTGGGCGCTGCGCGGCGTGCTCGGCTGGCGGCCACCGGAAACTGCCACGGTTGCAGGCGTTCGGTGACGACGCTTGAACGAGAGCCCCACATCTGGTGAGCTCCGCGCATGGACTCCGCCGTCGAAGCCGCGCTCCGCGTGCGCATCATCCAGTGGGTGCAGGACCAGGCTGAGGCTAACGGTGGTTTCCTCCATCGAGACCAGCTGCTCGACTTCCACATCGACGGCCAGAAGCTCCCGGTCATCGACTACTCCCGCGGGATCCGCAACCCTCGACCCTTCTCGTCGACGCTCTCCATCGTGACCTCAGCGAGCGGACCCTACGACGACACCGAGTCCGAGGACGGGCTCCTCCACTACGCGTACCGCTCCGGCGACCCCTGGAGTGGGGACAACCGGAAGCTGCGCGAGGCGATGACGAGCGGGATGCCGCTCATCCTCTTCCGCAAAGAGGTCCCGAACATCTACACACCCGTCGCCCCGGTGTTCGTCGTGGACGACGAGCCGGAGAACGGTCAGTTCCTCATCGCGCTCGACGAGGCGTTCCGGTTCATCCCCGACCCGGCTCATCTCACGACACCGCAGCGCGAGTACGCACGGCGGCTCGCCAAGCAACGACTGCACCAGCCGGCGTTCCGGACGCGCGTCCTCGTCGCGTACGAGACGCGGTGCGCGATCTGCGAGCTCAAGCACGGCGCTCTCCTCGACGCCGCGCACATCGTCCCGGACAGCGACGAGCGCGGGGTGCCGACCGTGAACAACGGTCTGGCGCTGTGCAAGATCCACCACGCCGCGTACGACCAGAACATGCTGGGCGTCACCCCGGACTACGAGGTCCGCATCGCGATGAAGCTCCTGGAGGAGATCGACGGCCCGATGCTCAAGCACGGCCTCCAGGAGATGCACGGCCGGCAGCTCAGCGTCCCGCGCCGACGCTCGGACCGCCCCGACCGGGAGCTGCTCGCCTGGCGCTTCGAGCACTTCGGCCGCGCGTAGCGCGCCCGGCGCAGTCCGCAGCGGTACTCGGACTACGGCCGGGCCTGGTGAGCGCCGGATGCCTCGACCGCGGGACCACCTGCACCCCGAGACTGCGTGCTGGGTCGAGGGCGCGGCTCTGAGCCACCAGCCGCGGCTCGGTCCGCCTCCGTGTACACGGCGTGCTGGTCGCGCGCCGCAGCGGGCGGCGCGCCCGCGGCCATGGCCGTGCGCATCCCGGCCATGCTGCGCGACGTCGCGGCGTACGCCTGGTCGACGTTGGCCGTGTCGTACGTGAGCGACCGCTCGCGCTTCACGCCGAGCGACGCGCCGACCTCGATCGCGTCCTGGTTGGCGCCCATGTAGAGGAACGTCCAGCCGAACTGCTCCTCGCGCTCGGTGACGAGCGCCTTGATCGCGGCGTGCGTGTACTCCTTGGAGGCGTTCTCGAGGCCGTCGGTCATGATCCCGACGATCACGGCGCCGGGCCGCTGGTCCTCGGGGAGCTGGGCGATGCGCAGCGCGGTGGTCTGGACGAGTCGCCCGATCGAGTCGAGCAGCGCCGTCATGCCGCGCGGTCGCAGGTCGAGCGGCGGGACCTCGCGCACGTCGAGGTCGGTGTAGACCTCCTCGTACTCGTTGTCGAACTGCGCGAGGGTGACCGTGCACCGGCCGGGCGCGTCGCGCTGCTCGGCGAGGAACAGGTCGAAGCCCTGCTCGGTGGCCTGCTTGATGGTCTGCATGGACCCGGACCGGTCGAGCAGCATGGCGAGGTGCGTGAGGGTCTGGTCAGGCATGGCGGTTCCCTTCGTCGTGCTGCTGGACGGACGGCGTGGCAGGTCAGGTGCGGCGGCGGAACCTCAGCGGTTCGACGGCGGTCGTCGGCTCGGGCGGCGGGGTGCCCCGCTCGCGGTCGTAGCGGGCGCGCGTCACGCCCTCGGCCGAGACGCGTCCGTCGGGGCTGGAGTAGCCCGCGAGCGCCGGGGTCCGCGCGAGACGCGGAGGCACGGTGTTCGGGGCGACGCCCGCCGCCTCGGCGACGGACCGCATGGACGACCCGGCGAGCAGCGCCTCGGCCATCGCCTCGTCGAGCGCGACGTCGAGCAGGGCCCGGGCGCGGGCGAGCGGCTCGACGGCGGTGCCCGGCTCAGCGGCGGCCGCCTCGTCGAGCGCTGTGCGCGCCGCGTCCAGGCGGGGTCGCGAGGGTCGCTGCGGGTCGGAGGTCATACGCCAAAGACTATGCGCAGTAACTGCACATGCGCAATACCCTCGATCGCTCATTTCATGCACATGCCCCTGCGAGCGTGGTCAACGGCCGTCGAGCATGCCCATCGCCACACCGATCACGAACACCACCACGATCACGACGACGCACCACAGCACGCCCACCAGCCCTGGCCGAGGCCCGTCGGCCTGTCCGCCGCCGCCGGACGGTCCACCGCCGTCGCGCCGCCCACCGCCGTCGGACGCCCCACCGCCGTCTGACCGCCCGTCACCCTGGGGCGCCTCGCCGCCCTCGGGCAGCCCGCCCGCGGGTGGCTGTCCGCCGTCGGGCTCCGAGTCCATACCGCCAGGACACCACGCCACCCGCCGCCGAGCACGGGCAGGGAGCGGCACCACCGCCGACGCGCGAGCCCCGGCAACGCTCCGTAGTCTCGCGAGATCCCTGGTTCCGGCGAGAGGCGACCCCATGACCGACGCCCCGACCTCCCCGACGTCGACGGGCCGCATCGTGCTCCTCGGCGCGACGGGCTACACGGGCACGCTCGTCGCGCACGAGCTCGTGGCGCGTGGAGCACGGCCGGTCCTCGCGGGGCGGTCCCAGGACCGCCTGGACGCGCTCGCCGCCGACCTTTCCGCGAGCGCACCGTCGGCGGCACCCCGCCACCGCGCCGAGCCCACGGGCACCCCCGGTGCCGGGCGTCCGACGTCGGACTCCCCCGCCCCACCGCCGCTCGAGACCGCGGTCGCGGACGTCGACGACCCGCGGACCGTGCGGGCGCTGATCGAGTCGGGCGACGTG
Organism: Cellulosimicrobium funkei; assembly: GCF_001019615.1. Taxonomy (GTDB): domain Bacteria; phylum Actinomycetota; class Actinomycetes; order Actinomycetales; family Cellulomonadaceae; genus Cellulosimicrobium; species Cellulosimicrobium cellulans_E. The sequence continues at coordinate 506,730 of NZ_JNBQ01000001.1, read as the reverse complement.
CTCGTCTCGACGGTGGGCCCGTTCGTCCGGCACGGCGGCCCGGCGGTCGAGGCCGCGATCGACGCGCGCGCCGTCTACCTCGACTCGACGGGCGAGCCGGCGTTCATCCGGCGCGTGTTCGACGAGCTCGGCCCGCGCGCCGGGCGCACGGGCGCGGCGCTGCTCACGGCGTTCGGCCACGACTGGGTGCCGGGCAACCTCGCCGGCGCGCTCGCGCTCCAGGACGAGGGAGCGGACGCCGCGCGCCTGGAGATCGGCTACTTCCCCACCGGCGGCGGCGTGAGCGGCGGGACCCGCGCGAGCGCGCTCGAGACCGTGCTGGAACCCTCGTACGCCTGGCGCGACGGACACCTGCGGGCCGAGCGCGTCGCGGCTCGCGTCGTCGCGTTCGACCTCGGCGCGGGGCGCCGCGTGCGGGGCATCACGGCCGGCGGCACCGAGCCGTTCACGCTGCCGCCTCTCGCGCCTGGTCTGCGCGACGTCGAGGTCGCGCTGGGCGTGACCAGCCCCGCGGTGCGGTTCGCGCCCGTGGCGACCGCGATCGCGACCGGCGCTCTGCGCGTCCCCGGGCTGGGCGGCGCGCTGCGCCGGTTCGCACGGTCGCGCGCCGGCTCGAGCGGCGGCCCGGACGCGGCCGCCCGGGCGGCGTCACGCACCCACGTCCTCGCGGTCGCGCGCAGCGTGTCCGGGGACGTCCTGCGCCGCGCCCGGCTCGACGGACCCGACGCCTACGACCTCACTGCGCACTTCCTCGCGTGGGGCGCCGCCCACGCCGCACTGGGAGATGCCCGCGGCACCGGAGCGCTCGGCCCGGTCCAGGCGTTCGGCGTCGACGCGCTGCTCGCGACAGCCCGCGAGGCAAGCATCACCGTGACGATCGCTCGCTGAGACCCGCGCTCGGACAGCCGAGGGCGACGCGCGAGCCCTCCCGCAGGCACCACGGCCGGTCAGCGCGCCGCGAGCACCTCGCGCAGGATCCGTACGGCACGTGGCCCGACCCCGTGCAGGGCGAGCAGCTCCCGATCACTGAGCGGCGCGACGTCGGACAACGAGACGATGCCCGCACCGGCGAGCGCACGCGTCGCCGGGCGGCCGATGGCAGCGGGGAGGTCGCCGACGGACCCCGGCTCCGCGGAATCCGCGGCGACGAGAGCAGCCCCGAGCCGTTGCGGCGCACGGGCGAACCATGCGCGCCGCACCCAGTGGTTGGCCTGCTGACCGTCGAGGTCGGCGAGCGGCACGCTCGCGCCGAGCAGATGGTCGCCGCGCGTCCACCTGCGCGCGGTGAGGTGCTCGGCGAGCACGCGCGCGACGTCGTCGTCCGCGAGGCGGAGCTGCACGACGGCGTCCCGCGTCGCCGCCGCGAACCGTCGCCCGCGCACCACGAAGGACACGGTCCCGGCGGCCGCGTCCCCCTCTGCCACCTCGGGCAGGGCGAGCGCGGCCGCGCGGACCTGGGCGAGCGTCGTCATGCCGCCACCCTGCCACGCATCGTGACGGTGCTCGAGGCCGAGCACGCGGCCATCGACCGCCGACCATGGGTGTCGTCGACCATGTCCGGCGCCAGACGATCGTCGACCCATGGTCGGCGGGAAGCTGACAGCGGTCGCTCGTAGGATCAGGATGATGTCTGACCACACCACGAGGGCGTCCTTCCCGGACCCCCGGCACGACGAACCGCCCCTCCCGCCGTCCGCCGCTCTCGCGCGCAAGGTCGCCGACCCCAGGGCCATCCTGCGGTTGGTGGGCAACGACGAGTCCGTCGACGACCTGCCGCGCACGCCCGACGGCCTCCTGGACCCGCCGTCGAGCGTCGGGAGGAAGATCCGCAACGGCGTGCTGCTCGTGCTGCTGTCCGGGGGCTTCGTCTGGCTCGTCACGGTCAACGCGTGGGACCACGACGGCTTCTTCCCGTGGTTCTGGAACGTCGTGTGGACGATCTTCCCGTGGGTGTTCCTCGGCCCGCTCTGGGCCGGGTACGCGCGCTCGCTGCGGCGGTCGCGCGACGACGCCCCGCTCTACGCTCAGTACCACCGTGACCGGAAGGCCGCCGTCCGCGAGGCAGGGGTCGTCACGGCGTCGGTCACCGACCGCACGGACTCGGGCGGGGTCGCGCAGTGCGTGGTCCGCGTGCGGCACGGGGCGCTCACGACGACGGTCACGCGCCTCGCGCCGGTGACGAACCTGCTCCCGTCGGAGGTCCCGCAGCCCGGCGACCCGGTGGTCGTGTGGCGCCTGCCCGGGGAGCGGGTCGTGGTGCAGGCGCGCCGCGACCGCACGCGCGCCCTGCACGACGCCGCACGGGCCGCCGCGTCCGCCACCGTCACCGACGCGTCCGTCACCGATTCCACGGTCGCCGACTCCGCGAGCACGGGGACCCCGACCACCCCTGGGGACGCGCCGGTCTGGGGCTCACCCACGCCGGGCACGGCGTCCTCGACGTCGTCGACCACCACGACCACCACGACAAGGACGACCCGCGACGGGGGCACTCCCGAGGTCACCGTGCAGCACGGGATCGCGGCGGCGCTCTCGGAGCTCGCGGGCCTGCACGCGTCCGCCGCCCTGACCGACGACGAGTTCGCCGCGGCGAAGCGGATGCTGCTCGGCGGGTCCTGACCGACCGGACGCCCGGCGTCGGCGGCGCACCCAGTCGGCCGGGCGCGCGTCGTCGGGCCCACCCCTGCCCCGCCGTCGACCACGACGTCGCCCGCCGTCGAGCACGACATCCGTGTCGTTCCGAGCCCGAGAACGACATCGATGTCGTGTTCGGCACCGGCCCGGGGGCCCGGCAGACTGTCCCCGTGAGCAGCCGTCCGCCCCGTCCCCCGCATCGGCCGAGCATGGTGTGGACCGCGGTGCGCGGCGGGGTTCGCGGCCGCGAGCGCCTGACGCCCGTCGCCGACTACCTGGCCGTCCTGCTCATCCTGGTCGTGCTGTTCGGCGGGTCGGTGTGGTTCGTCGTCTGGCTGCTGCTCCAGGAGGAGGGGGTCGCGGCGGCGGTCTCCTGCTTCATGGTCCTCGGCTTCGGCACCGGGCTGGTGATGTACGTGCGCGGGCCGTCGAAGCAGTCGGTCGTCCTGCGCCCGCACGAGATCGAGCTGCCCGTCGGGCCGGAGCCGGCACGCGTCGTCGTGCGGTGGGACGACGTCGCGGGGGTGCGGGTGCTGGAGGGCGAGCGACGCCCGACCCTCCGGGTCGAGCTGCGCGACGGCGCGCGGGCCCGGCACGCCGAGGGCGAGGACCTGCTCCAGGTCCGCCCGGCGAACGGGCCGGACCCGGACACGGTCGACGTCGCGGACGCCGAGGCGGTCGCCCGCGTCCTGCGGCACCTGCTGGACCACCCCGAGGACCGCGCCCGCCTCGCGCAGCGCGGCGGGGTGGGCATCGTCCTCGCGTTCGCGCGCCCGGTCTACGGCGACGCGCCCGCCTGAGCCGGGCGCCGACGTCGGCCGCCCGCCGCCTGCTGCCTCAAGCCAGCCCTCCGACCACGACCTCACCCGCCGTCGAGCACGACATGAGCGTCGCTAAGCCGCCCAGAACGACCCTCACGTCGTGTTCGGCGCGGGAGGGGGGCGGGGGGCGCGAGGTGGGCGGGCGGCGGCCCCGGGTGGGCCTAGCACGACGACGGCCCGGCCCGCACCTGGGAGGTGCGGGTCCGGGCCGTCGTCGATCGGACTGGTTCGGTCGGACCGTCAGGTGGCGGTCAGCGGCGGCCGATGTCGGACAGCTCGGCCGCCGTGATGACGAGCTCGCGCTCGGCGTCGTCGAGGACGCCGTCGAGGACGAGGTCCTCGGTCACGAGGCTCACGTGGTCCACGAACTCGCGGTGCGTGGCGTACTCGTCGTTCTCGGCGACGTGGTCGTTGACCGTGCAGCCGGTGCCGTCGTCGTAGTTCTGCACCGTGCTGTCGTGGCCGTCGATGATCACCGTCGGACGGATGTCCGACCCGACGCAGCGGTCGCGGACGAGCTGCAGGACCGTGAACGTGACCTCGCCGGTCGTGACGTTGCCGACGCCGTCGACCGCGCGGTAGCGGACCACGTGCTGACCGTCGGCCGCGAACGCGACCGGGGCCGCGTAGCGCTGCCACGCGCCGTCGTTCGCCTGGAACTCGATGCGGTCGACGCCGGACTCCTCGTCGACCGCCGTGAGCGTGACGCGCGCGCTCGCGACGAAGTCGCCGTCGCGCGTGCGGCTGCCGCTGACGCCCGCCGTGACGACGGGGCCGTCGGTGTCGCCCGGCTCCTCGCCGCCCGCGATGACGAACGTGACCGTCTTCGGGGCCGAGACGTTGCCCGCGACGTCCGTCGCGCGGTAGGTCACGGTGTGCGACCCGGGGGTCCGCACCGAGATCTGGCCGGAGTACGCGGTCCACGCGCCGCCGTCGACCTGGTACTCGACCGACGCGACGCCCGAGTCGGCGTCCTTGGCGAGGAGGCGGACGAACACGTTGGACAGGTACTCGCCCTCCTCGTTCTTCGCGCCACCCATCACGCGGTGGTCGACCGTCGGTGCGACGGTGTCGCCACCCTGGCCCGCCACGACGTCGAACGTGACGGTCGCGGGCTCGCTGACGTTGCCCGCGGCGTCGGTCGCGCGGTAGGCGAGCGTGTGCCTGCCGGGCTCGTCGACGGCCACGGCCTCGGTGTACTCGGTCCAGCCCGCGCCGTCGAGGTCGTACTCGACGGACGCCACGCCCGACCCCTCGTCGGTCGCGGTGAGGAGCACGGACGCGGAGCCCACGTAGGCACCGTTCTCGTCCTGCGTGCCGCTGAGCTCGTTCGCGACGACCGGGGCCGTCGTGTCCTCGCCGGCGTCGGCGACGACGACGAACTCCGTGACGGTGTCCTCGGACACGTTGCCCGCGGCGTCGGTGGCCCGGTAGACGAGCGTGTGCTCGCCGGGCTCGTCGACCACGATGGGCTCGGTGTACGGGGCCCAGCCGGCGCCGTCGAGGTCGTACTCGACGCTCTCCACGCCGGACGCGTCGTCCGTCGCGGTGAGCGTCGCCGTGGCGGAGCCGACGAACGCACCGTTGTCGTCCTGCTCCCCCGTGACCTCGGCGGTCACGGTCGGGGCGGTCGTGTCCTGCTCGCCGCCCTCGACGACCGTGAAGGTCACGGAGCCGACCTCGGACACGTTGCCCGCGACGTCGGTCGCGCGGTAGGAGACGGTGTGCTCGCCGAGGTCGGTGAAGGGCACGGTCGTCGTGTAGGGCAGCCACGCGCCGCCGTCGACCTGGTACTCGACCGACGCGACGCCCGACCCCTCGTCCGCGGCGTGGAGCATGAAGGCCGCCGTACCGATGTAGGCGCCGTTCTCGTCCTGCTGGCCCATGAGCATGGGCTCGACGGTCGGGGCGGTGGTGTCCTCCTCGACGTCGCCCTCGACGACGGTGAACTCCGCGGTCTGGGCCTCGGAGGTGTTGCCCGCCGCGTCGGTCGCGCGGAACTGGAGGGTGTGCGCACCGACCGCGTCGACGACGAACGGCTCGGTGTACGCCTGCCAGCCCGCGCCGTCGAGGTCGTACTCGACCCCGGCCACGCCGGAGTCGTCGTCGGTCGCGTCGAGCGTCACGGTCGCACCGCCCACGTAGGCGCCGTCGCCGTCCTGCTCGCCGGTGACCAGAGCGGTCACGGACGGTGCCGTGGTGTCCTCGCCCCCGCCGCCGTCGGTCACGACGAGCTCGCCCCACATCTCCCCGTGCCCGGGGATCGCGCAGAAGTAGCGGTACTTGCCGGGCGTGAGGGTCACCTGGGCCTCGTGCCGCCCGCCGTTCGCGTCGAACGGGCTCGCGAGGATGTTGAGGTTCACGTCGTGGTTGTAGCCCGGCGACGACGTGTCGAACGTGAGCGTGTGGCTCATGCCGAACGTGCTGCCGGTCGCCATGCTGTTCTCGAAGACGATCGTCGCGGGGCCGGCCTCGGCCGTCGCGGGGAAGGCCTTGTAGTCGGTCACGCTGTTGTCCGCGGTCCAGGTGAGGACCTGCTCGGCGGCGACGGTGGCGTCGGCGGCGGACACGACGGCGGACGACGCCGTCGCCGGTGCGGTGGGGGTCGCCGAGGCCGGGGCGACGGTGAGGACCGTCGTCGCGGTGAGTCCGGCGACCGTGGCGGCGAGGAACCGCCGCGGGCCGCGGCGGCGGGAGCCGCCGGGACTGGTACGTCGTTCCATGAGGGTGCACTCCTCCGGGGTTTCTGGGGGGTCTGTCGGGCTGGTCGGGCTGGTCGGGAGCGGGTCGGGCGGGCCGTGCGGCCCGCCCCGAGGGCCGCCGTCGTGCTGCACGACGGCGGCCCCGGGCTCGGCGGGGACGGCCGGCTCGGCCGTCCCCGCCCGGCGGTGCTACAGGTCCGCCACCCGGATGTCACGGAACTCGATGAGGTCCGCGTTCCCGTGGTTCTGGAGCCCGATGAACCCGCTGTCGAACTGGCGCAGGTCCGTGGGCGGGTCGCCGGCCCGGGACGACTGCTGTCCCGGCGAGTTCTCCCACTCGTTGATGACGACGCCGTTGCGGATGATCGTGTACTGCTGCCCGACCACCCGGATCTCGTACTCGTTCCACTCGCCCTTGGGCTTCTCGCCGCCGGTGTTCAGGCCGAGCGGGTCGAAGTTGTAGACCGAGCCGGTCTTCTGGGGCTCGCCCGTCGGACCGTCGTAGATCTGGATCTCGTGACCGCACGAGATCGCGACCCACGCCGGGGACTGACCCTCGGCGCACTCGACGTCGCCAGGCTCGTTCGGGTTCGGGAACCGGGTGAACACGCCCGCGTTCGCGTAGTGGTCACCCGCCGAGACGTCGCGGTAGAGGAGCTTGACGGAGAAGTCACCGAGCTCCTCGCCCGCGTACCAGAGCATGCCGAGCCCGCCCTGCGAGCGGATCGACCCGCCCGGCTCGAGCGTGAACTTCCCGCCCGGTGCCTGGAACCAGTCGTACAGCGACGCCTCGGTGCCGTCGAAGATCGTGCGGTACCCACCGGGGTACGCGCCGATCTGGGACCGGGCCGCCGCGTCGACGAGGCGAGCACGCTCGCGGTCGCTGATGCGGCTGTCGTCGTACAGGCTCTTCGCCACCGACTCGACGTGCGCCAGGAACCGGGCGTGGGTGCGCCACTCCTTCTCGTCCTGGAACAGGTCGGCGATGTTGCACGCGCCCAGGTCGCGGTTCTCGACCGTGGAGTCCACGTCGCCGAAGAACACGGTCTCGCGCTCGTCGGGCAGGGTGCACGACGGCGAGCCGTCGGTCGTGACCGTGGCCTTCGAGCCGTCGGCGTACGTGACGGTCAGCTTGGCCTCGTAGTTCTTGACGCGCGGGTACTTGTGCTTCGGGTTGGCCTGACGCGAGGTCGAGCCGTCGCCGAACTCCCAGAGGTAGGAGACGCCACCGGAACGCGCGCCGGTGAACTGCACCGTCAGCGGGTCGCCCTGGATGCTCGTCGCGGACGCCGCCGGAGCCGGGGTCGGAGCCCCGCCCTGGTACGTGATCCGCATGAGCTTCTGGTTCGGGTCGAGGCTGAAGAAGCCGCCCGCGTAGTCGACCAGGTACAGCGCGCCGTCCGGACCGAACTTCGCGTCCATCCAGCTCTGGAGCAGCCCGTCACCGCGACCGCCCGGGATGATCTGGCGGAGGTCCTCCATGAACACGGGCGCGTCCAGGTTCTCCGGGTCGACCGTCACCGCGACGCGGTTGTTCGAGTTCGACTGGTCGCCGATGAACCACTTGCCCTCCCAGTACGACGGCCAGGCGACGTCGGACTCGGGGTCCACCTGCGACGCGCGGTAGGTCGGGCCGGACATGACGGCCTGGCCGCCGCCCCGCAGCCACGGGATGGTGTAGGTCGCCTCGTCGTCCTCGTACGTCGGGATGCCGTTGCCGCGGTCCGGGAACACCGGCCCGCCGCCCGAGGGCGAGTACCAGATCATGTTGTCGCGCACCGGCGGCAGGTCGACGAGACCCGTGTTGCGCGGCGACGTGTTCTTCGGGTTGTCGCAGTCGTACCAGCCGGTGAGGACGCTCGCGTCCTCGTTGCTCCGGTCACGGTACGGCTGCTTGTTGCCCATGCAGTACGGCCAGCCCTGGTTGCCCGCGGACGTGATGATCGTCGCGGTCTCGTACTTGGCCGGGCCGAGCTCGGGGTTCGGGCTGCCGGCGTCCGGGCCCACCCAGGCCGCGGTCAGCCAGTCCGTGTCGGGGTCGATCTGGAGGCGCGAGATGTTGCGCACGCCCATGACGTAGATCTCGGGACGCGTCTTGTCCGCGGGGTACTCGCCCACCGGGAACAGGTTGTCGTCCGGGATCGTGTACGTGCCGTCGTCCTCGGGGTGGATCCGCAGGATCTTGCCGTTGAGGTCGTTCGTGTTGCCCGACGTGCGGCGCGCGTCCTGGAAGCTGATCCCCGCGTACTCCTGCGTCCAGTTGTTGCCGGAGTAGCCGTTCGACCCGCCGGACGAGTTGTTGTCGCCCGAGCCGATGTAGAGGTTGCCCTTGCTGTCGAACGCCATGCCGCCGCCCGCGTGGCAGCAGCTGTGGATCTGCGTCTCCCACTCGAGCAGGTCGACCCGCGTGCTCTGGTCGATCGTCGGGGTCGCGGGGTCGTAGGTGAACCGCGAGACGGTCCGGTAGCCGACGCGACGCTCACGATCGATGTTCTCGTGCGGCATCCAGTACACGTAGAGCCAGTGGTTCGTCGCGAAGTCGGGGTCGGGCACGATGCCGAGCAGCCCCTCCTCGTTCTTCACGAGCTCGTCGCCGCTGCCACGGTTGCCCATGACGTCGAGCGTCGTGAGCAGCTTCGCCTCACCCGTCTCCGGGTCCCACTGGTGGATCGTGCCGCAGCCGAGGCCCACGTTCGGGTCGCTCCACGGGACGATCGGGCCGGTGGCGCACGCGCCACGGCCGATGTAGAAGACCGTGCCGTCGGGCGCGATCGTCAGGCCGTGCTGCTCGCCGTTCTGGTCCAGCGTGCCCGCCGTGTTCACCTTGGACAGGCGCTCGGCCTTGTAGTTCGACGCGATGGTGGCCTGGCAGTCGCCGCGCACCACGCCCGTCGTCCACTGGAGCGCACCGAGCAGGTGCTCGCGGAACGTCTCGTCCGCCCAGCTCTCGGGCGTGCCGCCCATGCCGGTGAAGAACGAGCGGCCGCCGTCGTAGTCGCGGCACCAGGAGAGGGGCTGGAACGGGTTGGTCGTCGGGCCGGCGTCGGGGCCGGGCTCGAGCGTCGCGACCGTGTGCACGTCACCGGTCGGGTCGTCGGCCCAGTCCAGCCACCTGTCCTCGCGGTCCCACGTGAGCGGGAGGTCCGCCGTCGCGGGGTGCTGGCGGTCGACCAGGTCGACCGTGCGCTCCTCGAGCGGGATCTCCGGGTCGGGCTGCTCGACGGAGTCGGGGCCGAAGATCGAGAGCTCGGCGAGCTGGACCTCGGCGTCGCCCGAGTTGGCGGTGACGTCCAGCCGGTACCAGCCGTACTCGGTCTCGTTCTCGACGTCGAACGTGCGCGGCTGGAAGCGCTGCGGGAAGTCCTCGTCGGTGCGCGTGTCGAGGTCGACCCACGTCTGGCCGTCGGTCGAGCCCTGCAGCTTCCAGTTCTTCGGGTCGCGGCCCGCGGAGTCGTTCGCCGACGTGATGCCGTACTTCACGACCGCGACGGGCTGCTCCATGCGCAGCGTGAGCTGGCCCGTGCGGGCGAACGTCAGCCACTTGGTGTTGGGGTCGCCGTCGACGGCCTTCGCCGGGGTCTCGGCGGCCGGGCTGCGGCCGGTGCCGGTCGCCTCGGCGACCTTCTCCGCCGTCATCGTCGCGCCCTTGATCCGGGCGCCGACGAGGCCCTCGAACCACTTCGACGCCTCCTGGGCGCGCGCGGCGTCGCGCACGCCGAGGAAGCCACCGCCCTTGTTGATGTACGCCTGGAGCGCGGCCTCCTGCTCGCCGCTCAGCTCGATGCCCTCCGAGGAGAGCATGACGACGCCGCGGTACTCGCCGAGCGTCGCCTCGCTGAGCATCGCGGGGTCGGACGTCGCCTCGACGTCGAACCCGTTGGCGGCACCCAGCTCGGTCAGCGCCGCGGTCGCGGCGACGACCGGGTCGGTCTGCTCGTCGGGCGCGCCGTGGAACACGAGCACACGCACGGGAGCGGTGGCCGTCGCGGCCGCGACGGACCCGGCCGTGGGAGCCACGCTCGAGGCGACCGCCGTGCTCGTCGGTGTCGTGGCGACGGGCTGGGCCGAGGCCGGGATCACGGCCGCGCTCGCGACGAGCGCGGCGCTCGTGAGGCCGACCGTCATGGCCAGCAGTGCTCCTGGTCGGGAGCGTCCCCTCGCGGGGGATGTCGATCGTCTGGACAGCACTCTCCAACTCCTTCGTCATCGGTGCGGCACTCCCGGGCGGGCCGGGAGCGGGTCGTGCTGGTGCGGGTGGTGCTGGTGCGGGACGGGCCGGCGGCCCGTCGGGACTGGGTCGGCCGACGGGTCAGTGGCCGGTGTGCTCCGTGAGGCCGACGACGGCCGGCCCGGTCCCGCCGGCGGCGGCGCCGTCGGTCGTGGCCGTGGCCCCGGACGGCGCAGCACCCGACGGTGCCGACATCGTGTGGGCGCCGTGGCCCTGGAACCGGTCGATGGACTCCTGCGCCCCCGGCGGCATGGAGCCGTCGGCGTTGCGCACGAGGAAGATGCCGGCCATCCCTCCGTCGGAGTGGAACTGGACGTGGCAGTGGTACATCCACGCGCCCGGCCCGACGCCCAGACCGGCGACGACCTGGAACCCGAACGCGTCACCCGGGTTGAGGTCCCGGTTGTCGACGACCTGGCTCGTGTCGTACTGGTCCGCGAGCAGGCCCGTCCGGTTGTTCGCCCAGCGGTGGGCGTGCAGGTGGAAGGTGTGGAGCTGGTTCCCGTGGCCGATGCAGATGAACTCGACGCGCTCGCCGAGCTTCGCCTCGTACATCGGCGTGTCCGGGGCGACCTTGTTGTTGATGGTCATGTCGTTGAAGACCATCGTGAACTGCTTCTGCGGCAGCACGTCCCCGACGCGGCGCACCACGAGGGCGCCGTAGAGACCCGCGGCGAGGCCCTGCGTACCGTGCTCGCCCCACGCGTGGTCGTGGTAGTGCCAGTAGCCGGCGCTGCCGGGCATCCAGATGCCGCGGTCGCGCGCCATCTTGACGGTCGACCAGGTGTAGGTGCGCGTCTCGCCCGGCTCGTTGAACGAGTTGTTGAACGTGCTGCCGTCGCTGTTGACGTCGTAGTTCACGCCGTGCGGGTGGATCGACAGGCGCTTGTCCGTCGTGTTGACGAGCGTGATCTCGAGGGTCTCGCCCTCCCACATCTCCAGGATCGGGCCGGGCACCGTGGCCTTGCCGCGCTCGAGGCCGTAGCCGACGAGCGTGTCCGAGATCCGCTCGGCGTACATCGTGATCTTGCGGACGTCGCCCGCGGCGGTGGCCACGGCACCGGTGGCCGCACCGGTCGTCGTCGCGGCGGCGGCCGGGGGTGCGGCGGCGACGCTGCCGCCGGCGCCCAGCAGCAGAGCGGCCGCGGGGCTCGCGGCGACGACGCCTGCCCCTGCGAGAAGCGCCCGTCGCGAGAGCGGCCTCGCGGGCGTCTCGGTCTCGGTCGTCGGGTCGGGCATGGGGACTCCTTCCGGGCGTACGGGGTCGTCCGGGCGGCTCGCGGGCGCGCCGGACCGGCGTGCCGGCGCTCGCCGTCACGCTGACCGGCGCCACGTGGGCGCGCGGAGGTTCCCCGGGTGGTGCTGTGGGGGGTGCACTGTGGGCAGGACTGGGTCGTGCGGGGGTGTCCCGCGTCGCAGAGGGTCGAGTCAGGTGCTCGGTCGTGCGGGGCTCGACCCTCGACCGGTGGGAGACCGACCGTGGGGCGAGGTCCGGGACCGCCATGGTCCCGCCGGGGCACGCGTCGGTGCGCGCCGTCGGCTGTCGGTCCGGACGCCGAGCTCCCCTGCGCCGACGTCCGGTCCCCTGGTCGGTTCCAGGGGCAACGAGGTTTATGACACCGCAGTCAGGGGGCGATGTCAACCGTTAGTCGAAAGTTGTGTCGACAACAAGCAAAAGTCCCCGGTCACCCGACACTTCTCCGCCAGCCCCGGGTCCCGGAGCCGTCGGTCGCGCGGTGCGGTGGCGGTGCCGGGCGCCCGGCGGGTGTGCGGCGCACACCCGTGGTGGAGTGACCGCGTGACGAACGATCCCCCCGCCTGGTCGGTCCGCGAACCGGGTCTCGCGGTCGACTCCCCCGAGACGGCCGCCTCGCTCCTGTCCCTCGCCAACGGCTACGTGGGCGTGCGAGGCGTCCTCGACGAGGTCGCCGCGGACGACGACCCGGCGACGCTCGTGGCCGACGTCTACGAGGAGTTCGACCAGACCTACGCCGAGCGCGCCTACGCCTACCCCGAGGTCGAGGAGCGCCTGGTGCCCGTCGTCGACGCCTGGCGGCTCGGCTGGTCGGTCGACGGCGCGCCCGTCGACGCGCGGACCGCGGACGACGACCCGGGCCTCACCGGTGCGGTCGAGGCCCACGCCCGCGAGCTCGACCTGCGCGCCGGCGTCCTGCGGCGCGAGCTGCGGTGGACCTCGCCCACGGGCGGCACCGTGACGCTCCACAACGAGCGGCTCGTACCGCTCGCGCGGCGGGCGGTCGTCGCGACGCGCTGGCGGGTGCAGGCGCACGACGACGTGACCCTGACCCTGCGGCCCGTGCCCGACTGCCCGCACGGGGCCCCGGAGGAGGACCGGGCGGCGCCCGGGCTGCGCACGGTCTCGTGCCGGCACGAGGCCGACGGCTCGTCGGTGCGCCAGCGCACAGTGCGCTCCGAGCGCGGCGTCGCGGTCGAGACGGCCCACGTGGTCGAGACCGCGGACGGCGTCTCGCCCGTGTGGCACCACCGCGGCGGCGGCGCATCGCTCACGGTCGACCTGCGCGCGGGCCAGTGGCTGGACGTCGTCGTCCTCGCCGCGTACGCCGGCGGCGAGGACGCGGACGCCCTGCCCGCCCACGCGCACGCGGTGCTCGCCGACGCGCGGCAGGCCGGGTGGGACGGCCTCGCCCGCGAGCAGGCCGGCGTCCTCGCGGACGTGTGGGACCGGGGCGACGTCGAGCTCGACGGCGACGACGAGATGCAGCAGGCGATGCGGCACTCGCTGTTCCAGGTGGTGCAGGCCGCGGCTCGCGTCGAGGGGGTCGGCGTGCGGGCCAAGGGGCTCACGGGCACCGGGTACGGGGGGCACGCGTTCTGGGACTCCGAGACGTTCGTGCTGCCCGTGCTCGACCACGTGCTGCCCGGCGCCGCGGCCTCGCACCTGCGCTGGCGGCACGCGACGCTCCACCGGGCGTGCGAGCGCGCGGCCGAGCTGGGCCTGCCGGGCGCGGCCTTCCCGTGGCGCACGATCAGCGGCCGCGAGTCCTCGGGCTACTGGCCCGCCGGGACGGCCGCGTTCCACGTCGCGTCGGCCGTGGCGCTCGCCGCGGTGCGGCACGTCGCGGCCACGCACGACGACGCGCTCGCCCGGGACGTGGCCGTCGACCTCGCCGTCGAGACGGCGCGCCTGTGGGCCGGGCGCGGGCACCACACCGCGGCCGGCTTCCGCATCGACGGCGTGACCGGGCCCGACGAGTACACCGCGGTCGTCGACAACAACACGTACACGAACCTCATGGCCCGCAAGAACCTGCGCGCCGCCGACGAGCTGTGCGCGCGGTTCCCCGAGCAGGCCGCCCGGCGGGGCGTCACCGCCGACGAGCGCCGCGCGTGGCTCCGTGCGGCCGACCGCATGACCGTCCCGTACAACGCCGAGCTCCGTGTCACCGAGCAGTCGCAGGACTTCACGCACCACGCGCACTGGGACTTCGAGTCCAAGGGCACGGCCCGGTTCCCGCTCGACGACCACGTGCACTACGTCGAGCTCTACCGCCGGCAGGTCGTCAAGCAGGCGGACCTCGTGCTCGCGCTGCACACGGCGCCCGAGGAGTTCAGCGCGGAGCAGCGGCGCCGGGACTTCGACTACTACGAGCCGCTCACCGTCCGCGACTCGTCGCTGTCCGCGCCGGCCCAGGCGGTGGTCGCCGCGGAGATCGGGTACGTCGACCTCGCCTACGCGTACGCCCGCGAGTGCGCGCTTCTGGACCTGTGCGACCTGCGCGCCTCGACGGACGGCGGGCTGCACGTCGCCTCGCTCGCGGGCGCCTGGACCGCCGTCGTCACCGGGATCGCCGGCCTGCGGCACGACGACGGCGCGCTCCGCCTCGCGCCGCGGCTCCCCGCCCGCCTCACGCGGCTCGCGTTCACGGTCCACCACGGGGAGTCGCGCGCCCGCGTCGAGGTCCGACGTGACGGCGTGACCTACCGGCTCGTGTCCGGGAGCGGCCTGCGGCTCGTCCACGACGAGGAGGGCCTCGACCTCACGCCCGAGCAGCCGGAGGTCGAACGGCCGCTCCTGCCGGGCATCGCCGACCCGCCGCCCGCCCAGCCGCCGGGCCGCGCGCCGCTGTTCGACGCCTCGTAGCGCCGTCTCCGGCGTCGGCCCGGTCGGCTGTCCGTCAGGCGTCCAGCACCGCGCGCAGAGCCGCGGCGAACGCCGCGGGGTCGTTGTCCGGCGACCACTCGTTGACCATGAAGCCCCCGTGGTCGCCGGGGAACGTCACCGCCTCGACGCCCAGCAGCTCGGCGAGCGCCGCGCCGCCGCGCCAGGCCAGCGTCCCCTCGCCCTGCTCGCTCACCGCGGGCACGACCCGCGTCCCCGACGCCCGCAGCACCGCGCCGTCCGGGGCCCAGCCCGGCATCGTCGCGAGGTTCTTGCCGAGCAGGAGGTCGTCGCGCGACCCGTCGTCCTCGGTCGGGAAGCCGAACATCGCCGGGTCCGGGGCCGGGCGGTCGAGGTAGTCCGCGGGCAGCGGGCCCACGTGGCTCACGAGCGCGACGAACTTCGCCATGGCCGGGCCGAACCCCTCGCGGCGGTACGTGTCGACGATGTCGGCCTGCACCGTCGTCGCGAGGCCGGCGTCCTCGAGCAGCGGGGTGATCGGCGGCTCGTGCGACACGAAGATCCGCACGTCGCCCGGGTGGCGCTCGATCCACGACAGCCCGACGACGCCGCCCCCGCTCGACCCGAGCACGTCCACCGGGCCCAGCCCGAGCGCGGTCACGACCGCGTGCAGGTCGTCGGCGTGCGCCTCGACCGACACCTCGCCGTCCGGCGCGAGCGTGCTGCGCTCCGTGCCGCGCGGGTCGTAGGTGACGACCACGCGGTCGTCGAGCAGCCCCGCGAGCTGCTCGAACCCGGAGGCAGCCATGGGCGAGCCCATGACGACCACCGGCGTGCGGTCGCCCGCCACGTCCGGCGTCCAGACGTCGTAGGCGATCACAGCACCGGGCACGTCCAGGGTGTAGGTCTTGCGCTCGCTCATGGCAACCTCCGTGTCGTCGTGCCCGCGGTCGTGTACCAGGGCTCCCGAGCGTTCTGACGACGACCGTCCTCGGAACTCATCGCTCGTCGTCGCGACCGGCGCGGGGCTGCCACTACCCTCTCAGGATGCCGTCATCGAGGACCGTCCCCGCCGTCGTCGTCGCCGGAACGCTCACCGCGGTCCTCTGGATGGTGACGGGCCGCCTCGGGGACTGGTTGTCCGGGACGTCCCTCGCGGTGCCGGGTACGGGCGTCCGTGCGCTGCTCCCCCACCCGACCGCGCCCGTCGCGGCGGGGGCGCCCGTCTCCGGCAGCACGCTCCTCACCGCCGCGCTCGCCGGGGCGCTGGTCGCGGCCGGCACCCAGCTCGCGGTGCGGCGCCTGCCCGCCGGCACCGGCCGGTGGGCGACCTTCCTCGCCGTCTGGTTCTCGACGGTCGCGGCGTCCGCGCTCGCCGCGACGGCCGCGTGGTTCGCCGGGGTCACGCTGCCGTGGCGCGCCGACACGATCACCGAGCTCGTCGCCACCGCGCTCGGCGGCTGGTGGGGGCTCGTGAACGGCCTGCTCGTCGGGCTCGCCGTCGTCGTGACGCGCGCGCTGACCGACCGGCGCGACGACCCGGCGGGCACGCGGCACACCCGCGCCCCCGCGACGGTGCGCGCCTGGCCGGCCGCCCTCGCGGCGGGCGCCGCGACGGGCGTGCTCTGGGCGGCGGCGGGCGTCGGGAGGACCGTGCTCCCCGGTGCGGTCGACCCGCAGTCGCCGTGGGGCGTCGCACGCGACGTGGTGCTGCTGCCGTCCGCACGTCTCGCCGTCGACCGGGACGCGCTCCTGGCCGACCCGGTGCACCTCGCGCTGCCGCTCGGGGTCGGGCTGGCCGTGGGGCTGCTCACCGCGCTCGCCGCGCGCCGGCTGCCCCCGGCGGAGGGCCGCTGGGCGCTCCTGCTCTCCGCCTGGTTCGCGTGCGTCGCCGGCGCGGCCGTCGCCGCGGCGGTGCCCGTCGTCGTCTCGACCGTCACCGCCGGCGGCGTCCTGCCCGACGCCGGGCGCGCGCTTCCCGTGCTCCAGGCCGGTCTGGCGTGGGGCCTGGTGTGCGGGGTCCTCGTCGCTCCGCTCGCGGTCGTCGTGCACCGGGCCGCCGGCGCCAGGCCGCACGACGGCGCGGAGGGCGTCGAGGAGCCGTGGCCCGCCCCGGTGACGGCGGAGCCCGCCGACCAGCACGACGCAGGCGTCGACGACGACGCCGCGAGCCCGGACCCGCGCTCCGAGGCCGACGACGCGACGACGGACGACCACGAGCGCGACGAGGCTCCCGCGCGGGTGTGACCCGGGTGTCCGCCCTCGGCCGTTCCGGCCCCGGCCACGCGATCGTCACCGGGACGTCGTCGTGCCGACACCGGGACGGCCTAGCGTCGGCCGTGACCAGCAGACCGGGACGACCGGAGAGGGCACAGCGACGATGACCCTGACGATCACGCTCGTACGACACGGGCAGACCTACCTCAACGCACGGCGCCACCTCCAGGGGTCGTGCGACTCGCCCCTGACCCGCACGGGTCGCGCGGGCGTGCGCGTGACCGCGCAGCACCTCGCGCGGCACGACTTCGCGGCCGCGTACTCCTCTCCTCAGGGCCGCGCGGTCCTCACGGCGATGGAGATCCTGCGCCACCACCCCGACCTCCCGCTGACCGTCGACCACGACCTGCGCGAGCTGTCGTTCGGGTCGTACGAGCGGCGTCCGGAGTCGCACCTCGACGCGGTCGAGCCGTGGGCGGAGCTCGTGCCGCGCGTGCTGGCCGGCACGCACCCCGGCGTGGGCGGCGGCGAGGCCGGCAAGGACTTCATGGGCCGGGTGCGCGACGTCTTCGCGCGGGTCGTCGCCGCGCACGACGACGCCTCGCGCCCCGGTGCGGTGCTCGACCGCCACGTGCTCGTCGTCGGGCACGGGCTCACGCTCGGCGCGTGGCTCGCGACGCTCGACCCGTCCGGGCTCGTCGCGCTCCCGAACGCCTCGGTCTCCACCGTCGAGGTGACCGACGGCGTCCCGCGCGTCCTCGCGGTCGGCGTCGACGTCGCCGGGCACGGCCACGTCGCCGCGCGCCCCGCGCCGTCGGGCACCGCCGTCCCGGTCTGAGGCCGCTCCCCACCCGCCGAGCACGGGGTTCCTGTCGATATCGACCGGAGAACGGGAGCAACCCCGTGGTCGGGGCGGGGCAACCTCGTGGTCGACCGGCGCGCGGCGGGTCGTCGCTACCGCGCGGTGCGGCGCGCGGCGCGGGCGCGGGCGTCGTCGTGGGCGGCGCGCAGCAGGTCGAGGACGAGCCCGGTCGTGCGCTCGCCCGGGTTGACGACGCACACCCAGCCGAGCGCGCCGTAGACCGGGTGCGGCACGACGAGGTCGGTCTCCGCCACCTCCGACGCCGCCCCGTCGCGGGGATCGGCGCCGACGAGGTCGCGGAACCGGTCCCGCCCCACGTGCACGTTGACCCTCCAGCGGCCCTCCTCGTCGAGGTGCGACGCCGCGTCGTCGGGGTAGTCCTTGGTCACGACGGTGCCGTAGGGCTGCCCGTGCGGGACCTCGCCGTCGGGGGCGTAGTAGAAGAAGTGGTCGCCCCACGCCAGCGCGGGGAACTCGCTGCCGGGCCCCGGCGACAGCACGAGGACGCCGTCGAACGACCGGACCGTTCCGAGGATCTGCTCCATACTCATGATTCGAGTGTCCGCTTGAAGTGCTTCTGGAGGGTTGGCGTGACGGTCTCGGGGCGCGGGGCGACAGCCGGCGGGGCGTCGCGGCCGCTGCGGACGGCCGACGTCGCGCGCGCGGCGGGGTGCTCGGTCCAGCAGGTGCGCGACCTCGAGGCCCTGGGCGTCCTGCCGCCCGCCGGCCGGTCCGCGAACGGGTACCGCGCGTTCGGCGACGAGCACGTCCTGGCCCTGCGCGCGTACCGCGGCCTCGCGTCCGCCGTCGGGCCGGTCGTCGCACGGCGCGTGCTGCGCGACGCGCGCTCGCTGCCCCTCGACGAGGCGGCGAGCCTCGTCTCCCGGCTGCACGTGACGCTCACGAGAGAGCGCGAGGAGGCGCTCGCCGCGCGGCGCGCGCTCCTCGTGGTCCGGGCGGAGGGCGACGGCGCGGCCGGCTCTGCCGACGGCCCGGCCCCGGCGACGGCGGCGACCGACGGGCCCGTGCTCACGATCACCGAGCTCGCCGCCGCGCTGGGCGTCCGGGCGTCGACGCTGCGGTTCTGGGAGCACGAGGGGCTCCTCGCGCCGGAGCGCGTCGCGTCGCGCACGGGCGCGGTGTCGGCCCGCCGCTACCCGCCCGCGGCCGTCCGCGAGGCGCGGGTCGTCACGGCCCTGCGGGCGGCCGGGTACCGGGTCCCGGAGGTTCGGCGCGCGATCGACGCGCTGCGCGGGACGATCGGTCCGGCCGACGTCGCCGACCCGCTCGCCGCGCTCGACGCGCGGCTCGACGCGATCGCGCGCCGCACCCTGGCGCTGCTGGAGGCCGGGCACGACGTCGCGCGCCTGCTGACGCGCGTACCGGGGCCGCCCGGGTGACGCTCGGGGTGGCGTTCGAGGGGGGCACTCGACGAGCTCGGGGTGAACGTCAGGGAATCGTGTCCCGTCACCTGGCCGTCCCTCCGGCGTCGCCCGGCGTCCACCGCACCGTCATGGGGCCTTCGTAGCGTCGCCGGGGCAACCGTCCCGACGTTCGGAGGACCCGATGACGACCACCCGACGCCGCGCCGTGCGCGGTACCGCCGCCGCGCTGGCGGGAACCCTGCTCGCGAGCACGCTCGTCGTGGCAGCGACCACGACCGCGACCGTCCCGTTCGCCGCCCCGGCCGCCGCCGAGCCCGGCGACGTGCTGCTCGCCGAGTCGTTCGACGGCGACGCCCTCCCCGAGGGGTGGACGCCCGTGCTCGGCGACTGGCAGGTGCGGGACGGCCGGCTCGTCGGCGACGCCCCGGACGGGTCGTCGCCCGCGCGCATCGTCTTCGGGCAGTCGGCGGAGAACTACCGCCTCGAGGCGACGCTCCGCTTCGAGAGCGTGGACAACGCCTCCCGCTGGGCCGGCGCGATCCTCGACGTCGCGCCCGACGGCGCGGTCCCGTGGTGGCAGGCGGTCCTGCGCAGCACGACGACCGCGCACAACGGCGTCGAGATCGCGCAGCGGACGGCAGCGAACGCGTGGAACGTCCCGTACACGGCGTCCGCCCCGGAGGACGCGGCGACGGGTCGCGACGTGCGCCTGTCGGTCGAGGTACAGGGCGCCGCGGTCACCTACGCGCTCGACGGGAAGACCCTCCTGGAGGGGCGGATCGACCGGTCGCGCGACGGCGCGCTCGGCTTCGTCACGGCCGGGGCGACCGTGAGCGTCGACGACGTCACGGTCACCGAGATCGAGCCCGCGTCCTACGTGGGCGACGACGGGGAGCTCCCCGTCACGGTCGCGCACCGCGGGTACTCGTCGGTCGCGCCGGAGAACACGCTCGCCGCCGTGGCGGCGGGCATGCGCACGGGCGCCGAGTACGTCGAGATCGACGTGCACACCACGGCGGACGGGCTCCCGGTCGTGCTCCACGACCAGACCGTGGACCGCACGACGGAGGGCTCCGGCGACGTCGCCGTGCTGCCCGGCGCGCAGGTCACCGCGCTCGACGCCGGGTCGTGGTTCTCCCCCGCGTTCGCCGGTCAGCACCTGCCGACGTTCGCGCAGGTGCTGGACCTGCTGGAGACCGGCTCGTCGACCCTCCTGCTGGAGATCAAGGGCCCGGAGACGTCCGCCGAGGTCGAGCGCGTCGTGGACATGGTCGTCGAGGCCGGGCTCGAGGACCGCGTGGTGCTCCAGTCGTTCGACGTCGCCGCGCTGCGGTCCGCGCGCGAGCACGCGCCGCAGATCCCGCGCGGTCTGCTCCGCGGCTCGCTCGACGCCGACCCCGTCGCCGTGGCGCAGGACCTCGGGGCGGTCATGTACAACCCGTCCGCGACCGCGCTGCTCGCGCGCCCGAGCGTCGTCGCCGACCTCAACGAGGCCGGCATCGCCGTCATGCCGTACACCGTGAACTCGGCGGCCGACTGGGCCCGGCTCACGGAGATCGGCGTCGACGGCGTCATCACCGACCGTGCGGGCGCCTTCATCGGCTGGAAGCAGGCGCGCGAGCAGGAGGCGCCGGCCCCCGCCGCACCGACGGTCGAGGTCGTGAGCCCGGCCGAGGGTGCCGAGGTCGAGCGCGGCGGCACGCTCGTCGTCGCCGCGAGCGCCACGGACGCGGACGAGGTCGTCGTGTCGCTCGACGGCGAGCCGGTCGAGAACGGTGCGGCGGTCGCCGCCGCCGACCTCGCGCTCGGCGAGCACACCGTCTCCGCGACGGCCCGGGGCGCGGGCGGCGAGGCGACGGCGGAGCGCACCGTCGTCGTCACGGTGACGCCCGAGGGCCTGCGTGCCCGCGTCGCGGTGCTCGACCTCCCGCCCGGCCAGCTCGTGGGCGCGCTCGGCGCCGTCGAGGCGGGGCGCTGGGAGTCGGTGCGCCGGACCCTCGAGAAGTTCGTCGACGACGCGGCGACGCGCGAGCGCCTGCTCGAGGAGCTCGACCACCTCGCCGGCCGCTGACGCCGACGCCCCGCCGAGCGCCGCGGTAGCGGGCCCGTCCCCGGTCGTGCTGCGACCGGGGACGGGCCCGCTCACGTGTCGGCGAGGAAGCGGCGCCGGTCGGAGCGGGCCGACCCGAGGCCGGCCCAGCCGGCGAGGGCGAGCACGCCGCCGGCGATCCAGACGACGACGGACCAGTCGGGCGGGCCGTCCGACCCGACGACGGTGCCGTCGGTCGCGAGGATCGCCGCCCCGAGGCCGAGCAGCACGACGCCCAGCACGAGCAGGACGACGTCCCGCACGGTCTTCCCCGTCCCGCGCCGGGGCGCGCGGGCCTCGAGCGCCGCCTTCTCGGTCGTGGTGAGCGGCGCCGTCGGGCCGAGGGGCTGGACCCGCTCGGCGCCGTGCCGGAACCGCGCCGGGTCCTCGACCGCCTCGACGACCGCCGACGGCAGGCGGAGGAGGTAGGCGAGGTCGGCGACCGGGTCGCCGGGCCACGTGGACGCGGCGAGCAGCGCGCGCAGCCGGCTGGGGTCGCGCGGCTCGCCGAAGGTCTCGACGAGCGCGTCGTAGGCGCCGTCCGTCCCGGAGGTGGACAGGTCCGTCCACGTGTCGTTCCAGCTCCCGAAGACCCACGGCTGCCCGGGCGTCGTGAGCGTCCACGACACGCCGCCTCCCGCTCGCTCCAGGCTGATCATGGCCTCGCCCGGACGCAGGCCGCGCTCGATCGTCGACCGTGCGCGGAACTCCCCGGTGAGGGCGTCCGTGAACGCCTCCCGGACCTCGTCGTCAGGCGCACCCGGCACCGGGGACGGGGGCCGCTCGACCGTCCACACGGCGGTGCGCTCGTCCGTCGCGCGCACCCACGCCGCCCCCGCACGACGCACCGCGGCGCGGACGAACGCGGCGTCGGCGCGCACGAGCTGGACGACGGCGTCGGGTGCCGCCGAGTCGGTCGCCGGCAGGTCGGCGACGGCGGTGAACGTGTCGAGCAGGTCGTCGGGGTGCTCGAGCTCGCGCAGGAGGTCCGGCGCGGTCGACGCGTCCCGCAGCCCGACGAGCGCGGCGACGGCCGCGAGCACGGGGCTCGGGTCACCGTCGAGGCGCATCGCGTGGTCGGTGCTCGTCCCGGACGGGTCGAGAGGCGCCCACGTGATGACCGCCGGCGGAGCGACCGGGTCGGTGCGGGCCGCGAGGATCGCGCTCACGCCGTCGGGCAGCAGGTCCGACCCGGCGTCGAGCTGCACGACCCACGGCGCCGGGACCAGCTCGTCCACCCGCGCGAGCGCGTCCGCGACCGCCGCGGGCGTGCCGGGCTCGCGGCCGGCCTCGACGTCGACCTCCGTGTCGACCTCGGCGAACGTCCAGCCGCGCTCGTCCGTCGGGCCCACGCGCCCGTACTCGAGGTCCGCGGCGCGCAGACGGGCGACGACCTGGTCGTGCGGGGTGCGGGTGACGACGTTCACGGCGTCATGATGCCGCACGCGGGCGGCCGGGACGTCGGCCCGACCACGCCGCGCACGCGACCCGGAGACGCCCCGTAGTCAGAAGCCCTCGGGCGGGGTGAACTGCGACAGCGTGAGGACGGCGCCCTGCGGGTCGCGGATCGTGGCCTCGCGGGTCCACTCGCCGACCTCCGCGGACAGGACGACGGCACCCGCGCGCTCGGCGGCCTCGGCGGCGGCGTCCCGGTCGGCGACCGCGAACACCACGGCGTGGTGGGCCGGCCCGCCGTCCTCGACCACGCCGGCCACGACGTCCCGGAACCCGGGCGGCGCACCCTCCTGGTTCGCGTCGATCTCGGGGTAGACGGTCCGGGCGAGGTGGTCGCCGTAGCCCGCCACGCGCGCCATGCCCGCGCCGAGCTCCGGGTCCACCTCCCACCCGAGGAGGGGTCCGTAGAAGTGGAGCGCCCGCGCGACGTCGGGCGTGTGCAGGACGCTGAAGTTCCACGTGCCGGGCTCGTTGACGCGCTGCGCGCCGACCCGGGTCCCGGGCTGCCAGAGCCGGAACGTCGCGCCCTGCGGGTCGCGGACGGACGCCGTGCGGCCGGGCGGCCCGATCGTCGTCGGGCCGTCGAGGACCTCACCGCCGAGGTCGGGGACGCCCCGGGAGGACGCGTCCACGTCGTCGACCGCGACGTACGTGATCCACTCCGGCACCCCGCTTCCCGACGCGACGGCCGCGACGTCCTGCCCGCCGAGCGAGGCGACGACGTAGCGCTCCCCCGTGCCGGGCGGCAGCCTGTCCTCGAACTCCCACCCGAAGAGCGCGCCGTAGAACGCGAGCGCGGCGTCGACGTCGGGCTGCTCGGTGTCCACCCAGCACGGCACGCCGTGCGGGTAGGTGCGGACGGGGCGGGACTGCGAGGTGTCCATGGCCCCAGGGTCCCACCGGGCACCCATGTCGGCAGGACCTGCCGCCGTTCACCCGCCGGTCACCTCACCGCCCTACCGCGCGCGGACGGGCGTGCGTACGGTGGCGGAGAACCTCTCGACGACCACCGTCCCCGACGACGAGGAGCCACCGTGTCCACGAGACCTGTCCACCGCGCCCAGCCCCGCACCGCACGCACCGCCCTGACCTCCGTCCTCGCCGTTCCCGTCGCGCTGGCGGTCGCCCTCACGGTCAGTCTCACCGGAGGAGTCGTCGGCGCCGCCGCGAGCCCCGCCGCCGCGCACGGCGGCAACGGTCAGGGCAACGGCCAGGGCCACGGCCACGACCGCGCGACGCTGCGCGTCGCGACGTACAACGCGAGCCTCAACCGCGCCGCAGCCGGAGAGCTCGAGGCCGACCTCTCGACCCCCGACGACCCCCAGGCCGCGACGATCGCCGAGGTGCTCCAGCGCACCCGGCCCGACGTCGTGCTGCTCAACGAGTTCGACTACGTGCCCGACGGGCGCGCCGTCGACCTGTTCCGCGACCACTACCTCGAGGTCTCCCAGGGTGGTGCGGCGCCGATCGAGTACCGCTACGCGTACGTCGCCCCGTCGAACACGGGCGTGCCCAGCGGGTTCGACCTCAACAACGACGGCACGGTCGGCGGGGGCGACGACGCGTTCGGCTTCGGGGCGTTCGAGGGCCAGTACGGCATGGTCGTGCTGTCGCGGTACCCGATCGACACGCGCGGCGTCCGCACCTTCCAGCACTTCCTGTGGAAGGACATGCCCGGCGCGCTGCTCCCCGACGACCCCGCGACCGCCGCACCCGCGGACTGGTTCACGCCCGAGGAGCTCGAGGTCGTGCGCCTGTCGAGCAAGTCGCACTGGGACGTGCCCGTGCGGGTCGGCCGCGAGACGGTCCACGTGCTCGCGTCCCACCCCACGCCCCCGACGTTCGACGGCCCCGAGGACCGCAACGGGCGGCGCAACCACGACGAGATCCGGTTCTGGGCGGACTACGTGACACCCGGCAAGGCGTCGCGGTACGTGTACGACGACGCCGGCCGCCGCGGGGGCCTGCACCCCGGCGAGAGCTTCGTCGTCCTGGGCGACCAGAACGCCGACCCGCTCGACGGCGACTCGGTCGACGCCGCGATCGACCAGCTCCTCGACCACCGGCGCGTCCAGGACCCGGCGCCCCGCTCGGCCGGCGGCGTCGAGGCCGCCGCGCTCCAGGGCGGCGCGAACGCGACCCACCGGGGCGACCCCGCGCTCGACACCGCCGACTTCGCGGACACCGCGCCGGGCAACCTGCGCGCGGACTACGTGCTGCCGTCGCGCGACCTGCGCGTGCGCGACGCCGGGGTGTTCTGGCCGGTCCAGGCGGACCCGCTGTCGCGGCTCACGGGCGTCTTCCCGTTCCCGAGCAGCGACCACCGGCTCGTCTGGGTGGACCTGGCCGTGCGCGGCTGACCCGCCGGTCCCGCCGGTCGCCCCGGGCGCCCGTCGCCCGGGGCGACGGTCCTGGACCGCGGCGGCCGTCGGGTGCACACTCGGAGGTCTGTGCTCACCGCCGACGCACAGCAGACTCCCGGCCGGCGCCTCGCCGGTCGCACGGCACGCCCTCGGCACACCTGTGGCGCGCCACGTCGTCCGGCCCGACGACCACCTCACCCACGTCCCGGCGCGACCCGCACGCGTGCCGCTCCGCAGCACGGCGACGACACCCCTGCCGCGCCCCGGGACCGCCGGACCTGGAGCACCCATGAGAAGAATCCGCACCGCCCTGCCCGCAGGCGTCGCCGCCGCGACCGCCGCCCTCGTGCTCGTCGCGAGCCCCGCCGTCGCGCACGGCGGCAAGCCCGACCCACGCCCACCCACCGTGACCGACGTCGCGACCGGGCTCGTCACCCCGCTCAGCCTCGCGGTGGGTCCGCGCGGCACGACCTACGTCACCCAGAACTTCCCCGGCCTGCTCACGGCCGTCGGGCGCGACGGCACGCCGAACGTGCTCTACGCGTCGCCCGACGGCGGCGAGGTGGGCGGCGTCTCCTACGCCGACCGCAGGATCACGTTCACCGAGACACAGCTCGGCGAGCAGGGGCCGGTCGCGTCGGAGGTCTCGACGCTGCGCACGGACCGCTGGGGGAACCCGACGGGCACGCCCCGCGTCCTCGCCGACACGTTCGCGTACGAGCAGGCGAACAACCCTGACGCGGGCGTGACCTACGGCCTGCGCGAGACCGACCCGGCGTGCGTCGCGCAGGTGCCCCCGGTACCGGTCCCGGGTCTGTACACGGGCATCGCCGACTCCCACCCGTACGCGACGACGACGGCACGCGGCACGACCTACGTCGCCGACGCGGGCGCGAACGCGATCCTGTCGATCAGCGACCGCGGGAAGGTCCGCACGGTGGCCGTCCTCCCGGCCCAGCCCGCGGTGGTCACCGCGGAGGCAGCGGCCGCCATCGGGTGGCCCGACTGCGTGGTCGGCGAGACGTACTGGTTCGAGCCCGTCCCCACCGACGTCGAGGTGGGACCGCGCGGCGTGCTCTACGTGACGACGCTCCCCGGCGGGCCCGAGGACGCGAGCCTCGGGGCGCGCGGCGCCGTCTACACGGTGGACCCCTGGAAGGGGAAGGTGCGCCAGGTCGGGACCGGGTTCGTCGGCGCGACGAACCTCGCCGTGACGGACAAGGGCACGGTCTACGTGAGCGAGCTGTTCGGCGGGAGGATCTCGCAGGTCGGCAAGCGCGGCCCGAGCACGGTCGTGGAGGTCCCGCTGCCCGCGGGGCTCGAGTGGGACGGCAAGGGCCTGCTCGCGACGACGAACGTGCTGCCCGCGGACGAGACGACGCCGCCCGACGGGCACCTCGTGCGCGTCGACCTCGGCAAGCACCGCGGTCGGTGACGGCGGGAGGCCGCTGACCGGCCTGCTACCCGGCCCGGGCGCCCCGCTGCGGCGGGGACGCCCGGGCCGCGCCCTGCCGGGGGCGGTCGCGGCTGGCCGTCAGCCTCGGCCGACGGTGAGCGCGAGGACCACGGCGCCGAGCGCGACGGCCAGCCCGACACCCGCGGCCACGAGGCCGACGATCGTCGCGGCGCGGCTCCCGGCCGACGCACCCACGCTCATACCGAGGCCCTGGGCCGCCTCGGTGACGATCCGGCGCCCGGCCGACGTGTCGAAGAGGACGCGGGTCCGCGCCCCCGACTCCGCGTCGGCGATCGACGCCGTGAACGTCGACCGGACGTTCCCGCGCGAGACGGAGCGCACCCAGCCCCGCTCGGGCTCGACGAACCGCCCGTCCGCGTCGAGCGCCCAGTGCGTGCGCCGCACGACGTCGGTGAGCTCGACCCGCAGGCCGTCCGGCAGGACGCGCACCTCGTGGGTGACGAGCGTCGCGTAGTAGCTGTGCGAGAAGATCCGCCACCACGCCACGTCCGGGCGGTCGAGGCGCAGCTCGAACCCGTCCGGGCGCTCGTCGACGATCCGGTAGGGCGTCCCCTCGGCACGCGCGCGGACGGCGGCGGCGAGGTCCTCGGCGGTGGGCACGGCAGCGAGTGTAGGTGCCCCGCCCGCGTCCGCGGCCACGCCGGACCAGCGCCGGTCCGTGCTCGTCGGTGCCGGCCTCAGCCCGACGACGCGGCGCGGCGCAGGGCGTCGAGGCTCACCCGGACGTCGTCGTCCGTCGTCGCCCACGAGCTCACCGACACGCGCAGCACCGCGCGGCCGTGCCAGCGCGAGCCGGACATCCAGGCCGTGCCGTCGTCGAGCACGCGGCGCACGACGTCCTGCGTGCGCGCGTCGTCGCCGAACGCGGCGCACACCTGGGTGAAGACGACGTCGTTGAGCACGACCGCGCCGTCGAGCGCGCGCATCCCCTCCGCGAACGTCGTCGCGTGCCGGCAGAAGCCGTCGACGAGGTCCGCGACCCCGGAGCGTCCGAGGGAGCGCAGCACCGCCCACACGGGGAACGCGCGTCCACGGCGAGAGAGCTCGGGCACCTTGTCGAGCGGGTCGCCCGTGTCGCTCTGGATGAGGTAGTCCCCGTGCATCCCCATCGCCGCGCGCAGCGGCGCGGGGTCCGCGACGATCGCGAGCCCGCAGTCGTACGGGACGTTGAGCGTCTTGTGCGCGTCGGTCGCCCACGAGTCCGCTGCCTCGTACCCCGCGACGAGGTGCCGGTACGACGGCGACGCCGCGGCGAAGAGCCCGAACGCGCCGTCGACGTGCACCCACGCGCCGTGCCGGTGCGCCACCTCGACCGCGGCGGCGAACGGGTCGAACGCCCCCGAGTGCACGTTGCCCGCCTGGAGCACGACGATCGTCGGGCCGCCCGCCCCCCTCGAGGTAGAGGCCTGGTCCACCGAGGTAGAGGCCTGGTCCGCCGAGGTAGAGGCCTGGTCCGTCAGCGCCTCCGCGAGCGCGGCGACCGAGATCCTGCCCTGGTCGTCCGCGGCCACGACCTCGGGCGCACCGAGCCCGAGGTAGGACAGCGCGAGGTCGACCGACTCGTGCCGCTCGGCGCCCACGAGCACGCGGACGCGCGGGGCGCCCGTCAGGCCGTCGCGGCGCACGTCCCACCCGGCGCGTCGCAGGACCTCGCCGCGTGCCGCCGCGAGCGCCGTGAAGTTCGCGGTCGTCGCGCCGGTCACGAACCCGACCGCGCCCGTGGCGGGCAGGCCCAGCAGGTCGAGCAGCCACGCGCTCGTCACGTCCTCGACGGCGGTGTGGGCGGGCGTCACCGTGCGCAGCGCGGAGTTCTGGTCCCACGCGCTGGTGAGCCAGTCGGCCGCGAGCGCCGCGGGATGGCTCCCGCCGATGACCATGCCGTAGAAGCGGCCGGACGGCATGGCGGTCAGACCGGGCCCGCACGCGGTGGCGAGCAGGTCGACGACGTCCGCGGCCGTCGTCGGGCCGTCGGGCAGGTCCGTGCCCAGCGCGGCGACGACGTCGGCCACGCGCGCTCGCGGCGGGACGGGCCGTGTCGCGAGGGAGTCGAGCCACGCGGCGGCGTGCTCGTGCGCCCGCAGGAGGGCGGCGTCGCGATCGTCCATGACCGCTCCTGACCGGGCCGGACCCGCGCCGGCCCTCCCGCCAGGCTGGACCCGCGCCGGGCCGCGGTCAACCGTGCGGGCGGCGATCCGGTACGCGCGTACTTCTTACGCCCAGGCAATCACCCGGCAACACGCCGTCCCTAGCGTCGGGCGGGCCAGATGTTCCCCCGACGGAAGGCCCCCTGTTGAGAACGTTCACCCTGACCCTGTCCGGCCGCGCCGTCGCGGCCGTCGTCGCGCTCGTCCTGGCGTGCGCGGCCCTCGCCGCGACGGTCGCGTACACCGTCGCCGACTCCCGGGCGTCGGCCGCCGCCGCACGCGCCGAGGGCGCCGCGGCACCGGTGCTCGCCGCCGGGACCGCGCCGGCCAACCCGCTCGGCATCACGTCCACGCAGTACGCGACCGCGACGGCGACCGCCGCCGCGGAGAAGCCGAAGGTCGTCGTCGTCGCGACCGGCGGCACCATGGCCGGCAAGGCGACCGGCCGCGACACGTTCACGAGCTACCGCGCCGGCACGTACCTCATGGAGGACATGCTCGACACGCTGCGCCCCGAGCTCGACGCCGTCGCCGACGTCACGGCCGTCCAGTTCGGCAACGCCGGCTCGTCGGGCTACTCGATGGAGCAGTTCCACGCGCTCACGCTCGAGGTCGAGAAGCAGCTGAAGACCGCCGACGCCGTCGTCGTCACGACGGGCACCGACACGCAGGAGGAGTTCGCGTACTGGCTCGACCTCACGGTCCGGTCGCGCAAGCCCGTCGTCACGTCCGGCTCGATGCGCCCGTGGGGGTCGGGCGCCGGGCCGGACTCGAGCCTCGTGTTCGGCACGGACGCGCCGGCGAACCTGTACAACGCGATCAAGGTCGCGGCGTCGCAGCAGACGTTCTGCTTCGGCACCGTGCTCATGCTCAACGACGAGATCCAGGCGGCCCGCGAGGTCACCAAGTCGAACTCGTACCGGACCGACACGTTCCAGACGCGCGAGTACGGCGTGCTCGGCTGGATCGACGGCGACAACATCACCCTGGGCCGCGCGCCGGCCCGCGTGATGTCGTGCGACACGGAGGAGTGGTTCACGCCGTTCGACCTCGCGAAGGTCGACGCCAAGACTCTCCCGCGCGTCGAGATCGTCACGTCCTACCAGCAGGCGGGCGGCGAGGGCGTGGCGGCGTTCGCGAACGCGGGCGTCCGGGGCATCGTCACCGCGGGCACGGGTGCCGGCGGCATCTCGTCCGCGATGAGCCAGGCGCGCACCGCCGCGATCCGCGACAAGGGCGTGTGGTTCGTATCGACCACGCGCACCGGGTCGGGGTCGTCGTACGGGGGCGGCAACGGCATCATCGCGGGCGGCGACCTCACGGCCGTCAAGGCGCGGCTCCTGCTGCTCCTGTCGCGCGCCTTCACCGAGGACTTCGCGACGGCGCAGGGCTGGTTCACGACCTACGGCAACGCGTCGTTCGACCAGTCCGCGACGGCGGACGAGATCGGCGCCGAGCCGGGCGCGACCGCGGTGCTCTTCTCCGGCACCGCGACGCCGTCGTGCAAGGCGGCGGGCAAGCAGCTCTGGCTGACCACCTCGGTGACGAACACCGACACGGTGCCGATCGACGTCCGGGTCACGACGGTCTCGGGCGAGCACAAGTTCACGAAGATCCCCGCCGGGGAGACGGTCGAGAAGACGTTCTCGGTCAAGGGCAAGACGCTCGACGCCGGCGAGGCGACGCTCGTCGCGTACAAGAACGTCGACGGCCAAGCCGTCCAGACGAAGTCGACGGCGCCCTACCCGGAGACGACGTGCGGCTGATCTCCTGACACCCAGCCGCCGAGCACGGCATGAGGGTCGTTATCCAGCCGATAGCGACCCTTATGTCGTGCTCGAGGGCGGGTGGCGTCGTGGTCGAGGGCGGGTGGCAGGGCGCTCCTCCTTTCGCCCGCGGGCATTACGCAGGCCTCCTCACGAATCGCGTAGGGTGATCGCGGCCGCGACGTCGCGGCCACCGCCGACGAAGAGGACCCCATGGCCGACCCGACGCCCTCGCTCATCCCGACGACGCACGCCTCGCCGCCGGCGTCGGACCCCGCGCCGACGTTCGTCGTGACCGAGCAGCAGTTCGACGCGATGTTCCCCGAGCGGAACCCCTTCTACACGTACGCCGGGCTCGCCGCCGCGACGGCCGCGTACCCGGCGTTCGCGACGACGGGCGGCGACCGGGTGGCCCGCCGCGAGGCGGCGGCGTTCCTCGCGAACGTGAGCCACGAGACGCACGGGCTCGTGCACGTGGTCGAGGTGAACACCGCGAACTACCCGCACTACTGCGACCCCTCCCAGCCGTACGGGTGCCCCGCCGGCCAGGACGCCTACTACGGCCGCGGCCCGCTCCAGCTCTCCTGGAACTTCAACTACCGGGCAGCCGGCGAGGCGCTGGGCGTCGACCTCCTCGCCGACCCGTGGCTCGTCGAGCAGGACCCGACCGTCGCGTGGCAGACCGCGCTCTGGTACTGGAACACGCAGCCCGGCACCGCGTCGATGACGTGCCACGAGGCGATCGTCGGCGAGCACGGTTTCGCCGAGACGATCCGGTCGATCAACGGCCCGCTCGAGTGCGAGGGCGGCAACCCCCGTCAGATGAACAACCGCGTCCGCCTCTTCCGCCACTACGTCGAGATCGTCGGCACCACGACGGGCAACCACCTCACCTGCTGACCGCCCCGGCCCCGCCCCGCGCCGAACACGACGTTGCTGTCGTTATCAGGCGGATAACGACAGCGACGTCGTGTTCGACCGCGCGCGGGGTCGTGCTCGGCCGCCGGGACGTCGAGCCAGGCGCCGGCCGGCGGCAGCAGCGGCGGTCAGGCGCAGGCGAGCGCGTCGTACGGGACGACGGCGGTGCGGCCGCCCGTGGTCGCGGTCGCCTCCCCGGCGGCGATGGTCGCGGTCCGGGCCGGGAATGACTGGTAGGCGCTGGCCCCCGGCGCGACGTCCGCGACGACCCGCGCGCCGTACGGCGTCACGAGCTCGACGTCGACGGGCGCGTCTGCCGTGCTCGTCGCACGCACGGCGACGTAGGCCTTGCCCGCGAGGCACCGCGCCTGGGCGGTGACGTCGAGCGCCGGGCCCGCACCGCCGCCCGGCACGACGGCGTCCCACGGCACGCGCGCGACGAACACGTCCGCGGCACCCGCGTTGGTCGTGCCTGCGGGGGCGCCGTACGTGAGCCCGGTGAGCAGCGCCGCTCCCTCGCCGGTCGTGCCGGCCGAGTCGGCCGAGCCCGGACCGGAGGAGGCCGGGGCCGGGGCCGGGGCCGGGGCCGGGGCCGGGGCCGCGAACAGGTTCGCGTCGTCCCACTCGTCGGCGCCGTCGCGCTCGCGCGACCCGGTCTGCGTCGCCTCGCCCGGGGTGCCGTCGGCCGCGACGGGCAGCGTCACGACGTCCACCCCACCGACGGCCGTGCCCAGCGCGCCGTAGGTCGTGCCGACGACGAGCACCGCGTCGTCCGCGCCGAGCACGCCCGTGACGCCGCGGTCGTCGGTCGACGTGCCGACCTGCGTCGTCCACAGGACCTCGCCCGCGGGGTCGAACGCCCGCGCCACGACGTCGTTGTCCCCGAGGTTGCCGCCGTCGCCCAGCGCGCCGCGCGTGTGCCCGACGGCGACGACCGACCCGTCCGATCGCGCCACGAGGCCGTTGACCTGGTCGTTCTCGCTCGTCGCGACGGCGCGCAGCCACTCCTGCTCGCCGTCCGCGGCGTAGCGCGCGACCCAGCCGTCGTTCGCGCCGGCGTGGTCGACACCGGGCATCCCGCCGCCCGACACCCCGCCCACGTACACCGCGCCGTCGGGCGAGGCCGCGACCGCGAGCGCCTTGTCCTCGCCGGGCCCGCCCACCTGGCGCAGCCACAGCAGCTCGCCAGCCGCCGAGACCCGCCCGACCAGCGCGTCCTTGTCCCCGGCGCTCGGCGCGTCGCCCACGGCACCGCTCGTGTACCCGGCGACGTAGGCGCCGCCCGCGCCGTCGGGCGCGACGGCGTAGAAGCGGTCGGCAGCGCCGGGGTCGCCGGTCTGCAGCGTCCACGCGCGCTCGCCGTCGGCCGTGACGGCCGCGACGAACCCGTCGTCGCGCGTCGTGCCCGCGTGGGCGCCGTCGAGGTCGCCCTTCGTGTACCCGGCGACGAGCACGCCGCCGTCGACGCCCGGCACGACGCCGTACGCGCGGTCGTCCGCGCCCGTCGCGACCGCGTGCCGCCACACCTCGGCGCCGTCGGCGTCGCGCCGCACGACGACCGTGTCGAAACCGCCAGCGGGCTCGTACCCGTCCCACGCGCCGGCGAGGTTCAGCGCGACGGCGGTCCCGCCGTCGGGCAGGGCCGCGACCCCGCCCGCGCGGTCGTCGCCCGCGGAGCCGAGGAGCTCGGCGTCCCACGGTGCGGCCGGCGTGGTGCGCAGGCGCGCCGAGACGTCGACGACCCCCTCGCGGAACGCGGGCCGCCACACGTCCCAGTCGTGGCCGCCGTCGAGCACGCGCAGCTCGGCCGTCACGCCCGGGACGCGGCGCGCCTGGTTGTAGAGGCGCGCGGACTCGAAGTCGATGTCGTGCGTGGCCTCGGCGGGGTCGGGGTTGGCCCACTCGTCGTCGCCGACGGCGACGAACAGGTGCACCGGGAGCGCCGGGTCGAGCGCCGCGAGCGCCGTCGGGTAGGACAGCTCGGTGTACCGGTCGGCGTCGAACGGCGCGGTGCCGACGCCGTACGCGCCGTGGTCGCGCGCCGAGGAGTCCGCCGGGGGTTGTGGCACGTACACCGCGGGGCTCAGCACGATGCCCGCGGAGAACGTGTCCTGGTGCGCGAGCGTGAACCGCAGCGCGCCCGCGCCACCCATGGAGTACCCGCCGACGGCGCGCGCCTCGCGGTCCTCGACCGTCCGGTACGTCGCGTCGACGTGCGCGACGAGGTCGCGCGTGAACGCCGTCTCGACGGCGGTGCCGGCGCCCGCGCCCGTCGCGTCCCCGGTGTAGAGCGAGTCCGTGTACCAGGAGCCGCGGTCGTTCCACGGCGCGTCCGGCATGACGACGACCATCGGCTGGATCTCGCCCGCCCCGATGAGCTCGTCGAGGTCGCCCGTGACCTGCTGCCACGCGGCCTGCGTGTCGCCACGCCCGTGCAGCAGGTAGAGCGTCGGGTACTCCTGCTCGCCGTCGTCGTAGCCGGGTGGCAGGTAGACCGTGTAGTCGATCGGCCCGGACGCGGAGTCCGCGACCCGTCCGGCCTCGACCGTGCCCTGCTCCGCGGCGGTCGCGGGCAGCGCGAGCGCCGACCCGCCGATCGTCGCGCTCACTGCCAGCGCGGCGAGCGCGGCCGTCGTCCCGGGCCGCCGGTGCGGCCGTCGTGCTGCGTCCATCGTGTCTCCTCGTCGAGATCCGCTGATGACTGCCCCCTCCCCCTCCCTCGTCCCGCCGAGCACGACGTTGCTGTCGTGACCGGGCCGATGACGACAGCAACGTCGTGCTCGGCCGGGAGGAGGGTCGTTCTCGCGCGGCGCGCCTCGGCCGCGCTAGCCGGGCGGGCGGCGGTCCGCCAGGGCCAGCACGGTGCGCGCGCGCTCGACCATCGCGACGTCGAGGAACGTGCCGTCGGCGAGCGCGACGACGCCCGTGCCCGACGCCGCGGCGTCGCCCACGCGCTCGACGACCTCGCGCGCGCGGTCCACCTCGTCCGGGGTCGGGAGGAACGCGTCGCGGATCGTGTCGAGCTGCGCGGGGTGGATCGCGGTGCGGCCGCAGAAGCCGAGCGCCCGCCCGGCGCGGCACGACGCCGCGAGCCCGTCGAGGTCGCGCACGTGCGTGTACGCGGACATCGCGGGCGACGGCAGCCCCGACGCCCGGGCCGCGACGACGACCCGGCTGCGCGCCCACGCGAGCCCGGCCTCGTCGTCGACCCGCAGGTCGGAGCGCAGGTCGGCCTCGCCGAGCCCGAGCGACGCGACCTGCGGCGACGCCGTCGCGAGCTCGAACGCGCGCTCGACGCCGAGCGCCGACTCGACCAGCAGGTGCAGCGCCCGCCCGGGGAGCGCCGCCGCGAGCGCGCGCACCTCGTCGGCGGACTCGACCTTCGGCGCGCGCGCCCCGACGGCGAGCGGCAGCCCGGCGAGGGCCGAGACGTCGTCGGCGTGCCACGGCGTCGCGGGGTGGTTGATCCGCACCTGGACCCCACGCGCGGCCGCCGCGTCGTCGAGCAGCGCGACGGCGTGCGCCCGCGCCTCGTCCTTGCGCGCCGGCGCGACGGCGTCCTCGAGGTCGACGAGCACGACGTCGGCCGCGGACGCGAGCGCCTTGGCCACCCGGTCGGGCCGGTCCGCGGGCACGTACAGCAAGGTCAGCGGCGGCGCACCGGCCCGGGACGCGCGCCGGTCTCCCGACCCGGACCCGGTTCCTGGACCCGACCGGGCGCCCGCACTCATATGGCGCCCTCCGCCCGGAGCTCGGCGACGCGCTCGGGCGAGAACCCGAGCTCGCCGAGCACCGCGTCGGTGTCGGCGCCGTGCGCGCGGCCGGTGAAGCGGATGACGCCGTCGTTCTCGGACATCCGGAACAGCGGGCCCTGCATGAGCATCGGCCCGAGCTCGGGGTCCTCGATCTCGTGGATCGTGCCGAGCGCGCGGAACTGAGGGTCGTCGACGATGTCCTGGGCGTCGTAGATCGGCGCGACGGCGGCCTGGGCCTCCTCGAACGCGGCGACGACCTCGGCGCGCGTGCGCTGCGCGATCCAGCCGCCGACGGCCTCGTCGAGCAGGTCGGCGTGCTGCGCGCGCTCGACGCCGCTCGCGAACCAGGGCTCGTCGACGAGCTCGGGGCGACCCACGAGGCGCAGGACGCGCTCGGCGATGGACTGCGCCGACGTCGACACCGCGACCCACTGCCCGTCGCGCGTGCGGTAGGTGTTGCGCGGCGCGTTGTTCGCGGACCGGTTGCCGGTGCGCGGCTGCACGGTGCGGAGCTGGTCCCAGCGCGTGATCTGCGGCCCGAGCATCGCGAGGATGGGCTCGATGATGGCCGTGTCGACGACCTGCCCGTGCCCGGTGCGCTCGCGCGTGGACAGCGCGACCATGACGGCGAACGCGGTCGCGAGCGACGCGACGCCGTCGGCGAGCCCGAACGGCGGGAGGGTCGGCGGGCCGTCGGGCTCGCCGGTCATCGCGGCGAACCCGCTCATCGCCTCGGCGAGCGTGCCGAACCCGGGGCGCGTCCGGTATGGCCCGACCTGCCCGAACCCGCTCACGC
The DNA here is from genome assembly GCF_001019615.1 of Cellulosimicrobium funkei. Classification (GTDB taxonomy): domain Bacteria; phylum Actinomycetota; class Actinomycetes; order Actinomycetales; family Cellulomonadaceae; genus Cellulosimicrobium; species Cellulosimicrobium cellulans_E. Next base: position 471,016 of record NZ_JNBQ01000001.1, on the reverse strand, counting down.
GCGCGAGCACGAGCCGCGGGTTGCGCGTGGACAGCTCGTCGTAGCCGAGGTCCCAGCGCTCGAGCGTGCCGGGCCGGAAGTTCTCGACGACGACGTCCGCGTCGGCGACGAGCGCGAGGAACACCTCGCGGCCGCCGTCGCTCCCCAGGTTCGCGGTGACGGTGCGCTTGTTGCGCCCGAGCGTCTTCCACCACAGGTTCACGCCGTCCTTCGCGGCGCCGTGCGTGCGCGACGGGTCGGGCTTCGTGGGGTGCTCGACCTTGACGACGTCGGCGCCCAGGTCGCCGAGGTGCATCGCCGCCATGGGCCCGGCGAACAGCGTCGACGCGTCGACGACGCGCAGGCCCGCGAGCGCGCCCGCGGCCGGGTCGCGCGAGACGCGCGGTGCGTCCGTCATGCCGTCACCTCCTCGGCGTGCTGATCGTCGGCGGGCTGGTCGTCGGCGAGGTCCCACGCGCAGCGGAACCCGACGGTCGCGCCGCGCGCGAGCCCCAGGCCGGGGACGAGGAGCTTGACCGCGTAGTCGGGGGCGTGGCGGCCGCCCTCGACGTACCAGTCGGAACCCTCGGCGCGGTAGGCGCTGCCGCCCTTGAGCATGACGAACCGCGTGCGGCCGTCGGAGTGCTCGGAGCCCGTCCAGCTCCACACGGCGGGCTCGCCGCGCGTCCAGCCGGGCTGCTCGGCCGCGAGCTGCCACTCGTCCTCGGTGGGCAGGCGCCCGCCGCGCCACGCGCAGAACGCGCGGGCGTCGTCGAGGTCGACGAAGGTCACGGGCTCGTCCTGCGTGCCGGGCGCGGGACGCCCGTCCGCCCAGTGCGCGAGGAAGCGGTGCGCGACGGCGGGCACGTACCCGGTGGCCGCGAGAAACTCCGCGAACTCCGCGTTCGTCACGTCGCCGCCGACCGCGACCGGCGCCGCGAGCTCGCCGTCGCGCTGGAGGGTCCGCGCGTCGTGCAGGCGCGGCGGGAGCGGCTTCCACTCGTCCACGTACGGCGCGCCCTGGTACATCCCGGTCTCGCGCGCGCGGTACCGGACGGTCAGCACGTACGGCCCCGCGGGCACGACGACGGCGCCCGCCCCGGGCACGCCCGTCGCCCCGCGCGCCACGAGGGCCTCGGCACCGGGTGCGAGACGCCGCGCGATCCGGTGCGGGAACCTCGCGTCGGGTGCGTGCGGCGCGGCCGTGTCGAGCGAGCCGACGACGTCGCGCAGGTGCGCCAGCCAGTCGGGCTCGCCGACGCCGTCGGCCACGTGCAGCACCGCGGCGATCCCCCGCCCCGGCACCCGGACGTCACGCCGAGCCCGGTGTTCCTCCCCAGCGACAGCCCCGCCTGAGGAGGAACCCCGGGTTCGGGGGGACGAGTGGTCGGCCGGGAGCAGCGGGCCGTCGTAGTCCGTCTCGCCGCGGTTGACGAGCGTCCACAGGGTCACGCCGTCGAGCTCCCAGCGCGACGCGTAGACCCCGGCGGCCTCGGCCTCGGGTGCGAGCTCGGCCAGCGGCGTCCACTCCCCGTCGAGCAGCAGCGGCCGCGCCGCGCGCTGGACCGTGACCAGGCGCGTGACGGTCGCGGCGTCGCGCCGCGACCAGCCGACCCACACGCCGAACACGACCTCCCACACCATGACGCCCACGCCGTTGAGCCACGCGGACTGGAGCTCCTCGGAGTGGTCGCGGTGCCAGCGGCGCACGTGGTGCTGCATGTGCCGGCGCTCGTACCAGTGCGCGCGCAGCACGCCGGGCACGGGCGAGTCGGCGAAGAACTGCGCCCACGACGACGAGTGGTCCTCGATGCGCTCGACCGGGAGCTTGGACTCGCCCTCCAGGACGATGCCCGGGCGCGCGGCCTCGAGCCGCGCGACGAGCTCCGGCTCGGCCTTCTTCAGCGTGTCGAGGAAGACGCCGTCGGCGCCGAGGTCGCGCACGACGGCGGCGAGCTCGGTGAGGTCGTCGCCGCCGCGACGCGTGCCGACGTCCCACGGGTTGTAGTCGACGAACACGTGCAGGCCCGCGTCGTGGAACGTCTGCACGAGGTCGACGATCCCCGGGACGTCGCGGTAGAAGTCCCACTGGTTGCGGTCGTCGATCCCGATGACGGGGTACGCGTGCCACAGCACCACGGCGTCGAGGCCGCCGAACCGCTCGCGCGCGTCGGCGAGGAACCGCTCCGGCGTGAACCGGTGCTCCTCGAACGAGTACAGCAGCTCGTCCCACAGCCAGACCTGCGCGACCGTCGAGCACCCGGCGGCCCACGCCGCGTCCGGGCGGTCGTACGCGGCGCCCGTGTACCCGTGGCGGCGGCGCGCGTCGTCGCGCCACGCGGCGAGGCGCTCGCGCCAGGCCGGGCGGTCGGCGGGGTCGGCCGGGCCGACGAAGATCTTCGCCTCGTCGAGCGCGAGGGACTGCTCGGGCGTGAGCGGCCCGTCGAGCGCGACCTCGGTCGGCAGGTCGATCGGGCGCGGGACGAGCGGGTCGAACGTGAAGGTCATGGTGCCTTTCCCTCGGCGGGGCGGGCCCGCGGTCGGACGTGCTGCGAAGTGGCTCAGGTCGGTCGGGCGGGATTCGCGGCACGCTCGGCGAGCGCGACGACGTCCGCTGCGTCGGGCACGGCGTCCTGCGCCCCCGCCCGGGTCACCGCGAGCGCGCCCGCGGCGGCGGCCAGCCGGGCGGCGTCAGGAAGGTCGGCGCCGCGCGCGAGCGCCGCGGCGAGGACGCCGCAGAAGGTGTCTCCCGCACCGGTCGTGTCCACGGCCTCGACGGCGATCGCCGGGACGGTCGTGAGCAGGGGCGCGCCCGGGCGGCACTCCGCCACGAGGCTGCCCTCTCCCCCGAGCGTCACGACGACGGCCGGCACGCGCTCCAGCAGCAGCCCCGCGAGCGTGCTCGGGTCGGCGTCGCCGCCGGCGCCTGCCAGGTCCGCCGCCTCGTGCTCGTTGACGACGAGCACGTCGAGCGCGGCCCAGACGTCGTCGGGCAGGTCGCGCGACGGCGCCGCGTTGAGGACCAGCAGCGCGCCCGGGCGGCGCGCCGCGGCGGCGGCGCGCACGACGTCGAGCGGGATCTCGAGCTGCGCGAGCACGACGTCCGCCTCCGCGATCCGTTCGGCCTGCGCCGCGCCGACCGTCACGTGCGAGTTCGCGCCGGGCGCGACGACGATCGCGTTCTCGCCGTCGGGCGAGACGGTGATGAGCGCGGTGCCCGTCGCGGCGTCCACGCGCTCGACGAGGTCGGTCCGCACCCCACCGCGGTCGAGCGACGCGAGCAGCAGGTCCGCGGCGTCGTCGTGGCCCAGCGCGCCGACGAACGTCGTGTCGGCGCCGCCCGCGCGGGCCGCGCCGACGGCCTGGTTCGCGCCCTTGCCGCCGGGGTTGCGGCGCAGGTCGCCGCCGAGGATGGTCTCGCCGCCGCCGGGGTGGCGCGGCACGTCGACGACGAGGTCGACGTTCGCCGACCCGACCACCACGACCCGCCCCGACCCGCCCGGGACCGTGGCGCCCTGCTCCCCGCCCGCCGTCGTGCTCATGCCCGTGCCTCCTCCGTGGGATCCTGCACGGCTCCCCCGGCCACCACGACCGGCGTCGCCGCGAGCGCGACCGTCCGCGCCGCGAGGTCCACGATCCTCTGCTCGCCGCCAGGCAGCGAGGTCGCGATGTGGCCGTCGAGCGGGCGCGTCCACCGCTGGCCGATCCCGTCGACGCCCCGCAGCGCACCCACCACGCCGCCGACCGTCGCGCCCGCCGAGTCGGTGTCCCAGCCCGCGGTGACGGCGATCGCGACGCTCGCGCCGAAGTCACCGCGGCCGTCCGCGCCGCGCCCCGCGGTGAGCGCGTAGGCGATCACCGCGGCGTTGTTGAGCACGTGCACCCAGTGCAGGTCGCCGTACACGGCGTGGATCGCGTCGAGCCCGGCGCGCACGCCCGCCTCGGACGCGTCGCCGTCGCGGCCCGCCTCGCGGCCGAGCCGGATCGCGGAGGCGAGGCGGCTGCCCGGCGGCACGACGGCGTCCGCGGCGTCGAGCACCTCGTCCACCGTCTCGCAGACCATCGCCGCCGACGCGAGCGCGGCGGCCCACATCGCGCCGTACACGCCGTTGCGCGTGTGGCTCAGGCGCGCGTCCGTCCACGCGAGGCGCGCGGCCTCGCGCACGTCGCCGGGCGAGACCCAGCCCAGCACGTCCGTGCGGATGAGCGCGCCGATCCACTCCCGGAACGGGTTGTGGTGCGTCGCCGTCTCCGGCACCGGCCGCGCGTCGAGGATGTTGCGGTACGCGGCGCGCTCGGCCGTGAACACGCGGCCCGCGGGCAGCGCGTCGAGCCAGAGCTGCGCGACGTCGTCCGTCGTGAAGCCGCGCCCGTGCCGCTCCAGCAGGGCGAGCGCGAGGATCGGGTAGTTGAGGTCGTCGTCCTCGGGCATCCCGTCGATGTTCTCCTCGAGCGACGTCGGGGCGCTGCGTCGGTTCCACGGCCAGCGCGCGGCGACGTCGTCGGGCAGCCCGACGGCGGTGAACCAGCGGTCGAGGGGCCACCGGCCCGTCGCGCGCAGGATCTCCTCGATCCCGGCTCGCGGGATCTTCTCGACCGGCTTGCCGAGCAGGCAGCCCGCCGCGCGGCCGGTCCACGCGCCGAGCACGCGGTCGGCGTACGCGGCGTCGGTGGCGGTGCTGGTTCCCGTGCCGGCGGAGGAGCCGACGGCACCCGGGCGGGTCGGCAGGCCGGGCGCCGCGGGGAGCGTGGCGAGGATCGCGTCCCAGTCGTCGGGCTCGTGCGGCGCGGGCGCCGCGGCGAGCGCGTCGAGCTCGACGAGCAGGTCGCGCGCGAGCGCGCGCAGCGCCGGGGTCGCGGGGACGGGACCGGCTCCGCTCACCGCGGGGACGGGGTCTCCGCCCGCGGCGACCCAGCGGTCGCGGACGTCCGCGAGCACCGCGGCGTCCTTGTCCTCCGCCGCCGCCTGGACGAGCTCGTGCGCGAGCAGGTCCTCGGGCTGGGCCCACGTGAGCCTCACGCCGGGTCACCCGCCCGCGCGGCGCCGTCGGGCACCCCGAGGCCGCTCCCGTCCACGGACGCGCCGCCGAGCTCGGCGAGCGCGCGCAGGCGCGACGTGGCGCGCTCGCGGTCGGCGCGGAGGATGTCCGCCGCCGCGGACGCCATGAGCCGGCCGGTCTCCCGGATGTCCATCCGGCTCGCCTCCTCGATCGCGTCGAGCCACTCGTCCGGCACGACGGCCGTCCCGCCCAGGCCCGCGCAGACCGCGCCGGCCATGACGGCGATCGAGTCCGCGTCGCGTCCGTAGTTCACGGCGCCGAGCACCGCGCCGCGGAAGTCGCCGCGGTGCCCGAGCACGAAGCCGAGCGCCGCGGGAAGCTCCTCGATGGACTTGGTGCGCGACGGGCGGCGCGCGTCCATCGACATCTGCCGGTACGCGGGCCCGACGGAGTCGAACGGCGCGACCGTGTCGCGGACGAGCCGCGCGAGGGCGCGCTCCTCCTCGTCCGTCGTGGGCGCCGTCGTCCAGCCGTCGAACGCCTCGACGACGGCCTGGAGCGCGGCGGCCGTGCCGTCGTGCGCGACGTCGAGCGCGGCGTGCACGACGTCGTCGACCGTCGCCCCCGGCGCGACGGACGCGGCGACCATGGCCGCGAACACTCCCGCGGCCTCGCGGCCGTAGCTCGACTGGTGCGCGCCGGTGAGGTCGATCGCCTCGGCGTACGCGCCGCGCGCGTCGCCCGCGTTCGCGAGGCCGACGGGCGCGACGTACATCGCGGCGCCGCAGTTGACGACGTTCCCGACCCCGGCCTCGCGCGGGTCGACGTGCCCGTAGTGCAGGCGCGCGACGATCCACTTCTCCGCGAGGAACACGCGCTGGAGCAGCAGGGCCGTGGACTCGAGCTCGGGGATCCAGCGCGGCTCGCCGATCATGAGGGGCACGAGGTCCTCGGCCATCGCGTACGCGTCGAGGTGCTCGCGGCGCTTCGCGTACACCTCCACGAGCGCGCGCGTCATGAGGGTGTCGTCCGTGATGTGCCCGTCACCCTTGTGGTAGGGCGCGATCGGACGCGCGTCCTGCCAGTTCGGGTACCAGGGCTCCACGATCCCCGTCACGCGCCCCCCGTGGCGCTCCTCGATCTGCTCGGGGGTCCAGCCCTCGGTGGCGCCCCCCAGCGCGTCCCCCACCGCCGCTCCGGTGATCACTGCCACCGCTCGGTCGTCCAGCCAGGTCACGGTCCACTCCCTGTCGATCTCTCTCGGCGCCGGTCGCGCCCGGTGCGACCCGTGAGGGCCGCGGTTCCCGGCGGGGCAGTCGTCCGTCGACCGCCCCGCCGCCTGTCCTGCTACTTGGTGATCTCGTCCCAGCCGGCCTCGAGCTCGGTCGCGAGCTGGTCGGCGTCGATCTCCTGGGCGAGGAACTTCTGGTACGCGGGCGTCGCGACCGTGTCCTTCCACTGCGCGTACGCGTCGACGAACAGGTACGGGGCCGACGTGAGGTACTGGCCGGACGAGAGGATCGTCGACCAGCCGTTCTCGTCACCGAGCGAGGACGCCATGGCCTCCTGGGCCGACGTCGTGGCCGGGATGAGCGCGTCCGCCTCGTTGAGCGCGGCGAGGTTCTCCGTGTCGGTGAAGAACTCGATGAACTCCGCGGACTCCTCGACGTGCTCGGAGTCGATGTTCACCGAGAGCGTCTGCGGGTTGGCGGCCTGCTCGGCGCCGTCGGGACCCTCGAGCGGGGGCAGCACGACCCAGTCGAAGCCCTCGGGCGCGTCGTTGGCGATGTTCGCGGCCTGGAACGAGCCCTGGATCGTCATGGCGACCTGGCCCGCGTAGAACGACGCGAGCGTCTCCGAGCCGGACTGCGTGAGCGTCACCGGCAGCACGGTGTTGTCGGTGTGCGCCATCTCGTCGACGAGCTCCGGCAGCGCCATCTCGCCCTCGCCGATGGTGATGCTCGCGTCGGCGCCGGTGCCCTCGAAGTACTGGCCGCCGAAGCCGGGCGCCATGGCCATGAACGCGGCCGTCGGGCTCGCGAGCCCCCACCCGAGACCGTACGCGCCGTCCTTCGTGGTGGCCTTCGCGATCTCGCGCAGCTCGTCCCACGTCATCGTGTCGCCCGTGGGGACCTCGACGCCGGCGGCCTCGAGCATCGTCTTGTTGGCGAACACCATGTAGGACTGGAGCTCGGTCGGGTACGCGATGACCTGGTCGTCGACCGTCACGGAGTCGAGGATGCCCTCGGGGATGTCGGCCCGCTTCTCGTCCGACATGTACTCGGACAGGTCGGCCAGGTAGCCGTCCACGGCGAAGGGCACGATGCTCGCGGCCTCGTAGTGGATGATGTCCGGCGCGGCGCCGCCGTTGAACTGCGTGATGAGCTTGTCGTAGATCCCGTCCCAGCCCGCGGGCACGATCTCGACCTGGACGTCGGGGTTGGCCTCGTTCCAGTCCGCGACGATCTTCTCGGTCGCCTCGATGGCGGCCGGCTGGTCGGACAGCGACTGGAACTTCAGCGTGACCGGGCCGCCGTCGGCGCCGTCCTCGCTGCCGCCCCCGCTCGAGCAGGAGGCGACGAGCAGGGTCGTGATCGTGAGGCATGCGGCGATGGACGCACCACGAGTCTTCATGGTTCTACCTTTCGGGTGGGGGTGTTGCAGGGGGGGTACATGGGGGGTCACCCCTTCACGGCGCCGGACAGCAGACCGCCGGTGAGCTTCTTCTGCATGATCGAGAAGAAGACGATGCTGGGGATGGCCGCGAGCACGGAGCCCGCGGCGAGGGGGCCGAGCGCCACCTTGCCCTCGCCGCCGATGAACATCTTCAGCGTGATGGGCAGCGTGTAGTTCTCGGGCGACTGGAGCAGGACGAGCGCGAAGAAGAACTCGTTCCACGAGGAGACGAAGCTGAACATCGCCGTCGCGACGATGCCCGGCATGAGCAGCGGGAAGACGATCGTGCGGAGCACGGTGAACCGGCTCGCGCCGTCCATCGAGCCCGCCTCCTCGAGGTCCACGGGGATCGCGGACACGTAGCCCTGCATCATCCACAGCGCGAACGGCAGGGTGTACGTGGTGTGGACGAGCGTGAGCCCGACGAGCGAGTCCGTGAGGCCGATGGTCCGCAGGATGAGGAACAGCGGCAGGATGATGAGGATCACCGGGAACACCTGGCTCACGAGGATCCAGCCGACGCCCGCCGCGCGGATCTTGCCGCGCAGGCGCGCGAGCACGTACGACGCGGGCAGCGCGATGACGACGACGAGCGCCGTCGAGACGACCGCGACGATCGCGCTGTTCCACGCCGAGCGCACGAGGCCCTGCCGCGAGAGCGCCTGCGAGTAGTTCTCCCAGTGGAAGTCCTGCGGGATCAGGCTCACGGTCAGCGAGTTGAGCTCGCCCGACGACTTGAGCGACGCCGAGATGAGCCACAGCAGCGGGAAGCCGAGGAAGAGGATGTAGAACGCGAGGGCCACGTACTGGGCCGGGCGGACGAGTGCGCGCACGGGTCAGCTCTCCTTCTCGGAGCGGAACTGCGACCGCAGGTAGATCGCGAGCAGGAGGACGACCACGACGACGAGCACCACGCCCATCGCGGCGGCGTAGCCGATGTTGCGGTTCTTGAACGCCTCCAGGTAGGTGAAGAGCATCGGCAGCATGGTCCGGCCGCCCGGTCCGCCCTCGGTGAGCACGTAGACCAGCGAGAACGAGTTGAAGTTCCAGATGAAGTTCAGCGACGTGATCGACGTGATGATCGGGCGCAGGCTCGGGAGCGTCACCGCGGTGAAGCGGCGCCACGCGCCCGCGCCGTCCATCGCGGCGGCCTCGTGCAGCTCGTCCGGGATCTGCTGGAGCCCGGCGAGCAGCGTCACCGTGGTCTGCGGCATGCCCACCCACACGCCGACGACGATCACGGCGGGCAGCGCGGTCGAGAAGTCGGCGAGCCAGTTGATGTCGTCCGGCAGTCCCAGGGCGCCGAGGAACGCGTTGAGCGGCCCGGCGTTGGGCGAGTAGATCATCTGCCACATGATCGCCACGACGACCGGCGGCATGGCCCACGGGATGAGCGCGAGGACGCGCGTCAGCCCCTGGAGCCGGAGCCCGGAGTTGAGCAGGAGCGCGAGGCCCATCGCCGCGACGAGCTGGAGCAGCGTCACCGAGACGGCCCAGATCATGCCGATGCGGAACGAGTCCCAGAAGAACGAGTTGTCCGCGAGGCGCACGAAGTTGTCGACGCCCACGAACTGGTAGTCCGGGTGGCGCACGAGCCGCGCGTCCGTGAACGCGAGCGCGACGCCCATGACGAGCGGCGCGACGCTCAGCACGAGGATCGGCAGGAGCGACGGCATGACGAGCGCGATCGCCTCGCGCCGCTTGGCGCGGGCCATGCCTCCCGTCCGGCGCGGGGCGCCGCGGTCGGGTCGGCGGGCGGCCGCGGCGTGCGGGTCGCCTGCAAGGGTCGGAGCGCTCATCGGGTCACCCCTCCCGCGGCGTCGGCGGCTGCCCCGTGCACGACGGCGTCGCTCGCCCGGTCCTGCCCGGACGCCTGGGGCGTCGCGGCCGGCGCAGCGGTCGACTCGCGCACGACGAGGCGCGGACCGACCGCGGTGTGGCGCCCGGCCCGCGCGTCGCCGTCCACGAGGTCGACCACGAGCTCCGCCGCGATCCGCCCGCGCTCGGTCGAGCCGAGCGAGACGCTCGTGAGGCTGGGCTGGAACACCCGGCCGATCTCGGTGTCGTCCATGCCGGTCACCGCGACGTCCTCGGGGACCGACAGCCCGCGCTCGCGCACGGCCCGGATCGCGCCGATGGCGAGCAGGTCGTTGGCCGCGACGATCGCGTCCGGGCGGGCGCCGTCGTCGGACCCGTCGAGGAGCGCGCGCGTGGCCGCGAGGCCCGCCGCGACGGTGAAGTCCGCCGCGACGACGGCGTCGGCGCGCTCCCCCGTGAAGTCGTCGGCGCGCGTCGCGGCGTCGAAGCCGCGCTGGCGCGCCTCACCGGGCGTGGTGTCGAGCGGGCCGTTGAGGAACGCGAGCCGGCGGCGGCCGAGTCCGAGCAGGTGACGCACGGCCTCGCCGATGCCGCCCGCCGAGTCGGTGGAGACGGAGTCGATGCCGCGGTCGGCGAGGGTGCGGCCGATGACGACGACGGGGACCGGCGCCTGCCGGATCTCCTCGACGAGCTCGTCGTCGGTGCGCAGCGGGCTGAGGATCATCGCGTCGACGAAGCCGCGCGACAGGCTGCGCACGAGCTCGACGGTCGAGGACGTCGTGTCCCCGGTCGTCATGACGACGACGCGGTAGCCGTGCGGCGCGAGGACCTCGTGGATCGCCGTCATCATCTCGACGTAGACGGGGTTGCCGATGTCGGCGACGGCGAACGCGACCTGGAACGTCTTCTTCAGGCGCAGCGACCGCCCGATCGCGTCCGGGCTGTAGCCGAGCTCCGTGGCCGCGGCGCGCACGCGCTCGACCATCGCCGGGCTCGCGCCCGTCCCGTGCAGGGCGCGGGAGGTCGAGGCCAGGGAGACCCCGGCCCGCTGTGCCACCTGGATCAGCGTGGCGCGTGATGACGTCACTGTCGTCCACCTCGTCGTCGAAGGACCGTCGTTCTGGAAACGTTTCCAGGCTGACGACCTCGACAGCCCTGGAAACGTTTCCGGGATGCGCACACTCTCGCACCCGCCCGCCCGGACGTCAACCCCGCCGCACGCCCCACGCCGAGGTAGAACCGTGGTCACGCGAGGTAGAGCCGTGGTCGTGACCAGGGTTCTACCTCGTGCGACCGAGGCTCTGCCTCGCACCGTCCACGGGTACGGGGTTCTGCGTACGGGGGTTGTCCACCACGGCGAGGCGCCGCCAGGCTCGAACCGACCCGACCACCGACGAAAGGTGCACCGATGCACACCCGAGCTCCGGCGTCGTCCTCACCCGCGGCGCCCGCCGCGGTCGCCCAGCGGCCCGCCACCCGACCCCTCGCCCTGCTCCTCGCCGTTCTTCTCACGCTCGTGGGAGCGCTCTCGTGGGCCGTCGCCGGCCCGGCGCAGCAGGCGCACGCCGCGACCTGCGCCCCCGCGTGGAGCTCCGGCACGGTCTACCTGGGCGGCGCCGTCGTCTCGCACGGCGGCCAGAACTGGAAGGCCGGCTGGTGGACCCAGGGCGAGACGCCCGGCACCACCGGCGAGTGGGGCGTCTGGCGCACCCAGGGCGCCTGCGGCGGCGGGACCGACCCGGGCAACCCCGGGAACCCCGGGAACCCGAGCGGCTTCGTCGTCTCCGAGGCGCAGTTCAACCAGATGTTCCCGAACCGGAACGCGTTCTACACGTACCAGGGCCTCGTCGACGCGCTGTCCGCCTACCCGGGCTTCGCGACGACGGGCGGCACCGAGGTCGCCAAGCGCGAGGCCGCGGCGTTCCTCGCGAACGTCAACCACGAGACCGGCGGCCTCGTCTACATCAAGGAGATCAACACCGCGAACTACCCGCACTACTGCGACTACTCGCAGCCCTACGGCTGCCCGGCGGGCCAGAGCGCGTACTACGGCAAGGGTCCGGTCCAGCTGAGCTGGAACTACAACTACAAGGCCGCGGGCGACGCGCTCGGCATCGACCTGCTCAACAACCCGTACCTCGTGGAGCAGAACTCGGCGGTCGCGTGGAAGACCGGACTCTGGTTCTGGAACACGCAGTCCGGCGCGGGCTCGATGTCCGGGCACCAGGCGATCGTCTCCGGCGCCGGCTTCGGCGAGTCGATCCGCTCGATCAACGGCTCGATCGAGTGCAACGGCGGCAACCCGGCACAGGTCCAGTCGCGCGTCACCGCGTTCCAGCGCTTCGCGCAGATCCTCGGCACGACGACGGGCGCGAACCTCTACTGCTGACCTTGCCTGTCGCGGGCAGGCGACCGTGGCTCGTCCCGACGTCGGGGCGGGCCACGGTCGCGCACACCCCGGCAAGAGAACCGGCGCACGGACCACGGCTCTACCTCGCGCGACCACGGCTCTACCTCGCGGGCCTCGGCTCTGGCTCGGTGCGTCAGAGGGCGGCGAGGAGGTCGCGCATGCGGTCGATCTCGCCGCCCTGGCCGGCGGCGGTCTCGGCCGCGATCTCGTTCGCGAAGAGGTCCTGGCCCTCGACGAGCACGACCTCGACCATGTCGAGCGCCCCCTGGTGGTGCTGGATCATCCCCTCGAGGAAGAGGCGGTCGAACTCCGCGCCGCTCGCACCCTCGATCGCGGCGAGCTGCTCGTCCGTGAGCATCCCGGACGCCCCGTCACCGTGCTCGTGCCCCGATCCGTCGGGCGCGCGGGGCCCCGTGCCGCCGTCGCCCTCCGCCCCCTCCGGGACGGCCAGGTCCCGGGCCTGGAGCCACGACGCGAGCGCGTGGACCTCGGGGCCCTGCGCGGCGGTGACGCGCTCCGCGAACGACCGGACGGCGTCGGACCCGGCGCGGTCCGGCGCGAGCGCCGCGATCTCCAGCGCCTGGAGGTGGTGCTCGATCATCCCGGTCACGAACGCGGCGTCCGCCTGGTTCCAGGAGTCCTCCCCGGGCGCGGCGTCGTAGTCCTCGGGCGCGACCGTCGTCGCCTCCTCGCCCGGCCGGCCGGGCTGCACGACGACGCTCGATGGCGTCGAGGTCGGCTCCGGGTCCGGCGTGCACGCCGCGGCGCCGACCGCGACCCCGAGCACGACGACGGCGCAGGTCAGGGTGCGTGCGCCGACGGTCGGGGCCGCGTTACCGCTGGGAAAACTCTGCACCCGCCCTGTTCCCTCCGTGTAAAAAGTCGCCGCGATGCGCGCGCTTGGGGTGGTCCAGATCACACCTGCCGGACAGAATTCGCAGAACACTACCAAGGAGGTGTTTCGCTCGTGCATCGAACGACGAACAAGACGCGCCGGCAAAGAAGCCGGGTCCTGCTCGCCTCGTCCATGGCGGCCACGCTCGCCGTCTCCTCGCTCGCCGTGGCCTCGTCGGCGTCCGCCGAACCGTCCGACGGCTCTCCCGAGGCGGTGGCCGCGCTCACCGAGCAGGCCGCCGGCTCTCTCGCGGACCTACCCGCCCAGCGCCTCGCTCCCCTCGCCCAGGCCACCGACGTCCTGGCGCCCGGAGAGGTCGCCGGCAGCCCCAACCTGACCCGCGTCGCGAACATCCCGAAGAACGGCGAGTTCGCGCCCGAGGGCCAGTACAGCAGCGACCTCGCGTTCCAGGGCCGCTACGCGTTCGCCGGCAACTACGGCGGGTTCACGGTGTACGACGTCGCGAACCCGACGGCCCCGCAGCAGGTCGCGCAGGTCGTCTGCCCCGGGTCGCAGAACGACATCTCGGTCTACGGGGACCTCCTCGTCCTCAGCACCGACTCCTCGCGCAGCAACGACTCGTGCCAGAACGTCGCCCAGAGCGCCACGATCAAGGACTCGTGGGAGGGCATCAAGGTCTTCGACATCTCCGACCCGACGTCGCCCGAGTACGTGTCGTCGGTCGAGACGCAGTGCGGCTCGCACACGCACTCCCTCGCGCCGTCGAAGGACGGGGAGGAGCTGTTCGTCTACGTCTCGTCGTACAGCCCCAACGCGGCGTTCCCCGACTGCCAGCCGCCGCACGACCTCATCTCGGTCGTGCAGATCCCGCTCGACGACCCGGCCGCGGCCGAGCTCGTCTCGACCCCGGTCCTCTTCCCCGACGAGGGCGAGAACCCCGGCGGCAACCCCGGCGGCAACGGCTCGAGCACGACGTCGGGCTGCCACGACATCACGACCTACCCGTCGAAGGACCTCGCGGCGGGCGCGTGCATGGGCGACGGCATCCTCATGGACATCTCCGACCGTGCGCACCCGGTGGTCACCGAGGTGGTCCGTGACACGACGAACTTCGCGTTCTGGCACTCGGCGACGTTCAACAACGCCGGCACCAAGGTCGTCTTCACGGACGAGCTCGGGGGCGGCGGCGCGCCCACGTGCAACCCGACGGTCGGGCCGGAGAAGGGCGCGGACGCCATCTACGACATCGTGGGCGGCGAGCTCGTGTTCAAGAGCTACTACAAGATCGAGCGCGAGCAGGCCGCGACGGAGAACTGCGTGGCGCACAACGGCTCGCTCATCCCCGTCCCGGGCCGCGACATCATGGTCCAGGCCTGGTACCAGGGCGGCATCTCGGTGTGGGACTTCACGGACTCGGCGAACCCGGTCGAGATCGCGTGGTTCGACCGCGGGCCGCTGTCCTCGGAGCGCCTGATCCTCGGCGGCTCGTGGTCGGCGTACTGGTACAACGGCGCGATCATCTCGAACGACATCCAGCAGGGCCTCGACGTGCTCCTGCTCGACGACCCGCTGACCAACGCGGCGAAGACGGTCGTGACGGACGAGTTCAACCCGCAGGCCCAGCCGACGTACACCGAACCGCCGGCCTGGTCGAAGACCACCGCCTACGCGGGCGGCACCACGGTCACCTACGCGGGCGCCGTCTGGCGCGCGCAGTGGTGGACCAAGGGCCAGGTGCCCGGCGCCGACGCGTGGGGCCCGTGGGAGGAGATCGCGGGGGTCGACGCGGACGGGGTCGGCGCGTGGAAGCCGAGCCGCGTCTACGTCAAGGGCGACACCGTGACCCACGAGGGGACGACGTACACCGCGAAGTGGTGGACGCGGAACCAGGAGCCCGGCGACCGCTGGGGCCCGTGGGCCGCGCAGGACTGACGCCGACCTCGGCACCGGACCGCCCGGGCCCCGCGCCCGGCTGAGGTTCATCACGACGGCGCCCGCTCACCACCCGGTGGGCGGGCGTCGTCGCGCGTGCCCGAGCGTGCGCGAGACCCCGGTAGGTTCGGCGGCATGACCGCCCACCCGATCACGGACGACGCGCGGTGCCCCTGCCTGTCCGGCGACGCCTACGCGGCGTGCTGCGGCCGCTACCACGCGGGGCTGCGCCCCGCGCCGGACGGCACCGCCCCGGGACCGTACGCCCCGACCGCCGAGGCGCTCATGCGCTCGCGCTACAGCGCGTTCGCCGTCGGGGACGCCGGCTACCTGGGCGCGACCTGGCACCCGTCCACGCGGCCGACCGATCTCGACCTGGACGACGACGTCGTGTGGCGCCGCCTCGACGTGCTGCGCACGGAGGCGGGTGGCCCGTTCGACACCACGGGGGTCGTCGAGTTCGTCGCGCACCACCGGTCGCGCGCGGACCGCACCGACCGCGGTCGGCTCCACGAGGTCAGCCGGTTCGTCCGGGAGGGCGACCGCTGGTACTACGTCGACGGGACGGTCGGGACCGAGCCCGCCTGAGCCTCAGGCCACGCGGTGGCGCAGCGTCCCCACGCCACCGACGCTCAGCGCGACCTCGATACCGCCCGCGGGACGCTCGCCGAGGGGCACGGCCGACCGGTGGGCACCGGTGAGGACGACGTCCCCCGGGCCGAGCTCAAGATGACGCGTGAGGAAGACGAGCTGCTCGACGACGCCGTAGGCGAGCCCCGCGGTCGTGGAGCGTGCGCGCTCGACGCCCTCGACCTCGACGACCAGCTCGGCGTCGTCGAGCCGCGCGTCCGTGTCGACCCACGGCCCGAGCGGGGTGAAGCCGCTGCCGTTCTTCGACCGCGTCATCATCGCGTCGAGGGCCACCTGGTCGTCGGCCGTGAGGTCGTCCGCGACGGTGCACCCGAGCAGCACGCCCGGCACGTCGTGGGGGCGCAGGTCCCGGCACGGCCGCCCGACGACGACCGCCGCCTCTGCCTCCGCCACCAGGGCGCCCAGCGTGCGATCGTGGCGCACGACCGTCCCGGGGCCGACGACGGTGCGCGCCGACTTCAGGAACGCCTGCGGCGGCAGCGCCCGCCCCTCGGGCCCGCTGTTGTGCGCCATGCCGACCACGACCCGGGGGCGGCACGGCGCGAGGAGCGCGGCGGCGACCGCAGGGTCGTCGGCCGCGAACCGGGCTCCGCTCGACGCCGGCAGGACGGGTCGACCGTCGCGACCGGTCGCGGGCTCGGGGACGTCGGCCACGAGCACGTCCCAGGAGTCGCCGTCCAGCACCGCCGCGCGCGGTCCGTGCGGTGTGCGGAGGCGGGCGATCCTCATCGGCCCGCAGGAGCGGCAGGTGCGCCGCCGTCCTTCCGCCCCTGCGCCGGAGCCCGGTCGAGCAGGTCCACCGGCACGCGCGCGAGGACGATGCCGCGCCGCTGCCAGGTGTAGCCGACGAGCACGGACCCGTCGTCGTCGAGCGTCGCGGACGGGTAGGAGTACTCCCCTCGGCCGTCCGTGACGATCCCCGTGTCGCCGGCGGCGAAGCCGCTCGGAGCGCCCTCTTCCGCGACGGTCGGCAGCCCGACGCCGGCGATGCTCGCGGGCGGCACGACACCGTCCTCGACCTCGACGGCCGGGCGCCAGGTGACCCCGTCGTCGTCGGAGACGGAGAGGCTCAGCGGGCACCGTGCGCCCCAGTCCTCCCCCACGGGGTTGTGGACGAGCACGACACGCCCGCTCGGGAGCCGGAGGACCGTGAGCCCGGAGTTGTTGTTGGGGAGCCGGGTGGGCACCGCGGGCGACCATGAGCGCCCGTCGTCGTCCGACGTCGTGCGGTACACGACGCCCTCGCTCGACCGGCACAGCGCGACCAGCTCGTCGTCCCCCGTCCAGAGCGCCGGCTGGATGATCCCCGCGCCCCGTACGTGCGACCGGTCGAGGGGGACGTCCGCGAGCGCCCAGGTCGCCCCGGCGTCCTCGGAACGGTCGAAGCGCGCCGCCCACACGGGCTCGGCACCACCGCTCTCGACCGACGACGGGGCGAGCCACGCACCCTCCGGCGTCACCACCGGGGGGTTCTTCACCGGACCGCGACCCCCGCTCGCGTCGCCGGGGACGAGCTCGCGGGGCTCCGTCCAGGTCCGGCCGTGGTCCGTCGAGGTGCGATACCACGTGACCCAGCGCGAGATCCGGGCGCCGCGGTGCGCGAACAGCCACAGCCGCCCGTCGGGGGCGACGGCGAGCACCGGGTTCCACCACGCGACGTCGTCGTCCTCACCGAGCACGACCTGGGGCTCGCCCCAGACGCCGTCCTCCTCGGCGACGAGCCAGATCGCGTTGTCCGGCGTGCCCTCCCGGGTCCCCGCGAACCACGCCACGAGCGTGCGCCCGCCCGTGCGGGCGACGGTGGACGCGTGGCACTGGGCCCACGCCCCGCCGTCGCCCGACACGAGCAGGCGCTCCACGGGCGTCGTCACCGGACGGTCTCGCCGACGACGTTGAGGTCGCGCCGGAAGGTCTCCGGCGTCTTCCACACGGTGAGCATCGTGATGAGCGCGCCGACCATGACGTACAGCGCGACGAGCTGCCACCGCGACCCGTCCTCGCCCGCGAGCGCGGTCGCGATGAACGGCGTCAGGCCGCCCGCGACGATCGACGCGATCTCGCGGCCCGTCGCCGCGCCGGAGTAGCGCCGGTCGGCCGGGAAGAGCTCGGCGAAGAACGCCGGCTGGATCGAGTTGATGGCGTTGTGCCCCAGGTTCAGCATGAGCACGTACCCGAGCACGATGAGCACGAAGCTGCCGGTGTTGAGCAGACCGAAGAACGGGAAGGCCATGACGAACACGACGAGGGCCCCGAAGAAGTAGACCGGCCGGCGACCGATCTTGTCGGAGATCCACGAGAAGATCCCGTGGGCGGGGAACGCGAGGACCGCCATGATGAGGATCGCGGTGTTGAGGCTCTCCTTCTCGATGCCGAGGTGCTGCGGGCCGTAGCTGAGCACGAAGACCGTGAGCAGGAAGTACGGCAGCGCCTCGGCGAAGCGCAGCCCGACGATGCGCAGCAGGTTGCGCCAGTCCTCGAGGAAGACGCTCGCGAGCGGCCCGCGGGTGGGCGCCTGCGACGCGGGCTCCGCGGCCGCGGCGGCGTCGCGCTCCTGGCGCTCACGGATGGCGGCCTGGCTGGCCTCGAGGTTCTCGACGGTGAGCGAGCGGTTGCGGCCCTCCTTCTCGAGCCCGGCGACGGCGTCGGTGAAGACCGGCGTCTCCTCGAGCGAGCGGCGCATCCACAGGCCGACGGCCAGCACGACGGCGGAGAGCCAGAACGGCACGCGCCAGCCCCACGACTGGAGCTGGGCGTCGTCGAGCGTGTACACCCAGGCGAACACGAGGGTGATGAGGATCTGCGCGGAGAAGCCGCCGGTGTTGGGCCACGACGTGTAGAAGCCGCGGTGCCGCGGGTTCGTGGACTCGAGCACGATGATCATCGACCCGCCCCACTCGCCGCCGACGGCGAAGCCCTGGACGAGCCGGAGCACGACGAGCAGCGCCGGCGCGAGGAGGCCGATCGAGTCGTAGGACGGCAGGAAGCCGATGAGCAGGGTCCCGGTCCCCATGATCGCGAGCGTGAGGACGAGCGTGGACTTGCGCCCCTGCTTGTCGCCGCGGCGGCCGAAGAACATGCCGCCCAGCGGGCGGGCCAGGAACCCGACGGCGAACGTGCCGAGGGACGACAGCGTGGCGACGAACGAGTTCTCGGACGGGAAGAAGACGGCGGGGAAGACGATCGCGGCGGCGGTGCCGTAGACGAGGAAGTCGTAGTACTCGAGCGTGTTGCCGACGAAGCTCGAGAGCGTGACCTTCCAGGCGTACCGCCTGCTCGTGAGCGGGGCCGCGGGTGCGGTGACGGACATCGTTGTTCCTTCGGTGCGGGGTTCCGCTGATCTCAGTGTGGGGGCTCCGGGTCTCAGCGGCGAGGGCCCGGGCCCCTCCCGCGGCACCCGTCCGGGGCGCCGCGGGTCGAGCGGTTCGAGGCGGGTGTCAGGCGGCGGCGAGGTCGTGCCCGGCGGCGGCGAGCGCCGCGCGGATCTCCGCCTTCACGGCGTCGGACGGCGGGTCGATCGGCATACGGGTGGCTCCTCCGGGGAGACCCTGGACGTCGAGCCCGTACTTGAGGCGCGCGATGCTCGGGCCCAGCGCGGAGACGAGACGCTGCACGACGGCCTGCGCCTGCACGACGGCGGCCGCGTCGTCCGCCACGAGGGCTGCGCGCAGGTCCGCGAAGGCCCGGGGGGCGACGCCGGAGACCCCGGACACGGTCCCGCGCCCGCCGACAGCGACCACGTGGGGCAGGTCCGCGTCGTTCCCGGACCACAGGGCGAGGCCCGGGGCGGCCGCGCGGTACTCGTCGACGCGCGCGGACGCGGCACCCGAGGTCTTCACCCCGTCGAGGCCGAGGTCGGCGAGGCGCGCGAGCAGCGCGGGCGCGACGTCCGAGCACGCGACGTCGGGGAAGACGTAGGCGTAGAGCTCGCCCTGCGTCGCCGCGCGGAGCTCGGCGTAGTAGCGGACCACGCCCTCGTCGCTCGCGGTGAGGTAGTACGGGGTGATCGCCGCGAAGCGGCGCACGCCCGCCTCCTCGGCGACCCGCAGGTGCCCGAGCGCCTCGCGCACCGACGCGGCGCCGACGTGCGCGACGGTCCGCTCGGGGCCGAAGACCTCCACGCTCGTGCGGACGAGCTCGCCGCGCTCCGACGCGTCGAGAGCGGGGAACTCTCCCGTGGTGCCGACGGCGAAGACCCCGTCGACCTCCGGCTCGACGTGCGCGAGCAGGACGCGCAGCGCACCGAGGTCGAGAGCGCCCGAGGCGTCGTACGTCGTGACGGGCGGGGTGATGATCTCCGGTGCCGTGGTCATGGGCACGTCTCCTTCGTCGGTGTCTCGCGTCGCTGCGCGGGGCGCTGCCTCGCGCCGCCGTCAGGATGGCACTGTTTACTGTTAACAGTCAACCGTCAACACCTAGCGCCTGTCGTGGCGACGAGGCGACGGGCCCCTCGCGCCGCGCACGCGGAAGGGCAGAAGAAAGCCCCGACCTGCACGGGGGCAGACCGGGGCGGTGGTGGGGCGTGCGGGGGCGCTCAGCGGCGCGGCTGGTGCAGCGCGTCCTTCATCCGGCGGCGGGAGCCGGCAAGGTGCTCGTGGAGGTAGGCGAGAGCCTCGTCGAGACGAGGCTCACGGATCGCGTCGAGCAGGCGCTCGTGGTCGGCGCAGGACGGGTGCAGGTCGACGTCCTGCTTGTTGGTCTCCTGGAGCATCACCGCGAACGTCGGCTCGATCTGCGCCCAGAGGGTCCGCAGCCGACGGTTGGGGACTGCCGCGTAGAGCGTCGAGTGGAACGCGAGGTCGTGGGCGGCGTACGTGTACCAGTCCCCCGCGTCGGCGGCCTCGCGCATGCCCGCGAGCGCCGCCTCGCTGGCGCTCCAGTCGACCTCGTCGGCATGCTCCGCCGCAGCGCGTACGGCGACAGCCTCGAGCGCGCTGCGCACGTCGTAGAGCTCGTCGACGTCGTCGGCGCTCACGCCGCGCACCACGTAGCCCCGACGCTCGGACTCGACGAGGTGCTCGGCCGCGAGCACGCGCAGCGCGTCGCGCACGGGCCCGCGCGAGACGTCGTACTGCCGCGCCACGCCCTCCTCGACGAGGCGTTCGCCCGGGGCCAGCTCGCCGCGGACGATCGCGACCCTGAGGACATGGGCCAGGCGATCCCCCAGCGACCCTGCACGCACCGTGTCGACCGACACCCTCGCCCCTTCGTCCCCGACCGGAAGGGCCGACGCCGGGCCCATGACCGGACCATTGTGCCGCAGCCGAAAGGATCGGACCCGGTCGCCCGGCTACGCTCGCGGGCATGACCCGCATCGTCGACGTCGCCCGGCACGCCGGCGTGTCCACGGCCACGGTCTCCCGGGTCCTCAACGGCAAGACCGTGCGACCCGAGCTCGCGGCCGCCGTCCGCGCCGCGGTCGAGGACCTCGGGTACGTGCCCGACCGCACCGCGCGCTCGCTCCGCCGCCGCTCCAGCGACGTCGTCGCGCTCGTCCTGCCCGACGTCGAGAACCCGTTCTTCACGGCCGTCGCTCGGGGCGTCGAGGACGTCGCGCAGGAGGCCGGGTACTCCGTCGTCCTCTGCAACACCGACGACGACCCGGCCAAGGAGGGGCGCTACCTCGCGGTGGCGGAGCACGAGAACATGGCGGGCGTCGTCGTCGCGCCCGCGAGCGGGTCTCCCGAGATCGCCGCGCTGCGCGCCCGGCGCCGTGCGGTCGTCGTGATCGACCGCCGCGTGGGCCAGGACGTGGACCAGGTGGTCTTCGACAACGTCGCGCTCGGGCGGCGCGCCGCGCAGGCGCTGGTCGCACGCGGGTTCCGGCGGATCGCGTGCGTCACCGGGCCGGTCGCGACGAGCACGGCGGTCGACCGCGCACGCGGCTGGCGGGAGGCGCTCGACGGCGCGGGCCTCGAGGCGGACGACCTCCTCGTGCACGCCAACTTCCGCGTCGACGGGGGCTACGACGCGACCGTCGCCCTGCTGGCCCGGCCCGACCCGCCGGACGCGGTCGTCGCGACGAACAACCTGGTGGGCGTCGGGGTGCTCCGCGCCCTCGCCGACGCGCACGGCCGCCCCGCGGCGTCCCCGGCGGACGCGGTGGACGGCCAGGGACCGGGCAGCGGTCCCGCGCTCGGGGTCGGGATCGTGGGCGACCTGCCCTTCGCGACGTCGCGCACGTCCGACGTCGCGCTCGTGCCCCTGGACCCCCGTGCCCTCGGCACGACGGCGGCCCGCCTCCTGCTGGACCGGCTCGCGGGCGACGAGGAGCCCGCCCGGCGGGTCGTGCAGGAGACGCCCGCCGGGCCGTGAGCACCGGGCTCAGCGCGGCGCCGCGGCCTCCTGGGCCACGACGTCGGCCGCCCGCCCCGCCTGCCCGAACAGGGCCATGCGCTCCTCGAGGAGCCGCTGCGCCCAGCGCCGGCCCTCGGCGAGGTAGGCCGCGGGGTCCACGTCCCCGGGGGACTGGGCGAGCGCGACCCGGACCCCGGCGGTGAACGCCATGTAGTGGTCCATGCCCTGGTTGATCTTGCGGACCCCGAGGCCGGCCGCGCGCGCCTTCTCCGCGTCGGGGACGCCCCACGACTCCGGCAGGTCGCCGCCGTGCGCGTTGATCGTCGCGCGCAGGTCGGCCGGCAGGCCCGACGACCCGTGCATGACGAGGTGCGTGCCGGGCACCCGCGCCGCGATGCGCTCGACGAGGTCCATGTGCAGGACCGAGCCGTCCGGCGGGCTCGTGAACTTGTAGGCGCCGTGCGACGTCCCGATCGCGACGGCGAGCGCGTCGACGCCGGTGCGGCGCACGAACTCCTCCGCCTGCTCCGGGTCGGCGAGGACGATCTCGGCGTGGCTGCGGCCGTCCTTCGAGCCGCCGATGGTCCCGAGCTCCCCCTCGACGGACACGCCGTGCGCGTGCGCGTGCTCGACGACGCGGCGCGTGACCGCGACGTTCTCCTCGAAGCCGGCCGGGCGACCGTCCGGACCGACCGAGCCGTCGATCATCACGCTCGTGAAGCCGGCCGCGACGGCGCGCGCGCACGTCTCCTCGTCCGGTCCGTGGTCGAGGTGCAGCGCGACCGGCACGTCGGGGTACGCGGCGACCGCCTCGTGCAGGAGCGACCACCAGAGGCGGTCGTCGCCGTAGGGGTGGGAGCCCGCGAGGGTCTCCACGATCACCGGGCTCGCCGTCGCGCGCGCGGCGTCGAGCACCGCGGTCGCCATCGCGAGGTCGGCGACGTTGAAGGCGCCGACGCCGTAGCCACCCCGGGCGGCGGCGTCGAGCAGGGTACGGTTCGTGACGAGGGTCATGGCTGACCTTCCTGTCGTGTCGTCGGGAGCGTGCCGCCCGGGCGGACGGCGACGGGTTCGTGCGGGCGACGGGCGGAGGCGACGTGACGCAGGACGACGACCGGACCGCGGGAGCGGGTGGCCGGTCCGTGCGGCTGGCCGACATCGCCGCGCGCGCCGGGGTGTCCATCAAGACGGTGTCGCGGGTCGTCAACGACGAGCCGCACGTCGCCGCGGCCACCCGTCGCCTCGTCGAGGACGCGATCGCCGAGCTGGGGCTGGAGGGCGAGGCCCGCCCGCGAGGGCGCAAGCGACGGACCGGGGTCGTCGGGCTGGTGTTCCCCGACGTGCGCAACGACTACTTCGCCGCGGTGAGCCGCGCGCTCCAGGAGCGGCTGGCGAACGTCAGCCCGACGTTGCTCTCCGCCGACTCGGACGACGACCTGCACACCGAGGAGTCGATCCTCACGGCCTTCCGGCGCCTCGACGTCGACGGCCTCGTGATCTTCCCGACCGGCGCACCGGGCCTGGTGGAGTTCGCGCAGTCCGTCCCGACCGTCGTCGTGGACCGCACGGTCCCCTCCGTCCGCGGTCTGGTCGACCACGTGCTGCCGGACGCCCGGCACGCGGCCGAGCAGCTCACCCTGCACATGATCGAGCAGCACCACGTGCAGCGGGTGTGCCTCGTGGCGGGCGACCTCGCGGTCTCCACCCTGCGCAACCGGCACACGGCCTTCCAGCGCGTCGTCAGCCGGACGGGGACCGAGAACCACGTCCTCGCCGGGCTCACGACGTCCGAGGAGGCCGCGACCGCCGCGTACTCGCTGTTCCGGACGCTCGAGCCGCCGTTCGGCGTGCTCGCGACGAACAGCCTCATGTTCTGGGGCGTGCTCACCGCGGCGCAGCGCCTCGGGCTCAAGGTGCCGTCCGACGTCGTGCTCACGACGTTCGACAACGTGCCCGGCGTCGGGACGACGGGCCTGGTGCCGACGAACGCCGTCGCCCCGGCGGCGACGCTCGCCGCGCGGACCGTCCAGCTCCTCACGGAGCGCATGAACAACCCGGCGCTGCCGCCGCGCCTGCTCGACATGGACTACGACATCGCCTACGGCACGACGTGCGGCTGCGTGCCGATCGACCCGGCGCGCAACGTCCTCGGGTAGCCGGCGGCGGCGGGCCGCCGGGCCGGCCCCGCGGGGACGATGCACGCCGGGCACGGGTCAGAGCGTGTGCGTGATGCCCAGCGACGCGTAGTCGAGCACGATCGGCTCGTCCGTGACGGCCCGCGCCGCGGAGAGCACCTTCGCCGCGCTCTCCACCGCGACGCTCGTCTTGAACGCGTCGCGCAGGTTCGGTCCGACCGTGAGCAGGCCGTGGTTGGCCCACACGACGGCGTTGCGGTCCTCGAGGTAGCGCGCCATGTCGCGGCCGAACTCGGTCGAGTTGCTCAGCGCGAACGGCATGATCGGCACGTCGCCCTTGGTGTAGATGACCATGTTGACGAGCGCGCCGCGGATCGGCTCCCCGAGCACGCCGAACACGTTCGCGTACGTCGGCTCGGTGTGGACGATCGCCTGCACGTCGGGGCGGGCGGCGTACACGGCGAGGTGGACCGTCACCTCGGAGGACGGCAGGAGGTGGCCCTCGACGACGTTCGCGTCCTCGTCGACCACGACCAGGTCGTCGGGCGTCATGCGGTCGTACTCGAGGTCCGTCGGGGTGATGAGGAACGTCGACGTGCCGGGGATGCGGAGGCTGATGTTCCCCTGCGTGTTGAAGTTGAGCCCGAGCTTCACGGACTCCAGGCAGTACGCGAGGACGTCCTCGCGCGCGGCCTGCAGGTCGAACGTGTCCAGCGTGGTCATGCGATCTCCTTGAGTGCGGTGCCGTCGAGGTGCTCGACGGCGAGGGACGTGCTGACGGGGGTGAGGAGGCGGTGGAGCGAGTCGAACGTCGCGCGCTGCCGCGCGTACCACGCCGCGTGGCGCGGGTCCGGGCTCGCCTCGTGGACGACGGGTGGTGCAGGGAGGTCGAGCACGCTCCGGAACGTGCCGACCCCGAGGGCCGCGAGCAGCGCGGCGCCCCGTCCCGCGGCCTCGCGCACGACGGCGCGCAGCGGGACGCCCGCGGCGTCGGAGCGCGCCTGGAGCGCGGCGAGGTTGGCCGAGCCGCCGCCGACGGCGTGCACCTCGACCGGGGGGACGCCGCGCTCCGCGAGCGCGGCCCGGATCTTCGCGAGCTCGAACCCGGACGCCTCGACGAACGCGCGCGCGATCTGGGCGGTCGTCGTCTCGAGCGTCAGCCCGAGGAGCGCGCCGCGCGCCGACGGGTCGTTGTCGAGCGTGCCCGAGCCCGCGAGGTACGGGGCGACGAGGAGCGGGGGCGGGTCCACCGCGCCGACCTCGTAGAGCGACGCCCAGGGGTCGATCCGGTCGTGGTGGACGATGGTCGAGAACCAGTCGAGCGCGAACCCGCCGGCGGCGGTCCCCGCGAGCGTGACCCACAGGTCGTCGCCGACGGGGTAGGTCGCGAGCCCGGTGCCGTCGAGGCCGCCGGGACGGGCCCGCGTCCCGACCGTGAGGCAGTCGCTCGACCCGAACGAGAACACGGCCCGGTGCCCGGGGCGCCCCCCGCCGCCGAGGAAGGCCGCGGCCTGGTCGTGGACGCCGGCCACGACCGGCGTGCCCGGTCGCAGGCCGGTGCGCTCGGCGGCGTCCGCGGAGACGGTGCCGACCACCTCGCCCGCGGACACCGCCGGGGAGAAGAGGTGCCCCGGGACGTCGAGCGCGTCGAGGACCACGGCCGACCAGGTGCGCGAGCGCACGTCGAACGCGCCGGTGCGGGCCGCCATCGTGAGGTCGACGGCGGGCGCCGCCCCCAGGCGGGTCGCGACGAAGTCGTCCATCGTGCGGACCGCCGCGGGCAGCGCGGCGTCGGGCAGGAGGTCCCGGACCTTGTGCACGGAGAACATGGGGTGCAGCGGCTGACCGGTGATCTCCTGGGCGACGTCGTCGCCGAGCGCGTCCCGGAGCCGTGCCGCGGAGGCCGCGCCGCGCCCGTCCATGCTCAGCGGTGCCGGACCGAGCGCACGGCCCGCGCGGTCGACGGGCACGACGGCCTCGCCCAGCGTGGAGAAGGACAGCGCCTCGACGGGGTCCGCGCGGACCGCGGGCTCGCCGACGACGTCGCGCACGAGCGCCTCGACGCCGTCCAGGACGGCCTCCGCGTCGACGTGCGCGCGACCGGGTGCGGGTCGCACGACCGTGGTGCGGCGCGAGCGCGCGACGAGCTCGTTGCCGCCCTCGTCGTAGACGCCGACGCGCGTGCCGGTGGTCCCGAGGTCGATGCCGAGGTAGCTCACTTGACCGACCCCGCGAGCCCGTTCACCAGGTACCGCTGGATGAATAGGTAGACGACGACGATCGGCACCGAGATGAGCACGAGCACCGCGAACAGCGCGCCCGGCTGGCTCAGGTAGATCCCGCGGTACGCGAGGGGGACGAGCGTCAGCGGCTTGAGGTCGTTGTCGCTGATCGCCACGAGCGGGAGGAGGAAGTCGTTCCACGTCATCATGAGCTGCCAGATGACGACCACGGCCGCCGCGGCCTTGCCGAGCGGGAAGTAGATGCGCCAGAAGATGGTCCAGGCGGAGGCTCCGTCGACGAGCGCGGCCTCGTACGTCTCGTCGGGGATCGCGAGGTAGGTGGTGCGGATCATGATCACGGCGAACGGGAGCCCGAGCGCGGTGTAGGCGAGCACGAGGCCGAGGAGCGAGTCGTAGAGGCCGATCGCCTGGAGGATCTTGAAGACCGCCACGACGATGCTCGCCATGGGCAGCACGAGCGCGAGCAGCAGCCCCACGAACACGACGCCGCGGAACGGCACCCGCAGGCGGGCGAGCGCGAAGGCCGTCATGGAGCCGAGGAGGACCACGAGCAGGATCGACGGGACCGACACGAGCAGGCTGTTCAGCAGGTGCTGGAGGATCGGGTTGGTCTCGAAGATCGTCACGTAGTTGCGCAGCGTGGGCTCCTCGGGGAACAGCCCGAGCGCCGTCGTCGAGGGGTTGGACGTCGGCAGGAGGGAGATCCCGAGGACCATGACCACGGGGATCATCCACAGCACCGCGAGCGGCCCGAGCAGCCAGTGCGACCATCGCGGCGGCGCGTCCACGTCCTTGCTGCGCCCGTGGCCGCGGCGGCGGCGCGCCGCTGCGGGGGCGCCGCCGGGCGCGGCGTCCTCGTCGGGCGCGCGCCCCGCGCGGGCGGTGCCGGAGCTGAGTGCCGTCATGACTTCTCCCCCGTGATGAACCCCGCGCCGAACGTGCGCAGCATCGCGACGGACGAGCCGATCGCGAGGACGAGCAGGACGACCGAGATCGTCGCGCCGTAGCCGAACGACTGGAGCTGGAAGGCTTCCTTGAACATGTACGTCGGCATGAGCTCCGACGCGTGGTTGGGCCCGCCCTCGGTGAGCACCCAGACGAGCTCGAAGGTCTTGAGCGAGCCGATGATCCCGAGCAGGACCAGCGACAGGTGGGTGGGCTTGAGGAGCGGCAGGACGATCCGCCGGACCAGCGACCAGCCGCTGGCGCCGTCGATGCGCGCCGCCTCGAGGACCGAGTGGTCGAGGAGCTGGAGCCCGGCGAGGTAGAAGAGCATCGAGAAGCCCGACCACATCCACACGTTGACGACGATCACGGTGACGATCGCGGTCGACGGGTCGGACAGGTAGGGGCGCGTGAGGACCTCGAGGCCGGTGGCCCGACCGAGCTGCGCGAGCACGCCGTTGAACGGGTCGAGCAGGCGCTGCCACACGATGCCCACGACGACGGGCGAGAGGACGGCCGGCAGGAAAAAGATCGCCCGGTAGACCGTCCGCCCGCGCAACCGGGTGTTGAGGAGCCACGCGAGCGTGAAGCCGATGACGGCCTGCGGCACGATCGTCAGGAGGATCCACAGCAGCGAGTTGCGCAGCGTGATGTGGAAGACCGGGTCCTGGGCGAGGTCGGCGTAGTTCTGGACGCCCGCGGGCGTCCCGGCGTTGACGCCGTCCCAGTCGAGCGTGCTCGCCTGGACGTTGAACACGATCGGGTACACGACGAACACCGCGAAGAGCAGGAGCGCGGGGGCGATGAAGCCGAGCGCGACGAGCTGCTGGCGGCGACGCGTGCTGCGTCCCGTCGGCGTCGTCGCGCGCGACCCGGCGACCCGCGGCGTCGCCGCCGCGGGTCGCCCGGAGACGAGGGCTGCCATCGTCAGCCCAGCCCGTCCTGGACCGCCTGGACCGAGGCCGCGGCCTCCTCCGGCGTCGACTGGCCCGCGGCGACCGCGGACAGCGCGTCGGCCACGGCCGTGTCGATGTTCGGCGACTCGAAGTAGCGCGAGTACTGCACCTCGGGCATCCAGTCCTCGGTGAACGTCTTCCACATCTCCTGCTGCTTGTCGCTCGTGAACTCCTCGGGGTCGAGGCCCTGCACGGCGGGCAGGTCGTTGAAGGTGTTGATGAGCACCTGGGCGCCGTCGCCCGCGATCCAGTCCGTGAGGACCTGGCACGCGAGGTCGGGGTTCTTCGCGTCCTTCGAGATGCCGAGCGCGACGTCGATGCCGCCGACGAGCTGCGGCTCCGGAGCCCCGCCCGGGATCGTCGGGAAGAGGAAGGGCTCGTAGCCCTCCATGCCCTGCGACAGCGGCGGGATGTCCGAGCGCGAGGGGTCGGACTGCTGGATCCACCACGCGCCGAGCGGGATCATCGCGGCGTTCCCGGCCTCGAACTGGTTGACGCCGTTCGGGTAGGCGTCGAGCGCCAGGGCGCCCTGCTGGGCGATCCCGTCCGTGAACAGCTTCTGCCAGTACGTGAACGCCTCGACGACGGCCGGGTCCGTCCAGGACGCCTCGCCCGACTCCGCCTGGTAGACGAGCCCGGGCTCGATGTTGTTGGCGATCTGGAGGAACACGACGTTCCGCAGCCACGAGTCCTTCGCGGGCAGCAGGAACGGCGCCGCCGAGCCGCCGCCGAGGGTGTCGACGGCGCTCTCGAGGTCGGCCCACGTGGCAGGTGGCTCGATGCCGGCCTCGTCGAGGAGGTCGGAGTTGGCCCAGAGGTTCACCGTCTGCACGAGGAGCGGCAGCGCGTAGTAGTGCTCGTCGCCCTCGGGGTTGCCCATGCGGGCCTGCTCGAGGCCGATGGGGAAGAACTTCGACTCCCAGTCGTCGCCCCAGGTCTCGGCCGCGCAGTCCTCCAGCGGCATGAGGTTCTCCCGGTACTGCTGGGTCAGCGCGCCGGGCTGGAGCCCCACGAGGTCGGGCATCGTGCCCGAGCTCGCGCGGGTCTGGAGGTCGACGACGTACTCCGGGTAGTTGAAGATCGTGGCGTCGATCGTGACGTCCGGGTTGGCGGTGGTGAACGCGTCGATCATCTGACGCGTGGTCTGCTCGATCGGGCTCCAGGAGCGGAACGACACCGTCGTCCCGCCCTCGCCCCCCTGGCCCGACTGCTCAGGATCCGCGCCGCCCGCGCACGCCGCGAGCGACGTGACGATCGTGAGCGCGACTCCGGCCTGGATGCCGCGGCGCGCAGTTCGGGGAAGCTTCATCGCGTCCGTCCTCTCTCCGTCGTTGGATGCGAGGGCCTCATCGAACGTCTCCGGGTGGAGGTCGTCAACGGCACCGACGTCTCCTCCGCGGCCGCGCCGGCCGCGTGTCGTCCGTGCCTGTCCGGTGGCCCTCGCCACGCGCGCCCGGCGTTGTCGCCGGTCACGAGACACGGGCCGACAGCGGGGTGTCCGTTGTCCGACAACGGCGCGCTCGCGGGGCGCGGAATGGTGCGGCGCCCACTGACGGCGCGGGCGCCGCAGGGACGGGTGACAACCGGTCCGGCCGTCGTTGTCCCGGGGCGGAGCGGGCCGGGCTCGGACCCCGCGACACCGCGCCGACACACAGGTCACAGTTGCGTCAACCCTCGAATCTGTCTCACATGGCGAGATGTCGCCGAGCAACGGCGCAGGTCGGAGCCGCCGTTGTTTCTGTAATCGATTTCTGTCATGCTGGTGGGCATGCCCAGACCCCCCGCGACCCCGGGCCTCGTCGGTGTCGACGTCGGCACGTCGAGCACCAAGGGCGTGCTCGTCGGGCCCGACGGCGCGATCCTCCGCTCGACGACCCGCGCCCACACCGTGGACCGGCCGGCGCCCGGACACGTCGAGATGGACGCCGCCGTCTGGTGGGACGAGCTCGTCGCGATCGTCACCGAGCTCACGTCCGACCTGGCCCCGGGCGCCGTCCGCGGCTCCGACGTGCCCGCCGACCTCGTGGTCGCGGCCGTCGGGGTGTCGGGCATGGGTCCGTGCGTCCTGCTGACGGACGAGGTCGGGACGCCGGTGCGCCCGGCGATCCTCTACGGCGTCGACACGCGCGCGACCCGCCAGATCGCCGAGATCGACGCCGCGCTGGGGCGCGCCACCGTCCTCGAGCGCTGCGGCTCCGCGCTCTCGTCCCAGGCCGCAGGGCCCAAGATCGCCTGGGTCCGCGAGCACGAGGCCGAGGCGTGGTCCCGCGCCCGGCGGCTGTTCATGCCCGCGTCCTACCTCGCGTTCCGGCTCACCGGCGCCTACGTGCTCGACCACCACTCCGCGTCGCAGTCGACGCCCCTCTACGACCCGCGCACGCACGAGTGGATCGACGACTGGGCCGACCTCGTCGCCCCGGGGCTGGAGCTCCCCGCGCTGCGCTGGCCGGGCGAGGCCGCGGGCGTGACGCGCGAGCCCCTCGCCGGGGTCCCGGCGGGCACGCCGGTCGTCACCGGGACGATCGACGCCTGGTCGGAGGCCGTGAGCGTCGACGCGACGCACGTCGGCGACCTGATGCTCATGTACGGCACGACCCTGTTCCTCGTCGCGACGGTCGCCGAGCCCTTGCGCAGCGAGACGATGTGGGGGACGGTCGGCGCCTACCCGGGGACCCACAACCTGGCCGGGGGCATGGCGACGTCGGGCGCGATCACGTCGTGGCTCCGCGACCTGACCGGGGCCGGCTACCCCGAGCTGCTCACCGAGGCCGCGGCCTCCGGGCCGGGCGCGCGCGGGCTCCTCATGCTCCCCTACCTCGCGGGCGAGCGGACCCCGGTCCAGGACCCCGACGCACGGGGCGTCGTCGCCGGCCTCACCGTCTCGCACACGCGCGGCGACCTCTACCGCGCGGCGCTCGAGGCCACGGCGTTCGGCGTGCGGCACAACGTCGAGACCCTGCGCGACGCCGGGGCCGACATCTCCCGGGTCGTCGCCGTGGGCGGCGGCACCCAGGGCGACCTGTGGACGCAGGTCGTCTCGGACGTGACCGGACTCCCCCAGGTCGTCCCGACGCGGACGATCGGCGCGAGCTACGGTGCCGCGATGCTCGCCGCCGGGCTCGTGCACGAGCAGGGGCGGCTCCTCGACGTCGCCGCGTGGAACCCCCCGGCACGTGTCGTCGAGCCCGACCCCGCGACACGCCCCGCGTACGACGAGCTCTACCGCCTGTACCGCGACCTGTACCCCGCGACGCGCGACGTCGTGCACGCGCTCGCCCGCCGGACGGCCCGCCCCGCGGCTCCCGCCTCCGCCGAGCGTCCCGCCACCCTCTCCACCGACCGCGCCACCCTCGAAGGAGCACCCGCATGACCAGCACCTACGCCGTCCCCGAGCTCGCACCGGAGGTCCGGGCCCCCGAGAGCACGGTCTACCTCGTCGCGTCGGGCGACCTGCGCGAGTCCGCGAACGTCGCCGGCTGGCCGACGCAGGTCGAGCTCGAACGCGTGCTCACCGACGCGTTCGCGGCGAACGGCTGGAAGGTCGTGCGCGCCAACGACGTCGACCCCGAGACCGGGCACGGCTTCATCAGCTCGCAGCGCATGGGGCTCGACGTGTTCGCGACCATCCCGCCCGACGCACCGCTCGTCGTCGCCGAGGCGGTGTGGCAGTACAGCCACCACGTGCTGGCCGGGCTGCGCACGCACCGCGGCCCGATCCTCACCGCCGCCAACTTCGCGGGCGACTGGCCGGGGCTCGTCGGGCTCCTCGGCCTGAACGCCGGCCTCACGAAGATGGGCACGCCGTACTCGACCGTGTGGACCGTCGACGGGACCGACGCCTGGTTCCAGGACGCGATCCGCTCGTGGGTCACGACCGGGACGATCGAGCACGACGACTCCCACGTCCACCCGCTCCCCGCGCTCCCGGAGTCTCCGGAGAAGCAGCTCGGCGAGGCCCTCGCGGCCCAGCTCCTGCGGGAGAAGGCGATCATCGGCGTCTTCGACGAGGGCTGCATGGGCATGTACAACGCGATCTTCGACGACGAGCTGCTCAACGGGCTCGGCATCTACAAGGAGCGCCTCTCCCAGTCGGCGCTCTGGGCGGAGATGCAGCGCGTGACCGACGACGAGGCGGACGAGGTCCAGCGCTGGCTCGAGGACGCGGGGATGACCTTCCGGCTCGGGACCGACGAGGCGACCGAGCTCACGCCCACGCAGCTCCGCTGGCAGCACAAGATGTACGTCGCGGCCCTGCGCATCGCCGACGACTTCGGGCTCGACGCGGTCGGCATCCAGTACCAGCAGGGCCTCAAGGACATCTGCCCCGCCTCGGACCTCGCGGAAGGGCTGCTCAACAACGTCCAGCGCCCGCCGGTCCGCTCGCGCGACGGGCAGCGGGTCCTGTGGGACGGCCAGGCGTTCCCCCACTTCAACGAGGCCGACGAGGGCGTCGCCGTCGACGCGCTCGTCACGAACCGGCTGTGGACGGCGATGGGGCTCGACCCGGCCACGACGCTGCACGACGTGCGGTGGGGCGAGGAGTACGACGGTCAGTTCGTGTGGGTCTTCGAGATCTCCGGCTCGGTGCCCGCCTCGCACCTCGAGGGCGGCTACGCGGGCGCGGAGGGCTGGCGCCAGGACCCGGTCTTCTTCCCGGCGGGCGGCTCCACGATCAACGGCGTCTCCCGGGCCGGCGAGATCGTCTGGTCCCGCGTCTACATCGCCGACGGCGTCCTGCAGGTCGACCTCGGGCGCGCCTCGGCGGTGTCGCTCCCCGAGGAGGAGACACGTCGCCGCAAGGAGGCGACGAACCCGGAGTGGCCGATCATGCACGCCGTGCTCCACGGCGTGAGCCGGGACCAGTTCATGGCCCGCCACAAGGCGAACCACCTGAACGTGGCGTACGCGCCCGACGCCGGGACCGCCGACCGCGCGCTCGAGGCCAAGGCCTCGTTCTTCGCCGCGCTCGGCCTGCCGGTCCACCTGTGCGGGGACAGCGCGCTCACCCGGTGATCGGCCGGCGCGCGCCGACGGTGAGCACGAGCACGGCTGCCAGCGCCGCGCCCAGGAGCGCCCCCGCCGTGTTCAGCACGACGTCCTGGACGGTCGGGACGCGGCCGGGCAGGAGGTTCTGGGTCAGCTCGATCGCCACCGACAGCGCGCAGCCCGCGAGCGTCACGACCGCGGCGGCGTGCCACACGCCCAGCGGTGCGCCGCGCCGTCGTGCGGTCGCGCCGCGCAGGAGCGGCACCCCGAGCACGCCGAAGGGCCCGAACATGACGACGTTCGCGAGCGCCTCGAGCACCGGCAGGGTGATCGGGATCCCGAGGCTCTGGAGGAAGTCCAGGGTGGCGGTCGCCCAGCCCGGCGCGTCGGTCGACTGCGGGGAGGGCCACAGCGTCACCACGAGGACGGCGGCGAGGTAGGCGGCGAACGTCCACGTCAGCAGGCGCATCCCCGCAGCGTACGGGGGTGGGTGCGGCCGGAGGCGGGAGCCGCGGGACGGCCACGCTCCCTCCACCGTTCCCCCTCCGGCGCGTCCGGCGCGGTCGTCTCGCCGAGCGTGTGGCGCGGAGCCTCGGTTCACTGGGCGCCATGGTCTCCCTCGGATTTCACGCGTCCCACGAGCAGATCGCCCCGGGCCCGCTCCTCGCCGCCGCGCGTCGCGCCCAGGAGGTGGGGTTCGACGTCGCGATGTGCTCCGACCACCTCGCGCCCTGGAGCGTGCGGCAGGGCGAGTCGGGCCACTCCTGGTCGTGGCTCGGCGCCGCGCTCGCCAGCACCGACCTGCCGTTCGGCGTCGTCACGGCGCCCGGCCAGCGCTACCACCCCGCGGTGGTCGCGCAGGCGATCGCGACGCTCGGCCAGATGTTCCCCGGCCGGTTCTGGGCCGCGCTCGGCTCGGGCGAGGCGATGAACGAGCACGTCACGGGCGACCCGTGGCCCACCAAGGCCGACCGGGACGCCCGCCTGCGCGAGTGCGTGGACGTGATCCGCGCGCTCCTCGCGGGCGAGGAGGTCACGCACCGCGGGCACGTCACCGTGGACCGTGCGCGCGTCTGGTCGCTGCCCGACGTCGTCCCGCGCCTCGTGGGCCCGGCCGTCACCCCGGCGACGGCACGCCGCCACGCGGACTGGGCGGACGGCCTCGTGACGGTCAACCAGCCGGTCGAGTCGCTGCGCCGCGTCGTCGGCGAGTACCGCGACGCGGGCGGGCGCGGCCCGCTCGCCCTCCAGGTGCACGTCGCGTGGGGCGACGACGACGCAGCCGCGTTCGCCGTCGCCCACGACCAGTGGCGCTCGAACCTGCTGCCCCCGAGCGTGAGCTGGCACCTCGAGACCCCCGAGCAGTTCGACGCCGTCGCGGACCTCGTGCGTCCCGAGGAGGTGCGCGGGACGGTCCTGGTCGAGCACGACGCCGAGCGGTTCGCGGACCGCGTCGCCGAGCTCGTGGCGTGCGGGTTCGACGAGGTGTACCTGCACCACGTGGGGCAGGAGCAGGACGCGTTCCTCGACGCGGCCGGCGCGACGCTGCTGCCGCTGCTGCGGTCGGCGACCGCGACGACCGAGGGGGGTGCGGCATGAGGATCAGCGACACCGGCGACCTGTGGTGGAAGAACGCGGTGATCTACTGCCTGGACGTCGAGACCTTCATGGACTGGGACGACGACGGCGTGGGCGACTTCGCCGGGCTCGTGCAGCGCCTCGACCACCTCGCCGACCTCGGGGTCACGTGCCTGTGGCTCATGCCGTTCTACCCGACCGCCGACCGCGACGACGGCTACGACATCACCGACTTCCTCGCGGTCGACCCGCGGCTCGGCGACGTCGGGGATCTCGTCGAGCTGATCCGGACGGCCCACGACCGCGGCATCCGCGTCATCGCCGACCTCGTGGTCAACCACACGTCCGACCGGCACCCGTGGTTCAAGGCCTCGCGGTCGAGCACGGACAACCCGTACCGCGACTTCTACGTGTGGCGCGCCGACGAGCCGCCGCCCACGAAGGACCAGGTGATCTTCCCCGACCAGGAGGAGAGCATCTGGACGAGGGACGAGCGCACCGGCGAGTGGTACCGGCACCGCTTCTACCGCCACATGCCGGACCTCAACACCGCCAACCCCCAGGTCCGCGACGCGATCGCGAAGACCATGGGCTACTGGATCCAGCTCGGGCTCTCGGGGTTCCGCGTCGACGCCGTCCCCTTCTTCCTCGGGGACGCGGCGGCGAACCCGTCGGACGAGATCGAGGACCCGCACGACTTCCTGCGCGCGCTGCGCTCGTTCCTCTCGCGCCGCACGGGCGACTCGATCCTCATGGGCGAGGTCAACCTGCCGTTCGAGGAGCAGCGCCTCTACTTCGGCGACGACGGGGAGGGCGACGGGAGCGAGTCCGGCCCGTCGAGCTCGGAGCTGACGCTCCAGTTCGACTTCAACGGCATGCAGGCGCTGTACCTGTCGCTCGCGCGGCACGACGCCGGACCGCTCGCCGCGTCGCTCGCCTCGCGCCCCCCGATCCCGCACGACGCGCAGTGGGCGACGTTCGTGCGCAACCACGACGAGCTCACGCTCGACAAGCTGTCCGACGACGAGCGCCAGGAGGTCTTCGCCGCGTTCGGGCCCGAGGAGGACATGCAGCTCTACGGGCGCGGGCTGCGGCGTCGGCTCCCGCCCATGCTGGGCGGCGACCCGCGGCGCGTGCGGATGGTGTACTCGCTGCTCTTCGCGCTCCCGGGGACTCCCGTCCTCTACTACGGCGAGGAGATCGGCATGGGCGAGAACCTCGCGGCGGACGGTCGGCTCGCCGTGCGGACCCCGATGCAGTGGACGTCCGGGCGCAACGGCGGGTTCTCGCGCGCTCCTGCCCGACGCCTCTCCGGGCCCGTGCCCGGCGACGGCTACGCGCCCGAGCACGTCAACGTCGCGGACCAGCGACGCGACCCCGACTCCCTGCTGACCTTCGTGCGCCTCCTCGCGCACCGCTACCGCGAGTGCCCCGAGCTCGGCTGGGGCGACGTCGACGTGCTGGACCAGCCCGAGCCGTCGGTCCTCGCGCTGCGCAGCACGTGGCAGGAGGCGTCCATGGTCACCGTCCACAACCTGTCCCCGGACCCGGTCGTGGTCCGGCTCGCGCTCGAGGACCTGCCGGAGGACGCGCGCCTCGTCGACCTGCTCGACGCGGACGACGTCGAGCCGGACCCCGACGGGAGCGCCGAGGTCCGGCTCGACGGCTACGGCTACCGCTGGCTGCGCGTCACGCACCCGGGCTCGCGCCGGCTCCTGTGAGCCGGCGGCCGGTCGTCAGTCGTCGTGGCTCGGCTCGTCGGGGCCGACGGGTCGGCCCGGCGACGACGGCCAGTCGGGCGGCGAGTCGGGGACCGGGTCCGCGTGGCTCGGGTCGCGCGGCGGCTCCGACGGGTCCGGGGGCGGTCCCGGGGACTTCGGCGGCTCGACCGTGGGCTCGGCCGGTCGCGCCGGCTCGACCGGTCCGCCGGGGTCGGCGGGTCGGTGCGGGTCGGCGGGGTCGTGGGGATTCATGGTCATGGCTGCACCTCCGTGCTCACGGCGCCCGGCCGGGCGTCTCTCCGACGCTAGGCACGGCCGCGCCCGCTCGCTCGCCCCGGCGCAGTCCCTACGCTGGGCACGTGACCTCGTTCGCCTCGGACAACTACTCCCCCGCCCACCCCGACGTCCTCGCCGCGCTCGCCGCGGCGAGCGCCGGGCACGAGATCTCCTACGGCGAGGACCCGTGGACCGCGCGCCTCCAGGACGCCGTGCGGTCCCGCTTCGGCCCGGACGCCACGGCCTACCCGGTGCTCACGGGCACGGGCGCCAACGTCGTGGCGCTCATGGCGATGCTGCCGCGCTGGGGCGCGGTCGTCGCGACCGAGCACGCGCACCTCAACACGGACGAGAACGGCGCACCCGAGCGGGTGGGCGG
The DNA here is from genome assembly GCF_001019615.1 of Cellulosimicrobium funkei. Taxonomy (GTDB): domain Bacteria; phylum Actinomycetota; class Actinomycetes; order Actinomycetales; family Cellulomonadaceae; genus Cellulosimicrobium; species Cellulosimicrobium cellulans_E. The sequence goes on along the minus strand of NZ_JNBQ01000001.1, from coordinate 434,181 downwards.
GATCAAGGTGCTCGCCGTGCCGGCGCCGGACGGGAAGCTCACGCCCGACGCCGTGGAGCGGTTCGCGGGCGACCTCGGCGACCCGCACCGCGCGCAGCCGCTCGTCGTGTCGCTCACGCAGTCGACCGAGCTCGGCACGCTCTACACGCCCGCCGAGATCCGCGCGGTGGCCGACGCCGCGCACGCCCGCGGCATGCGCGTGCACCTCGACGGCTCGCGACTCGCGAACGCCGCCGCGGCGCTCGACGTCCCGCTGCGCGCGCTGACCACGGACGCGGGCGTGGACGTGCTGTCGTTCGGCGGCACCAAGAACGGGCTCGCGCTCGGCGAGGCCGTCGTCGTGCTCGACCCGTCGGCCGTCGACGGCCTCGAGTTCGTGCGCAAGGCGACGATGCAGCTCGCGTCGAAGATGCGCTACGTGTCCGCGCAGCTCCTCGCGCTGTTCGAGCCGGTGGGCGACGCCGTCGCCGAGGTCGACGAGATCGCGGACGAGGACGAGCTGTGGCTGCGCAACGCGCGGCACGCGAACGCGATGGCGGCGCGCCTGCGCGCCGGGCTCGCGGACGTTGTCGTCCCCGCCGCGCTCGGCCCCGACGACGCCGTCCCCGCGCCGACGTCGGGCCTCGCCTTCACGCAGCCCACGCTCGTCAACGCGGTCTTCGCGACGCTCCCCCGCGCCGCCGTCGAGCGCCTGCGCGAACGGCACCGCTTCTACGACTGGGGTCCGGGCGAGTCGCCCGACCGGGTCGAGGTCCGGTGGATGTGCGCGTGGGACACCACCCCCGGCGACGTGGACGCGTTCGTCGCGGACGTGCGCAGCGTCCTCGCGGTCGCGCGCTGACCGGGCGAGGATGGGCGCCATGACTCCCGACACGCTGCCCACCGCCGACGACCTCCTCCACCTGCGCCGCTGCGTCGAGCTCGCGCGCGAGGCGCTCGACGACGGCGACGAGCCGTTCGGCTCGCTCCTCGTCGACCGCGACGGGGTCGTGCGGTTCGAGGACCGCAACCGCGTGAAGGACGGCGACGCGACCCGGCACCCGGAGTTCGAGATCGCCCGCTGGGCAGCGGAGCACCTCACGCCCGGCGAGCGTCGCGACGCGGTCGTGTACACGTCGGGCGAGCACTGCGCGATGTGCAGCGCGGCCCACGCCTGGGTCGGGCTCGGCCCGATCGTCTACGCGTCGAGCACGACGCAGCTCGTCGGCTGGCTCGACGAGTGGGGTGTGGCGCCCGGACCCGTGCGCCCGCTCGCGATCGGCGACGTCGCCCCCGGCGTCGCCGTCCGCGGCCCGGCGTTCGAGCTCGCGCCCGAGATCCGGTCGCTGCACGCGCGCCTCCATGGCGTGTCCTGAGCCTGCCGGCGCGAGGTCGCGACCTGTCGCGACCTGTCGCGCCCTGCCGCGACCTGGCGCTGACAGGTCGCGTCAGCCGTCCAGCGCGGCCGCCACCGCGCCCGCGACCTCCGGGAGCGCGAGGTAGCCCGCCGGGCTGCCGTCGGCAAGCAGCACGGCCGCCGCGTGGTGCCCGGGTGCCGCGTTCGCGACGACGAGGTCCTCGATCGCCGGCGTCGCCGGGTCGAGCGGGAACGCGTCCGGGCCGAGACCGTGGAGCGCGAGCGCGTCCCGGCGGTCCCGCACCGCGACCCAGCGCCGCACCGGGGCGGGCACGCGCAGCGCGGCGCGGGTCGCGAGGACGCCGCGGATCGCCCGGATCGCGAGCGGTGAACCGAGCGTGAGCAGCAGGGGCACGTCCCACCGTGCGGCGTCGGGGTGCTCGCGCAGCACCGAGTACGCCACGACCGACCCGAGCGAGTGCGCGACCACGACGGCCGGGCCGTCCGTGGGGATCGCCGCCGCGACGGCGTCGTCGATCGTCGCGCGCACGGCGTCGTCGTGCAGGTACGCCCACACGTCGCGCGCGAGCAGCACGACGACCGCGCCGCTCAGGCCGGGCACGTACCGGTCGAGCGCGGCCAGCAGCAGGTTCAGCCATGCCCCGACATCGGCCCCGCTGCCTGTCCCCTCGCCCGTCCCGGCACCCTCGGGGCGCGCCGGGACGCGCGCTCCCGTGCCCCGCAGCACCTCCTCGGCGACGGCCGCGACGAACGCGAGCTCGTCGTCGGGCAGGGCCGCCAGCGTGTGCACGGTCACCGGCGGCGGGTCGGCGTCGCCCGCGACGAGCCCCACGAGGGTGTCGCCGTAGAAGACGAACGACGTGTCGTCGTCGTGCAGCGCGAGGTCCGACCCGGCCGCCGCGAGGCCCGCGCCCAGCACGGCGGTCCACGTGCGGTCGAGGACGTCGGCGTCGAGGCCCTGGTTGTCGCGGCCGTGGACGAGCACGAGTCGGGTCACGTGCCCGAACCTACCGGCTGCCGGTGTCGCCCGGAGGGTCTACCGTCGGCCCCAGGAGCCAGCCCCCGAGCCCCCCGAGGTACCCATGAGCGACCCCACCCTGACCGACCACAGCACGACCGCCGAGATCCACGTCGCACGACCCCCGCAGGTCGTGTGGGCCGAGCTCATGCACCCGAGCGCCCGCTGGATGCTCGGCATGAACGTCGAGACCGACTTCATGCCCGGCAGCCCCGTGACGTTCGAGGGCCACTACATGGGTCGCGAGTTCGCGGACTGGGGCACCGTCGTCGCGGTCGAGCGCCCGCGGCTGCTGCACTTCACGCACTTCTCCCCGACGATGGGCCTGCCCGACGTCCCGGAGAACTACCACGACATCGCCATCACGCTCGAGCCGGACGACTCCGGGACGCGCGTGCGCGTCGTCGAGCGCAACATCGAGACGGCGGACCGCGCGGAGCGCGCCCACGCGCTGTGGACCAAGGCGCTCGCGACGCTCGCGGGCCACGACTGAGCTCGGACAGCGCTCGCGCGAGCGGTACGACGACGGGCCGGTCACCCCGCGGGGTGACCGGCCCGTCGTGCGTCGCGGTGGGGCGACGTCCCGAGGGTCAGGCGGTGCGGCCCCGTCGGGCGCGGATCGCGACGAGCGCGGCGCCGGTCCCGAGGAACAGCAGCGCGAGCGTCGTCACGAGCACCGCGTCGGAGCCCGTGACCGCGAGACCCTGCTCCCCCGCCGTGTTCGTGAGCGTCACGACCACCGTGCCGTCACCCACCGTCACCTCGGTGACCGCCGTGCCGTCCACGGTGAACGCCGGCGCGCCCCAGTCGACCCCACCGATCTCGGGCAGCTCCGTCTCGGTGAGCCGGACGACGGTCCCGGCCGGGAGGTCCTGCGGCCCCTCGACCGGGACCCCGTCGGCGCGGACGGTCAGCGTCCCGGTGACTGTCCCGGCGGGCGAGTCGTACGCGTAGGCCACGACGAACTCCGTGGTCGCGGGGACGGCGGCGGACGCCTCGCCGGTCACCCGCTTGACCAGCGAGAACCCGCCCGCCGCCTGGTTCGCCGTGTTCGTCACGGTGACGAGGGTGTCGTCCCCGTCGCCGACGACCACCGACTGCGGGCTGAACGTCGGGACGCCCCACGCGACGCCCGTGATGTCGGGCAGGTCGGCCTCCGTGTAGGTGACGACCGTGCCGACCGGGAGGTTCTGCGGGCCGGCGACGACCGTCCCGTCGGCCGGGACCTGGAGGTAGCCGCCGACGAGGGTGCCGTCGAGCTCGTACGAGTACGCGACGGTGAACAGGGTGTCGGCGGGCACGAGCTCCGCGCGGTCGCCGGTCACCTCCTTGGCCACGGAGAACCCGCCGACCTCGGCCACGTCCTGCGTGGTGTTGGTCAGCGTGACGAGGGTGTTCGCGCCGTCCCCGACCGTCACCGACCCCGGGGAGAACGTGGGGGCGCCCCAGACGACGCCGTCGACCTCGGGCAGGTTGATCTCGGTGAACGTCACGACCGTCCCCACCGGGAGGTCCTGCGGGCCGTCGACGACGGTGCCGTCCGCGAGCGGGGTCAGCGTCCCCGTGAGCGGGCCGTCGTACGCGAAGCCCGCGGGCAGGGTCGCGGACCACTCGACCTCGAACTGCGTGCCCGGCGGCACGCTCCCGGCGAGGCCGCCCTCGACCGCCTTCGCGACGGAGAACCCGCCCGTCCGCGCGGTCGCCGTGTTCGTCACCACGACCCCCGCGACGGCGTCGCCGTCACCGATCGTCACGGTGCCGGGCGACACGGTGGGCGTGCCCCAGTCGACGCCCGGGACGTCGGGGATCGTCTGCTCGGTGAACGTCACGACCGTGCCCTCGGGAAGGTCCTGCGGCCCGTCCACCACGGTCCCGTCCGCGAGCACGGTGAGCGTCCCGGAGGTCGCTCCCTCGTAGCCGGAGTCCGGGGGGAGCTCGGCCTCCCACGCGACGACGAACGCGGTGTCCGGCGGCACCGCCCCCGACGCGTCGCCCGTGACGGACTTCTGCACCGCGAACCCGCCGATCTCCGCGGGCGCGTCCGCCGTGTTCGTCACGGTCACCGCGACACCGGTCGGTCCCTCGACGATCGTGATCGGGGAGGCAGGCTCGAGCGTCGGTACACCCCACTCCACGCCCGCGATCTCGGGCAGCGGCTGCTGCTCGGCGAGCGTCACCGTCGTGCCGACCGGCAGGTCGGTCGGGCCGCTCGCCACGGTCCCGTCGGCGCGCACCGTCAGCGTGCCCGACGTGGCGCCGTCGTACGCGACGCCCGCGGGGACGGTCGCGGTCCAGTCGACCAGGAACGCGGTGTCACCGGGGACGGCGCTCGCCGCGCCTCCCTCGAGAGCCTTCTGCACCGTGAATCCCCCGACGACGGCGACCGCGACGTTCGTGACGGTCACCGCGACCCCGGTCGCGCCCTCGACGATCGTGACGGGCGACGCCGGGCTGAGCACCGGATCCCCCCCGACTCGACGCCGTCCACCTCGGGCAGCGGCGTCCGCTCGGCGAGCGCGACGGTGGTGCCGACGGGCAGGTCGGAGGGACCGTTCGTCACGGTCCCGTCCGCGAGGACGGTCAGCGTGCCGGACAGGTCGCCGTCGTAGGTCGCCCCCTCGGGGAGCCCCGCCTCCCAGTCGACCAGGAACGCGGTGTCGGCGGGGACGAGCCCCGCGGCGTCACCCGTCACGGCCTTGGCCACCGAGAACCCGCCCACCGTCGGGACGGCGCCGCCGTTCGCCGTGTTCACCACGGTCACCGTGACGGTCTGGTTCTCCTGGATCGTGAACTGCGCGGGGTCGCCCAGCGGCTCGCCGTTCACCTGGATCACGGGCGTTCCCCACTCGACGCCGGGCACGGAAGGAAGGTCCGTCTCGGTGACCGTCACGACGGTGTCGACCGGCAGCGTCGGACCGTTCACGAGCGCGCCGCTGATCGGCACGACGAGCGTGTCGCCACCGGTCGTCCCGTCCGGCTCCTCGTACGTGTACTCGACCTCGAACGTCGTCCCGGCGGGCACGTCGGCGGCGGCCTCGCCCGTCACGGTCTTCTGGACGACGAAGCTCGCTGCCGAGGTGCAGTCGAACGGTCCCGGGCCGATCCACGGGTAGTTGTGCATCTCGAGACCGCCGGTGACGCTCGGGTCGCCGAACGTGAGGTTCCCCCCGACGAGGACGCGCCCGTTGGTGCTCGTCGTGATCGTCGCGTCCGCCGCCGGGGCGAGAATCGTCCCGAGGAACTGGTCTGCCCGGCCCAGCGCGAGCTCCGGCGTCGACTCGAAGTTCCACAGGATCCGCGAGGCCCAGTTGCCGAACTGGGGGCCGAACGCGTTGATCTGGTTGACGCCGTTGCCGACCCAGAAGTTCGGGCTGAAGTCCACGGGCGCGTCGCCGGTCACGTTGATCGCGATCGCCGCGCCCTCCGGGATGGCGGCGAACTCGACCTCGGTGACGCCGTCGAGCTCCGTCGCGTCGATGGAGAACACCTGCGGGTCGTCCGTGCCGGTGCCCGTGAAGACGACCCGGTTCCCCGACACGACACCGGTCGTCGCCGGCCACCCCGCGATCGTGCTCGACGCGTCGGCTATCACCGACCCGAAGTCGGACCACTCGGCGAGCGCACCGGGCCCCATGCCCTCCGTCACGGGCGCTTCCACGCCCGGGACGGTTCCCGCTGTCGAGAGGCTCCCCGCTCCCGTGACGGTCCCGCCGACGTTCACCGCGCCGCCGCTGGGCAGCGTCGAGCCGACGGTGACGCTCGTTCCGGCCGCGATGTCGAGGCCCTCTCCGACGGCGAACATCACCGCCCCGTCCGGCGGCGTGATCTGCGAGCCCGCCCCGACGGCACCCACGCTGAAGTTCCCCGGAGCGTCGACGACAGCGTCACCGCCGACGACGAGAAGGCCCTCGGACTCTGCGGCGCTCGCCGTGGCGCGGTAGTCACCGCCTGTGTAGACGGTGACGTTCGAGTCCGTGAAGGCCGGCAGGTTGCCGATGTTGGGCATGTCGCCGGGGTCCGGGCAGAACCCGAGCGCCGCCGAGGCCGACCGGGCCTGCGGCCCGGTGACCAGGACCACCGCCCCGACGAGGGCGAGGACGGCGGCGATCGTCGCGGCGACGACGCGCCGGGTGCGATCCCCCAGGGCGAAAGTGCGGGTGGGTGGGCGACGGGACATGCCTGGCTCCAAGGTCGGACGATGCGGTACGGCCCGATCGGGCCGCACCTCTCACACACGAGACGCTCCCCCGTGAGGATCATGACGGGAACATCGAGGTGATGCGCGTCATACCCGCGGCTCCGGTCAGCACGCGGCGCGGACGTGTCCACGACCTCCCGCGCGACGGAGCGGGCTACGGTGGCCGCTGGAGGTGCCCGCCCTGTGACCACCCGTGCCCGGACCATCTGGATCGTCGTCGCCGTCGTCACCACGCTCGCCGCCGTCTCGGCGGTCGCGTGGTACCTCACCCGCCCCGGCCCTGCCCCGGCTCCGTCACCGTCGGGCGCGCCGACCGCCTCCCCCGAGCCGTCGCCGTCGGGCCCTCCCCCGACGCCGTCCACCCCACCCGAGGACCCGCTCGCCGGGTGGACGCTCGAGCAGAAGGTCGGCCAGCTCTTCATGGTCGGCGTCGACGTGAGCGACCCCCAGCAGGTGAGCTACGACGCGGTGTCGCAGCTCCACGTCGGCAACGTGTTCCTCGCCGGGCGGTCGCAGGCGGGCACCGGCCCGACGGCGGACCTCGTCGCGGGCTTCACGGCGCTCGTCTCGCCGGAGACCACGAACGGCACGCCGCTGTTCGTCGCGACCGACCAGGAGGGCGGCTACGTCCAGGTGCTGCGCGGTCCCGGGTTCTCGCAGATCCCCACGGCCACCGACCAGGCGGGCCTCGACCCCGCGGCGCTCCAGGCCGACGCGACGACGTGGGGCGGCGAGCTCGCCGCCGCGGGCGTGAACCTCAACCTCGCGCCGGTGATGGACCTGGTGCCCGAGGGGACGGAGGCGCAGAACCCGCCGATCGGGTACTTCCAGCGCAACTACGGCACCACGCCGGACACGGTGACGGCGCACGCGAACGCCTTCAGCGCCGGCATGGAGGCGTCCGGGGTGGACGTGACGATCAAGCACTTCCCGGGGCTGGGCCGCGTCACCGAGAACACCGACACCGACGCGGGCGTCACGGACGACGTGACGACGCGCGACGACCCGTCCGTCGCCGTCTTCGCCTCGGGGATCGAGGCGGGTGCCGCGTTCGTCATGACGTCCACCGCCGTCTACCCGCAGATCGACGGGTCGTTGCCCGCGGCGTTCTCGCCCGTCGTCGTCGACGGGATGCTGCGCGGCGACCTGGGGTTCGACGGCGTCGTCATCACGGACGACGTGTCCGCGGCGCAGCAGGTGCAGGCGTGGTCGCCCGCCGACCGCGCCGTCCTGACGATCGACGCGGGCGGCGACATGGTGCTCGCGTCCGCCGACCCGAGCGTCGTGCAGCCCATGGTCGCGACGGTCGTCGAGCGCGCGACGACCGACCCGGCGTTCGCGGCGAAGGTGGACGCCGCAGTGCTCCGCGTGCTCACCGCCAAGGAGCGCCTGGGCTGACCCGACAACAACTGGCTGACCGGTCAGTAACAAATATCGCTCCGCCCTCTTGACCTCCGCGGACCGGCTGGTCCAGGGTGTGAGAGAGCGCTCTATCGGCGCGAGCACAGCGGCTCGCCCGACTCCTCGAGCGGCTCGTGACCCGTCCGACGTTCGAAGGAGCACGTCCATGCGCACCGCGTCCCGCGGCACCCGCAGCACTGCCCGCAGCACCTCCCGACGGCCCCGACCACGGCCCCGCGGCCGCGCCCTCGCGGCCGCCACGACCGCCGTCGGGCTCCTCGCCCTCGGCGCGCTCGTCCCGGCGCCCGCGACCGCCGCCCCCGACGACCCGCTCTCGCAGGGCCGCGCCGCGACGTCGTCGAGCACCGAGTTCGACTGGAGCACCGCGGCCGCCGCCGTCGACGGCGACCGCGGCACGCGCTGGTCCAGCGCGCACGCCGACGGCGCCTGGATCCAGGTCGACCTCGGCGCCGTCCACGACCTCGACCGCGTCGAGCTCGACTGGGAGACGGCGTACGCGTCCGGCTACCGCATCGAGGTCTCGACCGACGGCGGCGCGTGGGCGACCGCGTACTCGACCACGAACGGCCAGGGCGGCGACGAGACGCTGCCCCTCGACGTCGCCGCGCGCTACGTGCGGCTCACCGCCACGCAGCGCGCGACCGTCTGGGGCGTGTCCCTCTGGGAGCTCCAGGTGTTCGGCGACGAGGGCAGCACGGGCGAGCCCGAGCCCGGCACCGCGCGCCTGCTCTCCTACGGCAAGCCCGGATCGGCGTCGAGCTCCCAGACGCTCGACCCGAACTGCTGGGACTGCACCCCGGACAAGGCGCTCGACCTCGACCCGGCGTCGCGCTGGGCCACGTCCCCGGACACCGGCTGGGTCGACGAGGGGTGGATCGCCGTCGACCTCGGCGCCCCCGCGCACGTCACCCAGGTCGTCCTCCAGTGGGACCCGGCGTTCGCGACCGGCTACGACATCGAGGTCTCGGACGACGGGTCGTCGTGGCGGTCCGTGTTCTCCACCACGACCGGCAGCGGGTTCAAGGAGACGATCCCGCTCGACGCCGACGGTCGCCACGTGCGCGTGCACATGAACGACCGCAGCAGCCCCTACGGCTACTCGCTGTGGGAGTTCCAGGTCTACGGCACGGGCGGCGCGCCGACCGCCCCGCCCGCGCAGCCGGCGGACCCCGACTTCGACGACCTCGACCTCGTCTGGTCCGACGAGTTCGACGCTCCGGCCGGCACGCCCGCCGACGCCACGAGGTGGCACATCGACCCCGGGATGCCGCAGAACGCGGAGCACCAGGTCTACACGGCGTCGGGCAACGGCTTCCACGACGGCCAGGGGCACTTCGTCCTCGAGGCGCGCCGCGAGAACGCCGAGGGCCGCGCGTACACGTCGCACCGCATGAACACGTCGACGTCGCTCAACACGCAGTACGGCCGCTTCGAGGCCCGGATCAAGATCCCCGCGGGCCAGGGCCTGTGGCCGGCGTTCTGGATGATGGGCTCCGACTTCCTCGAGGGCCGCCCGTGGCCGTACAACGGCGAGATCGACATCATGGAGAACGTCGGGTTCGAGCCCACGATCACGCACTCGACGCTGCACGCGCCCGCGTACTGGGGGGCCGGCGGCTACGGCGGCCCGGCGACCCTGCCGGGCGGCGCACGGTTCGCCGACGACTTCCACGTGTGGGCCGCGGAGTGGGACAGCGAGGGCATCCAGTTCTCGCTCGACGGCCGCGACACGTTCTACGCGTCGAAGGAGACCGTCGAGTCGACGCGCGGGCCGTGGGTCTACGACCACGAGTTCTACCTGATCCTCAACCTCGCGGTCGGCGGAGACTGGCCGGGCGCTCCCGACGCGAGCACGCCGTTCCCGTCCCGCATGCTCGTGGACTACGTGCGGGTGTACCGGTGAGCACCCGCACCCGGCGGCCCCTGCGGGTCGCCGGCCCGTTCCCGTGGTGAGGCCCCGCCTCTCCCGGTGACCGGTCCACGGCGGGCGCCCCTCCAGCGCCCGCACCGGTGCCCGACGGCGCGGTGCTGCTCCCGCGCCGTCGGGCACCGCCCCGTGTCCCGGCCCGACGAGGCCGTCCCCCGCGCGCGAGGGACGGCCGGCCGCACGGCCCCGGACGGGCGGTATAACTGACGACATGGCAGCCCGTCGCTCCTCTCCCCGTCCGACGCTCGAGGCCGTCGCGGCCGTCGCCGGCGTCTCCCGAGCCACCGTGTCCCGCGTCATCAACGGCGTGCCGACGGTCGACCCCGCGATCGTCGAGGTCGTCGAGAAGGCGATCGACGAGACGGGCTACGTCCCCAACCTCGCGGCGCGCACCCTCGTGACGCGACGCACCGGATCGGTCGCGCTCGTCGTCTCCGAGCCGACGGAGCGGCCGCACACCAGCGCCTTCCTGGAGCGCCTGTTCACCGACCCGTACATCGGCCGGGTCACGGCCGGCGCGCAGCAGGTGCTCCGGCCGCGCGACATCCACCTCGCGATCCTGCCCGCCGACCCGCCCGCGCACGACCAGGTCGTGCGCTACGTGCGCCAGGGCCACGTCGACGGCGTCCTGCTCATCACGTCGAGCTCCGGCGACCCGCTCCCCGCGCGGTTCGCGGCGCTGTCCGTGCCGGTCGTGCTCTCGACGCACCTGGACGGCGCGGACGAGTCGGCCGGCGTGAGCTGGGTCGACCTCGACCAGGCGGCGGGCGGCCGGCTCGCGGCCGAGCACCTGGTGACCCGCGGCCGGACTCGCCTGGCGACCGTCGCCGGGCCCTCCGACGTCCCCTTCGCGCGCGCCCGTCTCGAGGGGTTCCTCGACGCGGTGCGGGTCGCGGGTCTCCCCGAGCCGTTCGTCGTGGAGGGCGACTTCACGCGGGCGGGCGGCGAGGCCGCGGCCCGCGAGCTCCTCGCGGCGCGCCCCGACGTCGACGGCGTGTTCGGCGCGAGCGACCTCATGGCCGACGGCGCGTCCACGGTCCTCCAGGAGGCCGGGCGGCGCGTCCCGGAGGACGTCGCGGTCGTCGGGTTCGACGACTCCACGGTCGCGCACCAGGCGCACCCGCCGCTCACGACGGTGCGTCAGCCCGTCGAGGAGATGGCGGCCGAGATGGCACGCCTCCTGCTCGCGGCCATCGACGCCCCGGAGACCGAGCCTCGCTCGGTCCTGTTCGACCCGACCCTCGTGGTGCGCGGCTCCGCCTGACCCGTCCGGGTCAGTGGCCGCCGCTCGCGATGAAGGCGATGCCCGCCGCGATCGCGACGACGACGACGGCGAAGCACACGAGCGCGCCCACCTGGCGACCGCGGGTGGCGCGCTCGACGCGCACGGTCCGGCCGTCGGACGTGAAGCGGCCGTCCGGGGTGCCGACCTCGACGGGCACGGCGCGGCCGGCGGCGAGCCGGACCCCGAGCGCGAAGAGTGCGGGCAGGCCCGCGCCGACGACGAGGCCGGCGACGACGACCTTGAGCAGCGAGTCGATCTCGACGAACACGGTTCTCTCCTCCGGGCTGCCGGGGTCAGACGCTCGCGCGCTGGCGCGCGGCGGTCGGGGTCACGGTGGGTGCGCCCGAGGGGGGCACGGGCGACGCGGCGGCCTGCGGCTCCGCGTCGGCGAACGGGTCTGCCGCGTCGAGGCGGCGCTCCAGCGCGGCCTCGCGCGCCTCGACGACCTCGGTCTCGAGCCCGGCGTCCACGGCGCCCTCCTCCCAGGCGTCGTTGACGTTGTTGTGGTCCACGGGCTTGCGGCGCGAGGCGACCCAGATGGCGACGGACGTCGCGACGAGGATGGCGAACACCACGACCGTGCCGGCCGTGCCGCCGATCCCGTGCTGGATGCCGTAGCAGGCCGCGCCGACGAGCCCGGCGGCCGGGAGCGTCAGGCCCCACGCGGCGAGCATGCGCCCCGCGACGCCCCAGCGGACCTTGGCGCCCGGCATCCCGACGCCCGAGCCGAGGATCGAGCCGGTCGCGACGTGCGTCGTCGAGAGCGAGTAGCCGAACAGGCCGGACATGAGGATGACGGCCGCGGACGACGTCTCGGCGGCCATGCCCTGGCGGGTGTCGATCTCGACGAGGCCCTTGCCGAGCGTGCGGATGATGCGCCAGCCGCCCAGGTACGTGCCGAGCGCCATGAAGGACGCGCAGGCGAGGATCACCCAGAACGGCACGCCCGAGTCCGCCGGGACGGCGCCCGCCGCGATGAGCGCGAGCAGGATGATGCCCATCGACTTCTGCGCGTCGTTGGTGCCGTGCGCGAGCGAGACGAGCGAGGCCGAGCCGACCTGGCCCCAGCGGAACGCCCGGGTCGAGACGTCCTCGGGGACGTCGCGCGTGAGGCGGGCGACCGCCCAGGTGCCGACGCTCGCGACGCCCACCGCGACGAGCGGGGCGAGCAGCGCGGGGATGAGCACCTTCGCGGCGACGCCGCTCCAGATGACGCCCTGCGTGCCGACGGCCGCGAGCACCGAGCCCACGACGCCGCCGATGAGGGCGTGCGACGAGCTCGACGGGATGCCGAGCAACCAGGTCAGGAGGTTCCAGGTGATGCCGCCCACGAGCCCCGCGAGGACGACCTCGAGGGTGATGACGTTGGCGTCGACCAGACCCTTCGCGATGGTCGCCGCGACGGCCAGGGAGAGGAACGCCCCGACCATGTTGAGGACGGCGGAGAGGGCGACGGCGGTCTTGGGCTTGAGGGCCTTGGTGGCGATGGACGTGGCCATCGCGTTGCCCGTGTCGTGGAAGCCGTTGGTGAAGTCGAAGGCCAGTGCGGTCACGACGACGAGCACCAGCAGGAGCGTCTCGGTCACGTCGTCCATGGTGGGGTCATCCCCGGAGCCCGCTCGACCATCCTGTGGATTCTTCTGCCACTGTTCACCGACAGTTCATCCGGTGTTCGAAGCCGCCGTTCGAACGCCCGACGGGTGTCTGGTCGAGCAGGTGCCGAGCAGGGCCGGACGGCCCGCGGGCACGGGCGGTCCGGCCCTGGCGGGCCCTCCTGACGGGTGGCGGGCGGGGCGGCGGACGCGGCTCGGAGGGGACCCGGACCGCCCGGGTCGCTCGCGTCAGGCGGGGGTCGGCGCGCCCAGGTCGGCGAGGGCGTCGTCGAGGTCGTCGACGACGGTCGCGACCGCCTCGCGCTGCGTCCGCGCACGCTCCGCCTCCGCCGCGACGGCGGTGCGCGCCTCGGCCAGCTCGGCGTCGAACCGCTCCGCGCTCGACCGCGCGGCCGCGCGCTGGTCCCGTGCGCGCTGCTCGCCCGAGAACCACTGCCACGCGGCGACCACGCCCGCGACGACGGTCACCGCGAACCAGGCCGGCGCGACCGCGATGCCGAGCACGAGCGCCACCACCGCGATCGCCCCGACCCCGCCGACGACGCCCCACGACACCCCGTCGACGGGGCGCGCCAGGAGCTCCGACCGCGCCGTCGCGGCGAGCGCCGCACCGTCGTCGGCCGGCGTGACGGTGACGGTCCGGCCGGCGAGGCGCAGCGCGCGCGACGGCGCCGGGGTCGCCGCGAGCTCGGAGGCGCGCGCGTGGCTCGCGACGCGCAGGTCGTCGACGAGCAGCGGTGCCGCGAGCGCCGCGAGCCCCGGGTCGGTGCCGCGCGCGTCGTCGACGAGCAGGTCGACGAGCGCCCCCGCGGACGCGTCCCACTCCGGGCCGTCGTCCTCGGGCGCGCGGCCCACGCGGTCGGCCAGCAGCTCCGCGCGCTCGAGGAGGCCACGCTCGACGGGGGCCCCCTCGTTCACGAGCGACCCGACGACCCGCAGCAGCGCCGCGCCCGGGGCTGGTGCGCCGCTCGGCGTCGCGGCGGTGCCGGGCACCGTGCCCGTGTCGCCCGTGGTGACCGACGACGACGCCCCGAGCGCGAGCGGACCGCGTGCCGCCGCGGCCAGGGCGATCTCCCCGGCGACGACGGCCCGCGACCACGCGGTCCAGGACCGCAGCAGCGGCAGGGCGTCGGGCGCCGCGGCCCGGCGACGCGTGCCGGACCCGTCGGGGGCCCCGGCCTCGGGCGAGCCCCAGTCGTCCCCGCTCGCGGGGAGCGCGGGCGCCGCCTCGAGGAGCCGGGCGCGCCAGCGGGCGTGCGCGTCGTCGTCGAGCAGGGCCACGCGCTCGGCGAGCGCCGCGCGGACGACCGCGACGCCGTCGTCCCCGAGGTGGCCCGCGGCCGCCGCGCGCCACAGCGCCCGCTCGGCGGTCGTCACGAGGACCTCGTCCGGCGCCTCGCCGGGGCGTTCCGGCCCCGCCTCCGGCGCTCCGTCGGCGCTGCCCCAGCCGGCCGCCGGCAGGACGGGGGCGTCGAGCACCCCGGGCGTCCACTCGCGCGCGAGACCGGGCTGCCCGACGAGCGCGCACACCGCGACGAGGTACGTCGCGGCCCGACGACGGTCGCGCAGCAGCGCCTCCTGCGCCGCCTCCGCGTCGAGCCGGCCCGCGGGGAGCTCGGCGACGGCGAGCGCCGCGGGGACGAGCCAGTAGCCGGGCACGTCGGCCAGGTCGGGCGACCGGCGCAGGTGCGACACGTCGCCCTCCCCCGCCACGACCGCGCGCGTCAGGGCGCGCGCCGCGTCCCGGGCGCGTCGGGCGGGGGTGAACAGCGCGAGCTCCTCGCGCACCTCGCCCAGCTCGATGAGCGCGTTGACGAGGCGTGTGAGCACCTCCACGCGGCTCGACAGGTCACCTTCGAGCGAGCGCAGCCGTCGGTTGAGCGACGCCTCCCGCGACCGCGCCATCGCGGCCTGCGCGGCGAGCTCGTCCGAGAGGGCCTGCATGTTGCCCTGGTCGCTGCGCCAGTAGCTGTAGGTCGACATGCGCGCGAGCGTACTCAGCCCGACGCCGCTGTCGAGGGGGAGTTCTCCCCCGGCCCGCGCCGCGGCGGTCAGCGTCGCGGACGCATGAGCGGCGGGTCGAGGACGGCGGGCACGCTCGCGGGCGCGAGGTCCGGGTCCCCTGCCGAACCCGGGGTCGCTCCCCAGGCGCGGCCGGTCGTGGGGAGGGACCCCGGGTTCGGCGCGGCGCGGTAGAGGGCCGCGGGGCGGCCGGCGCCGCCCGACGTCGTGCGGCCGGTGTCCTCGAGGAAGCCCGGGGTGGTCGTGGCCTTGCGCGAGAAGTTGCGCGGGTCGAGGCGCACGCCCCACACCGCCTCGTAGACGCGCCGCAGGTCGGCGACGGTGAACTCGGGCGGGCAGAACGCCGTCGCGAGCGCCGAGTACTCGAGCTTGGCGCGGGCGCGCTCGACGCCGTCGGCGAGGATCCGCGCGTGGTCGAACGCGAGGCCCGTGCCCGACGGCGCCCGGTCGCCCGACGCCGTCGGCCCGCCCGGGACCGCCCCGAGCAAGGGCTCGACGGGGTACCAGGCCGCTCCCCCGGCGTCCGACCCCGCGTGGACGACGCCGAACTCCGGCGCGAGCAGGAGGTAGGCGACGGAGAGGACCGGCCCGCGCGGGTCGCGGTCGAGCGGCCCGTAGGTGCGGAGCTGCTCCAGGTGACCGGGCGGGCGGACGCCGGTCTCCTCCGCGAGCTCGCGCCGAGCCGCCCGGGCGAGCCCCTCCCGCGGCAGCACGAACCCGCCCGGGAGCGCGAGCGCGCCGTGGAACGGCTCGATGCCGCGCTCGACGAGCAGCACGTGCAGGGCGTCGTCGCGGACCGTGAGCGCGACGACGTCGACCGTGACGGGCAGCAGCGCGGCGGTCGGCGGGACGTCGGGCGTCGGGCTCGCGGACGGCGTCATGCGGCCATCGTCGCACATTGATGTCAGGTTGACGAGAAATCTCCGCCGGTCTAGCGTCATTATCGTCAGAGTGACGACAACGATCGGAGACGACCATGGCCACCATCCGCACCTACCCGTGGACCCGGCACTTCCTCGGCAGCCCCACCGGGCACGTCGTGCACCTGCGCCGCGGGCGCGTCGCGCACGAGGGCGTCGGGCAGGCGTTCTGGTTCCGCCCGACGACGTCGGTCCTCTCGGAGGTCCCCGTCGACGACCAGGAGCTGCCCGTCTTCTTCCACGCCGTGACCGCCGACCACCAGGACGTCACCGTCCAGGCCGGCGTCACGTACCGGTTCGCCGACCCCGTGACCGTCTCGCAGCGCCTCGACTTCGCCGTCGACCCGGGCAGCGGAGAGACGAGCACCGCGGGCCGGGACCAGGTGACGAGCATCGTCGGACGGCTCGCGCAGAGCCGCGCCGCCGACGCGCTCGCCGCGATGCCCCTCGCCGACGCCCTGACGGCCGGTGTGCCCCGCGTGCGCGACGTGCTCGCCGAGGCGCTGACCACGGACCCGCGCCTCGCCGCGACCGGGATCGCCGTCATCGGCGTCCAGGTGCTCGCCGTCCGGCCCGAGAAGGACGTCGAGCGCGCCCTCCAGACGCCGGCGCGCGAGCGGGTGCAGGCCGAGGCCGACCGCGCGACGTACGAGCGCCGGGCCCTCGCCGTCGAGCGCGAGCGCGCGATCGCGGAGAACGAGCTGGCGAGCACGATCGAGCTCGCGACCCGCCGCGAGCGCCTCGTCGCCCAGGAGGGCGCGAACGCCCGGCGCGAGGCGGAGGAGAAGGCCGCCGCCGCGCTGGTCGACGCCCGCGCGACCGCTGAGCGCGCGCAGCTCGCGACCGACGCGAAGGCCGAGCAGGTGCGCGTCGTCGGCGCGGCCGAGGCCGCCGCCGAGCAGGCGCGCATGGACGTCTGGGCGAGCGCCGGCCAGGGCACCCTCCTCGCCCTCGCGGTCCGCGAGGCGGCGGGCTCGCTCCCCGACGTCCAGAACCTCACCATCACCCCCGACCTCCTCACGGGTGTGCTGGGCTCGCTGCTCGGCGCCACGGCGGGCACCACCGGGAAGGCGGCCTGACGGTGCTGCGGCGACGCGCCGTCGTCGTGCACCGGCGGACCGAGCTCGACGAGCTCCTCGACCGGCACGGCACGCGCGGTCAGGCGGAGTTCTTCCTCCGCTCGCGGGGCCGGTCGCTCGGCGAGGTGCAGTCTCGGCACGACGCGCTCACCGCGGCCCGCGCGGCGGTCGCGGCCGCGGTGCCCGACGGCTGGGCCCGCGCGGACGTCGAGCGCGCCGACCTGTCGCGGTTCCTCCTCGCGCCGGAGGACGTCGTGGTCGTCGTCGGGCAGGACGGCCTCGTCGCGAACGTCGCGAAGTACCTGCTCGGGCAGCCCGTGCTGGGCGTCGACCCCGAGCCCGGGGTCAACGCCGGGGTGCTCGTGCGGCACTCGGTGCGGGCGGCGACCTCGCTCCTGAGCGGGCTCGGAGCCGACGTCGCCACGGGCGCGCCCGACCCCGCGGCGGTCCTGCCCGTCGACGCGCTGACCATGGTGCGCGCCGAACTCGACGACGGGCAGCACCTCACGGCGCTCAACGAGGTGTTCGTCGGGCACCCGAGCCACCAGAGCGCGCGCTACACGCTCCGGTGCGCGGCGGGCGAGGAGCGGCAGTCGTCGTCGGGAGTGCTCGTCGCCACGGGGACCGGCGCGACGGGCTGGTGGGCGTCGCTCGCGCACGACCGCGGCGGCCGCCCGGCGCCGGGGCGCACCGAGCACCGGCTCGGCTGGTTCGTGCGCGAGGCATGGCCGTCGCCCGCGACGGGCGCCACGCTCACGGAGGGCGTCGTGGACGACGGCGCGGACGTCGCCCTCACCGTCGCCTCGGACCGGCTCGTCGTGTTCGGCGACGGCATGGAGGACGACCGCCTCGTCGCCTCGTGGGGCCAGACCGTCACGGTCCGCACCGCCGACGCCCCGCTCCGGCTCGTCCGCGCCTGACCACGGGATGCCCGATTTCACCCGGGTGATCCGCCCGGGCGACGAGGGTCCGTGGGTAGCATCGCTGCGGTCATGGGATCCCCATGACGTCCCCCGCCCGCGGGCCTGGCCTGCGGGGACGCCGACCCCCCGAGCCTGCCGAGGTCCCTGCCATGAGTGCGCCCATCGCCTTCACCGACAACGTCCGCGACCTGTCGAACGCCGGTGGGTACCAGTTCGAGTTCCGGTGCGAGCGGTGCGGCAACGGCTACCGCTCGGCCTACCAGACGGACGTGGTCGCCAAGGGCAGCAGCCTCATCCAGGCGGCGGGCCGGTTCTTCGGCGGCAAGGTGGCCGACCTGTCGTACGCGGCGGGGTCGTGGGCCGCCGACCGGCAGACCAACTCGTCGGCGAAGGACAAGGCGCTCGACGCCGCCGTCGGCGAGGTGCGCGACGCCTTCCGCCAGTGCCACGGGTGCGGCGACTGGATGTGCCACGAGGTCTGCTGGAACGACGCGGTCGGCCAGTGCGTGCGCTGCTCACCGAAGCAGGTGGAGGAGCTCGCGCAGCTCCAGGCCGAGGCCCGCCGCTACCAGGTCCAGGAGCAGCTCCGCACGACCGACCTCGTCGGCGGCGCGGACGTGCGGACGGCCGCGGTCACCCGGTGCCCGTCGTGCGACGCGAAGGTCGACGGCGGCAAGTTCTGCGGCGAGTGCGGCGAGCGCCTCGCCCGGGTCGCCGCGTGCCGCGAGTGCGGCACGCAGAACGCCGCGGGCGCGAGGTTCTGCGCGGAGTGCGGCAGCCCGCAGGCCGCCTGAACGCCGGCGGTCGGAACCCAGGGCGGCGGGCTCAGCGGTCCGACGGCGTCCCGCCCCGCCGGTCCCGACGCGCCGCCTTGCGAGCCTCCCGCGCCGCACGCGCCTCACGCTCGCGGCGCGCCCGGAGCACGGCCTCGCGACGCTCGCCGATCTCGTCGCTCGTGAGGCTCGTCAGGCGGTCCTGCGCGACGCGCGCCTCGGCGCGCTCGGCCTCGACACCGGCCCGGTGCTCGGGCGACTGCGGGCGCGTGCGGACGACGCGCGGGTCGATCCGGTACTGGTCGCCGTGCCGCTCGAGCCGGCGCCGTGCGGCCAGGCGAGCGCGCTCGCGGTGGAACCGCCAGGTCCAGGCCCGGCGCAACGCGACCACGGACCAGAGCGCGAACGGGACCGCGGCCACGACGAGCCCGACCCGCCAGCCCGACGGCAGCGCCGTCGACGCCCCGGTGCTCGCGAGCACCCACGCGATCCCCGCGGGGACCGCGGGCCAGAGCTCGCGGAGGTCCAGGTTCCAGCCGCACGCGTAGAAGCGCATGAGCGTGTCCGTGAGCCGTGAGCGCCGCTGGGGCTGGAGCGACATCGCGACCGGCCCGGGCACGGGCGGCCCGAGCGTGGTGCCGGGCGCGGCGTGGCTCGTGAAGGACAGCCGGTCTCCCCGGTACGACGGCCGCAGCGCACGGCCGGCGTACACGAAGGACAGCGCCGCGAGCGGCCAGATCGCGCACGACAGGTACCAGGCGACCGGCCCCGCGAGCACGACGACGATCGGCGCGAGCACGGCGAGCCGGCCCAGCACGGCGCCGGGCGAGGCCACGAGCTCCGCCCACGGCTCCTGGTCGGCGGGCGGCTCGAACAGGCCGTACGCCGCGACCGCGAGGTACAGGCCGACGACGAACAGGCCGATCGCCGTCCACACGAGCCCGATCGCGAGGTAGCCGACCGGGCGCAGCAGCAGCGCCGCCGTCCCCGGGGGCGTCGCGTCGCGCGAGGTCCGCGGGTCAGGGGCGGGCGCCGGGCCGGTCACCCGACCGTCACCGCGCCGCGAGCCCGAGCACGTCGAGGACCCACGCGTCCTCGTACGCGACCTCGCGCCAGCCCTCGTACCGGCCCGAGACGCCGCCGTGCCCGGCGTGCATCTCGATCTTCAGCAGCGCGGGGGCCCCGGCCGCCCGCAGGCGCGCGACCCACTTGGCCGGCTCGACGTAGAGCACGCGCGTGTCGTGGAACGACGTCACGGCGAGGATCCGCGGGTAGTGGGCCGCGTCGTCGGGCACGTTCTCGTACGGCGTGTACGTGCGCATGTACCGGTAGACCTCGGGGTCGTGCAGGGGGTCTCCCCACTCGTCCCACTCGACGACGGTCAGCGGCAGGGACGGGTCGAGGATCGAGGTGAGCGCGTCGACGAACGGGACCTGCGCGAGCACGCCCGCGAACAGCTCGGGCGCGAGGTTGGTCACCGCGCCCATGAGCAGCCCGCCCGCGGAGCCGCCCTGCGCCACGAGGCGCTCGGGGCTCGTCCAGCCCGCGTCGACGAGGTGCCGCGCGACCGCGACGAAGTCCGTGAAGGTGGTGCGCTTGGCGAGCGTCTTGCCCTCGTCGTACCAGCGTCGCCCCATCTCGCCGCCGCCGCGCACGTGCGCGACGGCGAACACGACCCCGCGGTCCAGCAGCGACAGTCGAGAGATCGAGAACCCCGGGTCGATGCTGATCTCGTACGAGCCGTACCCGTAGAGCAGCAGCGGCGCGGGCTCCGCGCCCGTGCCCGTCGCGTCGAGCCCGACGGCGTCGCGCCGCCACACGAGCGAGACGGGCACCTGCGTGCCGTCCTCGGCCGTGGCCCACTCGCGGCGCTGCACGTAGTCCGCGGCCTCGTACCCGCCGAGCACGGGCTGCTGCTTGAGGAGCGTGAGCTCGTCGGTCTCGACCCGCAGGTCGTACACGGTCGACGGCGTGACGAAGCTCGCGTAGGACAGGCGGACGTTCGGCTGGTCCCACTCCGGGTTCCCGGCGAGCGCCGCGGTGTACAGCGGCTCGTCGAACGCGACCTCGTGCACGTGCCAGTGGTCGCCCGTGGGTGCCGGGGTGTCGCCCGTGCGGATCGGCGTCGGCAGGCCCGCGGGGCGCGGCGGCTCGGTGCTCGCGAGGTCGATCACCCCGACCCGCGACAGCGCGTCGCGCCGGTAGGACACCACGAGGTGCCCGGCGAACGCGTCGACACCCTCGAGCCGCGTCTCCGGGTCGTGCGGCACGACGACGGTCGCGTCGCCCGGGCCGGCCGGCCCGCCCGCGGAGTCGTCGCCGTCGGGCACGCCGGTCACGACGAGCTCGAAGTTCTCCGCGCCGTCGTTGTGCAGCACGAGCAGCACGTCGCGACCCTGGGCCTGCTCCCCGTCGGCCCTGCGGTCGTCGCCCGTCGCGGCCTCGGGAGGGGACACCTCCGCAGGGTCGGCCGGGAGCCAGGTCGCCGGGACGACGGCGTGCTCGACCGTGTACTCGACGCCCTCGCGGCGCGGCCACACGACCCGCGGCTCGCCGGTCGGGTCCGCGGCGTCGATCAGCCAGGTCTCCGACGTGATCTTCGAGCCGACGTCGATCTGCACGAACCGCTGCGAGCGCGAGACGCCGACGCCGACCCAGTAGCGCTCGTCGGGCTCCTCGAACACGACGACGTCCTGCGTCGCCGGGGTGCCCACCTCGTGGCGCCACACGCGCCAGGGCCGCCACGCGTCGTCGACCGTCGGGTAGAAGACGTACCGCCCGTCCGGGGAGAAGACGGCGCCCGGGAACGTGCCCGGGACCTCGTCGACGAGGTCGGTGCCGGACTCCAGGTCACGGATCCGCAGCGTGTACCGCTCGTCACCGACGACGTCGACCGCGTACGCGAGCCGCGTCCCGTCGACCGACACGTCGAACGACCCGAGCGAGAAGAAGTCGTGGCCCTCAGCCTCGACGTTGTCGTCGAGCAGCACCTGCTCGCCCGGCACGGGCACGCCCGGCTCCAGCACGGGCGGCACCCAGGACGACGGCGCGTCGCTGCCGAGGCTCGTGTCGATCGGCGCGCGTGCCCGGATCGGGTACTGCGAGCCCTCGACCGTGCGCGCGTAGTACCAGTGCGCGCCCTGGCGCACGGGCACCGACAGGTCGGTCTCGAGCGTGCGCGCCTTGATCTCCTCGAAGATCCGCTCGCGCAGCGGCTCGAGGTGCGCGAGCCGCGCCTCGGTGTACGCGTTCTCGGCCTCGAGGTGCGCGACGACCTCGGGCGACTCCTTGTCCCGCAGCCACTCGTAGTCGTCGTCCACGGTCTCCCCGTGGTGCGTGCGCGGCGCCGGGCGGCGCGGCGCGACGGGCGCCTGCGGCTCCTCCCGCTCCGCGGGGGTCGGCGTGGCGGTCTGCGTGAGGTCGTCAGGCATCTGGCCAGGGTAGTGCCGCCCGGCGGCGCGCCGTCGCCGTGGCACGGCCTGCTCCCGTCGTTACGCTCGACGCGTGACGCAGGAGCAGGGGGACCGCCCGACGGCGGGGACGCTCACGAGCGGCGAGATGGTGCGCGCGTCGGGGCTGTCCATCAAGGCGCTGCGGCTCTACGACGCCAACGGCCTCCTCGTCCCGGCCGGCGTCGACCCCCGCACGGGCTACCGCGCGTACGCGCCCGAGCAGGTCGAGCGAGGCCGCGCCCTGGCGCTCCTGCGCCGGATCGACGTGCCGCTCGCGCGCGTCCCCGAGGTGCTCGACGCCGACCCGCGCGACGTGCGCGACGTCCTCCTCGGGTGGTGGGACGAGCGGCAGCGGGCACTCGCGGAACAGCGCGCGACCGCGGAGGAGCTCGCGCGTGCGCTCGCGACCGGGCGCGGGGAGGCCGAGGTCCGGTGGCGCGAGGTCCCCGCGTGCACGGTCGCCACGATCACGTCGTCCACGACCCAGGACGACCTCGTCCCCACGTTCAGCGCCGACCTGCTGACCATCCGCGCGCACCTCGCCGCGGCCGGGGCGGAGGCGGGCGCCGCGCACTGGGTGATCTACCACTCGCCCGTCGGCCGCGACGTACCCGGGCGGGTCGAGGCGTGCGTCCCGTACCGCGGGGCGGTCGTCCCCGCCGGGCCGGTCGTGCTCCGCGAGGACCCGGCCCGCACGGAGGCGTACGTCGAGGTCCCCTCGCGCGACTGCCGCTTCCCGCAGATCGTCGGGTATCTCGACGCGCTGCGCGTCGCGACCGGGCTGGCGCACGCCACGTCGCGCGAGGTGTACGCGGTCCCGTGGTCCGACGAGCCGGACGCCGTCGTCGCGGACGTCGCGCTCGCCGCCGGACCGCACTCGGCCCGCTAGCCCGTCAGTCCTCGACCAGCTCCAGGTCCCCCGGGAGCCACGTGCGGTCGAACCACGGCTCGAGCGGCCCGTAGAGGCGCAGCATGGGGAACCACGACCGGCCCGGGACCGTCCCGACCCAGTTGCTCTCTCGTCCCGCGGGCGGCTCCGGGCCGAACCACAGCACGGTGCTGCCGTCCTCCTCCGTCGCGACCGTGCCGCTGAGGCTCAGGAGGCTCGGGTACGGGTCGTCGGTCTGGAGCAGAGAGCGGGTCTGGGTGTCGTAGAGGTCCACCGACCAGAAGTTCTTCGCGGGCGGGTTCGGCGGCAGCACGAGCCGGTACGTGCGCGCGCCGTCGAGGATCCGGCCCTGCGCGTCGTGCGCCGTGTACGCGTACGCCGACCCGGCCCCGACCTGGGCGTGGGCCATCGCCGGCGTGATGACGGTCGCGAAGAAGTGGAACTGCGCGCGCGCGTCGAGCAGGCGCGCCCCGTCGGCGAGGAACTCGTACGACCCGCCGAGGAACGCCTGGAGCCAGCTCGATCCGGGCGCGATCCGCGCCTCGGGGTCGCGCGGCGAGTAGACGAGCGCGCGGCTGATCGCTGCCCCCGCCCGTGCCGCCGTGTCGAGCGTCGCGCGCAGCTCCGGGCTCGGGTCGAACGCACGCCCGGGCACGATGCCGACGGCGCGCAGCAGCCCGGCGCGCTCGGGGTCGAGCGCGCTCGTCGGCTCCTCCGCGACGATCTCGGCGACCTCGTCGAAGAACGAGGCGTCGTTGGCGTGGACCGTGTTGACGCGCGTGCCCGCGATGTTGACGAACTCGGTCGGGGGCGGGTCCCCCGCGTCGGCGAGCGGGTAGATCCGCGTCTCCTTCATCGCCGGGACGCCGCCCAGGGCGCGCAGCACGACCCAGTTGGTGAACGTGGGCGTCCGGTAGACGAAGTAGCCGTCCGGGACCTCGCCGTCGTAGCCGGGCGGGAGGAACAGGTAGCGACCGCCCTCGCCGCGGTCCGGACCCGCGATGCCCATGTCGGCGACGTAGCGGAACCAGAAGTCGTCGACCACGCACAGCGAGTTCTTGGGGGGCTCGATGACGAGCGGGCCCGTCTCGCGCAGGTCGACGAAGAGCGACCCGTACGTGGTCGCCGTGTTCGGCGTGAGGAAGATCCCGCCCGAGTCGGCCCGCGGGTCGGTGTACCCGACCTGGTTCGAGCGCAGGAGGCCGAGCTCGCGGAACCCGCGCCGCATCGCCACGAGCGACGCGCCGGGCATCGCGCTGAGGAACGCCTCCACGCCGCGCAGGAAGTCGAGCGACCCGTACAGCCGCTCGACCGACTCCGGGGTCGGCACCCCGTCGACCAGCTCGAACCGCCCGAGCGGGGTGTCCACCGGCGAGGGCGTGCTCACCGCGGCGACCGCCGCCGCCAGCGCGTCGGCCCTGGCGCTCGTCGCCGTGCTCTCGTCGGTGCTCGACCCGGTACTCGCGTCGGACATGGCTCAGGCTCCCTGGTCGGTCGGTGCACGGCTCGCGCGCTCGACGCCGAGCGGCTGCGCCGACCGTAGGTCGGGGGCCACCGCACCGCCACCGGAAGGAGGCTTGACCCTGCCCCTGGGGCGGGGCCGAGGGTCGGCGCATGGACGTCTCCCGCTACGCCGACCACAGCCCGTACTCCGACCCTGGCCGCCACGCCCCGCTGCTCGCCGCCGTGACGCCCGACCCGGCGCGCCTGCACGCCGCGGTGACGACCGCCGTCGTGCACTACCGCGCCGGGGCGACCGCACCCACCCCCGCACAGCTCGACGACGTCGACCGGCGGTGGGTCGCGTCGACCCTGGACGCGGTCGTGGAGCGCGCGCCGGGCCCGCTCGACGCGCCGCGCTCCCCCGAGCAGCAGGCCGGCGGGTGCTGCCGGGACCACTCCCTCCTCGCCGTCGCCGTGCTCCGTGAGCACGACGTCCCCGCGCGCACGCGGCTCGGGTTCACGGACTACCTCGGCGAGGGTGGGTTCCACCACGACCACGTCGTCGTCGAGCGGCACGACGGCGAGCGCTGGGTCCGGTCCGACCCGGAGCTCGAGCAGGGGTCCCGCGCGTTCGACCTCCACGACCTGCCGACGGGCGAGGGCGCGCCCTTCGAGACCGCCGCCGAGGTCTGGACGGCGTACCGCGCCGGGCGCCGCGACCTCGCCGACCACGGCGCCGGCCCCGACGTGCCCTGGCTGGCCGGTCCGGGGTTCGTCCAGCGGTACGTGCTCGCCGACCTCGCGCACCGGCAGCAGCACGAGCTCCTCCTGTGGGACGTGTGGGGCGCGGCCACGATGCCCGGCGCCGCGCCGGACCCGGCCGTCCTCGCGCTCACCGACCGGGTCGCCGAGCTCACGCTCCTGGCCGACGCGGGCGACCGGACCGCCGAGGCGGCGCTCGCCGGGCTGTGGGCGACGGACGACCGCCTCCGGCCCGGGCGCTACGTGATGACGTGGTCGCCCACCGGCCGGCTCGGCTGGACCGACCTGGTCGCGCGCCGGACCGGCTGGGCCGCCCTCCCGCGGGACGCGGTGCTCGTCGGGTGAGCTCGCGGGCGCGCCGCGCCTCAGCCCAGCAGCGCGACCGTCTGGCCGTCCCAGCGCAAGAGCCGGCCCTGCGCGGGGACGAACGACGCCCACTCGCCCTCGAGGTCCTGCTCCCAGGCGACCGATCCCGACGACAGCTCGAGCGCGACCACGCGCGGGTGCGTGCCCGTGGACGGGTCGACGAGCACGAGGATCGCGCACCGCCCGTCCGTGAAGGCCTGCGTCACCATGGCCGAGCGGCCCTCGTCGCCCCCGAGGTCGTCGAGGAACCGCGACCACGTCTGCTCTCCGGACAGCGCGTCGAGGCCGAGGACCGTGCTCGCCGTCCCGACGACGGCCGTGCCCTCGGCGAGCACGTAGACGGCCTCCGGGACGCGTGCGCCGTCGTAGGTCCACAGGCGCGCGCCCTCGTCGTCGTACGCGCGCAGGTCGATCCCGTCGCGCACGAACAGCACGCCGGGCGCCGGGTCGTCGGTCGCCTGCGGGTCAAGCACCTCGCCCGGGGCGTCGAGGACGGGCACCCCCGCGGGGTCGAGCACGCGGTCGGCCCGCAGCGCCCCGGTCGTGCCCTGCCGGTCCGCGTCCACGAGGAACCGTCCGCCCGCGAGCGGCACGGCGCCGTCCGTGGGCAGGTCGGGGTCGTCGAGGCGCTCGCCGTCGGGGAGGAACGACGCCGCGACGCCGCACCCGCCGACGTCGACCAGCGTCTCCGTCGCGACGAGCGTGAGCCGGTCCGGGTCGATCTCCTCGCCGCCCGTCTCGGCGTCCCACGACGTGCACGACCACGGCACGTCCTGGAACGGGAGCTCGCTCCGCCAGCGCACGTCGCCGGTCACGGCGTCCTCGACCGTCACGAGGACGTCGCGCCCCGCGACGCCGTCGACCGTCTCGCCGGCCCCCGGGTCGACCGACACGGGCGGGCCGCTCGGCGGTCCCGGATCTCCGACGCGCTCGACCCGGACCAGGCCGCCGTCGGGACCGGGAGCAAGGACCGCCCCTGCGATCTCGACCTCGCGCTCCCCGACGACCCGCCCCGCGTCGTCGAGGACCGTCACGCTCGCCGGCGGGACGCCCGTGCCCGACCGCGCCTGCGCACCCGGGTCGTACCAGAACGGCCCGATCCCGGTGCCCGCGACGCACACGACCTCGCGCGACGCCACGCTCGACAGCTCCCACGGGCTCCACGACCCGCACACCGCCTCGTCCGCGCCAAGCGGGGCGCGCCACGCCTCGGCGCCGGTGTCCAGGTCGAGCGCGACCGCCTCGTCGCCCTCGACCGTCACGAGCAGGCCCGGCAGGAACCCCACACCGCGGTCGGCCGCGGCCGGCGCCGTCCACCGCTCGGTCGGGGCGACGTCGAGGGGGCGCACCGCCCCGCGTGCGGCCTCGAGCCGCTCCTGCGCGTCACGGCTCGTCACCGCGTCGACGACGAGCATCCCGCCCACGAGCACGGCGACGACACCCGTCACCACGGCCGCGGCGACCCATCGCCGTCGCCGACGGTCCACGCGGGGCGCGCGCGGTAGGGAACCTCCGGCGCCTACCTCGTCCAGGCCCTCGCCGCCCCCGGTCCCTGTCGGGTCGTGCGGCTCGAGACCGGGCGGCGCGTCGCGCGGGAGCGCGCCGAGCAGCACGGGGTGCGGCGCGTCGAGGAGGTCGGGGTCCACGTCGACCCCGGCCGACTCGACGAGCTCGAACGTGCGACGGTCGTCACCGCCGTCTCGTCGTCGGAGCGGCACGCCCCCAGCGTAGGACGGCCGTCAACCGAGCCGGGTGATCTCGGTGTCGCTCATCCGCAGCAGCCGACCCTGGAGCGGCGCGACCCAGGAGCCGCCGTCGGGACCGGCGGTCTCCGCCGTCCACGCGACGCCGCCGTCGGCGAGGTCGAGCGCGAGCAGCGACGTCGTCCCCGCGTCCCAGTCGGAGACGGAGACGATCGCCCGGGACCCGTCCGTGTAGGCCACGTCGGCCGACCATCCCGACCCGACCTCGAGCCCCGCGATGAGCTCCTCCCGGTCGAGCGACCAGCGTTCGCCGCCCGTCGTGAGGTCGAGGCCTGCCAGGGCGCCGTCACCGTACCCGTTGCTGACGACGAGCGTCCCGCCCGCCGCGACGAGCACCGCGCCGGCGGTGCTCTGCTCGGACGTGCGCCACAGCTCGGTGCCCTCGACGTCGAACGCGACGAGGTCCAGACCGTCCCGCACGAGGGTCGGCACCGGGCGCCCGTCGGTCGCCGACGGCGAGAGGACGCTGCCCGGCGGCTCCCAGCGCACCGACCCGTCCGCCCCGAGGATCGCAGGCGCAGAGTTCGGCTCGGTCCCGCTCGAGGGTCCCCAGCCGTAGTCGTAGCCGATCGGGTCACGGGAGTAGGTGCCGTCGGAGAGCGCGACGACCCCGTCGACGGGGTTCTCGGCCTCGTCCAGGCGCGTGCCGTCGAGGGTGAACCATGCCGTGACGCCGCAGCCCTCGACACGCAGCAGGCGCGTCTCGACCGCCGTCCACAGGTTCTCCAGGTCTGCTCGGATCGACTCCTCGCCGTCGGCCTCGCCCCACGCGATGCACTGGCCCGCCCCCGCGACGAAGGGGAGCTCCGCCTCCCAGCGCACGTCGCCCGTGAGCGCGTCCTCGACCTGGACGACGGCGGGACGTCCGTCCGGGATCTCGCGCGGCATCCCCGTGGCGTCGTCCGTCTCGAGCACCGCGCCCTCGCCGGCCGGGACCTCGCCCACCCGCTCGGCGCGGACGACCGTCCCGCCGGGGCCCGGGGTCAGGAGCGCGCCGTCCGTGCTCGCCTCACGCTGGCCCAGCACCTCGCCGTCGTCGTCGACCACCGTGATCGTCCAGGTCGCGGCCACGATGCGTCCGGTCATGGGGTCGATCTCCGGCGACCGGTCCCGGACGATCCCTCCCGGGGCCTCCCGGACAGGGGCGACGCACACGAGCGTGTCGTCGGGCTCCCCCGAGGGCAGAGCCCAGAAGATCCCGCTCCCGCACGTCGCGTCCTTCCCGACACCGACCCGCCAGCGCTCCGCACCGCTGTCGAGCGAGACGGCGACCGCCTCCCCGTCCACCACCGTCACCATGCTGCCGGGCAGCAGCGCGAGCCCGCCCGTGAGACCCACCTCAGCGGTCCACTGCTCTCGCGGGGCGTCGGGCAGCGGCTCGACCCCGCCCGGCGCGGCGCGCAGACGGGCGATGTCGCCCCGGCCGTGCCACGCGTCGACCGCGAGCATCCCGCCGAGCACGAGGGCGACCCCGGCGGCGACCGCGCCGACCACGGCCCTCCGCCGCCCGGGGCGGGACGCCCGCGGGGAGTCCGGACGCGCCCCGTCCGCCGTGGGATCGTCCGGGTCGGGCGCGTCCGCCTCGAGCACGTCCTCGAGGCCGAGGCCCGCCGCGCCCTGCCCGAGCTCGCGCGCGTCGAGGTCGACCGGACGCGCGGCGCCCGACCAGGCGAGGCCGGCGGTGCCGCGTGGCGCAGGGGCGGAGCCGCTCGCGGAGCCCCAGGCATGGCCGTCGTCCTCGAGGTCCACGTCCGCGTCCGCCGACTCGACCAGCTCGAAGGTCAGTCGGTCCCGGGCGTCACGACGGCGGAGCGGCACGCGTCCAGCCTAGGCGACGCGACCTCGCGACCTCGCCCCGCGCAGCCCGCCCCGCGGCGTCCCGGTGACGCCCGGCGACGGTCGCGTGACGCGGCCGTGAACTCTCGACGAACACTGGGGCCCGTCCCGGCGGCGACGGTCGTGACGCCGCCACACTGCCCGTGTGCACGACGAACTCACCGAGCTGGCCCGGCACACGGCGATGCGCCCGCCCGCGCGAGCGAGCGGCACGGTCGCCGACCTCGCGCGGCCGGTGCTGACGGTCGGCTCCTCCATGCCCGTGGGCCAGCTCGAGGTCCTGTTCCGCGACCCCGACGTCTCGTGCGTCGTCGTGCACGACGACGAGGTCCCCCCGCCAGGCGCTCGGGCGGCGCGCACCGGCGTCGTCGTGCGCACGAGCCTCGTCGCCGCGCTGACGGGCCGGCTCGGCTACGGCCGCGCGGTCCTCGAGCGCCGGCCGGTCGCGAGCGTGACCGACTGGTCCCCGCTCGTCGTCGCTCCGACGGCGGCCGTCACCGAGGTCGCGACGCTCGCCATGTCGCGGCCCGACGACCGCCGGTACGACGACGTGCTCGTCCGCGGCGGCCGCTGGGCGAGCGTCGGCGCGGCGGAGCTCGTGCGCTCGCTCGTCGGGACGCTCGCGGAGCGGTCCACGCACGACGCGCTCACCGGCCTGCTCTCGCGTCGCAGCACGTGGCACTCGCTCACCCGGCGCTGCCGGCTGGTCGCGCGGGGCGGCACGCGCGTCGCGCTGCTCCTGCTCGACGTCCAGGACATGTCCGGCGTCAACGCCCTCCACGGGCAGGACGCCGGGGACGCCCTCCTCGCGACGGTCGGCCACCGGCTGCGGTCGTGGCTCCCCGGGGGCTGCGAGGCGGGCCGCGTCGACGGCGACCGGTTCGCGGTCCTCGCGACGCTGCCCGCGATGGGCGACGTCGAGGCCGCCGCGAGCGCCGAGGCCCTGCGTCAGGAGGTCCTGGCGCAGCTCGGCGCGCCCGAGGGCCTGATCCGGCCGACGTTCCGTACGTCGCTCACGTGGTCCGTCGCCGGAGCGGCGGACGCCGACGAGCTCGTGCGCGAGGGCGAGGCCCGCCTCGCGGCGGCGCGCACGACGCCGACCGCGCCCACCCCGCCGAACACGACATGGGTGCCGTTATCCGTCGGATAACGGCACCCATGTCGTTCTCGACAGCGCGCAGAGACGTGCTCGACCGGCCGGGCCAGGCGTCAGGCCACGCCGAGGTACGCCTCCTTGATGCTCGAGTCGGCCAGCAGCTCCTTGCCGCCGCCCCTGCGCACGACCTCTCCCGTCTCCAGCACGTAGGCACGGTCGGAGCGTGAGAGCGCCTGCTGCGCGTTCTGCTCGACGAGCAGGACCGTCGTGCCCTGGGCGTTGATCTCCGAGACGATGCGGAAGATCTGCTGGATGACCATGGGCGCGAGGCCCATCGACGGCTCGTCGAGGAGCAGGAGCCGTGGGCGTGCCATGAGCGCGCGACCGATCGCGAGCATCTGCTGCTCGCCGCCGGACATCGTGCCGCCCACCTGCTCCTTGCGCTCGGCGAGGCGCGGGAAGAGGTCGAACACCCGGTCGAGGGTCTCGTCGTGCTCGGCCTTCGACGCGAACGTGCGCGCGTAGGAGCCCATCTCGAGGTTCTCGATCACGGTCATGCCGGGGAAGATCCCGCGTCCCTCGGGCGCCTGCACGATGCCCTCGAGCACGCGCAGGTGGGCCTTCATCTTGGTGATGTCCTTGCCGTCGAAGAGGACCTTGCCGCGCGACACCGGACGGATGCCCGAGATCGCGCGCATCGTCGTCGTCTTCCCGGCGCCGTTCGCCCCGATGAGGGTGACGAGCTCGCCTTCCTCGACGGTGATCGAGATGCCCCGCACCGCCTCGATCCGCCCGTAGGCGACCGTCATGTCCTGCAGCTCAAGCAGAGGCATCGCCGCTGCCTCCTTCGGTCGTCGGCCCGGCGGCACGGTCCGCGCCCGTGCCCCCCTCGTCGGCGGTCAGCTCGGAGTCCGGCACGCCCAGGTAGGCCGCGATGACCTTGGGGTCGCTCGTGACCTCGTCGGGGGTGCCGTCCGCGATGACGCGCCCGAACTCGAGCACGACGATGCGGTCGGTCACCCCGCGCACGAGGCGCATGTCGTGCTCGATGAGCAGGACCGTGTAGCCGTCGTCGCGGATGTGGCGGATGAGGTCCATGAGGGACTCCTTCTCCGCCGGGTTGAAGCCCGCCGCGGGCTCGTCGAGGCACAGGAGCTTGGGCTCCGTGGCCAGGGCGCGCGCGATCTCCAGGCGCCGCTGGTCGCCGTAGGAGAGGTTGCGCGCCTTCTCGGTCGCCCGCCCGCCGACGCCCACGAACTCGAGCAGCGCGAGCGCCCGGTCGATGGCGTCGCGCTCCTCGCGCCGGTGGCGCGGGGTGCGGAGCAGGGCGCCCGGGACGGACGTGCGGTGCCGCGCGTCCGAGCCGACGACGACGTTCTCGAGAGCCGTCATCTCGTTGAACAGGCGGATGTTCTGGAACGTGCGGGCGATGCCGCGCTGCGTGATCCGGTACCGCTTGAGCTTGCCGACCGGGGACCCGTCGAAGACGACCTGTCCCTTGGTGGGCCGGTAGACGCCCGTCATCGCGTTGAACGCCGTCGTCTTGCCCGCGCCGTTCGGCCCGATGAGGCCGAGGATCTCGCCGCGCCGGATGTCGAACGACACGTCGTCGAGCGCGACGAGGCCGCCGAACTGGACGGTGACGTTCTGCATCTGGAGCAGCGGCTCGCCGACCTTCGCGTGGACCGTGCGGTCCGGCGCGACCATCGCGTCGACGAGGTCGGGGTTCGCGAGCTCCGGCCGCACGTCCGCGACGTCGACGATCGCGGGCTCCTCCAGGACGGCGCCCGGCATGTAGAGGTCGGCGCGGGACGAGTCGGCGCGGCCCGACGACGCGAGGTGCTCGTCGCCGTGCTCGCCGCCCGCCCCGATGCCGCCGGGGTCGTGGGTGCTCATCGGGTCTCCTCCCCGTCCGTCGTGCTCTCTCCCGTGCGGGTCCCGCCGGCCGTCGGGCGCGCAGCGCCCGTCGTGCCCGAGGCACCCGACGCCGTGGCGACTGCCGGGGTCCCCGGCCGCGCACCGTCGTCGGACCCGGACCGCGTGGCCGCCTGCGCCGCACGGCGCGCCGCCACGTAGAGCTCTCGTCCGTAGGCGAGCAGCTTCTGCCGGACGGGGATCAGACCCTGTGGACGGAAGATCATGAGCACGACCAGCGCGATCCCGAAGAACAGGTACCGGTAGCTCGCGATCTCGTTGCCGTTGATCGGGATGCCGAACAGCTCGGTGCGGCCGAGGAAGAAGTTCGGCAGGTACACGATGATGAACGCGCCGAGGATCACCCCGAGCTTGTTCCCCTGGCCGCCGAGCACGACCGCGCAGAGGAAGAGCACGGAGTTGATGACGTTGAAGTTCGTCGGGATGACGAACTGCACCTGGCCCGCGTAGAGCGCGCCCGCGACGCCGCCGATCGACGCGCCGATGACGAACGCCCACAGCTTGAAGCGGAACGTCGGGACGCCCATGATCTCCGCCGCGTCCTCGTCCTCCCGGATCGCGACCCAGGCGCGCCCGACGCGCGAGCGCTCGAGGTTCCCCACGAGGAGCAGCGAGATGACGATGAACACGAGGCTGAGCCAGTACCACCACACGCCGGAGTTGAGCGTGCCCGCGGCGTTGCCCGCGGAGAAGACGCCGTTGGGCAGCTCCTCCGAGACCCCGACGCGGGGGTAGGCCACGCCGCGCAGGCCCTGGCCGCCGCCCGTGAGCTCGTCGAGGTTGTCCGCGAGGAGGCGGACGATCTCGCCGAAGCCGAGCGTGACGATGGCGAGGTAGTCGCCGCGCAGGCGCAGCGTGGGCGACCCGAGGATCAGCCCCGACAACGACGTGATCGCGACCGCGATCGGCAGCGCCGCGAGCCACGCCCAGTCCTGCGACAGCCACTCGTCGGTCTGGTTCCACGGGCTGTCGGGGCTCGTGAGGATCGCGACCGTGTACGCGCCGATGGCGTAGAAGCCGACGTACCCGAGGTCGAGCAGGCCGGCCTGGCCCACGACGACGTTGAGCCCGATGGCGATGAGGGCGATCATGCCGAACTGCGCCATGACGCCGCCGAAGTTGGTGCCCACCGTGGTGAGCACCGGGATGTTGAGGATCGGCACGAGCGCGATGAAGATGAGGAACGGCACGCCGATCAGCCACTGGGTGGGTCGCGCCTGGGCGTCCCACCACAGGCGGAACCGGTCGCCGACGCCGCCGTGGGGGCGGTCCTTCGTCGCGACGCGGCCCACGGGGGGCATCGACGTGGGGCGCCCCTCGGGGGCGGGCTGGGGTGCAGGGGTCGAGGTGCTCATGCGCGCGCCCTCCCCAGCGACTCGCCGAGGATGCCGGTCGGGCGGAACATGAGGACGACGATGAGGAGCACGAACGCGACGACGTCGCGCCACTCCGTCCCGAACACGACCTGGCCGTAGTTCTCCATGACACCGAGCAGCAGGCCGCCGAGCAGCGCGCCGCGCAGGTTGCCGATCCCGCCGAGCACCGCGGCGCAGAACGCCTTGATGCCGAGGATGAAACCGCCGGAGTAGATGATCCCGTTCGGCACGCGCAGCGTGTACAGCAGCGCGGCCGCGCCGGCGAGGATGCCGCCGATGAGGAACGTCAGCATGATGACGCGCTCGCGCGAGACGCCCATGAGCGTCGCGGTCACCGGGTCCTGCGCGACGGCGCGGATGCCGCGGCCGAACTTGGTCCGGTTGATGAACATGTCCGTCGCGAGGGCGAGGACGAGCGCGGACAGGATGATGACGATCGTGATGTTCGTGACCGGCGCGCCACCGATCGTGAACTGCACCTCGGGCTGCACGAGCCGGATCGGCTGCTGGGCGTTCACGCCGCCGAGGGTGCCGCCCGTGAGCTTCGGCAGCACGAAGTGCACGAACTCCTGGATGATGAACGACATCCCGATCGCGGTGATGAGGAACACGAGCGCCGGTGCGCCGCGCCGTCGCAGCGGTCTGTAGGCCACGCGTTCCAGCCCGACGGCGGCGCCGCCCGCGACGAGCATGCCGCCGAGCATCGCGATGCCGAGGTAGAGGACGGTGAGGGCGATGCCCTTGTCGTACACGTTCCCGCTCGGGGCGAAACCCAGGAGCATGAGGGTCGCGTACTGCCCGAACATGCCGAGCATGAAGACCTCGGAGTGGGCGAAGTTGATGAGCCGCAGCACGCCGTAGACGAGCGTGTAGCCGACGGCCACGAGCGCGTAGATCGCGCCGTAGGTGAGGCCCTCGATGGTGAGGCCCCAGAAGTTCCGGGCGAGGCCAGCGATGTTGAAGTCGATGAGGGACTGGTGGACGAGGGGACCGGCGGTCGCGCTGTGCATCAGCGCGTCAGCAAGAGCGGGCATGACGCTCCCTGATTCTTTCTCTGGTGTACGAGGTCGTGGTCCACGACGGGCGCCCCGCCGACCGGTCCCCGCGCGGGGGACGTCGGGGCGGGGCGCCCGTCGTCGTCGGACTACTGGACCTCGTAGATCCAGATGAGCGCCGAGGCGAGCTCGCCCGTGTCGTCCCACTCGTAGGTGCGAGCCAGGCCCTCACCGGAGTAGTTCGCCACGTAGTCGATCAGGCCCGCGCGGTCGGTCACGCCCGAGGCGATGCCGGTGAGCATGATCGTCGCGAGGTCGTAGCCCTCGACCGAGTACACGCCCGGCGCCTGGCCGGCCGACTCCTCGTAGGTGGCCGCGAAGTCCTCCGGTGCGGGGCCGCACGGGCAGGAGAGGATCGCGCCCTTGGACGCGGCGCCCGCCTGCGAGACGAACTGCGGGTCGTTCGTGCCGTCCGCCGAGACGAACGGGATGTCGACGCCGCCGTCGCGCAGGCCCTGCACGAACGGCGCCGCCTCGGCGTAGTAGCCGGCGTAGAAGACCGCGTCGGCGTCGGCGCCCGAGATGATCTGGACGGCGGCCGAGAAGTCCTTGTCACCCGTCTTGACCTCGGCGGCGCAGTCCTCGTTCGCGGCGTCGCCCAGGCCCTCGGTGATCTGCTGGGCGAGGCCGATGCCGTAGTCCGAGTTGTCGGAGACGACGCAGACGCTGCCGAACTCCTTCGTGTTGACGAGGTACTTGGCGACCGACGGCCCCTGGACGGCGTCGTTGGCGAGGCCGCGGAAGAAGTTGGTCCAGCCGTTCGTCGTCAGGTCGGGGTTCGTGGCCGACGCCGTGAGCGACAGCAGGCCGGCCTGGTTGAAGACGTCGCCGGTCGCGGCGGTCTCGCCGGAGAACGCCGGGCCGAGCAGACCGAGCACGGACGCGTCGCCGACGATCTGCGGCGCGACCTGGGTGGCCTTCTGCGGGTCGCCCTCGGTGTCGAACTCCTTGATGGTCACCTGGCAGCCGGGGTTCGCCTCGTTGAAAGCGTCCACCGCGACCTGCGCCCCGTACAGGATGTTGAGGCCGAGCGCGGCGTTCGGGCCCGTGAGGGCACCCGCCATCGCGATCGACGTGCCCTCGGCGCACTCGGCGCTGCCGTCGCCGGCCGGGTCGACCGGGTTGCCGGCCTCGGCGGCCGGGACCTCGGCACCGTCGATGTCGATCTGGACCGACGGGACGATGCTCAGCTCTGCCGAGCCGCCGTCGTCGGTCTCGGTCGACGTCCCGGTCGTCTCGTCGTCTCCGCCGCCCTGGGACTGGGGACCGCAGGCGGTGAGGACGAGAGTGGCCGCGAGGAGCAGAGCAGCACCCCCGCTCGCCCGTCGTGCTGTGCGATGCATGCCAACCTCCGTGGTCCTGATCCCCGCGGAGGGCCGCCAAGCCGCTTCTCTCCGCGGTCGATCGCTGAATTCAACACTGAATTGCGTGCTGAATAGTGACACAGGTCACCCGGGGACGAAACCTGCCCGTGGACGTGTCGCCCGGAGCCCTCCGCGGCATCTCGGAGGGCTCCGGACCCACGAATCCGCGGGAGGTGGCGCCTCCGCGTTCCTGGGTGACGCGAACGTAGGCGGATCGGATTTCGTGAGACGCAGGGAGTTGTTACCGACTCGTAACGTGCGGGTCTCGTTTCGTTCCGTGGACGGTACGAATGTGCCGATTTCGGCGTCGGCCTACGGTGGGGCGATGACCCTCGCGTCCCGCCTCCTGCGCACCCGCTGGTTCGTCCGGGCCCCGATCGTCCTCTTCCGCTCCGGCCTCGGCTTCCTCGCCGGCGGGCGGCTCCTGCTCCTCGGTCACCGCGGTCGGTCCACGGGCGAGGCGCGGTACGTCGTCCTCGAGGTGACCGACCGGCCCGCGCCGGGGTCGTGGGTCGTCGTCGCCGGGCTGGGACCCCGTTCGCAGTGGTACCGCAACGTCGTCGCGGACCCGCGCGTCCTCGTGTGGGTGGGGCGCCGCCGGCACGTGCGGAGCACCGCCCGCACGCTCCCGCCCGACGACGGCGCCCGGCTCCTGGACGAGTACGCCTCCCGGTACGCGCGGGGCTGGGCGGTGCTGGAACCGGTGCTCCGGGAGTGGGCGGAGCCCCTCGCCGCCGAGCGCGGGGAGGCCGACTGGCGACGGGTCGTGCCGGTGGTGGAGCTGACCGCGCTCGGGCCGTGACCTGCGGCGTCGGGCCGTCGTGAGGTCGTCACGACACTCGCGGGGCAACCCATGGCCAAGAAGGGGCATACCCTGTACGGTTGACCCCGAGATTGCAGTGCCTCGCTTGTCCTCGCGTCGACGTGACCGCCACCCGGCGGGCGCCCGGCGGACCTTGTTACCCAAGAGTTGACGACGAACACCGTGATGTACTCCCCTGCGCCCGCGGGGGGTGTTTCCACACTCTTGAAGGAGTAACAATGGCTACCGGAACCGTGAAGTGGTTCAACAGCGAGAAGGGCTACGGCTTCATCGCCCCCGAGGACGGCTCGGCCGACGTGTTCGCGCACTACTCCGCGATCCAGTCGCAGGGCTTCCGCACGCTGGAGGAGAACCAGCGCGTCGAGTTCGACGTGACGCAGGGCCCCAAGGGCCCGCAGGCGGAGAACATCCGCGCGATCTGATCCGATCTCCCGGGTGACGACCCTCGCGGGTCGCGCCGACCGATCGTTCACCGAGCGCCCCCGACCCTCCGGTCGGGGGCGCTCGTGCGTCCGGGGCGGTCGCGCCCGGGTGGTGCGCCGAACCCGGGGCAGCTCCTCACTCGTCGGGTGCGGTGAGGAGAGAACCCGGGTTCGGCGCGGGGCGGAACCGCGGGCCGGGACTCCTCGTTGGTCCGGGAGTGAGCCGTACCCGGCCACGACCCCCCGCGCGCGCATCCGACGCCGCGCCACCGAACTCGGAGGACGACCCATGGGATTCCTGGACCGGCTCCTCGGCCGCGAGCCGCGCGACCCGCACGGCGCCCCGCAGGCGGGCCCCTACGGCTCGCCGTCGCAGCACCCCACGCAGTACCCGCCCCAGCACCCCGGCCAGCCCGCCTACGGGAGCGCCCCGCAGGACGCGCGCGCCGCGACGGCCGCACCCCGCACCCCCGACCAGGTCGCGGTCGACCGCTACCGGTACCTGCTGCGCACCGCGCCGCCGGACCAGGTCGAGCAGGCGCACGCCGAGGCGTTCGCCCGCCTGACGCCCGAGCAGCGGCGACAGGTGCTCACCGAGCTGGGCGAGCAGGTCCCGGCGTCGGAGCGCGCGACGTCCGACGCACCGCAGGACCTCGCCCGGATGGCGACGCGCGCCGAGATGCGCCAGCCCGGCACGCTCGAGCGCACGTTCGCCGGCCGCGGCCAGGGCGCACCTGGCTTCGGCGCCATGGTCGGCTCGAGCCTGCTCGGCACGATCGCGGGCGTCGTCATCGGATCGGCGGTCGCGAACGCCCTGTTCGGCCCCGCGTTCGCCGACCCGACGCAGCCCGTCGCGGAGGACGCAGCCGCCGAGCAGGGCGGCGCCGAGGACCCCGGCGCGGCCGAGGGCGCCGACGGCGGAGCGGTCGAGGCGGCGGGCGAGGACCCCTCGGGCGGCGGTGACGACGGCGGTGGCGACTTCGGCGGCGGAGACTTCGGCGGCGGAGACTTCGGCGGAGGGTTCGACGACTTCGGCGGCTTCGGGGAGTTCTGACCCGGCGCACCGCCGGTACCGTCTCGTCCGGCCGGGCGGATCGTGCCCGGCCGGGCGGAACGTGCTCGGCCCGCCGGACGACGCTCAGCCGGCGGGTGCGGAGCCCGTCAGCCCGAGGAACGCGCCGAGCTCCTCCACACCCCGCGGGGAGTGCGGCAGGAGGTCGGTGAGACCGGGCGAGCGCACGACGACCGCGCTCCACTGCGCACGCGACACGGCGACGTTGACCCGGTGCCGCGAGAGCAGGAACCCGAGCCCGCGCGACGCCTCGCGGCCCGACGAGGCGGCGAGCGTCACGACGACGACCGGTGCCTCCTTGCCCTGGAACCGGTCGACCGTGCCCACCTGGACGTCCGGGTACCCCGCCGCCTCCAGCGCGCCGCGCACGGCCCACACCTGCGCGTTGTACGCCGCGACGACCAGGACGTCCCCCTGTCCGAGCGGGCGTCGCTCCTCGACCCCGTCGACCGCCGTCGTCCACGTGCGCCCGAGGACCCGCTCGACCTGGCGGACGACCTCGGCCGCCTCCTCGGGCGAGCGCACCGAGTTCCCCGTGTGCTCCACGAGCACCTGCTCGACCCCGGGCGGGACGCCGTCGAGCTCGCGCTCCGCCGTGCACGGGTGCGCGTGGAGACGGTCCTCGTACGCGAGGGTCGAGACGGCCTGCGCGAGGCGCGGGTGCATGCGCCAGGTCGTCGGCAGGAAGTAGCCACGGTCCGAGGGGAGCACGCCGTGGCCGTCGGCCAGCCAGCCGAGCGCGGACCGGTCGACGGGCTCCGGGTGCCGGCCCTGGCTCACCTGCGGGAGCTGCTGCGGGTCGCCGAGCAGGAGGAGCCGGCGCGCGGCGCGCGACACGGCGACCGTGGTCGCGAGCGAGAGCTGACCGGCCTCGTCGACGACGAGCAGGTCGAGCGTGCCCGCCGGGAGCCGGTCGCCCGCGAAGTCCCAGGCGGTCCCGCCGACGACCCGCGGTCCCGGCTGCGTCGCGAACGCCGCGAGGTGGGCGCCGTCGAGCTCGTCGTACACGGCGCGCGCCGACGGCCCGTCCGCCGCGATCTTCTTCGCGACGACCTCGCGCGGGACGCCCGCACCGAGCACGACCGCCCGCAGCATGTTCTCGACGACGGCGTGCGACTGCGCGACGACGCCGACCCGCCAGCCCTGCGCGACGAGCCGCGCGACGACGCGCGACCCGACGTACGTCTTGCCCGTGCCGGGCGGGCCCTGGACCGCGAGGTAGGAGTCGTCGAGGCGTTCGACGGCGGCCGTGACCGCCGCGACGACGTCACCGTCCACGACGCGCGGCAGCCCGGGCACGGTCGCTCCGTCGGCGCCCGCCGGGAGGCGCGCGCCGTCGTCACCCTCCGTCGAGCGTGCGGCGGGCGCCGGAACGAGCCGTGGGTGCCGCCGCAGGAGCACGTCGGTCGCGGCGTCGAGCGGCAGCGCGCGCGTCGTCTGCCACGTCCGGAGCGCGGTCCGCGCGGCGGCCTCCGCCGCCGCCTCGAGCGGCTTCGCGCTCGGGCCGGGCGACGGGGTGAGCGCGACGGGGGTCGCGTCGAACGGCTCGGCACCGGTCGGGAGCTGCTCACGCACGACGAGCACGTCGCGCTCCCCTGCGGGCGTCGCGCGGCGCCCTGCGTCGAGGACCGACGCCCCCGTGAGCCAGCCGCGCACCCCGTCGGCCGCGGTCTTGACGCACGGGGGCAGCGGCGGGTCGTAGAGGACGTACGGCGCCACACCGACGCGCAGGTCGCTGCCCTCCGGGAGCCGGCCCACGAGCTCGAGGCGGCGCGACCACGTCCGACGCCCTGGCTCGACCTCCCAGCCCGAGACGACCTCGGCCTGCTCGACGAGGAACGCGTTGCGGCGCCCCAGCCACTCGTCCACCGGGAGCGAGAGCCGCGAGTAGTGCTCGTGCCAGAACGGCTTCGCCTCGCGCCGGAAGTACCCGGTGGCCGCGCCGTACAGCGCGAGCGCCCGCTCGTCGGCACCGCGCCGGGCGCGGTCCTCCCCCACGACCTGCCGGATCTCCTCCTCCAGCACCACCGCGGACGACCGCTCCCGCACGGCGATCCCTTCCGCCGAAGCCTCCCCACGGCTGTCAGCCGCGGACTGGCCCCAGGGAGAGGCGACGGACGCACCCGGGCCGACCATCGCGTCGTCACGAGCAGCGACCGCACGCCGCAACCAGTCCGTCAGCCGCAGCGTCGAGACGCAGTCGTACCGGTTGTAGTCCGCGATCCCGCGGAGCAGCTCGTCCGCCTCGTCGTCGCGGCCGGCCTCGCGCAGCGCGGTGTACTCCGCGTACGCGACGACGGACGCGGCGGCGGTGGTCACGTCGCCGGTGCGCAGCTCGTCCCCCATGTAGAGAGGCTCGAGCTTCTTGATCGAGCGAGACTTGTCGGAGACGTGCAGCGCCTGCCGTACGACGGCGTAGAGGTCGACGAGGACGCCGTCGCGCAGGAGGTCGTCGACCTCCTCCTCGTACACGCCGTGCCGCGCGGCGATGGCGAGCAGGTGCGCGCGCTCGTAGTCGGCGTAGTGGTAGACGTGCAACTCCGGGTACGTGCGGCGGCGCGCGTTGACGTGGTCGACGAACGCGACGAGGGAGTCGCGCTCCGCCGCGAGGTCGTGCGCCCACAGCGCGTGGAACGGCGGGCGGTCCTCCTCCGCGTCGGGACGCTCGACCCAGCCGAACAGGTAGTCGAGGCCCCAGCTCGTGCCGCTCGCGTCCGTCCACAGCGGGTCGCCCTCGAAGTCGAAGAAGACGTCGCCGGGGCTCGGCGCGGGCAGCGCGAGCACGGGCGTCGGGTCGTCGATGCGCCACGAGAGCTCGTGCGGCCCCGACGCGTCGGCCCACACGACCGTGCCGTCGGACGGGCCCGTGCCGAGCTGGAGCGCGGCCTGGCGTCGGACCTTCGTGAACGTGGACCGGCTCATGCCGTCGGGGACCGGCGTCTCGTCGGTCGCGGCCGCGAGCTCGTCGATCGTGCGGATCCCCGCCGCGTGCAGACGTGCCCGCTGCGACTCGTACACCCCGCCCACGAGCAGCACGTCGCGGTGCGCGTCGATCTGCGCCCGGCAGTCGGCGCAGCGCCCGCACGCCCGGACGGCGGGGTCGTCCCAGGGGGCGCGGCCGTCGCGCGCGACGTGCTCGGCCGTGAGCCGGACGAGGTGGTCGCGGCGGTCCCGGAACACGGGCAGGAGGTCGGCGAGGCGGTGCGACGTGCGCTCGCGCGTGCCGAGCACGAGCGAGACGTCGGGGTCGACGGGCACGCCCGCGGCCTGGAGCTGGTCGCCGTACGCGGCGAGCTGGAGCAGCGCGGGGACCTTGGCGCGCCGCGCGAGCTTGGTGTCCACGACGGCGTAGCGGGCCGCTCCCGTGTCGTCGGCGCCGGTCCGGACGAGGAAGTCGGCGCGCCCGTGGAACGAGCCGTCGAAGAACGCCGCCTGGTGGACGACGTCGGCGCCGGCCTCGAGCGCGGCGAGCGTGCTCGCCTGGGCGCCCACGAGCTCGTCCCAGGAGATCGTGCGCGGCGGCTCGAGCCGCACGACGCCACGTCCCGTCGTCGGGTCGAACGCGCCGTGCTCGGCCTCGTAGCGCGCGAGGACCTCGCACTCGTGCCGCGCCCCGAGCGCGGCGGTGCGCGCGAGCATGGCGTCCTCCCCCGCGTCCGGGCGCGGGGCACGGCCGAGCTGCTCGTCGAGCCGGCACAGGAGCCGGTACTCGCAGTCGGCGGCGACCACGAGGTCGCTCGCGGAGTGCACGAGGACGCGCTCGCTCGCGGGCGCGCCGCCGGTGGCGGCCCGGCGGGGGTCGGCCGCGACGGTCCGCAGCGCCGGCTCGTCGACGAGGAACACGCACACCTCCGGGTCGGGGGACGATCGCTGCCGGGGCGGGAGCGGGGCCGCCTCGCCGGTCTGCGTCCGTTCTACCAGCGGCCACCCACGTCGCGGCGCCGATTCGTGCCGGTGGCCACGACTCCCCTACTGTTCCCGTCGAACCCGGAGCCCCGTCGAGACCCTGCGTCCCCGTCGACCGTGCGCCGGACGCTACCGAAGGAGGACCCCATGGCCGTGCGGTTCGTGCCGCCCCCGGGGTGGCCCGTCCCCGAGGGCTTCACCCCCACGACCGACTGGCACCCGGACCCGTCCTGGCCGGCCCCGCCCCCGGGCTGGGTGTTCTGGGAGGACGCCGCGACCTCGGGGTCCCCGGTCCCGGTGCCCCTCCCGGACGCGCCGGTCCTCCGCACGACCGAGCCCCTGCCCTCCGGAGCCGGGACGCCGACGCGCCGGTCGCTGCGCGCGCGCTCGTCCGGAGCGACCCCGGCGGTCGGAGCGACCTCGGTGGTCGGCGCGACCCCTGTGGCCGGCGCATCCCCCGCGGGTCCGGGGGTCGAGGCGACGCACGTGGCGACGCTCGCCCCGGTCGCGGCGGGCGCCGTCGACGACCACCCGGTCGCCGGCTCGACGATGATCCTGCCCGCACTCGGCGCGCTGCTGGACGACCCGGCCGC
Source organism: Cellulosimicrobium funkei (assembly GCF_001019615.1). Lineage (GTDB taxonomy): Bacteria > Actinomycetota > Actinomycetes > Actinomycetales > Cellulomonadaceae > Cellulosimicrobium > Cellulosimicrobium cellulans_E. The sequence continues at coordinate 391,491 of NZ_JNBQ01000001.1, read as the reverse complement.
ACGCCCGGCGGGCGCGGGCGCGGCCCCGACGGTCTCGGCGGGAGCCGCGCGGTCCGGCGTGGTCCCCGTCGGTCCGACGCCCGCCGGCCCGGCAGCGGCACCGCCGCGCGCGACGGCGGTCCCGGCGCGCGCCTCCGGGGGCGTCGGTCCGCTCGCGCTCCCCGGCGCCGACGACGACGAGGACGCCGCCCCCGACCGCGGCCGCCGGTGGCTCGTCCCGACCGCCGTCGGCCTCGCGGGCGTCGCTCTCGGCCTGCTCGTCGGCATCGGCCTGACGCTCTCCGCGCAGGGGGAGGCGCAGCGCGAGAAGGCCGAGGCGCAGCGCGTGCAGAGCGAGGTCGCGGCCGAGCGCGAGCAGCTCGAGTCGGAGCGGGCCGACCTGGAGGCCCAGCGAGCCGAGCTCGACGCGGCGACGACGCAGCTCACCGAGCGCGAGGCGGCGATCACGAAGGCCGAGGAGGACGCCGCCCAGCGGTCGCAGGAGCTCGACGACCGGCAGAAGCAGCAGGACGAGCGCGACCGGCAGAACCAGCCCGGCCCGGGGAACGACGGCAACGGGAACAACGGCAACGGGAACAACGGCAACGGTGAGAACGCCGACGACGGCAGCTGGGACTGGGGCGACTGGGGCTGGTGAGACCACGGTGGTCCCCCGCGAGCCCGGGGCTCACTTCTCCGGGTCGGGGTGCTCGGCGAGGTGCGCGTAGCGGCTGAGGATGCGTGGCCACCCGGTGAAGCGCGACCGCACGCGCTCGCTGCCGGGCGCCCACCCGCCGTGCTCGAACCGCACGGCGGTCCCGGTGGCGCTCGGCCGCAGGTCGACCCGGACGAGCGACGCCCGGCCGGGCGGCTGCCCCGGGGTGAACGTGTGGGCGAGGTGGGTCGCCCGCTCCCAGAGCGTCACGCGCCCCCACACCCGCTCGTCGGCACCGTGGGACGCGACCACGCGACCCCCGACCACGGGCTCGACGACGAGACCGGTGAACGAGCGGGCGTCGTCGGCGTACCCGGGTGGCCACCACTCCCCGATCCGGTCGACGTACGTGTCGAACGCGACCTCGACGGGGCACGCGAGCCGGAGCTCGTGGACGATCGGGGCGAGGCTCATGCGGTCCTCCCGGGTGCGACCGGGACGCGGCGGCCGGTGCGCGTCAGGATGCAGTGAACCGCGCGCGACGACGTCGCGCCACCGGTGGCTCGTCAGCGCCGGTGTGCGGCGTGCGCGCCCGGTCTCCACGAACGTCTCACGGACACGTCACCGCTTCCGGTCGCGGAACGCACGTCCCTCACGGAAGGTGGGAGGCGTGCTGACGCGATCTCCCTCCCACACCCGCTCCCACGCCCCGGACAGCGAGACCCCGATCTACGACGCGCTCGTGGTCGAGCACGAGAACATGCTGCCGCTCGTGCACCTGGGCCGGGCGCTCAGCGGGGAGATGGTCACCGTCGCTCGCCCCACCGGGCTCTCGCCCCGCCTCCTCGCGTCGCACGACGCCCCCGCCCTGCCGCGCCGCCGTCGCGCGGGCTGAGGGGCGCCCTCCCTACAGCACGTGCGCGAGGAACGACCGCGTGCGCTCGTGCTGCGGGTCCCCGAGCACCTGCTCGGGCGTGCCCTGCTCGACGATGACGCCCTCGTCCATGAAGACGACGGCGTCCGCGACCTCGCGCGCGAACCCGATCTCGTGCGTCACGACCATCATCGTCATGCCGGACCGCGCGAGGTCGCGCATGACGGCGAGCACCTCGCCGACGAGCTCGGGGTCGAGGGCCGACGTCGGCTCGTCGAACAGCATGAGCTCGGGCTCCATGGCGAGCGCCCGCGCGATCGCCACGCGCTGCTGCTGCCCGCCGGAGAGCTGCGCCGGGTAGTGGTCCGCGCGGTCGGCGAGGCCGACGCGCTCCAGGAGCTCGGTCGCCCGTGCGCGCGCGGCCGACTTGGCGAGCCCGTGCACCTGCACCGGCGCCTCCGCGACGTTCTCGAGCGCCGTCATGTGCGGGAACAGGTTGAAGCGCTGGAACACCATGCCGATGCGCGAGCGCTGGCGCGCGACGACCTTGGGGTGCAGGCGGTGCAGGCGGGTGCGCCCGTCCTTGGTCACCTCGCGGTAGCCCATGAGCTCGCCGTCGACGCGGATGCGCCCACCGGTGATCTCCTCGAGCTCGTTGACGCAGCGCAGGAGCGTCGACTTGCCGGACCCGGACGGTCCCAGGACGACGCACACCGAGCCGCGCGGGACCTCGAGGTCCACGCCCCGGAGCACGTGCAGGTCGCCGAACATCTTGTGCAGGCCCTCGACCTGCACCATCGGCGTGGCGTCCGTGGTCGTCGTGCGGCCGGCCGGCGAGGATGCCGCGTCGTGCGTCCCGCTCACGGGGTCACCTCCAGGAAGGGGTCGTCCTTGGTCGTGCCGGACGCGGCGATGAGGTCCTGCTTGCTGGGCTTCCTGCGGCCGCCGCCCGTGCCTCCCGGCCCGCGCCCGCGACGTCGGGCCGTCGTCTGCGTGCCGAACCCCCGGCCGTAGTACCGCTCGATGTAGTGCTGGCCGACCATGAGGACGCTCGTGATGAGCAGGTACCAGATCGCCGCGACCATGAGCAGCGGGATCGGCAGGAAGATCCGGTTGCCGATGGCGTTGGTCGAGTACTGGAGGTCGAGCGTGAACGGCACCGCGAGCACGAGGGACGTCGTCTTGAGCAGGGAGATCGTCTCGTTGCCCGTCGGGGGCACGATGACGCGCATCGCCTGCGGCAGCACGATGCGCCGCAGGATCTTGCCGTCCTTCATGCCGAGCGCCTTGGCCGCCTCGGTCTGGCCCGGGTCGACGGACCCGAGACCGGCGCGCACGATCTCCGCGAGGTACGCGGCCTCGTTGAGCGAGAGCCCGATGAGCGCGCACACGAACGCGGTGAACAGGTCCGCCGTGCGGAACTCGAAGAACTCGGGGCCGAACGGGATGCCGAGGCTCAGGCGGGGGTAGAGCACCGACACGAGGCCCCAGAACACGAGCTGGGTGTAGATCGGGGTGCCGCGGAAGAACCAGATGTAGCCCCAGCTCACCGACTTCATGACGGGGTTGTCCGACCGTCGCATGATCGCGAGCAGCACGGCGAGCACGATCGCGATCGCCATCGAGCAGAACGTCAGCACGAGCGTCCAGCCCACGCCGCGCACGACCGTCACGTCGCGGAAGTAGAGCCAGACGACGTCCCAGCGGAACTTCTCGTTCGTCAGCAGGGCGTTGGCGGCCATCGCGGCGAGGACCAGCAGCACGACGGCGGAGATCCACCGGCCGGGCCGCGGGACGGGTCGGGCGTGGATGCGGTCGGGGACCGGGTCGTCTCCCGGTGCGCCGGCGGCGTCGCCGCCGGGTGTCCTACCGGTCATGGTGCACCTCGGGGGGTCGGGGCTCGGGGCACGAGCCGGGCCGCGCGGACGACGTCGTCCGCGCAGGCGTCCAGTGTGCCGGTCGCGGGCGCCGGGTGGGCGCCCGCGACACGGCGGGGACTGGGATCTGGGATGGGCTGGGGCTGCGCGGGGGCGTCAGCCGACGGACGGGTTGATCTCCGCGGTGTCGAGCGCGGCGTCGCCGCTACCCCACGCCCCGAGGATCTCCTCGAGCTGGCCGCTGTCCATGAGCGACTGGAGCGCCGCCTGGATCGCGGCGGCGAGCTCGGTGTCGTCCTTCGCGACGACGACGCCCTGGGGCGCGCTGTCGAACACGTCGCCGAGCTGCTCGAGCTGGCCGCCGGTCTGCTCGACCGCGTAGCCGATGACCGGCGAGTCGGCGTAGAGGACCTGCGCCTTGCCGCCCGCGACGTTCGTCGTGGCGTCAGACTGCGACTCGTACTGGAGGATGTCGATCTTCTCCTCGCCCGCGTCGGTGCACGCCTGGCTCTGCACGGCGATGTCCTCGTCCTGGATGGTGCCCGTCTGGACGGCGACGGTCAGCCCGCACAGGCTCGCCGGGTCGACGTCGTCCGGGTTGCCCGCCGCGACCGCGTACGCGGAGCCCGCGTTGAGGAAGGAGATCATGTTGGCCTCCTTCATGCGCTCCTCGGTGATCGTGAAGGAGGAGATGCCGGCGTCGTACTTGGTGCCGAGCGCGGGGATGATCGCCGGGAAGTCGGCCGACTGCACGTCGACGTCGAGGCCGAGCGTCGCGCCGACGGCCTTGATGACGTCGATGTCGAAGCCGATCGGGGTCGTGCCGTCCGCGTCGATGAACTCGGCGGGCGCGTACTCCGTGTTCGAGGCGACGACGAGCGTCCCCGCGGACGCGACGTCGTCAGGCAGCAGCGCGGCGGCCGCGTCGTCGACCTCGACCGTCGAGGGGTCGAACGACGGCGCGGACGACGTCTCGTCGGACCCTGCGGTGCTGCCGTCCGTCCCGGTCTGGGACGCGTCGGTGCACGCGGTGAGCAGGAGGGCGCTCGTCGCGGTGAGCGCGACGAGGCCGAGGGGGAGCTTGCGTAGGGTCGTACGCACGATGTTCTCCGATCGGGTGGGGGCCGGGCAGGGGCAGCGTAGACACCGATCGTCTCCGTCGTGTTACGTCAGCACCCGGCCCGGGGGCCGAGGAACGTACGGGGAACAGAGGACCCGGCGGTGCGCAGCACCTGCGCACGAGTGTGAGGCCGTACCGTCCCACTCACCAAACCGGCGGGGACATCGACGCCGAACCGTGACGAACCACCCTGCCCGAGCGGTCAGCCCGCGAGGAGACGCTCGACGTAGCCGCCGAGGAAGCGACCGTCGGGGTCGTACCGCTGCACGAGCTCGCCGAAGTCGTCGAAGCGCGGGTAGAGCGTCGCGACCGAGCCGGGGTCGTGGACGAGCGCGTGCGAGAGCTTGCCCCAGTGCGGGCGCGCGCCGAGCGGGAGGAGCGCCGCCTCGACGTCGGGCAGGACGCGCGCGACGTCGTCGGGCAACGGCTTCCACGTGAGGTGCACGCCGACCGCCGGGCCGTCGAACGGGCTGAGCCACAGCGGCTCCGCGTCGGCCGCGACGCTGCGGATCTCCCCCACCTGGAGCAGCGGGGTCACGCGCGGGCCGAGGTCGCGCATCACCGCGAACGCCTCCTGCGCGCGGGCGCGCGGCACGAGGTACTCCGACTGGAGCTCCGCGCCGTTGCTCGGCGTGAAGTCGAGCCGGAAGTGCGGCAGCCGCTCGTTCCACGGGCCGTGCTCGCCGAGCTGGGGCGTGCAGTGCACGGGGTCGATGCCCGGCAGGGGGTGCAGCATCGTCGTCGCGGGCGTCGCCCCGAAGAGGTCCTCGCGCGCGGTCCCGGCCTCCCCCGGCGCGAGGCGCGACTTGCGCCAGACCTGCTGCACGCCGTCGGGCCCCCAGTCCGTGAAGAGGCTCACCGAGTACGCCGACGCCGTGAGCTCGTCGTAGTGCGCGGCCACCGCGCCCCACGGCAGCCCGACGTGCACGTCCTGGCGCACGTCGAACGTCGGGACGGTCTCGAGCTCGACCCGGGTCACCACGCCCAGCGCCCCGAGCGCGACGACCGCGCCGGGAAAGTCCGCGTCCTCGCGCCGCAGCGTCCGGCGCTCGCCGTCGCCGGTGACCAGCTCGAGCCCGACGACGGCGCTCGCCAGCGAGCCGACCTCGTCGCCCGATCCGTGGGTCGCCGTCGCGACGGACCCCGCGACGGAGATGTGCGGGAGCGACGCGAGGTTCGCGAGCGCGCGACCCGCGGCCTGCACGTGGCGCGTCACGTCGCCGTACCGCAGCCCCGCCGCGACCGAGGCCACGCCCGTGGCGGGGTCGACCGCGACGGGCGGTCGGCCGTCGTCGTACCGGTCGAGGACGACGTGCGTCCCGGGTGTGTCCGCGACGTCCCCGAACGAGTGCCGCGACCCGAGCGCCTTGACGCGCGTCGACCGCCGCACGACGTCGGCGAGCTCCTCCGGCGTCGTGGGGTGCACGACCTCTGCCGAGGAGTAGGTGAGGTTGCCCGCCCAGTTGGCGGGGCGCGGGGCGTCGGGCGTCGTCGTCACGCCCCCACCCTGCCACCTCCCGGACCAGCCCGTCCGCGGGGGTTGTCCCCACCCCGGCTCGGGGGCGGCCCGGGCTCTCCGGAGCCGGACGAACCGGTGGGATCGAGACATGACGACCAGCGCACGTCCTCTCCCTGCTGCCGCACGGTCCCGGCGCGTCTCGCCCGCCTCGTCCCCGGACGCCTCCACCCTGTCCGCGGAAGGCCCCGAGCGGCCCCTCCGCGGCGGGCTCACCGCGTTCTGGGTGCTCGCGTTCGGACTGTCCTGGGCGTCGTGGGGTGCCGCGTGGCTGCTCGGGGGCGACCTCGCCGACCCCGTCGTGTTCGCGCTCTTCGCGCTCGGCGGCTTCGGCCCGACGCTGGCCGCGCTCGTGCTGCGCGCGGCGGGGCGCCGCAGCCCGCGGACGGCGCGCTGGGGCGCGGCCGGGCGATGGCTCGCGGCCGCGGTCGGGATCGGCGCTGCGCCGGCGGTCCTGACGGCGCTCGTCGTCCCGTCCCTCGGCGGCCCGACGGCGGACCTCTCGGCCGGGGCGGCGGCCGTCGCCGGGGCAGGGGGCGCGCTCCTGTTCGCCCTCGTCTCGCTGTGCGCGGGGCCGCTGTCGGAGGAGTTCGGCTGGCGCGGCTACGCGCAGCCGCGCCTGCGGCGTCGGCTCCCGCCGCTCGCGACGTCGGTCGTGCTCGGCGCGGTGTGGGCGGTCTGGCACCTGCCGCTGTTCGCCCTCACCGGGACGTGGCAGTCGTCCCTCGGACTCGTGAGCGTCGAGGCGGTGCTGTTCCTGCTCGCGATGATCCCGCTCTCGAGCGCGTACTGGCTGGTCAGCGAGCGTCTGCGCGGCGGCGTGCCGGCCGCGGTCGCGCTGCACCTCGTGGGCAACGCCGCCCTGACGTTCCTCGCCGTCACGTCGCCGCCCGCGATGGCGGTCTACACGGGGGTGATCGTGCTGACCTCGGTGCTGATCCACCTCGTCACGCGACCCGGCGCACCCCGCCCCTGAGCGGGGCGAGGTCAGGGCGTCACGAGCTCCACGGGGTGCTGGGCCAGCACCTCGCCGGTCTCAGCGTCGAGCACGACGACGGTCGACGCCGGGAGCGCGGACAGGTCCGGCGCCGTCCAGCCCTCGACGCCGGTGCACGTACGGCGGTCGAACGACTCCAGGACGGTACCGGTCGTCGTCTCGACGGTGACCGTCGCCGGGTGGTCGAGCACCTGACGAGGCCACTTCTCGACGTCGAGCCATCCACCGGCGTCGCTCGCCGGCGTGCTGTTCCACCAGCCCTCGAGCCCGCCCAGCTCGGCCGGCTCGCCGTCGTCGCCCCGGACCTGGATCGGCGTCCCCGCGGAGCCGGCGAAGCCGCCGCACGCCTGCACCCCGTTCGTCTCCACGGGCGGGGGTGCCGAGGTCTCCGCGGCGAGCGCCGGGTCGGCGTCGGGCGCCTCCACGGCCGGCGCACCGCCGACGGCGTCGCTCGGCTCGGTCCCGGCCGCGCGACCGGTCAGCGCCGCGGCGATCCCGACCCCGAGGACGGCGACGGCGAGCACTCCCCCCACGAGCAGGGCCCGCGCGCGCGGACGACGCCCGGGCCTGTCGTCGTCGGCCGAGCCCTCGACGGGCGTCTCGTCCCTGGGCGTGGCGTCCTGCATCGTCGTCCCCCTGTCCCCGCGTGACCCGCCGCTCTGCGGGCGTGTCCGCACCCTACCGGTGCGGTCGGGCGGTGTCAGCGGCGGACGCCCCGGGCGCGCAGCGCGTGCGCGACGGCCGCCGCGCGCGTCTCCACGCCGAGCTTGGCGTAGACGTGCGCCAGGTGCGTCTTCACCGTCGCCTCGCTGATGTGCAGGCGACGGCCGAGCTCGCGGTTGGACAGCCCGTCGGCGAGGAGCGTGAGGAGCTCGGCCTCGCGCGGGGTGAGGGCGGTGCCCGGGTGCTGCATCGAGTGCATGAGCCGCGACGCCACCGGCGGCGACAGGACGCTGCGGCCCGCGGCGGCCGCCCGGACGGCGGCGAAGATCTCGTGCGGCTGCGCGTCCTTGAGCAGGTACCCGGTCGCGCCGGCGTCGATGACGCGCACGATGTCGGCGTCGGTGTCGTACGTGGTGAAGACGAGCACCGGGACCCGCGGGTGCGCGGCGCGCAGGCGCCGGGTCGCGTCGATCCCGTCCATGCCGTCGCCCAGCTCGAGGTCCATCATGACGACGTCGGGAGCGGCGCCCTCGACCAGCGCGAGCCCCTCCTCGCCCGACCCGGCCTCGGCGACGACCCGCAGGTCGGGCTGCGACTCCAGGAGCGCGCGCAGCCCGGCGCGCACGACCGGCTGGTCGTCGACGAGCAGCACGGCGACGGGTGCGGGGTCGTTCATCGGGAGCCCTCCTCGAGGTCGTCCCCCACGGGGACCGCGGGCGCGTCGTCGTCGGTCGGGACCTGCGCCGCGACCACGGTCCCCTCGCCGGGTGCGCTCTCCACCGTGACCGTGCCGCCGAGCTGCGTGACCCGGCGGCGCATCGCGCGCAGGCCGTACCCGCCGGTGCTCGACGGCGCGGCGACCGCCTCGGGGTCGAAGCCGCTGCCGTCGTCGTACACGTCGAGCGCGACCGCGCCGGGCAGGTACGTGAGGGTCACGTCGAGGCGGTCCGCGGCGGCGTGCTGCGCGACGTTCGCCGCGGCGCTCTGCGTGACCCGCAGCAGCGCGTGCGCGACCTCGGGCGCGACGGCGCGCGCGTCGCCCCACGTCGTGAGGCACGCGCTCGGCACCTGGCCCTGCGCGGCGGCGAGCAGCGACGCGTGGAACCCGTCCGGGTCGACCCGCGCGGACGCGAGGTCGTGGACGAGGTTGCGCGTGTCCGCGAGGCTCGCTCGCACGGCCACGGCGGCGCGGCGCACGGCCGAGCGCGCGTCGTCGGGCGCGGCGTCCCACGTCTGGTCCGCCGCCTCCAGCAGCAGGACACCGCTCGCGAGGCCTTGCGTCACGGTGTCGTGGATCTCGCGCGCGAGGCGTTCGCGCTCGGCCACGATCCCCGCCTCGCGCTCGGACCGGGCGAGCCGGGCCTGCGCCTGCGCGATCTGCTCCTGGAGCTGGACCCGTGCTGCCGCGTCGCGCTCCACACGGTCGGTGACGAGCGTGAGGAGCACCGCGACGCACGGCGGGCCGACGAGCGCGGCCCAGTCGGTCCCGTCCGAGAGCCGCAGCAGCGCGACCGACGTCACGACCGCGACCTCCCCGACGAGCACGTGCGACCACGGCGGGCGGAAGCCGAGACGGCACACGAAGAAGAGCGGGAGCGCGCACCACGCGAAGCTCGGGGCCAGGAGCGCCAGCACCGACCACGTCGCGAGGAGCACGAGGGTCGCCGCCCGCGCGGGGACCGATCGCGACGAGGCGTGGCGCGACGCCACGAGGAGCGCCCCGTACGCGACGACCGTCACCGCGGCCAGCACCACGACGAGCTGCCAGCGGTCGTCCGCGCCGTGCCGCACGACGTACCGCGTCGTGGACGTCGCGACGAGCGCGAGGAACGTCGCGTGCACCCCGACGTCGAGCGCGCGCCCGGCAGCCGGACGAGCCTCTGCGGGAGGCGCGGGCAGGTCGGTGGGCACCGACCCACGGTAGGCGTCGCGCGTGCGCCGCACATCAGCCGATCGGACGAGGCCCGCCGCGACGAACGGGGCAGCAGCCCGGCCCCGATCCGCCGACGCGGCGGCCCGGACCCGCCGCCAAGACTGGTCGCGACCCCGGACGTCTGCGTCCTACCACCCCGAGAAAGGCACCACCATGGCCGCCTCGCGCCTCCGCCCGCTGACCCTCACCGCCGTCGCGCTCGCGACCGCCCTCACGCTCACCGCCTGCACGGCGGGCGCGTCCGGGAGCGACGACGCGGCGGCCGACCGGCCCGCGCAGCCCGCCGCCGTCGCGGTCGCCGACGTCACGACGGACGAGGTCGTGCAGGTCGGCCGGCTCACCGTCGCGGCGGCGCAGGAGGCCGCGAGCGCCGCGCTGGCCGCGTGCCAGGCCGAGGACCTCGGCTTCGTCAGCGTCGCCGTCGTCGACCGCGCGGGCCAGGTGCAGGCGCTCGTGCGCGGCGACGGCGCCGCGGTGCACACGCTCGAGGCCGCCCAGGCCAAGGCGTACACGTCGGCAGCGTTCGGCGCCGCGACGAGCGAGCTCGCGCCGCGCGCGGTCGGCGACGGCGCGACGGTCGCCGACCTGCCCGGCACGCTCTTCCTCCCGGGCGCCGTCCCGGTGAAGATCGACGGCGCGACGATCGCGGGCATCGGCGTCGGCGGCGCGCCCGACGGCATGGCGGACGAGGCGTGCGCCGCCGCGGGCCTCGAGGCGCTCACCGGGCCCGCGGAGGGCTGAGCTCAGGCGGCCCGGGCCCAGTGCGCGGAGACGGCGGCGACCTGCTCGTCGAACGCCGCCGTCTCCGCAGGGGTGGGCGCGCGGCGCCACTGCGGCTCGACGACGACGTCGCGCGTCCCGACGACCCAGCGCCACCGCCCCACGACGACCCCGTCGACCGCGACGGCGTGGATGAACGACCCGAGCCGGTCGCCGAGGTCGACGCCGTCGGCCACGACGACCGCGCGCGTCTCGCCGTAGGACATGAAGAGCTCGTCGTAGCTCTGCAGCAGGTCGACGACGGGTCGAGCCGGGTCGCCGTCGGGCGCGAGGGCGCCGACGAACGGCCCGGGCTCGAGCACCCGCCCGCCGGGGTCCGCGAGGCGCCAGAGCGTCAGCCCCTCGAACGTGCCCGACCCGGGCACCGCCACGACCTCCTCGCCGAGCAGGTCGAGCGCGTGCCGCACGTCGGTGAGCGTGAAGCCCGACCACTGCGCGACGTCCTTGACCGTCGCGCACGCGCGGCTCGCGAGGTAGCGGCGCAGCAGCTCGACGAGCGCGGCGTCCCGGTCGAACCGCTCGCCGAGCGGCCCGTAGCCCGCGGGGACGCGGTCGTCGAACGCGGCGTACGTCTGCTGCTTGCCGTCGAGCGGGCCGCTGACCAGGAGACGGTCGAGCTCGGCGCGCATGAGCACGTACCCGAGCGCGATGCCCTCGAGCGGGCGGCCGTGGGCGGCGAGCAGCCCCGCGAGCTCGCGGCGCGTGCGGGGCCGCTCCTGCACGGCCGCGAGGACGAGGTCGGTCTCCGCGCCGTGCCCGTCCGTCCCCACCTGCCGGTACAGCGTCCCGTTGGCCTGGTGCACCCGCGGCGCGCTGAGCTCGACGAGCCAGCGGGCGTCGGCGGGCCGGACGAGGTGCCACGTGGGGCGCAGCACGTGCGTGCGCAGCACCTCGCCGCGGTCGCACGCCGCGACCGCGCCCGCCGCGCCGGGCCGCGCGTCGGGGCGCAGCCGCCGCGTGAGGCCCCACAGCGCGGGGTGGAACTCCTGGCCCTGCACCGCGACGAGGTGCCCGACGGCGGTCGGCACGTCGGGCAGGTCGGGCGCGCGCAGGCGGTGCGCGGCGAGGCGCGCCGCGAGCACGTGGCGCTCGTCCACGGCCCTCTCGCTCACCGCGTCTCCCCCACCGTGCCGGTCACGACGCCACCAGGTCCTCGGCGACGACGTCGGTCCCCGTCACCGTGACGCGCACCCCGCCGTCGACGACGGACACGGAGTCGAGCGCGACGCCGTCGGGCAGGTCGAGCGGGACCCGCAGGTCGGACAGCGCGCGGGAGATCCCGGACGGGAGGTCGTCGACCGACACGGTCCCGAGGCCCGTGCGGACCGCGACGACGTCGACGGCGAGCTCGGCCGGCCCGGAGACGCGCGGCGTGACGTCGACCGTGATCGTGGCGCCGAGGAGGTCGAAGGCCAGCGACAGGACGTCGTCGGACGCGGTGATCCCCACGTCCAGGCCCGTCTGCTCCGCGACGATCTGCTGGAGCGACTCGGCGGCGATGACCCCCGACGCGGTCCCGGACGCGATGCGGTACGGCTCCGACGTGCTCACGCCGTCGGCCTCGACCTGGAGGTCGGAGATCGCGTAGCCGCCGAAGGACGCGGAGTCCGCCGAGCCGGTGACGTGCGTCAGCTCGCCGCGCGCGAGCTGCGTGAGGAACGGGAACCCCGTGATGTCGAGCTGCGCCCCGGAGACGTCGTCGGCCTGCTGCTCGAACGCCGTCACCGCGCCGCGCTCCGCGGCGCCGACCGCGACCCGGTCCGCCACGACGGCGACCGCCACGAGCACCACGAGCGTCACGAGCAGGCCCACCAGTCGCTTCATGCGCCCACCCTAGGTCCGGCGAGCACGACCCCGCTGTCGTTCCGGCGCGCGTGACGCCAAGAACCTCGTGCTCGACGCGGGGTGTCGTCGTCCTCGACCCGGACGTAGATTGCCCGGCATGACCTCATCCCGGCACCCCTACCGCATCGGCGTCCAGCTCCAGCCGCAGCACGCCGACTACGCCCAGATCCGTGACGCCGTCCGGCGCGCGGAGGACCTCGGCGTCGACGTCATCTTCAACTGGGACCACTTCTTCCCCCTGACCGGCGACCCCGACGGCAAGCACTTCGAGTGCTGGACGATGCTCGGCGCGTGGGCCGAGCAGACGGAGCGGGTCCAGATCGGCGCCCTCGTCACGTGCAACAGCTACCGGAACCCCGACCTCTTGGCCGACATGGCGCGGACTGTCGACCACATCAGTGGCGGGCGCCTGATCCTCGGGATCGGGGCGGGCTGGTTCGAGAAGGACTACGACCGGTTCGGCTACGAGTTCGGCACCGCGGGCGGGCGCATCGCCGACCTCGCCGAGGCGCTGCCGCGCATCAAGGCCCGCTGGGCGGAGTCGAACCCCACGCCGACGCGCGACATCCCCGTGCTCGTCGGTGGCGGCGGCGAGCGCAAGACCCTGCGCGTCGTCGCGGAGCACGCGGACGTGTGGCACTCGTTCGGCGACGCGGAGACGCTCGCACGCAAGAGCGCGATCCTCGACGAGCACGGCGAGGCGGTCGGCCGCGACACCGCCGCGCTCGTCGAGCGCTCGGTCGGCGTGTCACGGGCGCCGTCGGAGTCCGCGGACGCGCTCGTCGCCGCGGGCGCGACGCTCTTCACGGTCGGTACGAGCGGGCCGGACTACGACCTGTCGCTCGTGCGGGAGTGGGTCGCCTGGCGCGACGCCCAGGGGTGACCACCAGCCGAGCACGACCTTGCTGTCGTCCTGACGCTCGTGGCGACAGCAGGGTCGTGCTCGACGGGGCGTGCCGTCGTTCTCGGCGGCGCGTCCGTCGTCAGAACAGCGCCCGCGCGAGGTTCGACAGCGCCGCGTGGACCTCGGAGCGCAGACCGTCGTCGGCGGCCACGACCGCCGTGCCGATGCCGACCACGACGAGCAGGACCCCTGCCCGCCACCACCACGGCGACCGGTGCACCGTCCGCCCTCCCGTCATGCCGCTCGATCCCTCAGCGCCCGCGGACCGTCCGCTGCCCGTCCGCCGGACGCGGGTCGGCCGCCGTCAGTACGACAGTGTCCGCCACGGCGACGACTCGGTGTCGAGCAGTCGGCGCACCGCGCGCTTGAAGTCGGGCAGGTCCTGGTCGAGCGGGGTGCGGTTGCCCGCCGACCAGAACGCGCGTCCGGCGAGGAACCCGTCGCCGAACTGCTCCCACGACGCGTACGCGGGGCGCGACATCACGACGGCCTCCTCGATCGCCGCCCACGCCCGCTCGGGCGTGACGAACCCGGCGTCGATCGCCAGGCGGCTGACGTGCACCACGCGTGCCGCGTCCCACGCCGCGATCGACGGCGGCAGCGGGTCCGCGAGCTCGCCGTGCCCGCCGACCTGCGCCGACGCGCTCCAGCCCTGGTAGAACGCGACCGCGCGCTCGGGGTCGAGCCCGCGCGCCGTCGCCTCCTGCCGCACCTGCGCGGCGTGCTGCTCGGCCGCGCCCTTCGCGTCCCGGCGGCTCAGCCGGCCCGAGTACAGCTCCTCGACCTTGGGCATCGCGATCGCGTAGTAGCCGCGGTGGCCCTGGGTGAGCAGGAGCTCGTACGTGCGCTCGACGTCGTCCGCGCCCCGCACGTCCCACCCGGCCGCGAGCGGCTTCGCGGCCGTACGGGCGTCCGCCTCCACGGTCAGCGCGTTGATGGGCAGCACGCCCTCGACCGCGTAGACCGCGCCCAGCGCGAGACCCCGCTGCTGCGCGGGCGTGAGCGCGGGCGCGTCCTCCTTCGCGTACAGGTCCGCGGTCCCCGAGAACATGTCCTTGAGCTTGTCGAACAGGCCCACCGTCGCTCCTTCGTCTCCCCGCGCCACCGACGCGGTCCGTCGCGCCGCGGTCGTCGCGGCCCTGGAGGAGATTGACGGCAGGGCCACCGCCGCCGCACGCGTCCCGAACGATCCCGAACGACGCGGGCGCCAGGCCAAGCCGGTGGCTCAGTCGACCGCGGCCGAGGACGGGCTCTCAGCGGCAGGAGGTGTCGGTGCGGGGGCCGCGGGCTCCGCGTCGTCCGCCCAGGTCCGGGCACGGCGGCGGTAGAGCACGAACGCGACCGCCGTCGCGGCGACGATCATGACGACGGCGGGCAGGCTCCCCTCGGTCCCGAACGTCCCACCGGTGAGCCAGTCGGGCGCTCCTTCCGTGGGTCGCAGGTACACCAGGGACTCGTCCTTGGGGGCGAGCCCGCTCACCGGGATGCCCCACACGTTGCCCAGAGCCCAGTTCCAGCCGGCGTGGATGCCGCCGATGAGCCACAGCGACCCCTGCTGGAGCGCGACGAACGAGGCGAAGACCGCGTAGAGCAGGATCGTCACGAACGCGAGGGGCAACGACAGCACGCCGTGCAGGACGGTGAAGATGAAGGCGGGGAGCCCGATCGCGACCCATCCGGGGAGCTGGAGCCCGGAGTTCTGCAGGAGGAAGCCCCGCGTGAGGACCTCCTCCTGGCCACCCTGGAACACGAACAGCACCACGAGCGCCAGGACCAGCGGGAGCGCCGCCCAGCCCCCTCCGGAGCCCGACGCCGCCGGGGCGTCCACCCGCTCGTACGCGCCGGTCGCCCAGAGGAACAGGATCGGCAGCGAGATCATCGCCAGGCCGACGAGGATCCCCGTGAGCAGGAGCAGCACCCCGCGGCCCGGCCGGCGGAACCCGACGGTGCGGACGTGGCGTCGCTCGTACCAGCCGACCCAGGCGAAGACCACGAGGATCGACACGGCGCACGCGATCGCCTCCTGGACCTGGGCCGCCGGCGAGCCCGCGGAGACCTTCCACGCCTGACCGAGTGCACCCAGGACGCCGAACTGCACGACGAAGACCGCTCCGACGAAGACCACGAGGTAGGCGACCCACCAGCGCGTGACACGCCTCCCCGTCGCCGCGTCCCGGACCAGCGGGGCGTTCCGCACCGACATCTGCCACCTGCTCTCGTCGAGGGGTCGTCGTCGTCCGCCACGCTAGGGCCTGCACCAGCACTCGACATCTCGAGACCGGCGCCGGTCCCCACGAGCGCCCGGTCTGCGACGCAGAGCGCACCTGCCCGGTTCGCCGCGCGCAATGGCCGCGCTGTCGTTAGCGTCGGCGCATCGGACCACACCGGTGTGACTCGATCGGGTCACCACTCCGGCGGGAGACCCGGGTCCACCACACCGACGGAACGAGGTCAGATGCCCGTCCCAGCGACATCCCCGGCCACGGACCGTGTCCCTCCCGCGGCGGCAGGACGCGGGTGAGCGCCGACGCGCCGGGCGCGGGACCGGTTCGTCCTGAGGGATGGGTCCCCGTCGAGCGGCGCCTCCTCGGCCTGGACCGCTCGACGATCGCCCCGGCTCTCGCCGTCCTCGCCCTCCTGCTGGTGGCGGTCGTCGTCCTGCCGACTCTCAACGAGCGCATCGCGCGCGACAACCCGGCCCGGACGGGCGACGTCATCCGGCTCGGCGACGCCGTCACGTTCTCCCCCACGCCGGGCTGGAACATCCTGTCCGGGCAGCGCGAGGACGAGCCCGGTCCCGCCGACCGGTTCGCGACCTCCGCGACCGTGTCCGGCGACGGCGTGGTGCTCAACATCCAGACGGACACCTACGACGGCACCCCGCAGGAGCTGCTCGACCAGCTCCGGAAGACCGGCGCGGGCCTGCGGGGCGAGGCGGGATACCGGGTCGCCGGCGACCCCCTCGCCGTCACGACCGACGACGGCCTGACCGGCGTCGCAGCACGGTTCACCGGCACGTCCGGGAGCGGGCTGGTCGCCACCTTCGTCGTCGACGACCAGGGCATCGAGGTGGTCGCCCTCGGGCCGGACACCACGGACCCGGTCACCACGGCGGACGTGGCAGCCATGATCCAGTCGATCGCCCCCGTCGAGGAAGAGGCCACGTCATGAGCGACGTCGACCGCGCAGACGCGCTCGCCCTGCGGCGGCAGTCGCTCGAGACCAGCGGGTGGGGGAACCCGGTTCGCTGGTGGCAGCCCCGCAACGCGTGCTGGTGGGTCTTCGTGCTCGTCCTCGCGTACGGGCTCTACCAGATGCTGCACATCCTCGACACCACCGTGCGCGCCTTCGGGACCGCCCTAGGGCTGTCCGCGCTGATCTTCGGCGCCTACGGGCTGCTCTTCTGGTGGTTCACCACCGTCATCGACCGGTACTCGCCCCAACCCGTGTCGCTGCGCGTCGCGGCCTTCGCCTGGGGCGGCGTCGCCGCCACCTGGGTCATCGCGGTCAGCGCGAACGACGCGCTCCGCGGCCTCTACCTCACGCTCCTGGGACAGCAGGTCGCCGACACCTGGTGGGCTCCGTTGTCCGCCCCGTTCACCGAGGAGCTCGGCAAAGGCGCCGGCGTGCTCCTGCTGCTGTTCATCGCACCCACCGTGGTCCGCACGGCGTACGACGGGTTCGTCCTCGGCGCCTTCGCGGGGCTCGGGTTCCAGATCTTCGAGGACGTTCTCTACGCCCTCAACTCCGCTCAGACCCAGTTCGGTTCCGACCCGGTCGGCAACAGCCTCGGCACCGTCGGGCTGCGCCTCGCGAGCGGCTTCACCTCGCACATCCTGTACTCGGCCGTCTTCGGGGCCGGGCTCATCTACCTCGTCGGGACCCGCGCCCAGCGGCGGCGGGTCGGGCTCGGCCTCGGGCTCTGCGCGACCGCGATGGCCCTGCACTTCCTGTGGGACGCCGTCGGAGCACTGAGCGGCGGCAACGGCCCCCTCTCCCTGGTCCTCATCGTCGTGATCGCCGCCGTCGCGATCGCGACCGTGGTCGGCGTCTTCCACCTCACCGTCCGCGACGAGCGACGCACCATGCGCGCCGTCATGTCCCCCGAGGTCCTCGACGGCACCCTGTCCGCCGAGGAGCTCGACGCCCTCTCCGGCGGGTGGAGGCAGCGTCGCCGGTACCGCAAGGACGCGGCGGGCCGGCACGACCGCAGGCGCCGCAAGCACCGCCTCGCCGCCGCGCACGACCTCGCCGACGAGATCGCCGCAGCCGACGCCCAGGAGACCGACCGCGTCGCGTTCGCACGAGCCGAGCTCGCGCGGCTCGACGCGCGATTGCTCGTCGACGCGCGACCCGGACCCGACCGAACGACCCCCGAGCACCCGACCGGAGAGAGGTAGCACATGCGCGTCCCACCCCGAGCCTGGATCGGAATCGCGATCCTCATCGGCTATCTCGTCATCATCGCGATCGTCGCCGCGCTCTCCGGCGTCCCCTACGAGGACGTCGGGACCAGCGCCGAGAGCATCTTCCGCGTCACCGTGCCCTCGTTCGTCATCGGGGCCCTCTACCTCGTCGTGGTCACCACCGCGCTGGGATGGTGGCGCCCCGCGCTCTTCGAGCGCGCACGCAGCGCCCGCCGCTGGCCGATCATCGCCCCTGTTCTCATGCTCGTCGTGGCAATCGTCAGCCTCGCCCAGACCACGTGGGAGGACTTCGACGCGACGTTCCTCCTCGCCCTCCTCCTGCTGGGGATCGGGGTCGGGTTCTGCGAGGAGCTGGTCGCGCGCGGCACGCTCCTCGTCGGGCTGCGCTCGCGCTACCGCGAGGTCTGGGTCTGGCTGTGGAGCTCCGTGCTGTTCGGGGCCATGCACCTGCTCAACATCCTCTCCGGCTCCCCCCTCGACAAGGCCCTCCCCCAGGTCCTCGTCGCCTTCGGCTCCGGGACGGTCTTCTACATCCTGCGTCGCACGACCGGCTCCCTCGTGTGGGCCATGGCCCTGCACGGCCTGTGGGACATCTCCGTCTTCACCGTCGGGCACAACGACGCCACCGTGCCCTTCGCCGGGCTCGCCACCCCCGTCGTGGCGATCCTCGGCCTCGCCGTCGTCGCCTGGGTCATCAAGGACGCGGACGAGCGCGTCCCGGTCAGCAGCCGCGCTGTCGCGTAGCGGCGTCGCCGCGCACCGGTGGGTAGCCGTCGCTAGCCTGGCGCGATGCCCCCCGACCCCCCACCGTCCCCCGTGGGCGCCGGGTCGGTGGACGAGCTCGCGGCACGGCTGTGCGCGCTCCGGACCTGGGCCGGCGACCCCTCGTACACCGAGATCGCGCGGCGCGTCGGCGCGCTCCGCACCTCCCGGGGCGTCCCCGCCGCGGAGGCGCGCCCCGGCCGTGTGACCGTCTACGACGTCTTCCGAGCGGGTCGGTCCCGGCTCGACGTCGACCTGCTCGCCGACGTCGCGCGGGTCCTCGGTGACCGCCGGCCCGCGGCCTGGCGCGCCGCGTACCGGACCGCGGCCGTGCCCGCCGCCGTCCCGGCGGCAGCGCCGCCGTCGGTCCGGCTGGGACCGTTCGCGGACGAGGGCCCCCTCGTGGGCCGTACGGACGACGCCGCGCGCCTCGCCGCAGCGCTCGGGGCCGGACGGCCCGACGGGCTCCCCGGCATCCCCGAAGGTCCGCGCGTCGTGACCGTCACCGGCCTCGCCGGGACGGGGACGACGAGCGTCGCGCTCGCCGTCGCGCGCGAGGTCCCCGCGGACGTCGTCGCGCTCGTCGACCTGCGCCGGGTGCCTGCCGCTGAGGCGCCACCGGCCGCCGTCGTGCTCGACGCGCTGCTCCAGTCGCTCGGCGCGCCGCCGCCGGACGCGCAGGCGCGCGACGTCCTCGCGCTCGCCGCGGCCCTCGCGGCCGCGCTCGCCGGGCGTCGCACGACGGTCGTCCTCGACGACGTGACCGCCGCCGCCCAGGTCGCGGACGTCGTCGCGCACCTGCCGGCCGGGGCACGCGTCGTGGCCACGGCGCACCACGTGCTCGACCTCCCCGGCGCGGCCGGGACGACCCTGGACCCGCTCCCCGAGGACGACGCGCTCGCGCTCCTGGGGTCGCTCGTCGGCGCGGACCGCGCGGTCGCCGAGCCGAGCGCGGCCACTCGGCTGGTCCGCGCGTGCGGGGGCCTCCCCGCCGCGCTGGTGCGCGTCGCCGACGACGTCCGCGCCCGGCCCGGCTGGTCGCTCGCCGACCACGCCCGCCGGGTGGAGGACCTCCCCGGACCGGCCCTGCACCCCGCGCTCGCCGCGGCGCACCGCGACCTCCCCGCGGACCACGCCCGAGCCCTGCGCCTCCTCGCCCTCGTCCCGGTGCCGCTCGACGCCGCGTGGGTCGCCGTACTCCTCGGTGTCTCGACGAGCGAGAGCCGGGACGCGCTCGCCGCGCTGGGGCGCGCTCACCTCGTCACGGACGGGCCGCGCGGCGAGGTCGTCGTGCCCGACGCCGTCCGCGCCCTCGCCGCCGACCTCGCCCGGTCCGACGACCCGTTCTCCGCGCGGGCTGCGGCCGTCGGGCGCCTCGCCGCCCGGCTGCTCGACGACGCCCGGCCCGCCGTGCGCGCAGCGGCGCCTCACCACGACGCGACCGGGCGCTCGGCCGAGCAGGGTCCGACCGGGTTGGGCTCCGCCCCGTCGGGCGCCGCGGCGGTGAGGAGCACCACCGACGTCGCGCTCGCGTGGCTCGACACCCACCGGGACCTGCTCGTCGCGACGTCGGCGCTCGCCGCGGAGCACGAGCTCGCCGACCCGGTGACCGACCTCTCCGCCCTGCTCGCGCCGTACCTCGACTCGGCGGGGCGCTGGGACGACGCGGTCGCGGTGCACACGGCGGCCGTCGAGCACGGACGGCCCTCCGGGCGGTCCCAGGCCGGGCGCGACCTCGGGCGCGCGCTCGAACGGCTCGGCCGGTACGACGAGGCGCTCGCCCAGCTCGTCCGCTCGCTCGAGCGCGGCGACGACCCGCGTCCCGGCCAGACGCTCAACCGCGTCGGCAACGTGTACAAGCGGCTCGGGCGCTTCGACGAGGCCGAGACGGCGTACCGCGACGCGGCGGCCGGCGCGCGGACCGCGGGCGACCCCGTGAGCGAGGGCCGCGCCGTCGGCAACCTGGCCGACGTGCACCGCATCCTCGGGCGGCGGGACGACGCGCGCGACGGCTACGACCGGGCGCTCGCGCTGTCACGTCGCGTGGGCGACGTCCTCAACGTCGCGATCGTGTCGAGCAACGCCGCGATCCTCTCCGAGGCGGAGGGCAGCCTCGACCGCGCGCTCGCGCTGCACCGCGACGCCCTTGCGAGCGCGACCTCCCTGGGCGACGCGGGGCTGGCGACGCGGGCACGGGTGCACGTGGGTCGGCTCCTCGCACGCTCCGACGCGGCGGGGGCCGGGGTCGTGGAGCTGCGTGCCGCGGTCGACGCGGCCGTCGCGCTCGGGGACCCCGACGCCGAGGCCGAGGCCCGCAGCGCGCTCGCGACCGCGCTGCTCGCGGCGGGCTCCGTCGCCGAGGCGGTGACCGCGGGCGAGGCCGC
Organism: Cellulosimicrobium funkei; assembly: GCF_001019615.1. Lineage (GTDB taxonomy): Bacteria > Actinomycetota > Actinomycetes > Actinomycetales > Cellulomonadaceae > Cellulosimicrobium > Cellulosimicrobium cellulans_E. Next base: position 370,775 of record NZ_JNBQ01000001.1, on the reverse strand, counting down.
GGTCGACCTGGCGCGCCGCGTCCGCGCACGCCTCGTCGAGACGGAGGCGCTCAACGCGCTCGGGGAGGCCGTGCTCGCCGCGGGCGACGCCTCTCGCGCGGCGGACCTGCACGACGCGGCCCGCGCGCTCGCCGTCGAGCTCGACGACGCCGCCGAGGAGGCCCGTGCGCGGCGCGGTCTCGCAGCCGCAGGGCACGGGTTCGGCGCCGACGACGGAGACCGCCAGCACGACGGCGGGGCGCGCGGCAGAGCCTGAGACCTCCGCCGTCTCAGCATCCGATCACGTACGGCGTCCGGGAACATGCGGCACCCCGCGCGGGGTTGCCCCTGTCATGGCCTCCACTCCCCCCGCGACCCCGGCGCCGACCGCGCCCGTCGCCGCCCCGCCGGGCACCGGCTCCACGAGTCCCGCCGCTCCCGCCCGACCCGGGCGCATCAGCGCGGGGCTCGTCCTGCTGCTCTCCGCGCTCACCGCGATCGGTCCGCTGACGATCGACCTGTACCTCTCCGCCTTCCCGCGCATCGTCGACGAGCTCGGCACGACCGAGTCCCGCGTCCAGCTCACGCTCACCGCGACGCTCGCCGGGCTCGCGATCGGCCAGCTCCTCATCGGGTCCGTCTCGGACGCGATCGGCCGCCGCGCTCCCCTGCTGGTCTCCCTCGCGGTGTACGTCGCCGCGTCCGTGGGGATCGTCTTCGCCGGCTCGGTCGCCGCGCTCACCGGCCTGCGGTTCGTCCAGGGGCTCTCCGCGGCCGCCGGGATGGTGCTCTCCATGGCGATCGTGCGCGACTCGTTCGAGGGCTACCAGATCGGCAAGGTCATCGCGCGCCTCATGCTCGTCGTAGGCGTCGCGCCGATCCTCGCCCCGACCATCGGCGCCCAGTTCCTGCGGCTCGGCTCCTGGCGCGGCATGTTCGTCGCGCTCGCCGTGGTCGGCGCCGTGCTGTTCGTGCTCGTGCTGCTCCGCCTGCGCGAGACGCTGCCGGCCGAGCGCCGACGTTCCGGCGGGACCGTCGCCGCCCTGCGGTCGTACGGCTCGCTCCTGGGCGACTGGTCGTTCATCGGGCTCGCGCTCATCGCGGGCTTCTACATGGCCGCGATGTTCACGTACATCTCCGCGTCGACGTTCGTGTTCCAGGACTTCTTCGGCATGTCGGCCCAGCAGTACGCGATCGTGTTCGGCGTCGGCGCCGTGTCCGTGACGGCGGGCAGCCAGATCAACGGCGCGCTCGTGGGCCGCGTCGCGCCCGAGCGCATCCTCCAGGGCGCGGTCGCCGCGGGCTTCGTGCTCTCGGGCGGGCTCCTCGTCGCGGCGCTCGCCGGCGCCGGCCTCGCGTGGCTCGTCCCCCTCATCGTCCTCACGCTCGGTACCGCCGGCTTCGTCATGCCGTCCGTCCCCGCCATCGCGCTCGAGCGCAACGCGCACCGCGCCGGGAGCGCCGCGGCGCTCATCGGGGCCTTCCAGTTCGGCGTCGGCGCGATCGTCGCGCCGGTGACCGGCCTGCTCGGCGGGTCGCCGCCCGTGACGATGGCCGCCGTGATGTTCGGCGTCGTCGTGGTCGCCGGCGCGGTCCTGCTCGGCCTGCGGCACACGTTCGGCGCGCCCGTCCCTGACGCCGCCGCCGACGCGCTCGGCACGCGCGAGCCGGCCGGCGGCACGACCGCCGCGACGACCGGTCGCGAGGCGGCCGTCGACGTCCCCGACGACGCCGCCGCGCTCGCCGAGGCGACGGTGCTCGCCGACCGCGGCGCCTGACCGGCCGGGACAGGCGCCGTCGAGCACGACTTCGCTCGCGGTCGAGCACGACATGGGGGTCGCTATCCGGCGGATGACGACCCCCATGTCGTGCTCGGCGCGGAAGATGGGGTGCGTGACGACCGACGACCCCGAATACCCGCTCGCCGCGCGGACCGCGCCGTCGCTCGCGGCGCTCGACGACCACCTCATCCAGTGCCGGGCCTGCCCGCGTCTGGTCGCGTGGCGCGAGCACGTCGCCGAGGTCAAGCGCGCGTCGTTCCGCGACGACGACTACTGGGCCCGGCCCGTGCCCGGGTTCGGCGACGAGCGCGCGGGGATCCTCGTCGTCGGGCTCGCACCCGCCGCGCACGGGGCCAACCGCACCGGCCGCATGTTCACGGGCGACCGCAGCGGCGACTTCCTCTTCGCGTCCATGCACCGCACGGGCCTGGCCAACCAGGCGACGTCCGTGTCCGCGGACGACGGGCTGCGCCTCACCGGGATCCGCGTCACCGCCCCGGTGCGGTGCGCCCCGCCCGACAACAAGCCCACGCCCGAGGAGCGCCGCCGGTGCGGGCCGTACCTCGCGCGCGAGGTGGAGCTGCTCGGGGAGACCGTGCGCGTCGCCGTCGTGCTCGGCGGATTCGGGTGGCAGGCGCTCCTGTCCACGCTCGCCGAGCAGGGCTGGGACGTGCCCCGGCCACGGCCGCGGTTCACGCACGGCGCGGAGGTGACGCTGCGCCGTCGGACACCCGCGCCGGGGACGGACACCGCGGGGGCTCACCACGACGGCGAGGTGCCCGACGGCGGGCAGCCGCCCCCCGCGCAGACCCTCACCCTCCTGGGGTGCTTCCACGTGAGCCAGCAGAACACCTTCACCGGGCGTCTCACGCCCCAGATGCTCGACGACGTGCTGCTGCGCGCGCGCGACCTCGCCGGCCTGAGCGCCCTGGACTGAGCACCCGCACGTGGAGAGACGCGCTCCGGGCCGAGGGCGGCAGCCGGCGGTGCAGCGCTGGGCCAGTGGTGCAGCGCTCGGCCTGACGTGCGTCTGCGGTGCGTCTACCGGGTCGCGGTCGTCGGGGACTGACGGCGCGGGGCGTCCGCCCACCGGCGGCGCTCCGCCACGCGGGGCAGGGCGCGACCCACGAGCCGGAGCTGCTCGCGGCGCGCGATGACCTCCATGCGCCGCAGCTCACGCTCGAGCGGGGACGATGCTGCTGACATTGCTGCTCTCCTTCGACGGCGCCGGGGACGCCCCGGTCGGACCGGGTGCCCACCCGGCGATGACGCGCGGCGACCGCGAACCTCGGTCGCCGCTCCTGCCCCCGTAGGAGAGAGACCGAGGAGGCGCCGTCTTGTGACATGGTGACCGGGTCGGGACCGAGGCCCGCCGATCGCACGGCCGGCCGCCTCCCCTCCGGCGGGTACCGATGACGGGAGGATCCATGGCCGACGGCAGTGCCCGCCCCGGGCGCGGACCGCGGTGCTGGTCGCGGTCGTGGTCGTCGCAGGTGTCGTCACGACCAGCGCGACAGGGTTCTGCCCCCGCACGTCCTGAGGGGACGTCCGGTCAGTCGGCGGGGAGAGCCGACTCCTCGTACTGCTCGACGAACTCGCCCGTCGGCGGGATGGGCGTGATGACGTCGATCAGGACACCGTTCGGGTCGGCGGTGATGAAGTGGCGCTGGCCGAACGCCTCGTCGCGCAGCGAGCGCAGGATCGGCAGACCCGCCGCGACGAAGCGGTCGTGGACGGCGTCGACGCCCTCGACCTCGAGGTTGAGCAGGAGCCCGTTCGCCCTCCCCCGCCCGCTCTCGGGGATCGTCTCGTGGTCGCCGTCCAGCACGGCGAGGTTCACGGCCTCGTCGTGCGCGGACTGAAGGTGCACGTACCAGTCGCTCGTGAAGAGCGGCCGGAGGTCGAGGTGCTCGACGTAGAACGCGGCGGTCGCGGCGACGTCTCCGGTCATGATCACCGGGTACCAGCTCGTGATGCGCACGGGTCTTCTCCTCTGGTCGTGGGCGGGCGCCCAAGGGAAACAAACAAACAGGCTGTATGTATCTAAGAGTGACCTACAGTCTGTCGGTATGCAAGAGACACGTCGGAGCAACGCCGAGCGCACCCTCGCCACCCGGACCGCGCTCGTCGCCGCGGCACGCGAGCTGTTCGTCGACCCCGGGTACGCGGAGGCGTCGACACCCCAGATCGCCGCGGCCGCGCGCGTCACGCGGGGCGCGCTCTACCACCACTACGCGGACAAGCGGGACCTGTTCCGGGCGGTCGTCGAGGCCGAGGCGGAGGCCGTCGCGCGCGAGATCGAGGCGCGGACCGGTCCGCTCGCCAGCGCCCACGAGGTCGCAGCCGACGCGCTCGACGCCCGCGGGATGCTCATCGAGGGCGCGCGGGCCTACCTCGACGCGATGGCGGTCCCGGGCCGGACGCGCCTGCTGCTCGTCGACGCCCCGGCCGTGCTCGGCGCCGCCGAGGCCGACGCCCTCGACGCGCGCCACGCCCGTCGCACGCTGCGCGCAGGCCTCGCCGCGGCGATCGACACCACGCCCGGCGAGGCCGCACCTGACGACGGCGCACCTGACGACGGCGCACCCGACGACGAGGCCCGCGCCCGTCACGCACGCGACGGCGGCCCCCGCCTCGCGGGGAGGGACCGGCCGACGCCGCCGCGCGTCGGGGACGACGTCGCGCAGGACGACCGCCTCGACGCGCTGACTCTCCTGCTCTCCGCGGCCTTCGACCGCGCGGCGCTCGCGCTCGACGGCGGCGCGCCGCCACACCCCGTGCGCGCAGCGGTCACCGAGCTCGTGGACCGGGTGTGCGCGCCGCGAACCACTCGATGACGCCCGCCCGCGTGCGCTCGTGCCGCTCGACGGCGAGCCCGGCGTCGAGCACCCAGCGCAACGGGCGGCGACGGAAGTGCTCCCCCGCGAGCGGGACGCTCACGACGTCGGCCATCGCCTGGAGCGCGCGGAACGGCCACGACGTCGACGCGACGTGGTCCGCGAGGACGAGCAGGCCGCCGGGCCGCAGCACGCGGACCATCTCCGCGAGCGCGGCACGGTGGTCGGGGATCGCACACAGCGAGAAGGTGCAGACCACGGTGTCGTAGGAGTCGTCGGGGAGGTCGAGCCGCTGCGCGTCACCGAGCCGGAGGTCGACGTCGATGCTCCGCTCCGCTGCGCGCCGTCGCGCGACCGCGAGCATCCCCGGGCTCCACTCGACGCCCGTCAGTCGGCCGGCCAGGACCGGCGCCGGGTAGTGGGCCAGGTTGAGTCCCGTGCCGATCGCGACCTCCAGCGTCTCGCCCGTCGCGAGCGCGCACGCGCGGGGGCGGACGTCCGGGAAGAATCGCCGCTCGGCCACGGCCATGCCGCGGTCGTAGGCGCCCGCCTCCCGGTCCCAGCGCCGCCGCAGCCGGGCGTCGCGCGGGCTCGCCGCGCCGTCGTGCCGTGCCGGTCCTGCCACCCGCACCACCCCTCATCGCCGGTGGCGGCCCGCTGCACCCGGTCGCCTCGACCGGTCGGTCGTCGGCGCCTCCGGCCGACGTTCTCCGCTCGGCGTCTCCGGCCGGTGTCACCCGGTCGAGGTCACCCGGCCGACGTCCCGGGTGAGCACCGCCGTCCTCACGCTCGCACGGTGAGCGTGCTCCCGCCTCCGGGCACGCGCCGCACCTCGATGCGCTCCGCGATGGACTGCTTGAGCGCCTCCACGTGCGACACGACGCCGACGACGCGCCCACCCGCCTGGAGCCGACCGAGAGCCGCGAGCACGGCCTCGAGCGTCTCGGGGTCCAGGCTGCCGAAGCCCTCGTCGACGAAGAGCGTCCCCAGCTCGACCCCGCCCGCCTCCGCGGTGACGACGTCCGCGAGACCCAGGGCCAGGCACAGGGACACGTAGAACGTCTCGCCGCCGGACAGCGTCCGCGGGTCGCGCTCGCGCTCGGTGACGTGGTCGAGGACCTTCATCGCGAGCCCACGCTTGTGCGCGCGCACGTCCTCGCGCGTCGCGCTGCGCACGAGCTCGTACCGGCCCGACGACATCTCGGCGAGGCGCTCGTTCGCCGCCGCGACGACGTCCTCGAACCGCTGGACGAGGACGAACGTCGCGAGCGTGAGCGCGTGGGCGTTGTCGCCGGAGCCGGACGCCAGCGCGGCCATGCGCGCGACCGGCTCTGCCGCGTCGCGGGCCCTGGCCCAGTCGTCCGCTGCCGCCCCGATCCCCTCCGCCGCGGCGCGCGCGGACTGCGCCTGGCGGGCCACGAGCTCGTGCCGGCGGCCTGCTGCCCGTGCCGTCGCCTCAGCCTCGGCGACCGCTGCCCGTGCCGCGGGGACGTCCGCGCGCGCGTCCTCGGGCACGTCCGCGAGGGCCGGGTCGGCGAGCCCGGCGGTCGTGGCGGCGCGCGCCGCCTCGTGCTCGGCCACGCGCCGAGCGAGCGCCCGACGGTCCGGCTCGTCGAGGACGGCGGCGAGCGCGTCGGCGGCGTCCACGAACCCGGACCGGTCGACGAGCGTGGCGAGCTCGGCCGCGCGCTCGTCGACGGCCCTCTGAGCGGTGGCGACCGCGGCGCCCGCGTCGGCGAGCGCGTCGATCGTGCGGAGCCGGTCGTCCAGCGCGGCGGCGAGGACGGCGACCGGGTTCCGGGTCCCGCCCTCGTCGGCGAGGGCGTCGGGCAGGTCGGCCAGCTCCACCAGCGGTCCGGCCGCGGCGACCTCCGCACGGATCTCGGCCCGGTCGGCGTCGAGCATCGTCGCGAGCTCGTCGACGCGGGCCGTCGTGGCGGCGATCATCTCCGCCAGCGCGGCGACCCGCTCCTGGAGGGCGAGCGTGGCGGCGTCGAGGGCGTCGAGCTCGCGCTCGGCGTCCGCACGCTCGCGCGCCGCCGCTCGCGCGATCGTGACGAGCGCGTCGACCTCCGCGACCCGCTCCGCCGCCTCGTGCGGCGTCAGCCCCTCCGCGTCCCGACGGCGCGCGGCCAGCCGCTCCGCGAGGACCTCGACCCGCGCGGAGGCGTCGTGCAGCGTCCGCTCGGCCTCCGCCCGGCCGTGCTCGGCCTCCTCGACGTCCTGCGCCGTGGGGTGGTCGTCCGCGAGCGGCGCCGGGGCCGGGTGGTCCGTGCCGCCGCACACCGGGCACGGGGACTCCTCGACGAGACCGGCGGCGAGCTCGCCCGCGAGGCCGGCGATGCGGGCCGCCCGGACCCGCGCCTCCTGCTCGACCGCGGCGCGCGCGGCCGTCGCGGCCTCCGTGCGCACGGCACGGGCCATCTCCTCCTCCGCGGCGGCCGTCGCGGCCTGCCGCGCCGCCTCCTCGATGGCACGCGCACGCAGCGCCCGCTCCTGGCAGGCCCCGAGCGTCCCGGCCGTCTCCGCGAGCGACGCCAGCCGCAGGCGCAGCTCCTCACGGCGCGCCGGGCGCGCGGCGAGCTCGTCGAGGACGCGCGCCCGTTCCTCGGCCGCCTGCGCGACGTCCTTGCGACCGTCGGCGACCGCACGGTCACGGCTCGGGAGCGAGGCACCGACGGGGAGCAGGCGGGTCACGCGCACCCCGGCCGTCGCGACGTCGGCGCGCAGCGCCTCGAGCGTGGTCGGGTCGGCGTCGGCGAGGGGCGCGGGCGCGCCGGTCCGCGCGAGCGCGAGCCGGTCGTGCGCGGCGGCGAGGAGCTGCTCCGCGCGGACGAGACCCTGCGCCGCGGGGGCGACCACCGCGGCACGGGTCGCGGCGTCGACGCGCCGACGGTCGGCGGCGACCCGGGGCTCCTCCTCCGCGAGGCGCGCCTCCTCGACGCGCAGCCGTGCCCGGCGGTCCACGGCGTCGGCGACCGCCCGCTCGGCGTCGAGGCGGTCGCGCGCCGCGACGAGCGTCGCGTTGGCCGCGAGCTCGCGCTCGGCCAGCACCTCCGCGTCGGCCTCCAGCCCCGCGACGCGCGCCAGGGCGAGCGCGTGCACGCCCGCGACCGGGGCTGCTGTCTCCTCGATCACCGCCGCGGGTGCGGCGGGCTCCGACCCCGTGACCCGTCCGTCGTCGAGCGGCGCCAGGGACGACGGCGCGGTGTCCGCGGCGGCGAGGCCCGTCCGCCTCGCCGCCTCCACCGCACCCCGAGCGAGGTTCGCCACACCCCCAGCGACGTCCGCCTCGGCCCGGGCGACGTCAGCCTCGTCGGCCCGCCGCAGCCGCGCGTCGTCCTGCGCGGCCTCGCGCAGTCGCCGGGCGTCGTCGGGCACGAGCCCCGCTGCCCCGGCGAACCGCTCGACCGCGCCACGAACCCCCTGCCGCGCACCGTCCGACCGCGCCCGCGCCGTGCGCGCGAGCTCGGCGAGCCGCACCGCCGCGCGGTGGTAGAGCTCGGTGCCGAAGACCTTCTGGAGCAGCACGGCCCGGTCCTCGGGCTTCGCGCGCAGGAACGTCGCGAACTCGCCCTGGGGCAGCACGACGGTCTGCACGAGCTGGCGTCGGTCGAGCCCGACGATCCGGCGGATCTCGTCGCCGGCCTCGTCGAGCCGAGCCGAGAGCAGCTCGCCGGGCGGGCCGTCGACCCCCGCGACGGCCTCGGCGGACGGCACGCCCGCCAGGCGCCAGAGCCGCACCGAGGCCTGCTGGGTCGTCGTGCCCGTGCCGCGCTTCTTGGGCCGGAGGTACTCGGGCGTCCGACGCACCCGGTACACGCCCGACGGGACCTCCAGCACGAGGTCCACGAACGACTCGACCTCCGGGGCCGCGAACGCCGAACGGAGGCGGTCGTCGCTCGCCGCGTCGGACGCGACCTTGCCGTACAGAGCGAAGACGATCGCGTCGATGACCGTCGACTTGCCTGCGCCCGTGGGCCCGTCGAGCAGGAAGATCCCGGACGCACCGAGGGACGCGAGGTCGACGCGATGGAGGCCCGCGAACGGACCGATCGCCTGGAAGGTCAGCGAGTGCAGGTGCATCAGGCGCTCCGCTCCTCCGCCAGCGCGAGCTCGAACGCCTCGCGCAGCACGGCGACCTCCGCGGCGCTCGGCGCATGGCCCGCCACGTGCTCGACGAAGTCCCGCGCGACGTCGAGCGGGTCGCGGCCCGGCCCGACGGCGGTCACGACCTCCCGCTCGGCGACGCGCGGCGGGCGATGGGTCACCTGGAGGGCGTGCGGGAAACGGGCCCGGACGCGCGCGTAGAGCTCGGTGGGTCGCACGGGGTCCGTCACGACCACCCGCAGCCAGTCGTCGACGTACTGCTCGCCGACCGTCCCGAGCAGGTCGTCGAGCGTCCCCGTGACCTCCGCGAGGCGGCGCGGCACCGGCGCGGGGACGAGCTCGACCGCCGCGTCCGGGTCCCCGCCGGCGCCCAGCGGGTCCAGGTCGACAAGCGCGGTGGACTTGCGCTGGTGCAGCTCCGAGAAGGAGAACGCGAGCGGCGACCCCGAGTAGCGCGCGACCGTCGCCGACCCGCTGCCGTGACCTGCGGTTTCACGTGAAACGTCGGGCACGGTGACGCGCTGCGGCCCGTGCAGGTGCCCGAGCGCGACGTAGTCGATCCCCCAACCCCCGAACGTCGCCGCGGGCACGGCGTCGACCCCACCCACGCGAATGTCCCGCTCCGACTCCGACGCGAGCCCACCGACCACGAACGCGTGGCCGACGACGACGGCCCGTGCGGCCGGGTCCTGCGCGCGGCGACGCGCGAGGTCGGCCCCGACGCGCCGCATCGCGGCTCCCATGACCGCCTCGTGCGACCGGGCGAGCGGCGTCCGCGCCCCGCCGGCGCGCGGGGCCGCGCCGTGGTCCGCGCCCGCGGACCCGGCGTCGTCGGCCAGCGCGTGGCGCGCCGTGTCCGGGTCGAGGTACGGGAGGGCGTAGACGAGCAGCGGAGCGTCGCCCGTACCGCTCCCGCGGCGTGGTGCGAGGACGACGGGCGACCCGACGTCGGCCAGCCGTGCGCGCAGGTGCACGCCCGGACGCATGACGCGATCCCCGAACCCGAGCCGGACCGCGGAGTCGTGGTTGCCCGGGGTGACGACGACGTGCGCGTGCTCCGCGAGCCGCGTGACCGCGTCCGAGAGGAGCGACACCGCGTCGACGGGAGGGATCGCGCGGTCGTACACGTCGCCCGCGACGACGACGGCGTCGACGCGCTCCGTGCGGGTCAGCTCGACGAGGTGGTCGAGGTGCGCGGCCTGGTGCTCCAGCAGGTCGACCCCGTGCAGCGTCCGCCCGAGGTGCCAGTCGGACGTGTGCAGGATGCGCATGACCGCACCGTACCGGCCGGGTCCCACAGCATCCGGGACCCGGGCGGGTGGGCGCGGGCCGGCGTCAGACCGCGCCGACGACCTCGATGGGGCCCGTCGTCGCGCCGCTGCGCTCGACGGGGATGCGTCCGCCCATGCCGATCATCTCGAGCAGCTCGACGATGCTCGTCGACGGGTCGCGGAGCACCACGTCGCGGCCGTCCTCCTCGCCGAGCATGTAGAGCTGGATGATGAACGCGATGCCCGACGAGTCGATGAAGGTCACGTCGGCGACGTCGACCACCACGCGCCCGCGTGTGTCCAGCACGTAGGACATCGCCTCGCTCGCGCGGTCGCGCAGCGCCGCGTCGATCTCTCCCCACATCGTCACGACCACGCCGCCGTCCGCCGGGGCGTAGACGATCCCGCTCGTCCGGTCGATCGCGCTGCCTGTGTCCACGGTTCCCGCTCACCGTCTCTCTCGAGTCGTCCTGCGTGCTGTCGGCCGCCCCTCCGGACAACGTCCGGTGGTGACGGCCTGTTCCCCGCGCGCCCCCGCGAGGCTCCGTACGGTCGCAGGCGCCGCCGTCGGGCGACGGGTCGCGCCGGGCGACCGCGACCGGAGCAGAAAGAGTCTGCACCCGACGCGCGGCGCACACCAGCCCCCGAGGGGGTGGTCCTCGACCTTTCTCCGAACCCACACAACCGCCGCGCCAGGGGCGGTCGAGGGCGCTACAGCGGCTCCGTGACGTCCGCGACCTGCGCGCCCAGCGCGCCGACGAGCGCCTGCCCGTCCACCGTCGCGGCGACGCCGTGCGCACCGCCGCCGATCGAGACCAGGCGCGCTGCGGCGTCGGGCTCCGCGATCTCGCCCCCCGCGACGTCGACCTCGTCGCTCGTCGCCGGTCCCGCCACGACCCGGACGTCCGCCACGACCGGCCAGGCGTGCGTCGAGCCGAACGGCGTGATCGTGCCGCGCTCGTAGCCCGTGACGTCGCGCGCGACCTCCTTGTCCGGCATGGAGAGGCGCGAGACGCCGAGGAGGGAGCGCAGCTTGGGCCAGGAGATCTGGCGGTCGCCCGGGACGAGCACGAACAGGTAGTCGTCCTCCGCACGCCGCACGACGATCGTCTTGAGGACGCGCGACGGGTCCACGCCCCGCGCCGCGGCGGCCTCCTCGAGCGACCCCACCCGCCCGTGCCGCGTGACGGTGTAGTCGATGCCCGACGCCTCCAGCGCCGCGAGGGCGCGCTCGCTGCTCATGCCACCGACCCTAGTCGCCGCGTCCGACGCCCACCCCCGCCGCGCACCCGCGCGCCCGGTGGTCAGACGTCGTCGAACTCCGTGACGACCGTGCGCCAGTACTCGGCGCCGTCGCGCGTGCGGTGCACGAGGCCGGCGTCGACCATCGCGCGGCGCAGCGACACCGGGTCCGCCGCGCGGGCCGCGAGCCGCTTGGTCAGCGTGAGCTCGGTGACGGGCTCCTCCAGGGGCAGCACCTGCGCCGCGAGGAACCGCACCACGAGCTCGCGGTCGCGCAGGCGCTTGGGCGAGCGCAGCAGGCGCCCGTCGACGAGGAACCGCTCGGGGCCCGTGGGCCGGGGCGTGGGCGCCGTCGCGAGGAGCGCCGCGAACCGCTCGGGCGCGGCGCGCAGGAACCCGCCGTCGTCGCGCACGATCACCCCGGCGGCGAGGAGCGGCCCGAGCCGCCGCCGCTCGTCGGTCGAGAGCACCGCCTCGGCGGGGCCCTCCGTCACGACGCGCGCGAGCACCTCCAGCCGACCCGCGTCCGCGAGCGACGCGACGACCTGCTTCCACGCGTTGTCCGGTGCCACGGCACCGTTCTGCTCGACGTCCACCCACCGACCCTAAGCACCCTCCGGCGCACACGGCCAGCGAGTTGTCAGCGCTTACGCGAGGTGCACGACGTCGCCCGTCCAGCGCTGCCGGAGCCACCGGTCGTGCGACGCGACGACCACCGCGCCCGGCCACTCGTCGACCGCCTCCATGAGCTCCCCCGCGAGCGTCAGGGAGACGTGGTTCGTCGGCTCGTCGAGGAGCAGCACGTCGGGGGCCTGCGTCACGAGCATCGCGAGCACCACGCGCCGCCGCTGGCCGACCGACAGCTCTGCGAGCGGGCGCCCGAGGTCGCGCGGCGCGAGGAGCCCGTGGGCGTCGACCGCGGCCTCGCGCGCGCCCGCCCGGTCCGCCGGGTCCCAGCCCTGCGCGAGGGCGAGGAGCTCGCGCGGGGTGCGGTCGTCGTCGTGGAGGTGGACGTCCTGCTCCAGCAGGCCGACCCGGACGCCGCGTGCCCGACCGACCGTGCCCGCGTCGGCTGCGAGGTCGCCCGCCAGGACGTGCAGGAGCGTCGACTTCCCCGCGCCGTTGGCGCCCGTGACGAGCAGCCGCGTGCCGCGCGCGACCTCGACCGAGGGCACGCCCGACGCCGTCATGTCGAGCCGGTCGGCGCGCTCGCCGGGCGCGCCCGTACCCACCGGCCGGTGCACGACGACGCCCCGCGCCCAGGCGACGACGTCGCCCCCGCCGGGGGTGACCGCGCCGTAGCCGCTCGGCGGGGCGAAGCGCAGCGGCGGCGGGGGCTTGCGCACCTGGTCGCGATCGAGGGTGTCGAGCCGCAGCTGGGCGTTGCGCACGCGCCGCGACACCTGGCTCTGGACGCGCTCCCCCTTGAAGTCGTAGAGGATCTTCGCCTGGTTGCCGCGCTCGCGGTTCTTCGAGACGTCGCGCGCGGTGACCGCGACGGACCGGCGCAGCTCGGCGAGCTCCGCCTGCTCGGTCTCGAACCGCTGCTCCCAGCGCGCGCGCTCGACGCGCTTGGCCTCCAGGTAGTCGCTGTACGTGCCCCCGTACAGGGTGGCCGCGCCACCGGGCCGCGACGCGCCGTCCGCGGCGCCCCGCAGCGGCTCGGCCACCGGGTCGAGGTCGAGGATCTCGGTGCAGACCTCGTCGAGGAACACCCGGTCGTGGCTCGCGAGCACGACGGCGCCGGGGAGCGCGCGCAGCGCCGCCGCCAGGAACTCGGCCGCGGCGTCGTCGAGGTGGTTCGTCGGCTCGTCGAGCAGCAGCGCGCCGGGTTGACGCACCAGCAGCGCGGCGAGCCCGAGCCGCGTCCGCTGCCCGCCCGAGAGCGAGCCGACGGCGCGGCCGGCGACGCCGTCGACGTCGAGTCCCAGGCCGGCGAGCGTGCGCGCGGCGCGCGCGTCGGCGTCCCACACGTCCGCGAGCTCGGCCCGGTCGAGGGCGCGCGCGTACGCCTCCTCGACCCCCGCGACAGGCCCCGCGACGTCCGGGCCCGCGAGGGCGAGCGCCGCCTCCTCGAGCTCGCGCTCGATCGCCCGGACGCGGGCCAGCGCGTCGTCGACGACCGCACGCACGGTCGTCGTCGGCGGGTAGGGGAACTCCTGGTGCAGGAACCCGAGGTCGTCGGGCCGGGTCACGGCCCCGTCGTCGGGCGCGAGCGTGCCCGCGAGCACGCGCAGCAGGGTGGACTTGCCGACGCCGTTCTCGCCGACGAGACCCGTGCGGTGGCCGGGGTCGACGGCGAGGTCGACGCCGCGCAGCACGGGACGGCCCGCGAAGGACACGCGGACGTCGGACGCACGGAGGACAGGGGTGGAACGGGCCATGGGGCGATCACCTACCAAGGTGCCCGGGCGGCACGCGCACGCGCCAGGGACGGCGCGGGGGCCACGACGACGGGCTCGACGGGACGGAGCGGTCGGGGCAGGTGAGGATCACATCGCTGACGAGGCTACGCGGACGCTCGCCGCGGCGCACGCGAATATCGGGGGCTCGTGGGACGAGCGGGCGCGACCGCCCTCCCCGCGCTGGGCGCGACGCCGTCGCGCGTCAGGGTGCGGTCGTCTCCGTCGCGTCCGCCGTGGGCTCCTCGGTCGGCGCGGACGTCGGCGCGGCGGTCGGCTCCTCCGTCGGCTCGGGGTCGGGGGTCGGCTCGGGTTCGGTCGGCTCCGGCTCGGGCTCCGGCTCTTGCGCAGGCCCGGACGAGACGACGATCGTCACCGTGCTCCCCGGCGCGACCTGGGCGCCCGAGCCCGGGTTGACCGAGAGCACCGTGCCTGCCGCGGCGGCGTTCTCCTCCGTCGTCACGCTGACCTTGAGCCCGGCCTTCGCGAGCGCGGCCTCGGCCTGGGCCTGCGTCGTGCCGACGAGCCCGGCGGGCACGGCGACCTTCGCGGGCTGCTCGGGCTCCGGCTTCGGGGTGGTCGGCGTGGTCGGCTTGGTGGGTGTGGTCGGCTTCGTGGGCTCGGTCGGGGTGGGCTTGGGCGCCGGGGCGGGCGCGCCGGGCGTCGACGGCTTCTGGGGGGTCGACGGAGCCGTGCTCTCGGACGGCGTGTAGCGCGTCGGCATCTTGCCCGCAGCGAAGAACTCGAAGTGCCACGGCTCCGGCTTGGAGCCGTTCGGTCGCGCCCAGGCGGGGTTGTCCCAGCCGTAGTCCGGACCGTGCATGCGGAGCCACACGTACTCGCGCGAGGTCCCGGACGGGACGTTGCCGCCGACGTCGATCGCGAGGCCCCAGCCGTGCTGGGACGTCCCGGGCACCGCGGCGAGGTAGGGCTTGATCGCCTTGAGCCGCACCTGGTCGTCGTAGGGGCGGTACGCGTCGGTGATCTTGAGCGCGTACCCGAACTCCTTCTCGAACTCCGCGGCGAGCGCCTCGAGCTGCTCGGCCGCGTCGCAGCGCAGCGTCTTGCCCGGCGCGAAGTCGAGCGCGCACAGCGCCTCGGCCGGGATCCGCCCGTTCTGGTACTGCGCCGTCGAGCCGGCGTACTTCTCGACCACCTCGGCGAGCCGCTCCGCGAGGGTCGTGCCCGCGAGCGCCGTGGCCCCGGCCGCCGGGACGACGCCGACCGGGGAGTAGTCCGTGCCGAGCAGGTCCGCGAGGTGGGTCGCCGAGACGACGACGTCCTCGAGCGTCACGTCGCCGTGCGCGTGGTCGTCGTCCTCCGCGTGCTCGCCGTCACCGCTGTCACCCGACGGGTCGCCCAGGTCCCCCTGGGTACCGCCGAGCTCCCCCGGGGCGACGCCGTCGGGAGCGGGCACGGCGTCCTCGGGGAGCGTGCGATCTCCCGGGGAGCCCCCGGTGCTGCCGGGCGCCGTCGGTCCTGTCGGGGCGTCGCCCGAGGGCGACGGGCTCGGCGACCCGCTGGGGCTCGGCGACCCGCTCGGGCTCGGGGACGCGGTGGGGTCGGGGCTGCTCGTCGGGCTCGGGCTCGGCGTGGTGCGGACGGCGGAGGTGCGCACCGCGTCCGTGTCGCCCGCCGCGTCCACGGACGCGGGCTGCTGCGCGGGGCCTCCGGGGGCCGTCGTCCCGTCCTCGTCCGCACCGGGGAGGTCGAGGTCGTCGGAGCCCGCGCCCGGGTCGACCGGCTCCGGGAGGTCCGGCACCTCGGTGTCGTCGAGCGACTCGTCGAGGTCGAGCCCGCCGTCGGGGACCACCTGGACGGGCACCCGGCGCGCGGCGTCCTGCTGAGCGAGGTAGGTGGCGAGGAGCATGCCGAGCTCGGCACGCGCCTGCTCCACGGGAGCGGTGACCTCGCCGTCGGCGAGGGAGTTCGCCGTCGCGAGGACCTCGATCGCGCCGTCGAGCTGCTGGTCCTCGTCGAGGCCGGCGCCGAGCGTGCTCGACAGCGCCGAGACCTGCGTCGCCGCCGCAGCCTCGGCGAAGAAGGACGCACCGGGGCGGGGCTCGACGCTCCCGGCGAGCGCCGCGGCCAGCGTGATCGCGAGCGCCGAGGAGATGAGGACGTGGGAGACGGCGCGAGCGCGTCGCGCGAAGGCCGGGGACTGCGCGGGGGCGGGCGCGGCAGGCTCAGGCATCTGGGGCACGTCGTCCGCCGCGCCCTCGTGCTCCGCCGTGGTGCTCACCGCTCACTCCCGTGCTTCGTGCCCTGCCACGGACCTGCGGTCCCGCACGCCGGTTCTGCGCGTCGTCGCGCCCGACGTCACGGCTGCGCACGTCCACCGGTCGGTGTGCCGCACGCCACAGTGCCCTCGTCCGCCTACCGTACACCGCCTCCACGAGGCTCTCACCCCCGTCTCATGTTCGCGGGGGAGAATGCCGCCATGAGTTCACCGACGCGTCACCGCAGGTCAACGTCACGCTCGTTCGCGCTGGGCGCGGCGGTCGTCACGACCCTCGCGCTCGCCGGGTGCGCGGAGGACGGCTCGGTGAGCGTGCCGGAGTTCACCCTCACCGGGGACCAGGTCCAGCAGTTCCTCGACGACGCCCGGTCCCAGGCCGAGACCATCGGCGAGGACGTCCGCTCCCTCACCGACGACCTCGGCTCGCTGTCCGGCGAGGCCCGCACACGTGCCGAGGACGCCGCCACGGCGGCGCAGGAGGCCGCGGACGAGGCCCGCGCCGCGGCGGACGAGGCCGCCACGGCCACCGACGACACCCGCGCCGAGGCCGAGCAGCGCCTCGCGGAGGCGGAGACGGCGCTCGAGGACGCGTCCACCGAGCTCGACGCGGTCGCCGACTCCCTCTCCGGCGCGGACGCCGCCGTCCGGGACGCGATCGAGAGCCTGCGAGAGCGCGTCGACGAGCTGCGTGCCGAGCTCGAAGGCTCCACCGGCTCCTAGGCGACCCGGCCGCAGGGCCCGGCGAGCGGAATCGCCCCGGCGCACCGGTGACCTAGGTCCCCGCGGGCGGCGACCTTTGCCTGACGTCCACCCTTCCTTCACAGGGGTTTGCTTGGTCTCAGGAGCCCGACCGCACCGGCCGGGTCGATGAGAGGGGACAGTGATGAAGGGGACGATCGAGCGGAACGCCAACGCGCCGCTCCCCACGGTCGAAGGCAGCGAGCCGGAGACCCTCAGCCTCGCGGAGCGTGCTCCGCGACACACCCAGGTCGTCCTCGGCGTCCTGCGGATCGTGATCGGCTTCTACTTCCTCTGGGCGTTCCTCGACAAGACGTTCGGACTCGGGTTCGCGACCCCCGCCGAGCGGTCGTGGATCAACGGGAACAGCCCGACCACCGGCTTCCTGTCGAACCTCGAGGGCACGTTCTCGGGCTTCTTCAGCGGCCTGGCCGGCAACGCGTTCATCGACGTGCTGTTCATGGTCGGCCTGCTCGGCATCGGGCTCGCCCTCATCCTGGGCATCGGCATGCGGGTCGCCTCGGTGAGCGGCACGCTCCTGCTCCTGCTCATGTACCTGGCCGAGCTCCCGCTCGTGACCAACCCGATCATCGACGACCACATCACGATGGCCCTGACGATCATCGCGCTCACGCTCCTCGGGGCGGGCAGCGTGCTCGGCCTCGGCAAGACGTGGAAGAAGATCCCGTTCGTCCAGCGCAACGCCTGGCTGGTCTGACGGTTCCGACAGCCCGCCGTGTGCGGCGGGCCTACGGGGCGACCGATACCGCGCGACGATTCTGAGGCCGTCGCTGCAGGGAGTCGCTCCCGGGGGAAGAGGGACGTGCGGGCGGTGGGGAGACCACCCGCACGTCCCGCCCCTCCGCGCCCGGCAGGGCGACCGACGCTCGACGGAGCGGGTCGCCCGCCGGGCGCCTTTCTGTCTGCACCCGTGCCCGTGCTCAGCCGAAGCGCGCGAGCAGCTCCGCCGCCTGGGGGTCGCCCTGCGCGGCGGCCTCGCTCCAGAGCGTCATGGCCTCGGCGACCCGGCCGGCCCGCAGCCGCAGGACGCCGAGGCTCGTGCGTGCGGTCGGCTCGCCCACGAGCGCCGCCTGCTCCAGCAGGTCCTCCGCGTCGAGGGCGCGGCCGGCACGGACGTAGAGGTCCGCCAGCGCCGCCGCGACGCGCGCCTCGCCTGCCTGCGCCCAGCCCTCGAGGAGCGCCACGGCGTCGTCACCCGAGAGTGTGCCGCTGCGCGCCAGCTCGACGGCCGCCTCCCAGCTCTCGCCCGACGTCGCGACGAGGAGGTCGTCCGCGGCGTCCCGCTCCCCCAGCTCGACGAGCACCTGCGCGAGCCGGACGGAGGCGCCCTCGACGTCCTGCGCCTGCTCGTACCACCGCCGGGCGGCGTGCAGGTCGCCGCGCTCCGTCGCGACCTGCGCGGCCATGAACGCGCCGAGGACGTCGCCCGCGAGCCCCGCGAGCTCGAAGCAGCGGAACGCCTCGGCGGCGTCGCCGGCCTCGTGGTGCGCGACCCCCAACCGGTACACGGCCCCCGGGACGCCGTGCTCGACGGCCGACTCGTAGAACGGCACCGCGGCGGCGGGACTGCCGAGGGTGCGCAGGTCGTCGGCGATGGCGACGAGCTCCGCGGGGTCGTCGGGGTGCAGGTGCCCGACGGCGGCCCGCAGGTCGGCGAGCGCGGTCGCCGTGGCGGGGCCCGCGCTCTGGTCGGTGGTCGGCATGCGGCACCGCGTCCCTTCGGCCCCCTGCGTCGACGGCCTCGGTCGGCTCGCGCCGGGCCGGCTGCGGTGAGCGACCGGCAGGACGGCGACGGACGTCCCGAGATGTGGACGCACGATAGCGCGCGGGTGTCGCCCACGTCACACCTCCACGTCGGGCCGGGTGCCGCCGGGGGCCCGGCGTCTGGGAGACTGGCTCGGGTGAGCGGAACGACGGACCTGCCGGCCACCGCCGGGCAACGCGTGCTGGACGCCGTCGTGGCGGTGACGAGCGACCTCGACCTCCCGCAGGTGCTCCGGCGCATCGTCGAGGCGGCCATGGAGCTGACCGGCGCCCGGTACGGCGCGCTGGGCGTGCTCGACGCCTCGGGCCGCGAGCGCCTCGCGCAGTTCATCCCGCTGGGGCTCTCGGACGACGAGGTCGCCGCGATCGACCACTGGCCGCACGGCGAGGGCCTGCTCGGCGAGCTGATCGACCGCCCCGAGCCCATCCGCGTCCCGGAGATCGCCGACGACGTCCGGTCCGCGGGCTTCCCCGAGGGTCACCCGCCCATGCACACGTTCCTCGGCGTCCCGGTCCGGGTGCGCGAGACGGTGTTCGGCAACCTGTACCTCACGGACAAGCGGGTGCCCGGGGCGGGCGGCGAGGACTCCACGACGGAGTTCACGGCCGAGGACGAGGCGGCCGTCATCGCGCTCGCCGCGGCCGCGGGCGTCGCGATCGAGAACGCGCGGCTCTACGGGCGCGCCAAGCAGGTGGGCGTGCTCGAGGACCGCGACCGCATCGCGCGCGACCTGCACGACGTGGTGATCCAGCGCCTGTTCGCGTCGGCGATGACGCTCATGAGCGTGCAGCCGCTCGTCGCCGACCCGAACGCGCGGACCCGCATCGAGGAGACCGTCTCCGACCTCGACGAGACGATCCGGCAGATCCGCTCGACCATCTTCGCCCTGCACACGGCGACCGACCCGGACGCGCCGTCGATCGAGGACCGGTTCCGCGCCCAGGCGGAGGCCGCGACGACGGTCCTGGGCTTCGCCCCGGAGGTGAGCGTCGAGGTCGCGGCCGAGGGCTCGGGCGCGGGCGTGTCCGACGGCGGCCCGAGCCTGCCCGCCGAGGTCGCCGACCAGCTCGTCGTCGTGCTCGGCGAGTCCCTGACGAACGTGGCCCGGCACGCGCAGGCGAGCCACGTCGTCGTGCACCTCTCCGTGACCGCGCACGAGGCGCGCCTCACGGTGACGGACGACGGCGTGGGCATCCAGCCCGGCGGTCGCCGCTCGGGGCTGCGGAACATGCAGGCGCGCGCGGCGGCGCTGGGCGGGTCGAGCACCGCGACCGCGCTGCCCGACGGCGGCACGTGCCTCGAGTGGTGGGTGCCGCTCGTCTGACCCGTCGCCCGGGCCGCCTCAGCGCAGTATCCGCCGCCCGGTGACGATGCGCGGGACGACCTTGATGACGCGGTCGCGCACGCCGGGCACGAACGTCACGAGCGGGAGGGCGAGCAGCCGTGCGCGCTCCACCGGCTCGGTGACCTCGAACGTGCGGCCGACGAGCACGACGGACCAGCCGGAGCGTGCCTCGGCGTCGAACTGGTCCACCTCGAACGCGACGACCGCCCGGCTCGCGGCGACGGCGAGCTTGGACCCCTCGGCGGTTCGGAACACGACGTCCGGACCGTCGAGGACGAAGTTCACCGGCTGGATCGCCGGCAGCGCGTGGTCGGTGTAGACGATCCTGCCCACGGGGACGGTCGCGAGGAGCGCGTAGCTCTCCTCCGGCGTGAGCTCCGAGAGCCCTGCCGAGGCGCGCGGGCGCTCGGCCGTCATGGCCCCCGCACCCGACACCGGTGCCCCTGTCCCGGTCCGCTCGACTGTGTCCATCTCCACATCGTCGCGCCGCGGTGTCAGATCGGCGAGAGCCGAAGGTCCCGACGCCGCGCGGTCGCCCGGACCCTCGCCGTCGGCCCCCGGTCCGTCCGGCGACGAGCCCTCGGGCCCCCCGGGACGCACGGCCCCGGTGCCGCCGTCAGGGACGGAAGGGCTGGCCACCGTGCTGCCGGTCCCCCGCCGGCGCGCCCGCGCCCGGGGTGCCGCCCTGGCGCGTCGCCTCCTCCTGGCGCATCTCGGTCGCGAGCACCGCGACCTGGGTGCGCCGCTGGAGCCCGAGCGTCGCGAGGACGTGCGAGACGTAGTTCTTGACCGTCTTCTCCGCGAGGTAGAGGCGCTTGCCGATCTCGCGGTTCGTCAGCCCTTCGCCGATGAGCGCGACGATCTGGCGCTCCTGCTGGGACAGGCCCTCGAGCCGGTCCGGGATCTCGTCCGCGGCGCGGCGCAGGCGCTCGAGCACGCGCGCGGTGCTCGCCGGGTCGAGCAGCGAGCCGCCCGCGGCGACGGTGCGGACCGCGCCCACGAGGTCGGACCCGTGGATCTGCTTGAGCACGTACCCCGACGCGCCGGCGAGCACGGCCTGGAACAGCGCCTCGTCGTCGGCGAACGACGTGAGCATGAGGCAGCCGACCTCGGGCAGCTCGGAGCGCACCTCACGGCACACCTCGACGCCGGAGCCGTCGGGCAGGCGCACGTCGAGGATCGCGACGTCCGGTCGCGTCGCCTTGATGCGCGCGAGCGCGGAGGCGGCGGTGCCGGCCTCGCCGACGACGGTGATGTCACCGGCCGCCTCGAGCAGCGCGGCGACGCCACGGCGGACCACCTCGTGGTCGTCGAGCAGGAACACACGGATCGGGTGGGGAGAGCCCATGCCCTCAACGTAGCCCGTCGGGGGCGGATTCTCGCGCGCGCGTGGGTGTGCCGCCGCAGGTGCGGGACCTTCGTCCCGCGACCTGGAGCCGTGGGTCCCCGCGCGCAGTGGCGGTCGCAGGGTGCGCACGCCCGGTCCCGGGGAGTATCCAGGAGGTGTGCAGGCGGCGGGAGGACACCCGCCGCGAAGGGGACGAGGACCGAGGTGGGAACCGTGAGCGGATCGACGCAGCAGGTCGTGCTGGTCGGTGTGGACGGCAGCGCGACGAGCGGCAAGGCCCTGGACTGGGCCGTGCGCGAGGCGGCGCGGCGCGGCGCCCAGCTCCGCGTGCTGCACGTCGCCTACGTGCCGGTGGTCGCGACGCCGTTCGTCGGGGGCGCGTACTACCCGAGCGTCGAGGAGCTCGGGGAGATCGCCGGGCCCATCCTGTCGGCCGCCGCGGAGCGCGCCGCCCACGTCGACCCCACGGTGCCCGTGCGCACCACCCTGCGCTCCGGCCCGCCCGCGGAGGCGCTGCTCGACGAGGCCAAGGACGCCGACCTCGTCGTCGTCGGGTCGCGCGGCCTGGGCTCCGTCGGCTCCATGTTCTTCGGGTCCGTCGGCACGCGGCTCGCCGCACGCTCGCCCGTGCCGGTCGTCGTCGTGCCGCCCGTCGTGGACCGCGCCGAGCGCACGACCGACGTCGTGGTCGGCGTCGACGGGTCCGTGCACGGCGACGCGGCGCTGCGGTTCGCGCTCGACGAGGCGGCCCGCGCCCGGTCGCGCGTCGTCGCGGTGTGCGCGTGGCGGCTGCCGGTGGGGCCCCTGTGGGAGGAGAACCCGTCGTTCTACACCGCGGCCGAGCGCGACGCGCGGGCCGAGGCGTCGCGCACCGTCGAGGCGGCGCTCGCGCGGGTGCGGACCTCCGAGCACGACGGCGTCCTCGTCGAGACGTTCGTCGTGGACCGCGAGCCGTCCGTCGCGATCCGGGAGGCCGCGGCGGGAGCCGCGCTGACCGTCGTCGGCTCGCGCGGCCGGGGCGACCTGCGCGGCATGGTCCTGGGTTCCGTGAGCCAGCAGGTGCTGCACCACGCGACGCACCCGGTCGCCGTCGTGCACGCCGAGAAGGCGTAGGCCGGACGCCCTACGCCCAGGGGTCGGTGATCTCGCGCAGGCGCGCGAGCTGACGCCGCAGCGACGCCATGCCGCGCGCCCCGAGGTGCGCGGTCCACTCCGCCTCGACCCGCGCGAGCTCCGCCGCGGCGACGCGGGACGCCGCCTCCCCCCGGGCCGTGACGCGCACGAGCCGCGCACGGCGGTCGGCCGGGTCGGGGACGCGCTCGACGTATCCGGCTGCCTCGAGCTGGTCGACGAGGAACCCCGCGGTCTGCTTGGTGATCTCGGCCGCCTCCGCGAGCTCGGTGAGGCGCGTGCCGTGCGGCCCGACCCGTTGGAACACGCGGAGCTGTGCGGGCGTCGCGTCGTCGAACCCCGCTTCCCGGACCGCGGTGTAGACCCGCAGCTCGAGCGCGCGGTACGGGATGAACAGGAGCAGCCCGGTGTTGAGCTCGTCCTGCTCGCTCACGGGCGCCTCCGTGGGGTGTCGAGGGGTTGACCATCGTCAGCCCGACTGACTAAAGTAGTCAGATCATCGTATCAGTTCTGGAGGCGCTCCCATGAGTGCACCCGACTACTGGATGACGGAGGACGACGTGTGGGCGGCCGTCGCGACCGCCCGGGCCTCCTTCGTGGACCTCGTCGCCGGTCTCGACCCCGCCGACTGGGAGCGCCCCAGCCTGTGCACGGGATGGCGCGTCCACGACGTCGCGGCCCACCTCACCCTCGCCCCCACCTCCTCGCGCGCGGCGCTCGCCCGCGGGCTCGCCCGGGCGCTCGTCCGCGGCCGCGCGAGCTTCGACGGGATGATGGACCTCCTCACGCGCGAGGCCGGGGAACGCCCGCGCGAGGAGGTGCTCGCCGCCCTGCGCGCGGCCGTCGGGTCGCGTCGCCTCGCGCCGGGGACCACCCCGCACGTCGCGCTCGTCGACGCGCTCGTCCACGCCCAGGACGTCGCCGTCGCGCTCGGGATCGACCTCCCCGCACCGCCGCTCGCCTCCCGCGAGGCGGCCGAGCGCGTGTGGGCGGTGTCGTTCCCCTTCCGCGCCCGGCGGCGCCTCGCCGGGTTCCGCCTCGCCGCCGTCGACGTGCCCTGGCAGCGCGGCGAGGGCCAGCAGGTGACCGGCACCATGACCGCGCTCCTCCTGCTGCTCACCGGGCGACCCGCGGCCCTCGCCCTCCTGGACGGTGACGGCGCCCGCCGCCTCGCCCGCTCGTTCGCGCCGCACGACCAGGAGGAGCTCCCATGAGCACGCTCGCCCAGGTCCTCGCCGTCGCCGCCGGCGTGCTGCACGTCGGCGTCGGGGTCGTCGAGGCCTTCTTCTTCCACCGGCCCTGGGCCCAGCAGTTCCTGCTGCGCAAGCGCTTCTCGCCGCCCGAGGTCACGCTCTGGGCGTTCAACGTCGCCTTCTACAACATGTTCCTCGGCGCCGGGACGGTGCTCGGGGTCGTGCTCGCGGCGAACGGCCTCGTGGACGAGGGCCGCACCCTCGTCCTGTACACCGCGGGCTTCATGACGCTCGGCGGGGTCGTGCTGTGGGTCTCCGACCACCGCCTGTGGACCGGGACCCTCGGTCAGTCCGGCTTCGGGCTCGCGACCCTCGTCGCGACGCTCGCGTCCTGACGGTTCCCGCCACCCGGCGCGTTGCTACGGTCGAGGGGTGAGCAGCGCCGCGCAGCCCCTGTCCCACGACCCCTCCTGGCCCCGGGCGGGCGACTGGCCCCCGCTCGGCGGGGACACCGACGTCGACGTCGCGATCCTCGGCGTCCCGGCCTGGCGCACTTCGCTCTCCCCCACCGGCGCGCACGCGACCCCCGCTGCCGTGCGCGACGCGCTGCGCCGGTTCAGCCCCGCGCTCGCTCCCGACCGTCCCCTGCCCGACGACGGGCCCTCCGCCCGCGTGCGGCCCGCCGCCGCGACCGGACCGGCCGCGACGGGGGCTGTCGGGAGCGAGCGAGGAGCGTCGTCGGGCCGTGCCGGGCCGGTCGACCTTTCGCGCCTCGCGTTCGCTGACGTCGGCGACGTCGACGAGCCCGACGGCGCGGAGGGCGAGGCGCGGACGCGCGCGGCGGTCCGCGCATCGCTGGAGCGCGCGCGCCTGCTCGTCGCGCTCGGCGGCGACAACTCCGTGACCGTCGCGACGGCGCTCGGCGCGTGGGGCGACGACCTCGGCACGGCCGGCCTCGTCACCCTCGACGCCCACCACGACCTGCGCGACGGCGTGTCGAACGGGTCGCCCGTGCGGCGGCTGGTCGAGGCCGGTCTCGACCCGCGGCGGGTCGTGCAGGTCGGCATCGCGGACTTCGCCAACTCGGCCGAGTACGCGCGCCGGGCGGTCGAGCTCGGGATCACGGTCGTGCACGTCGACGAGCTGCGCCGGCGCGGCCCGGAGGACGTGATGCGGGCGGCACTCGAGATCGCCGGTGCCGCGGGCGGGCCGGTGCACCTCGACGTCGACGTCGACGTGTGCGACCGGTCCGTCGCCCCCGGGTGCCCGGCGAGCGTCCCCGGCGGCATCACGGCGTGGGAGCTGCGCGCCCTCGTCCGGGCGGCGGCGGTCGACGAGCGTCTCCGCACTGCCGACATCGTCGAGGTCGACGCCACCGCCGACGCCCCCGACGGCCGCACCGTCCGCCTCGCCGCCCTCTGCGTCCTCGAGCTCGCCGCCGGCCTCGCCCTCCGCGTGCCGGGCCCGGAGCCCGTGCAGGTGTAGGGGGCCAGTCGGCCGACCAGGCGATCCTGGTCGGGCGAACCGGAGGTCGTGGTCCCTCACGCGGTCGAGGCACGCCAGAATCACCCGCTCGGCGGGTGGGCTTCAGCCCGCCGGGAGGCGGACGCCGTCCTTCCAGACCGCGGCGGCGAGCGGGACGCCCGGGCGGTAGGCGAGGTGGGTGCGGCTCGGGGCGTCGAGCAGCACGACGTCGGCCCGCGCGCCGGGGGCGAGGTGCCCGACGTCGTCGCGGCGCAGCGCGAGGGCGCCGCCCGCGGTCGCGGACCAGACGGCCTCGGCGACCGTCATGCGCATCTCGCGGACGGCGAGGGCGACGCACAGCGGCATCGACGACGTGTAGCTCGACCCGGGGTTGCAGTCGCTCGCGAGCGCGACGACGGCGCCCGCGTCGAGAAGGCGTCGCGCGTCGGGGTAGGGCTGGCGCGTGGAGAACTCCACGCCGGGGAGCAGGGTCGCCACGGTCCCGGCGACCGCTCCCGACGCCCCGTCCGGCCACGCCCCGCTGCCGGTCCACGACCCGGCGAGCGCCGCGACGTCGGCGTCGGTGAGGTACGTGCAGTGGTCCACGGCGGCCGCGCCCAGCTCGACGGCGAGGCGCACACCCTCTCCCGGCCCGAGCTGGTTGGCGTGCACGCGCACGCCCAGGCCCGCTGCGGCGCCGGCCTCGAGGACGCGGCGCGACTGCTCGGGCGTGAACGCGCCGGTCTCGCAGAACACGTCGACCCACCGCGCGTGCGGCGCGCACGCGGCGAGCATGTCGCCGCACACGAGGTCGACGTACGCGTCCGCGCGCCCGGCAAGCTCCGCCGGCACGACGTGCGCCCCGAGGAACGTCACCTCCGGGGTCACCTCGCGCGCGAGCCGCACGGACCGCTCCTCGTCGGCGACCGTGAGCCCGTAGCCGCTCTTCACCTCGACCGTGGTCGTGCCCTGCCGGGCCGCCTCGTCGAGGTGCCGCGCGAGGCCTGCCCGCAGGACGTCGTCGGGCGCCGCGCGCGTCGCCGCGACGGTGGAGCGGATGCCGCCCGCCTCGTACGGGCGGCCCGCCATGCGCGCCTCGAACTCGGCGGCGCGGTCGCCCGCGAACACGAGGTGCGTGTGCGAGTCGACGAACCCGGGGATCACCGCGCGCCCGCCCACGTCGACCGTGACGTCCGGCGCGCGACCGTCGAGCGCGCGCCCGACGGCGTCCCGCGCCTCGCGGGCCGGCCCCGCCCAGGCGACCCGGCCGCCGTCGAGCAGCACGACGGCGTCGGTCACCAACCCGGTCGGGTCGCCGTCACCCGTGCCGGCCCCGCCGGGCACGTTGGTCGTCAGCTCGCCGATCCCGGTGAGGAGCGTCGATCCGCCTGGCGAATCCGGGATCGCTCCCCACCCGGACGCTGCCGAGCCCGGGATCGCTCCCCAGGATCGGCCGCCCGTGGGGAACGACCCCGGGTTCGGCACCGGGGGGTGAGACATCAGGACTCCCGCGTCGGGACGCGGAGGCCGCCGCGCTCGGCCGCGGCGACGGCGTCGTCGTACCCGGCGTCGACATGGCGCAGCACGCCGAGGCCCGGATCGTTGGAGAGCACGCGCGCGAGCTTCGCCGCGGCGAGGGGTGTCCCGTCCGCGACGGACACCTGGCCCGCGTGGATCGAGCGGCCCATGCCGACGCCACCGCCGTGGTGGATCGACACCCACGTCGCGCCCGACGACGCGGCCGTGAGCGCGTTGAGCAGCGGCCAGTCGGCGATCGCGTCGGAGCCGTCGGCCATGGCCTCCGTCTCGCGGTACGGGGACGCGACCGACCCGGCGTCGAGGTGGTCGCGGCCGATGACGACCGGAGCGCGCACCGCGCCCGACGCGACGAGGTCGTTGAACGCGAGGCCCGCGCGGTCGCGCTCGCCGTGCCCGAGCCAGCAGATGCGCGCGGGCAGGCCCTGGAACGCGACCCGCTCCTGCGCGGCGCGGATCCAGCGGTGGAGGTGGTCGTCGTCGAACAGGTCGAGCACGGCGGAGTCGGTCGCGGCGATGTCGCGCGGGTCGCCCGACAGCGCGGCCCACCGGAACGGGCCCTTGCCCTGCGCGAACAGGGGCCGGATGTACGCGGGCACGAACCCGGGGAAGTCGAACGCCCGGTCGTACCCGCCGCGGCGCGCCTCGTCACGGATCGAGTTGCCGTAGTCGAACACCTCGGCGCCCGCGTCGAGGAAGCCCACCATCCCCTCGACGTGCCGCGCCATGGACTCGCGCGCGCGGTCGGTGAACTCGTCGGGCTTGGCCGCCGCGTAGTCGGCCCACTCCTCGACCGGCACCCCGACCGGGAGGTACGAGAGCGGGTCGTGCGCCGACGTCTGGTCCGTGACGACGTCGACCTCGACGCCGCGCCGCAGAAGCTCGGGGACCACGACCGCGCTGTTCCCCTCGACGCCTACCGACAGCGCCCGGCGCTCGCGCCGCGCGTCCTCGACGAGCCGGACCGCGGCGTCGAGGTCGTCGGCGACCACGTCGAGGTACCGCTCGCGCACGCGCCGGTCGAGGCGCGACCGGTCGACGTCGACCACGAGGCACGCCCCGCCGTTGAGCGTCACCGCGAGCGGCTGCGCGCCGCCCATGCCGCCGCACCCGCCGGTGAGCGTGAGCGTCCCGGCGAGGGTCCCCCCGAACCGCTTCGCGGCGACCGCGGCGAGCGTCTCGTACGTGCCCTGGAGGATGCCCTGCGCGCCGATGTAGATCCACGACCCCGCCGTCATCTGCCCGTACATCGTCAGGCCCATCGCCTCGAGCCGCCGGAACTCGGGCCACGTCGCCCAGTCCCCCACGAGGTTCGAGTTCGCGAGCAGCACGCGCGGCGCCCACTCGTGCGTCCGCAGCACCCCGACCGGCTTGCCCGACTGCACGAGGAGCGTCTCGTCGTCCGCGAGCGTCGTGAGCGTGCGGACGATCGCGTGGTAGCTCGGCCAGTCGCGCGCCGCCCGGCCGGTGCCGCCGTAGACGACCAGGTCGTCGGGCCGCTCCGCGACCTCCGGGTCGAGGTTGTTCATGAGCATCCGCAGCGGCGCCTCGGTCTGCCACGACCGCGCGGTGAGGGTCGTGCCGCGCGGGGCGCGGACCGGGACGGGCGTGCCGAGGCGGTGGGTCGGCTCGTGGGTCATGGTCGTCTCGCTCCTTCGGGGTCGGGCGGTCAGGCCAGGTGCCCGACGGCGGCGCTCGCCGCCGCGGTCACGGCACCCGTCGCGACGAGGTGGGTCACGGCCTCGATCTCGGGCGCGAGGTAGCGGTCCGGTCCGGGTCCCGCGGCGGCAGTGCGCACGAGGTCGCGCACGGCGCCGGTCCCCTGCGCGGGGCGCGACCCACCCGGGGCGCAGCGGAGGTCGAGGGCCCTCGTCGCGGTGAGCAGCTCGATCGCGAGGACGCGGCCCAGCCCGTCGACGGCGCGGCGGAGCTTGCGCGCCCCGGCCCAGCCCATGGACACGTGGTCCTCCTGCATGGCCGACGACGGGATCGAGTCGACGCTCGACGGCACCGCGAGCCGCTTGAGCTCCGAGACGATCCCCGCCGCCGTGTACTGCGCGATCATCAGGCCGGAGTCGACGCCCGGGTCGTCGGCGAGGAACGGCGGCAGGCCCTCGTTACGGGCCTTGTCGAGGAACCGGTCCGTGCGGCGCTCGCTCATGCTCGCGACGTCGGCCGCCGCGATGGCGAGGAAGTCGAGCACGTACGCGACCGGCGCGCCGTGGAAGTTCCCGTTCGACTCGACGCGCCCGTCCACCGTGACGACCGGGTTGTCGATCGCCGCCGCGAGCTCGCGGCGCGCGACGGCGGTCGCGTGGTCGAGCGTGTCGCGCGCCGCGCCGTGCACCTGGGGCGCGCACCGCAGCGAGTACGCGTCCTGCACCCGCGTGCACTCGGGCCGGCCGTCGGCGTCGAGCGTGCGGTGGCTCGCCACGACGGGCGAGCCGTCGAGCAGCGCGCGCAGGTTCGCGGCCGACGCCGCCTGGCCGGGGTGGGGCCGCATCGCCACGAGGTCGGCCGCGAACGGCGCGTCCGAGCCGAGCAGCGCCTCGACGCTCGCCGCCGCCGCGACGTCGGCCGTCGTGAGCAGAAACCGCAGGTCGTGCAGCGCGAGGGCGAGCATGCCGAGCATGCCGTCCGTGCCGTTGATGAGCGCGAGGCCCTCCTTCTCGCGCAGCGCGAGCGGCGCGATCCCCGCCGCGGCGAGCGCGTCGGCGGCGGACACGAGCGCGCCGGTCGCGTCCCGGACCTCGCCCTCGCCGAGCGCCGCGAGCGCCACGTGCGCGAGCGGCGCGAGGTCGCCCGAGCAGCCGAGCGAGCCGAACTCGCGCACCACGGGCGTCACCTGCGCGTCGAGCATCGCGGCGTACGTCTGCGCGACGACGGGGCGCGCCCCGGTCCGTCCGGTCGCCAGGGTCGCGAGCCGCAGGAGCTGCAGCGCGCGGACGACCTCGCACTCGACCTCCGGCCCCGACCCCGCCGCGTGCGACCGCACGAGGCTGAGCTGGAGCTGCGCGCGCCGCTCGACCGGGATGTGCCGCCGCGCGAGCGCACCGAACCCGGTCGAGACGCCGTAGTGCGGGCGGTCGTCGTCCGCGAGCCCCTCCACGACGGCGCGGCTCGCCGCCATGGCCTCGACCGCCGCGTCCGCGAGCCGGACGCGCGCGCCGTGCCGCGCGACGTCGACCACGTCGTCGATCGTCAGCGGGCCGTCGCCGACGACGACCACGCGCGCGGCGCGGGCCGGGTCGGGGGCGAGGACCGCCGTCGGGCCGGGGTCGACCGGGGAGTGCGTCGTGGCTGCCATGCCGCCAGCACACACCGCCGCACGCCGAGCCGACAGGCCCGCGACGGCAGTTCAGTCTGGGATCCCAGACGCATCCTCCCGGTCGAGCACGACCCTGCCCGCCGTCGAGCACGACACGGGGGTCGTTATCGGGCGGATACGACCCCCATGTCGTGTTCGGCGTGGCGGGGACGCGGCGGTCAGGCCACGTAGGTTGCTAGGTGCTCGGCCGTGAGCGTGGAGCGGGCCGCCACGAGGTCGGCCGGGGTGCCCTCGAAGACGACGCGACCACCGTCGTGCCCGGCGCCCGGGCCGAGGTCGATGATCCAGTCCGCGTGCGCCATGACCGCCTGGTGGTGCTCGATGACGATGACGGACTTGCCGGAGTCGACGATCCGGTCGAGCAGGCCGAGGAGGTTCTGCACGTCGGCGAGGTGCAGGCCCGTCGTCGGCTCGTCGAGGACGATGACGCCGCCCTTGTCGCCCAGGTGGGTGGCGAGCTTGAGGCGCTGGCGCTCGCCGCCGGACAGGGTCGTGAGCGGCTGGCCGAGGCTCACGTACCCGAGGCCGACGTCGTCGAGCCGCTCGAGGATCGCCTTCGCCGCGGGCACCTTGGCCTCGCCGGACGAGAAGAACGCGCGCGCCTTCGCGACCGGGAGGTCGAGCACGTCGGCGATGTTCAGCCCGCCGAGCGTGTAGTCGAGCACCGCGGCCTGGAACCGGCGGCCGCCGCAGTCCTCGCACGGCGTGGAGACGGTCTCCATGAAGCCGAGCTCGGTGTAGATGACGCCCGCGCCCTTGCACTCGGGGCACGCGCCCTCGGAGTTCGCGCTGAACAGGGCGGGCTTGACGCCGTTGGCCTTGGCGAACGCCTTGCGGATCGGCTCCAGCAGGCCCGTGTAGGTCGCGGGGTTGCTGCGGCGCGACCCCCGCACCGCGCTCTGGTCGATCGTCACGACGCCCTCGCGCCGCGACACCGACCCCTCGACGAGCGAGCTCTTGCCCGACCCGGCCACCCCGGTCAGCACGACGAGCACCCCGAGCGGGATGTCGACGTCCACGTCCTGCAGGTTGTGCGCGTCCGCGCCGCGGATCTCCAGCGCGCCCGACGGCGAGCGCACCTCCTCCTTGAGCGTCGCGCGGTCGTCGAGGTGGCGGCCGGTGACGGTGTCGCTCGCCCGGAGCCCGTCGACCGTGCCCTCGAACGTCACGTGCCCACCGGCCGTGCCCGCGCCCGGCCCGAGGTCGACGACGTGGTCCGCGACGACGATCGTCTCCGGCTTGTGCTCGACGACGAGCACCGTGTTGCCCTTGTCGCGCAGCTGGAGCAGGAGGCCGTTCATGCGGTCGATGTCGTGCGGGTGCAGGCCGATCGTCGGCTCGTCGAACACGTAGGTGACGTCCGTGAGCGACGAGCCCAGGTGGCGCAGCATCTTGATGCGCTGCGACTCGCCGCCCGACAGCGTGCCCGACGGCCGGTCGAGGCTGAGGTAGCCCAGCCCGAGCTCGACGAACGACGCGAGGTTGTCCCCGAGCGCGTTGACGACCGGCGCCATGTTCGGGTCGTCAAGGTCCCGGATCCACGCGGCGAGGTCGGTAATCTGCATCGCGCACAGATCGGCGATGTTCACCCCGCGGATCTTCGACGAGCGTGCCGACTCCGACAGGCGCGTGCCGCCGCAGTCGGGGCACGGCGCGAACGTCGCGGCGCGCTCGACGAACGCGCGGACGTGCGGCTGGAGCGAGTCGACGTCCTTGGAGAACATCGACTTCTGGATCTTGGGGATCAGGCCCTCGTAGGTGACGTTGATCCCCATCGCCTTGATCTTGGTGGGCTCCTTGTAGAGGAAGTCCTGCATCTGCTGGTCCGTGAACTCGCGGATCGGCCGGTCGCCCGGGAAGAACCCCGACTCGGCGAACCCGCGCACCATCCACCCGTCGGCCGTGTACCCCGGGACCTTGATCGCGCCGTCGAGCAGCGACTTGGAGTCGTCGAAGATCTCCGTGAGGTCGAGGTCCGAGACCGCGCCGCGCCCCTCGCACCGCGGGCACATGCCGCCGTGGTAGATCGCGTTGCGGACGATCGTCTTCTCGCCGGTGGCCGACGTCATGATGCCGCTCGCCTTGCGCGCGGGGATGTTGAAGGAGAACGCCGTGGGCGGGCCGACCTGCGGCTCGCCGAACCGGCTGAACAGCACCCGGAGGATCGCGTTGGCGTCGGTCACCGTGCCCACCGTGGACCGCGGGTTGGCGCCCAGGCGCTCCTGGTCCACGACGATCGCGGTGGTGAGCCCCTCGAGGACGTCGACGTCGGGGCGGTCGAGCGTCGGCATGAAGCCCTGGAGGAACGCGGGATACGTCTCGTTGATGAGGCGCTGCGACTCGGCCGCGACCGTGTCGAACACGAGCGAGCTCTTGCCCGACCCGGAGACGCCCGTGAACACCGTGAGGCGCCGCTTGGGGATCTCGACGCTCACGTCCTGGAGGTTGTTCGCCCGCGCTCCCTGTACCCGGATGACGTCGTGCGCGTCGGGGTCCTGGGGCACCGAGGTCTGCGTTCCCGTCGTCGTTGCCGTGCTCATCGTGTCTCCTCGTCGTCGAGCCTCGTCGCGCGGCCACTGCTGAGTCGGTCGACTGGCCGGTCGACGGCGCCGACCGCCCGACCTCGGCAGCCCGGTGAAAGTCTGCCTGAGAGCGGGTCGATCCGGCGCGTGGATTCTGCTGCGCCGCGCGGGCGTCCTGTGACAGGACCGGCCGCGCGGGCGGAACTCACCGCGGCGTGAGCCGCACGAGCGGGTACTGCCGCTCCGCCTTGCTCTGGTACCTCGCGATGCGCGGCTGCGCCGTCGCGACGCGTTGCCACGCGCGCTCCCGGTCCGCGCCGTCGAGCACGTGCGGCGTCGCCGGGACGGGCGCGCTCCCGGGCAGCTCGATCGCGACGCCCTCGGGGTGGGCCGCAAGGTTGGCGTGCCAGTCCGGGTTGCGGCTGCCGCCTCCCGAGGCGACGACGAGGACCGCGTCGCCCTCGTCCGGCAGCCACATGAGCGGCGTCTCGCGCGGCGCGCCGCTGCGGCGGCCGACCGTGTGCAGCACGAGGACGTCCATCCCCATGAACGTGGCCTTGCCGCCACGGACCTTGCGCACGAGGCGCGCGTTCGAGCGGCGCTGCATCCAGCGCGAGAACCGTCCCGGCGTGCCCGGGGCGCGACCCGCGTCGTTCGTCGTCCGTCCTTCGGTGCTCATCGTCCTGCTCCTCCTGCGTCGGTCCAGCCGTACCCTGCATGGCCGCGTCGGTCGCGGCCGTCCGTCCGGGCCGTCGTCCCCCGCCGTGGCGACCGGGGACGACGGCGGTCCTCACCGCTCGTCCAGCACCTCGCCGTCGAGCGCCTCGTGGTCGGTGGTGAGGCCGAGCGTCGCCCCGACGAGCGGGACGTCGCGCGCGGCCTGCGCCGCCGTCTGCATCGCGGCCGCCGAGTCCCACCGCCAGATGTCGAGGTACGACCCGTCCTCGAGCCGCACGAGCGTGGCCGCGGTGAACGCGGGGTTCGCCGCACGCAGCCCCTGGATCAGCGCGCTGCGCTGCTCGAGCATCTGGGCCAGCCGGCCCGTCTCCACCGTGTACCGGTGCGTCCTGACGACGGCCATGGTCGCCTCCTCCCGATCGTGCCCGGCGCCTCTCGCCGTGCCCTTCCAGGCTCAGGCCGGGCGTTCGCGCGAACAACGGCCGATCCCGTAACGGTGGTTGCGCCCGGGGTTAACGAACGCGACGATCGTCGGGTGGAGCTGCGTGACATCGAGATCTTCCTGACGCTCGCCGAGGAGCTGCACTTCGGGCGCACGGCAGAGCGCCTGCACGTGTCCGCGCCCCGGGTGAGCCAGGCGATCGCCAAGCAGGAGCGCCGGATCGGCGCGCCCCTGTTCGAGCGCACCAGCCGGCGCGTCACGCTCACGCCCCTCGGGGAGCAGCTCCGCGCCGACCTCGAGGCCGGGTACCGCCGGATCCTCGAGGGCGTCGAGTCCGCCGCGAGCACCGCACGGGCCGCGCGCGAGACCCTGACGTTCGGCGTCATGGGACCCCTGTGGCAGGAGCTCGCCCCCGTCACGGCGCTGTTCCGCGCCCGCAACCCGCACGTCGACCTGCGCATGCGCGAGGTCCGCATCGACGAGCCCTTCCGCCTCCTGCGCGAGGGCGAGGTCGACGTCGCGCTCCTGTGGCTGCCCGTCGAGGAGAAGGACCTCGCGGTCGGCCCGGTGACCTTCACCGAGCCGATCGTGCTCGCCGTCGGGCGGACGCACCCGCTGGCCACGCGCTCGTCGGTGTCCGTGGCGGAGCTGGCCGACGAGAACGTGCTCCCGTCCGGCCTGCCCGTCCCCGACTACTGGGAGGACGCCGTCAGCCCCGTCCCCCGCAGCGAGCCTGACCGCGGCGGCGCCACCCCGACGCGCGAGGAGGTGCTGTGGCGCGTCATGTCCGGCGACGGCGTCGCCGTCGCGTGCGCCCAGGGCATCCGCTACCTCGAGCGCTCGGACGTGGCCTACGTGCCGCTCGACGAGCGGCCCGTGCTGCGCTGGGGGCTCGTCCGGCGCGCCGGGCCGATCCCCCCGCTCGTCGCCGAGTTCTCCCAGGTCGCGGCCGAGCTCGGGCCGCTCGCGCTCACGCTCGACCTCGAGGCGGCGGGGTCGAGCGGCCGGGTCTGACGACCTCAGCGGCGCTGCTGGATGCGGATCTCGTTGCCCGCCGGGTCGCGGAACGCGCAGTCGCGCACGCCGTAGGGCTGGTCGATCGGCTCCTGCACGACCTCCGCGCCCGCCGCCTCGATCCGCGCGAACGTCTCGTCGACGTCTGCCGTCGCGAGGTTCACGCCGAAGTAGGCGCCCTTCGCGACGATCTCCAGGAGCGCACGCTTGTCGTCGTCGCTGAGGCCCGGCGTCGCGGCCGGCGGGTGCAGCACGATCGCCGTGTCCGGCTGGTCGGCCGGGCCCACGGTGATCCACCGCATCCCCTCGTAGCCGACGTCGTTCCGGATCTCGAAGCCGAGGACGTCGCGGTAGAAGGCCAGCGAGGCGTCGGGGTCGGTCTGGGGCAGGAAGCTGGAGTTGATGGTGAGGTTCATGGGAACGACGCTAGGACCGTCGTCCCGCCCGCGCTTCTCGATTCCTGACCGGTCGCGTGACGCGCCGCGCGACGCACGCGGGCATGCCGTCGAGCCGCTCGCCCCCGGGGTCGTCCCCCGACCCGTCCGGAGCCTCCAGCCCGGAGCCACCCGTCACGACGACGTCGGTCGTGCCCGCTCCGACGTCGGGCTCGGCGGCGCGGCGCCGGTAGACGCTCGGCGGCACGCCCACGAGCTCGGTGAAGCGCGTGCTGAACGTCCCCAGCGACGAGCACCCGACCGCGAAGCACACGTCCGTGACGCTCAGGTCGCCGCGACGCAGCAGCGCCTTCGCGCGCTCGATGCGCCGCGTCATGAGGTACGCGTACACCGACTCCCCGTACGCGGCCTTGAACTCGCGGCTCAGGTGCCCGGCCGACACGTGCACGCCGGCCGCGAGCGCCGCGACGTCGAGCGGCTGCGCGTACTCGCGGTCGATCCGGTCCCGCACGCGCCGCAGCCGCGCGAGGTCGCGCAGGCGCTGGTCGTCGGGGAGGGTCGTCACGCCTCGATCGTGCCACGGCCCTACCGTGGTCTCCATGCCGAGCGACGTCCCCGCCGCGCGCCAGGCCGTCCGCGTGCTCACGTACCTCGCCGCGCAGGCCGGCCCGTCGCCTGCGGCCGCCGTCGCGCAGGGCCTCGGGCTCCCCCGCTCGACCGTCTACCACCTGCTCTCCGTCCTCGTGGACGAGGGGTTCGTGACGCACCTCCCCGAGGAGCACCGGTACGGGCTCGGCACGGCGTCGCTCGCGCTCGGGTCCGCGTACGCGCGCCAGGCGCCGCTCGCCCGCCTCGCGCGGCCCGTGGTCGCGCGCCTCGTCGAGTCCACCGGCGAGAGCGCCCACCTCGCCGTCCTCAACGGGCGCGAGGTCCTCTACCTCGTCGAGCAGCGCGCGCCGCGCCGCCCCACGCTCGTGACCGACGTCGACGTCCGCCTCCCCGCCCACCTCACCGCGAGCGGGCGCGCCGTCCTCGCGGGCCTGCCCGCCGCCCAGGTCCGCGCCCTCTTCCCGAACGCCGCCGCGTTCGCCGACCGCACCGGCGTCGGCCCGCAGTCCCTCAGCGCCCTGCGCGAGATCCTGCGCGGAGTCCGACGGCGCGGCTGGGCCGAGGAGGACGGCGAGGTCACGCCCGGCCTCGCGTCCGTCGCCCACGCGGCGGTGGACCACACCGGCCTCCCCGTCGCCGGCATCGCCCTCACCTTCTGGGCCGACGACGCCCCGCCCGCCCGCCGCGCCGAGCTCGCCGCCGCCGTCGGCCGCGCCGCCACCGAGGTCAGCCGCCGTCTCGGCGGGCGGGTCGTTGCGTCCACCGGCCGTGCGGACTAGATTTTTCGGTGTGCCGAACTTTGTGTCCCGGATTACCGGAAGAACCACCGGTCGGGTCGTCGCGCTGGCGACGGTGACCGCGCTCGCTCTCGTCGGGTGCTCCGCCGGGACCGACGCGGGCGGCGAGACCGTCGTCGACGACGGCCGGCCCGTCGTCCTCACCACGTTCACCGTGCTCGCGGACATGGCGCAGAACGTGGCAGGCGACCACCTGCGCGTCGAGTCGATCATCAAGGTCGGCGCGGAGATCCACGGTTACGAGCCGACGCCGGGCGACCTCCGCAGGGCGGCGGACGCGGACCTGATCCTCGACAACGGCATGGGGCTCGAGGCGTGGTTCGGGCGGTTCGTCGACGGGCTGGACGTGCCGCACGTCGTCGTGAGCGAGGGCGTCGACGCTCTTCCCATCGAGGACGCCCTCGGCGACGACACCGCCGAGGAGCACCAGGGCAAGGACAACCCGCACGCGTGGATGTCGCCCGTCAACGGCCAGCTCTACGCGCAGAACATGGCCGACGCGTTCGCCGAGCTCGACCCCGCGCACGCCGACGACTACGCGGCGAACGCCGAGGCGTACTCGGCCGAGCTCGCGGCCGTGCACGACGAGCTGACCGACGCGCTCGACGCGCTCCCTGAGAGCCACCGCGCGCTCGTCTCGTGCGAGGGCGCGTTCTCCTACCTCGCGCGCGACGCGGGCCTCGCCGAGCAGTACCTGTGGGCGGTCAACGCCGAGCAGCAGGCGACGCCGCGGTCCGTGGTCGGCGCGATCGAGTTCGTCGAGGAGCACGACGTCCCAGCCGTGTTCTGCGAGTCCACCGTCTCGGACAAGGCGATGCGCCAGGTGGCGCTGGAGTCCGGGGCGGCGTTCGGCGGCACGCTCTACGTCGACTCGCTCTCGGAGCCCGGCGGCCCCGTCCCGACGTACCTGGACCTCCTGCGGCACGACACGGAGACCATCGTCGCGGGCCTCGCCGGGACGACGGCGGAGGGCGACGCGTGAGCGCGGGCGAGCGGACGCCGTCGGGCACGCCCGCGATCGACGTGCGCGACCTCACCGTCCACTACGGCGACGTCCTCGCCCTCGACGGCGCGACCCTCGCCCTGGGGTCGGCGGGCGGGCCGGGCACCGTGTGCGGGCTCGTGGGCATGAACGGCTCGGGCAAGTCGACGCTGTGCAAGGCGGTCATGGGCATGGTGCGCCCGGACCGCGGCACCGTCCTGGTCGACGGCGCACCCCCGGCGCGTGCCCGCCGCGCCCAGGCCGTGGGGTACGTGCCGCAGAGCGAGGACGTGGACTGGGCCTTCCCGCTGAGCGTGCGCGACGTCGTCATGACCGGCCGCTACGGCTACCAGGGGTTCACGCGGCGCACGCGGCCCGCGGACCGCGACGCCGTCGCGCACGCGCTCGAGCGCGTCGAGCTGACCGACCTCGCGGACCGGCAGATCGGCGCGCTCTCGGGCGGCCAGCGCAAGCGCGCGTTCGTCGCGCGCGGGCTCGCGCAGGGCGCGACGATCCTGCTGCTCGACGAGCCGTTCGCGGGCGTCGACAAGCGTACGGAGGCCACGATCACCGCGCTGCTGCGCGAGCTCGCGGCCGACGGCGCGACCGTCCTCGTCTCGACCCACGACCTGCACGCGCTGCCCGAGCTCGCGGACGAGGCGGTGCTGCTCCAGCAGCGCGTCCTGCTGCACGCGACGCCCGCGGAGGTCCTGCGGCCCGAGAACCTCGCGCTCGCGTTCGGCGTGGAGGTGGCCCCGTGACCGACGTCCTCGCCGTGCTCCTCGAGCCGCTCTCGTTCGAGTTCCTGCGCACCGCCCTCGCGGTCACGGTCACCGCCGGGATCGTGTGCGGCGTGCTGTCGTGCTGGCTCGTGCTCGTCGGGTGGTCGCTCATGGGCGACGCCGTCTCGCACGCGGTGCTGCCCGGCGTCGTGCTCGCGTACGTGGTCGGGGCGCCGTTCGCGCTCGGGGCCCTCGTCTTCGGGCTGCTCGCCGTCCTGCTCATCGGCGCGGTCCGGGACACGAGCCGCGTGAAGGAGGACGCGGCCATCGGGGTCGTGTTCACGACGCTCTTCGCGCTCGGCCTCGTGCTCATCTCCGTGACGCCGAGCCAGACCGACCTCAACCACATCCTGTTCGGCAACCTGCTCGGGGTGTCACGCGCCGACCTGCTCCAGGTGCTGGTCCTCGGGGCGGTGACGCTCGTGGTCGTCGTGCTCAAGCGGCGCGACCTCACGCTCTACGCGTTCGACCCGACCCACGCGCACGCGATCGGGCTGTCCCCGCGCCGGCTCGGCGCGCTGCTCCTCGGCCTGCTCGCCCTGACGGTCGTCGTCGCGCTCCAGGCGGTCGGGGTCGTGCTCGTGGTCGCGCTGCTCATCACGCCCGGTGCGACGGCCTACCTGCTCACCGACCGGTTCTCGCGGATGCTGTGGATCTCGCCGCTCGTCGCGGCGGTGTGCGGGGTCGTCGGGATCTACGTGAGCTATTACCTCGACACCGCCTCGGGCGGCACGGTCGTCGTCGCGCTCGGCGTCGCGTTCGCCCTCGCGTACCTGTTCAGCCCGCGCCACGGCCTGATCGGGACCCGCGTGGCCGCA
Organism: Cellulosimicrobium funkei; assembly: GCF_001019615.1. Lineage (GTDB taxonomy): Bacteria > Actinomycetota > Actinomycetes > Actinomycetales > Cellulomonadaceae > Cellulosimicrobium > Cellulosimicrobium cellulans_E. The sequence continues at coordinate 332,006 of NZ_JNBQ01000001.1, read as the reverse complement.
GCACGACGCCGCCGCCTCGTCCGGGTCTGACCCCCGCTCGGCGGGATGCGCCCGTTCCGGACGACGGGCGACGTGTCGCCCACGTGCGCTGTGTGCGAAATCTCCATGAATTCGCCCACGATTCCCTGGCTCTTCTCAGGTTCGACCGGGAGACTGGGTGCCATGTCAGCGAGGACGAGCGAGCCCACGACGCCGCAGCGCACGCGCACGTCTGCCCGGTTCGCCGCGGCGAGCCTGCTCGCGCTGGCCATGATGCTCCCGATGTGCTCGACGGCGAGCGCCGCCGAGGTCCAGCAGCTCATCGCCGACGCGCAGGTCCAGACCGAGACGATCGGCGACGACCTCGACCGCGTCCACGCCCAGCTCCCCGCCCTCCACCCCGTGCTCCGCAACGACGTGCTCGACGCCGTCGAGTCGGTCCAGGCGGCGACGGACGAGGCCCGTTCCGCGCTCGACCGCGCGACCGACGGCGACGAGGCCGCCGACGGCCGGGCCGCCGTCGCGCTGGCCGACGCGCAGGTCGCCCTCGACGCCGCGTCCGCGCAGCTCCGTTACGCGACGGACCTCGCGCACGACGCGGGCGAGGGCGTCGCCGTCGCGCTCGAGCGGCTGCAGGCCCACATCGACGTGCTCCGCGGCGAGACGAGCCGCGCCGGGGTCTGACCCCGCCCTCCTCCTCGCGAGATCGACCCGCACGGTCGAGATCGACCCTCGGTGGGTCGATCTCGTGACGGTGGAGTCGATCTCGCGGGCACGACCGCCGCCGCGCGGTCCGTCGCGACGCTTCCTACGATGGCGGGATGCCGCGCGTCACCGGGATCGTCAAGCCGCACGAGGCGTTCCCCGGAGTCGCCCGGCTCGACCGCGCGGTCAACGACTGGACCAACCGTCGCGCCCTGGGACCCCTCGCGGACGCCGCGCTCTCGCGCCTGTCGACCGCGGCCGACCACAGCGTGCTGTGGGCGGGCGCGGCCCTCGGGATCGCCGCGACCGGCCGGCGCGGGCGCGAGGCAGCGCTGCGCGGCTACGGCTCGCTGCTCGTCTCGAGCCTCCTGGCGAACGTCGTCGGCAAGACCGTGTTCGGCGGCGAGCGCCCCTCGCTCGAACCGCTGCCCCTGTGGCGCCGGCTCGCCGACCCGCCGACGTCGCCGTCGTTCCCGTCCGGCCACTCGGCGTCGGCGGCGGCGTTCGTCACGGGCGTCGCGACCGTGTGGCCCACGCTGGGCCTGGCGCTCGCGCCGCTGGCCGGAGCGGTCATGTACTCGCGCCTCCACACCGGTTCCCACTGGTTCTCGGACGTCGCTGCGGGCGCCGCGCTCGGGGCGGGGGTCGCGCTCGTGGGTCGCGCCCTCGTGCCCGGCACGACGGAGCGCGGCCCCGACGTGCCCGCCGGCCCGCCCGCCGTCGTCCCGGCGCTCGACGACGGCGTGGGGCTCTTCGTGGTCGTCAACCCGGCCGCGGGGTCGGGCCGCCTGCTCAAGGAGGACCCGCTCGTCGCGCTGCGCGCGAACCTGCCGCGCGCGGACGTGCACGTGCTCGGCGCGGACGACGACCTCCGGCGCCTCTTCGACGAGGCCGCCGGACGGGGCGCTCGGGCGCTCGGCATCAGCGGGGGCGACGGGACCGTCGCCACGGCCGCCGCGGCGGCCCGCGCGCACGACCTCCCGCTCGCCGTCTTCCCCGGGGGCACGCTCAACCACTTCGCGCGCGCCGCCGACCTCACGTCGATGACCGCGACGGCCACGGCGGTCCGCACCGGCTCCGGCGTGACGATCGACGTCGCGGACCTCGAGGTCGACGGGCACGACGGGCCGCCGCGGACCGTGCTCAACACGTTCTCCGCCGGGGTCTACCCGGAGCTCGTCACGGAGCGCGAGAAGCACGAGCACCGCCTCGGCAAGTGGCCTGCGGCGGTGCTCGCCGCGGCCCGCGTGCTGCGGCGGGCGCACCGCGTGCGGATGTCGGTCGAGGGCCACGAGGGCGAGTACTGGTCGCTCTTCGCGGGCGTCAACCGCTACTTCCCACAGAGCCTCGCGCCCGTCGAGCGCCACCGCCTCGACGACGGCGTGCTCGACGTCCGCACGGCCCGCGCCGAGCGCCGCGCGAGCCGACTGCGGACGTTCCTCGAGGTCGCCGCGGGCGACACGGGGACGCGGGTCGCACGACGCGTGCCCGGCGTCCGGAGCCACCTGGTGGTCGACGCGACGGTGGTCCCGACGCTCGAGCTGCGGTTCCCCGCCCGGGGCGCCGTGGTCGGGCCGGACGGACCGCCCGGACCCGACGGCGACGCCTCGTCCGGGGCCGCGACGTCGCCGCCCGTGGTGCTCGCGCACGACGGCGAGGCGCTCGCGCTCGCCGGGACCGCGGGTGCCGGGCCGGTCACCGTCCGTCTCACGATGCGACGCGGCGCGGTCCGGCTGTACGCGCCGACGGACCCCACGGCGGGGTAGTACGTCGCCCCTATCCCTTTTGTCGCTCTTTCACGGACATCGGGGAGAACTCCCCCTGTTCAGGCACACGCGTGATGCCCCACAATGAGGCCCGCAGTCGCGCGGACGGCACCCCGTCCGCGCCCCGTCCGGACTCGACCACGTCGGCCCCACCAGAAAGCAGAAGAACCATGGCCCAGCAGTACCCCGCCGCCCCGCAGGCTCCCGCCGGCTACTCGGCCCCGATCGAGGACCCGGGCAAGACCCTCGGCATCGTCGGCTTCGTCCTCGCGTTCGTCTTCGCGATCGCGGGCATCGTCGTCAGCGCGATCGCGCGCAAGAAGAGCAAGGAGGCGGGCTTCGACAACCAGCTCGCCAAGTGGGGTCTCATCCTCAGCATCGTCTTCACCGTGCTCGGCGCCATCGGCTTCATCATCTACGTCGTCGCCATCGCGGCGCTCGTCGCGAGCGGCGACGTCTCGACGTACTGAGTCGGCGCACCGCACGCTGGCGCCACGCCCGACGGCCGTCGTCCCTCCCGGGGCGGCGGCCGTCGTCGTGCCCCGGCCGCGAGTCGCCGCGGGACCGGACGGGTCGCGGAAGAAGGACGGACCCGGCACGGTTGAGACGGCGCACGACCGCGCCGCCGGTGAGAGCACCGGTCCGCCGACGGTCGACCGACCGCAGGAGCAGACGATGACCGACGACACGACCTCCCCGACCGCACCCGACCGCACCCCGGCCGACCCCGCCGCCGTCGAGCTCGGCCTCGACACGTTCGGCGACGTGACGGCCGGCCCGGACGGTGCGCTCCTCAGCGGGGCGCGCACGATCCGCGACGTCGTGGAGGAGGCGGTCCTCGCGGACCAGGTCGGCGTCGACTTCTTCGGCGTCGGCGAGCACCACCGCGCGGACTTCGCGATCAGCGCGCCGGAGGTCGTGCTCGCGGGGATCGCGACGCGGACGTCGCGCATCCGGCTCGGGTCGGCCGTGACCGTGCTCAGCTCGGACGACCCGGTGCGCGTGTTCGAGCGGTTCTCGACGCTCGACGCGCTGTCCGGCGGGCGCGCGGAGGTCATCCTCGGGCGCGGGTCGTTCATCGAGTCGTTCCCGCTGTTCGGGTACGACCTCAGCGACTACGAGGTGCTGTTCGAGGAGAAGCTCGACCTGTTCGTCCACCTGCTCGACGAGGGCCCTGTCACGTGGTCGGGCACGACCCGCGCCGGGCTCGCCGACCAGGAGGTCTGGCCCAAGACGGAGAGCGGTCGGCTCCGCACGTGGGTCGGCGTGGGCGGCTCGCCCGAGTCGGTCGTGCGGACCGCGCGGCACGGGCTCGGCCTCATGCTCGCGATCATCGGTGGCGAGCCCGAGCGGTTCCGCCCCTACGTAGACCTTTACCACCGCGCGGTCGAGGAGCTCGGCAACCCGGTGCTGCCGGTGGGCGTCCACTCGCCCGGCCACGTCGCCGAGACCGACGAGCAGGCGCAGGAGGAGGTCTACGAGCACTTCGCGGCGATGAACAACCGCATCGGCCGCGAGCGCGGCTGGCCCGCCTACCACCGCGGGCGCTTCGCCCATGACGTACGCGACGGGTCGCTCTACGTCGGCTCGCCCGAGACCGTCGCGCGCAAGATCGCCCGGACGGTGCGGCTCCTCGGCGCCGGCCGGTTCGACCTCAAGTACTCGACCGGCACGCTCCCCCACTCGGCCATGCTCCGCAGCATCGAGCTGTACGGCACGCAGGTGATCCCGCGCGTGCGCGAGCTCCTCGCCGAGGGCTGACCGACCCCCGTCGGCTCAGCGCCCGGCAGCGCGGAGCGCAGCCGCCTCAAGGTCGGGCGGGAGGCCGACGGCGGGGCGGTCCGTGCGCTGCGGCGTCGCCTCGCCCGCGGCGTCGAGCGCGCGGAGCCACGTCCAGGTGTCGCGCACGGTCTCGCGCACGTCGCGGGGGCGGAGCCCGAGGGCGTACGCGCGCGAGGTGTCGGAACCGTGGAGCGCGTCGTGCAGCTCGCCCGGCGGGAGCCAGACCGGGAGCTGAGTCCACGGCTCGATGCCCGCCGCGAGCACGGCCTCCGGCTCGACCCAGACGAGCTCGGCGGGCGGGTTCCCGGCCGCCGCCGCGTCGTCCGCCGTCGCCTCGACGCACGCCGCGAGCAGCTCACCCATGGTCGTGTGGCCCGGGGCGCTGACGACGTCGACCGGCCCCGACGCGCCCGCGAGCGCCGCGTCGAGCGCGAACGCCGCGAGGTCGCGCGCGTCGACGTACTGCAGCGGCAGGTCCGCCGGTCCGGGCGCGAGCACCGGCCCGCCGCGCGCGACGCGCCGCAGCCACCACGGCAGGCGGCCGACGTTCTCGCGCGGGCCGAGGATCAGGCCTGCACGGAGCAGGATCGCCCGGTCGCCGAGCGCGTCCACGGCGGCGATCTCCGCACCCCGCTTGGCCCGCGCGTAGTCGTCGGACGCCTCGTCCTCCGGGTCGCCCTCGACGAGCGCGGCGGTCTCGGCGGCGCCGCGCGCGGGCGGGAACGGGTACACCGAGCGTGACGACACGTAGACGTACCGGTTGTCGCCGGGGAGCCGTCCCGCGAGCACGCGCGCCGCGTCGCGCACCGCGACGGGCGCCCACGACCACGTGTCCACCACGACGTCCCACTTCTGCGGGACGTCCTCGGCGTGCAGCGCGTCGAGGCCGTCCTGCCGGGTGCGGTCGCCGACGAGCTGCCGGACGCCGTCGGGCACGGGCGTGCTGCCCCGGTTGAGGACGGTGACGTCCCACCCGCGGGCGAGGGCGTCGTCGACGACGGCGCGCCCCACGAAGTCGGAGCCGCCAAGGACCAGGAGACGCGTCATGGCCTTACTCTCCCCCGGTGCGAGGTCGCCCGCAGCCGGTTTACGCCTCCGGCAGACGGCCGGTGGCACGCGCCCGGACAGATCTCCTCCACGGGGTTCCGCCCGACAGACCTGGCCAGGTATCCTGGCCATCACGTCGTCGGAACACCGAGGAGGCGCCGTGCAGGTCAATGTGCTCGAAGCCAAGAACAACCTCTCTCAGCTCGTCAACCGTGCCGCGGCGGGCGAGGACGTGGTCATCGCCCGCCGCGGTGTACCGCTGGTCCGGCTCGTGCCGGTGAGCGCCGACCTCGCGCACGGGACAGGCGCGGCGATCGTCGAGTGGCTGGACGACCACCCGCACGCGACGCGTTCGCCCAGGCCCGCGGAGCAGGTCGACGCCGCCATCGAAGCCGAGCGCGAGGGCTGGGAGTGATCTATCTCGACACGTGCCTCGTGATCTACCTGGTCGAGGACGCGGAGCGCGGGGCGCACGTGCGCGGGCTGCTCGCCAGGCACGGCGAGGAGGAGTTCGCGATCAGCCCGCTCGTCCGGCTCGAGTGCCTCGTCGGGCCGCTCCGGTCCGGGGACGTCGAGCTCGAGGACCGGTACCGCGCGGCACTCCGGCTGTTCGCCGAGGTGCCGCTCGACGCGACCGTCTTCGAGCGTGCCGCGCGTCTCCGCGCAGCCTCGTCGCTCCGTACGCCCGACGCACTCCACCTCGCCGCTGCGCAGGTGCACGGGTGCACGGCCCTGTGGACGAACGACGCGCGGCTCGCCGTCGCCGGGCGTGGGCTCGCCGTGGACGTGCTCCACGACGACTGACCCGGGAACCCGGGTGGAGCGCGCCGGTCCGACGCTCAATCGGGCTCGGTCGGGTCCAGAGGTGCGTCGGGGTCGAGGTTGACCACGCCGCGGCGCCAGTAGCCGTGGAGGGCGAGCTGGTCGGGACGCGCGCCGCCCCGCCGCAGGTCGCGGCGCACCTGCGCGAGGTCGGTCGCCTCGCCGGCACCGAACACGTACTCGCCGTCGCCGAGGGGGCCGAGCGAGCGGACCGCCTCCGCGAGCTGGCCGGGACCGTCGGTGCGGTAGAGGATCTCGACCGTCGCGCGGCCGAGCTCGTCCTCGACGAAGGCCTCGTCCACGTCGTCGCCGATCTCGACGATCGCCGTCACCGGCACGTCCGCCCCGACGGCGTCGACCCACCGCGCGAGCGCGGGCAGCCCGGCCTCGTCCCCGACGAGCAGCAACCGCGCGACGCCGTCCGGCACGGCGCGGCTCGTCGTCGGGCCTGCGAGCACGACCTCGTCGCCGACCTGGGCTCGGGCCGCCCAGGCGGACGCGGGTCCGCCCTCGCCGGTGGGCGGCGCGCCCGGGTCGCCGCCGCCGTGCAGCACCCAGTCGACGTCGACCTCCGCGACCCCGTCGACGACCCGCGTCGCCCGGACCGTCAGCTCGCGCGAGATGGAGACCACGCCCGTCGGGCGCTGGAGCGCGCCGTCGGTCGTGAGCGTCGGGGCGTGCAGGACGCCGGTCGTCGGGTCGGGCAGGAAGACCTTGACGTGGTCGTCCGGGCCCGGGGCGTGCAGTGCCGCGAGCGAGGCCCCGCGCGAGCCGTCGGCACCCGGCCCGGCCGCACGCCGGTCGTCGTGCACGACCGGGGCGGCGTCGCGGAACGTGATGCGTCGCAGCGCGCCGGACGTCTCCTGGACGCGGTGCACGCGGACGCGGCGCGGGACGAGGTCGAGGCGGGTCACGGGTCGGTCGAGCACCGCCCCATTCTGCGCCGAGCACGACGTCGCTGTCGTCATCCGGCCGATGACGACAGCGACGTCGTGGTCGAGGGCGCGTCACCCGTCCTCGCTGATCGCGGGTGTCAGGCGAAGAACACCCGGAGGTCGGCGACGACGTCGAGCGGGACCTCGAGCGACGCGTAGTGGCCGCCGCGCGGGTGCTCGGACCAGTGCTCGATCCGGGCGTTGTCGCGCTCCGCGAACGCCCGGATCGTCTGGAAGTCGTCCTTGAACACGGCGACGCCGATCCGGCCCTGGCTCACGACCGGCTCGGCACCGGAGCGCTGCTCCGCGTAGTGGTAGCGCGCGGCGGTCGCGTAGGAGTTGGTCAGCCAGTAGAGCGTCGCCTGCGCGAGCACCTGGTCGGCGCTCACGAGGCTCGTCCCGTTGCCGAAGCTCTCGAACAGCTCGTGGTACGCCAGCACGGCGACCGGTGAGTCGGCGAGGCCGGCGGCCACGGTCTGCGGCCGGGAGGCGTTCATCGTGTTGTAGGCGCCCACGGACTGGAACCACTGGAGGTGGCCGAGCGCCGCGAACTCCTTCTCCCCGAAGCCGTCCATCTCGCCCGGCGCGCCGGACGGGAAGGAGAAGAGCTGGAGCACGTGGGCGCCGAGGAAGCCCTCGGGGTCGAGGATCGCGAGCTCGCGCGAGACCATCGCGCCGCCGTCGCTCCCGTGAATCCCGTAGGACGCGTAGCCGAGGTCACGCATGAGCACGTCGTAGGCACGGGCGACACGCGCCATGGTCCAGTCCGTGTCCCCGACGACGGGCGTGGAGAACCCGAAGCCCGGCATGGACGGGATCACGAGGTGGAACGCGTCCTCGGGCCGGCCGCCGTGCGCGACGGGGTCGACGAGCGGGTCGATCATGTCGAGGAAGTCGAGGATCGAGCCCGGGTAGCTGTGCGCGAGCAGCAGCGGCGTCGCGTCCTCGTGCTGCGAGCGCACGTGCAGGTAGTGGATCGGCTGGCCGTCGATCTCCGTGCGGAAGCCCGGGTAGGCGTTCACCCGGTCCTCGACGGCGCGCCAGTCGAACGCCGTCCAGCGCCCGACCATGTCGCGCAGGTAGGACGCGGGCGTGCCGTAGTCCCAGGAGTCGCCGGGCGCAGCCGGCGCGAAGCGGGTCCGCTCGAGGCGCTCGCGCAGGTCGTCCAGGTCGGCCTGCGGGACGGCCACGGAGAACGGGCGGTGCTCGAGGGTCGTGCTGCTCATGATGCCTCCTCGGTCGGAGCGGGCCTCGTGCCCTGCTCTGATACCGACGTTACGCAGGGTTCAGGAACGCTTTCTTCCGTTATTCTGGCCCAGCTCCGGCTTACTTCCGGCGATCTCTCGGAGGGACCTCGTGGCCTCCACCTCGGCCCGCATGCTCGCCCTGCTCGGGCTGCTCCAGTCGCGCCCCGACTGGTCGGGCGCCGAGCTCGCCGCGCGCCTCGACGTCACCGACCGCACCGTCCGCAACGACGTCGCGCGCCTGCGCGAGCTCGGCTACCCCGTCGACGCCGTGCGCGGACCGGGCGGCCGGTACCGGCTGGGGGCGGGCGCGCGGCTGCCCCCGCTCCTGCTCGACGACGCCGAGGCCGTCGCGGTCGCCGTCGGGCTGCGGGCCGCGACCGGCACGGCGGGGTTCGAGGAGGCCGGGGCGTCGGCGCTCGCCAAGCTCGAGCAGGTCATGCCCGACCGGCTGCGCCGCCGCCTCGTCGCGCTGCGGTCCGCGAGCGCCGCCGGGCCGGCCAACACCGACTCGAACGTCGAGGACCCGGTCGTCGACCCGGACACGCTGACCGCCCTCGCCGACGCCGTGCGCGACCACCAGGGTCTGCGCTGCTTCTACCGCGACGAGCCGCTCGAGCTGGAGCCGTACCGCCTCGTCGCGTGGCAGCGCCGCTGGTTCCTCGTCGCGCGCGACCCGACGACCGGCGCGTGGGGTCCCTACCGTGTCGACTGGCTCGTGCTGCGCGTGCCGGGCGGGCGCCGGTTCGTGCCGGTGGACTTCCCCGGGGACATGACCGAGTTCGTCGTGCGCGAGGTCGCGCGCACCGGGTGGGCCGTCCACGCCCGGATCGTCGTCGCCGCGCCCGCCGCGGAGGTGCTGCGGCGCATCAACCCGACGGTCGGCACGGTCGAGCCGCTCGACGACGACCGTTGCGTCCTCGTCACCGGCGGCGACAGCGTCGAGGTCGTCGCGGTGTGGGTCGGCATGCTCGGCCTCGACTTCCACGTGACGGAGCCGCAGGCTCTCGTCGACCACGTCCGCACCCTGGCAACCCGCTACGCCCGCGCGACCCCCGCCTGACCCCGCCCCGAGAACGCCTCTGCCCGCCGTCGAACACGACATGGGGGTCGTTATCCATCGCTTTCCGTCCTTCAGGTCGTGCTCGACGGCGGGTGGGGTCGTTCTGGGCGCCGCTTCCCCGACGCCGGCCCGACGACGGCGCTCGCCCGCGTGGGCGGGCGCGCCTAGCGTGGGCGGGATGGACGTGGAGGTGCGCTCCGCCGTCGGGCGCTACGACGACTTCGCCGCCGTGGTCGGGCCGCGGAAGGCCGGGGTGCGCGGGTGCTGGTGCATGTCCTACCGCGACAGCCGCGTCAGCGCCGAGGATCGCCCCGGGTTCATGGCCGACCTGTGCACGACCGACCCCGGGCCGGGCGTGCTCGCGTACGTCGACGGTGAGGTCGCGGGCTGGTGCTCGGTGGCGCCGCGCAGCACCTACCGGCGGCTGATGAACGCCCGGACCATCCCGTTCGTCGACGACCTCGACGCGTGGAGCGCGGTGTGCTTCGTCGTCCGGGCCGGGTACCGGCGTCGCGGGCTCATGCACGACCTCCTCGCCGGCGCCGTCGAGCACGCCGCCGCGCACGGCGCACCCGCGGTCGAGGGCTACCCCGTCGACGCGGGCGGCGAGCGTGTCGACGTGATCTCCGGGTACGTCGGCACGGTAACGCTGTTCGAGCAGGCCGGGTTCGTGCGTGCGGCCCCGACCACCGGCGTGAGCGGCGGCGTGCCGCGGGTCGTGATGCGCCGCGCGCTCGGCTGAGCGTGCAGGTCAGGAGCGTGCCGGGTCAGGAAGGCACGGGTCTCCACGGGTCGACGACGGCCACGCCGGTGCCGACGAAGTCGCGGACGTTGCGCGTCGCGAGCGTCGCGCCGTGCACGCGACAGATCGCGGCGATCTGCGCGTCGGCCATGCTCATCGGCCGCCCCGCTCGCTCGCGGAGCGCGAGGAGGGTGCCCCCGACGCGCGCGGCGTCGGCGTCGTACGCGAGCACGCGGCCCGCGAACGTCGTGGTGACGTGCTCCTCGATGAGCGCGGCGAGGCGGTCTCGGCGCCGCCCGTCGGGCAGCCGCGCCACGCCGTGGACGATCTCGCCGACCGTGACCGCCGTGATCCACAGCGCCTCCGGAGTCCGCGCGTCGAGCCAGCGAAGCACGCGCGCCTCGGGCACCGGGCGAATCGCCTCGGACACGACGTTCGTGTCGAGGACGATCACGCGTCCGCGACCTCGCGGTTCGACCCGCCCGGCTCGTCGGAGAAGTCGACGGCGCGTCCGTGCTCCGAGCGCGGGGGCAGGTCGAGCTCGACCGTCAGCCCGGCGTCGGCGAACGAGCTGTGGATGAACGTGCCGAGCCCGCGTTCCAACCCGCTCGGTGCCGTCACCGCGGACGTGAGGATCGCGCGGATCTCCGCCTCCATCGACCGGCCGTGCTCTGCGGCACGCGCTCGCAGCCGCTCGCGCACGTCGTCGTCGAGCCCTCGGATCGTCAGCGTCGCCACCTCGACCACCTCCGATCACCACGCTAGCAAAACGACAGCACCCTCCACCAGGGTCGCCCCACCCTCGGAGCAATGAAGTTGCGACGGGTTGAGAGAATGGACCGTCGTGAGTACCGAGCCCGCAGCGAACCAGCCTGACGCGCGCCCTGCCCAGCAGGGCGGCGCCGCCGAGGGCACCCCGCGCGAGGGTCGCCGGCGTCGCGGGAACCGCCGCGGCCGCGGGCAGGGTGACCGCCCGGCGTCGGGCACCCCGACCGGCACGACGGCGACGCGTCGCGGCCGAGGCGAGCGGACGCCGTCGGGCCCGCGGCAGGTGAGCCGCGCGCAGCTCGAGCGGGCCGCACAGGCACGCGAGACCGTGACGGTCCCGCCCATCACGTACCCCGAGCAGCTCCCCGTCAGCGCCCGACGCGCGGACATCGCCGCCGCGATCCGGGACCACCAGGTCGTCATCGTCGCGGGCGAGACGGGCTCCGGCAAGACGACGCAGCTGCCCAAGATCGCGCTCGAGCTCGGCCGTGGCCGCAAGGGTCAGGTCGGGCACACGCAGCCCCGCCGCATCGCCGCGCGCACGGTCGCCGAGCGCATCGCGGAGGAGCTCGGCACGGAGCTGGGCGGCGTCGTCGGGTACCAGGTGCGGTTCACCGACACCTCCAGCGAGGACACGCTCGTCAAGGTCATGACCGACGGCATCCTGCTCGCGCAGATCCAGCGCGACCCCGAGCTCCTCGCGTACGACACGATCGTCGTCGACGAGGCGCACGAGCGGTCCCTCAACATCGACTTCCTGCTCGGCTACCTCGCGAGGCTCCTGCCGCGCCGTCCCGACCTCAAGCTCATCATCACGTCGGCGACGATCGACTCCGAGCGCTTCGCGCAGCACTTCTCCCCCGCGCACCTCGCCGCGCTGGGCGGCGCACCGGACTACGTGATCGACGCGCTGCCCGACGCCGCGCCCGTGGTCGAGGTGTCCGGCCGCACCTACCCGGTGGAGATCCGGTACCGGCCGCTGTCGCCCGACGTCGACCCCGGCTCCGGGAAGGCGAAGGGGCGCGCGAGCGCCGAGGAGAAGGACCTCGTGACCGGCATCGTCGACGCGTGCGACGAGCTCATGCGTGAGGGGCACGGCGACATCCTCGTGTTCCTCTCGGGCGAACGCGAGATCCACGACGCCGCCGACGCGCTCACCGGCCACCTCAAGGACCGCGTCACCGACCCGAAGCACCCGCAGCGCGTCGAGATCCTGCCGCTGTACGCGCGGCTGTCGTCGGCCGAGCAGCACCGCGTGTTCCAGGCGCACTCGTCGCGGCGCATCGTGCTCGCGACCAACGTCGCCGAGACCTCGCTGACCGTTCCGGGCATCCACTACGTCGTCGACCCGGGCACCGCCCGCATCTCGCGCTACTCCAAGGCGACCAAGGTCCAGCGCCTGCCGATCGAGCCCGTGTCGCAGGCGAGCGCCAACCAGCGCTCCGGCCGCTCGGGCCGCGTCGCCGACGGCATCGCGATCCGGCTCTACTCCGAGGACGACTTCGTCTCCCGGCCCGAGTTCACCGAGCCCGAGATCCTGCGCACCTCGCTCGCGTCCGTGCTGCTCCAGATGATCTCCGTGGGCGTCGTCGAGACCCCCGACGAGGTCGCGCGCTTCCCGTTCGTCGAGCCCCCGGACACGCGCGCCGTCCGGGACGGCGTCCAGCTCCTCACCGAGCTCGGCGCCCTCGCCGCGTCCGACGGCGTCACGCGCCTCACCGAGGTCGGGCGCGTGCTCGCGCAGCTCCCCATGGACCCGCGCCTCGCCCGCATGATCTGGGAGGGGTCGAGGCTCGGCGTCGCGCGCGAGGTCGCGATCATCGCCGCCGTCATGTCGATCCAGGACCCGCGCGAGCGCCCCGCCGAGGTCCGCGCGCAGGCCGACCAGGCGCACGCGCGCTTCACCGACCCGCACTCCGACTTCCTCACCTACCTCAACGTCTGGGAGTACGTCCGCGAGCAGCAGCACGAGCTCTCGTCCTCGGCGTTCCGCCGCCTGTGCAAGGCCGAGTACCTCAACTTCCTGCGCATCCGCGAGTGGCAGGACGTCGTCGCCCAGCTCCGCGAGATGTCCAAGCCTCTCGGCATCGACATGTCGTACAAGCCGCGCGCACGCGGCGCGGCCGGTAGCCCGAGCACCTCGGGGGCAGCCGCCGCGGACCCGACCACCGCTCCCGACGCAACCCCCGACACCCAGGCGTACAAGCGCGCCTGGGACGGCGACACGATCCACAAGGCGCTGCTGTCCGGGCTGCTCTCCCAGATCGGGATGCAGGACACGGGCGACGTGAAGGCGTCCTCGGTCGCGCACCTCAAGGGCGAGGCCCGCGCCAAGGCGCTGCGGCGCGCGCAGAAGCAGGCACGCAACGAGTACACCGGCGCGCGCGGTGCGCGGTTCGCGATCTTCCCCGGGTCGCCGCTCAGCAAGAAGCCGCCGGCCTGGATCATGGCGGGCGAGCTCGTGGAGACGTCGCGGCTGTGGGCGCGCGACGTCGCGCGCATCCAGCCCGAGTGGGCCGAGGACCTCGCGGGCGACCTCGCGCGGCGCACGTACTCCGAGCCGCACTGGTCGACCAAGCGCGGCGCGGCGATCGCGACCGAGAAGGTGCTGCTGTACGGCGTGCCGATCGTCGCCGACCGCAAGGTTCTCTACGCCAAGGTCGACCCCGAGGCCGCGCGCGAGATGTTCGTGCGGCACGCGCTCGTGCAGGGCGAGTGGACCACGCACCACCGGTTCTTCCACGACAACCGCAAGCTCCTCGAGGAGGCCGAGGAGCTCGAGGCGCGCTCGCGCCAGCGCGGGCTCGTCGTCGACGACGACGTGCTGTTCGACTTCTACGACGAGCGCGTGCCCGACGACGTCGTGTCCGCCGCGCACTTCGACCGGTGGTGGAAGACGGCGCGGCGCCGCGACCCCGACCTGCTCACCTTCACGCTCGAGCAGCTCGTGCCCGACGCCGAGCAGATCGACACCTCGCAGTTCCCCGAGACCTGGCCCCAGGGCGAGCTCACGCTCCCGCTCACCTACCAGTTCCAGCCCGGGACCGAGGCCGACGGCGTCACCGTGCACGTCCCGATCTCCGTGCTCAACCGCGTCGTGCCCGACGGGTTCGACTGGATGGTCCCCGGCCTGCTCGACGAGCTCGCCACGGCGACGATCCGCTCGCTGCCCAAGCCGGTCCGCGTCCAGCTCGTGCCCGCGCCCGACGTCGCGCGCGACGTCGTGGCCTGGCTCCGCGAGCACACGCCCACCTGGGAGGACATGGCCCGCGCGGGCGACATGGCCGAGCCGTTCCACGTCGCGTTCACGCGCGCCGTCCGGGCGCTGCGCGACGTCGTCATCCCCGACGACGCGTGGGGCCCCGAGCAGGAGGCGCGCCTGCCCGCGCACCTGCGCATGACGTTCCGCGTCGAGGACCCGCGCGGCCGCGGCGGGTCCGTGGTCCTCGACGAGTCGAAGGACCTCCTCGCCCTCCAGCGGCGCCTCGCCGCCCACAACCAGGCGGCGGTCCGCGCAGCGGTCAAGGGCGCGGTGGGTGCTGCTCTGCGCGAGGCGGCCTCTGGCTCGGTTCCGGGGTCGGGTGCGTCGGTCTCTGGGTCGGGTTCGGCGGCGGAGGGGGCGTCGGTGCTCGGGCTACCATCCGCGCCGCTCGTTCCTCACGGCGCTCCCGCCAGGCCCGCCACGCCCTTCGCATCCGACGCCCCCTCCACCACCTCCGCGTCCGGCTCACCGACACTCGGAAGCCAGGCCGCGGGGCCCGACGGCGAGCGGGTGGCCACGGCGACCGACTCGCCCGGGCGAGATGCAGGTCGAGCGGCGGCAGCCGCCGCGGACCCGACCACGAGCGTGCTCGTCACCGAGCAGAGTGGGCTCACCACGTGGCCTGCGAGCCTCATTGACGGGACGCTACCCAGCAGCGTGTCGACGGACCTCGGGGGTGGGGTGGTCGTGCGGGGGTATCCCGCGGTCGTCGAGGAGCAGGACGCGAAGGGTAAGCCGGTCGTCGCGCTGCGCGTGCTGGCCGACGCGAACGCGCAGGCGCGCGAGCATGCGCGCGGCGTGCGGCGTCTGCTGCTGTCCGAGACGGCACTCCAGACCGGGCGCATCACGAGCCGGTGGAACGGGACGCAGTCGCTCACGATGGCGGCCAGCCCGTACCGGAACACGGACGCGCTCGTCGCGGACCTCCAGCTCGCCGCGGTGATCGCGCTGACGAGCAGCGGCAGCGGGCAGTACGGCACGCAGCCGGACGTCGCGTCGATCCGCGACGCCGAGGCCTACGCGGCGGCGCGGGCGTTCGTGCGGACGCACCTGGAGGACCAGGTGCACCAGGTGGTCGGGCACGTGGTCGCGGCGCTCACCGCGTCGCGGAACCTCGACGCGGAGATCCGCGCGTCGAACAGCCTCGCGCTGCTCAACACGCTCACCGACCTGCGCGACCAGGCCGCGGGTCTGATCCACGACGGCTTCGTCTCCCAGACCCCGCCCCGGCGCCTGCCGCACCTGACGCGCTACCTGCGCGCGGCGTCGTACCGGCTGGAGAAGGCGCAGGCGAACCCGAACCGGGACGCCGAGCTCGCGTGGCGCGTGCACGACGTCGAGGAGGCGTACCAGCGCGCCCGTGCCGCCTACGCCCAGGGCCCGGCTGACCCCGTCCGCGCTGCCGACCTGGCCGAGGTGCGGTGGCTGGTCGAGGAGCTGCGCGTCTCGCTGTTCGCGCAGCAGCTCGGGACCGACGGCCCGGTGAGCGAGAAGCGCATCCGCAAGCTGCTCACGCCCGACGGCTGGTGACGGCTCGATCGCTGGCGTGGCCTCGGCGAGGAGACGGGCGGGCAGGCTAGAGCCTGGGGAAGTCGCGCACCTCTCGCCGAAGTCGGCGCCGTCGCACGCGCCAGAGGAGCTCGGCGGTCTGCCGCTCCATCCAGACGCCGTCGCTGTGCTCGTCGGGCGAATCGGGTGCGAGCACGAGCTCACTCCGTGTCTGTGTCGTGCCGGCAAAGGTCAGGACGAGGCGGCTGGGTCCGCGGACCGCGGCAACCGCGGTAGCGATCCGATCGCGGAGCTCGTCCGGCTTCTCGTCCTGCTGATACGCGAACGTCACCCCTACGTGGGAACCGAACTGCAGTGCGAAGACCTCCTCACCGTGGTGGACGAGCACGCGCGCGACACGCTCGGGCGCTCCGACCGGGCTCATGACGACGCAGAGGGCGTCGGATCCGTCGTCGAACTGCCACACGATGTCGTCATACCCGGCCATCAGCTCCGGAACGAGTTCCCGGAGAGCCGCTCCGGCAGGAGTCTGTGCGCTCACACCGGACAGTGCACCAGAACGCCGGGGGCACCGCTACAACGCGTCGGCTGCTTGCACTCGACGCTTCTGGCCGAATCTCCTCAACATCGCGGTCAACAGGTCATGTAGACGTAGTCGGGGTCGTCGGGGGTGACGAGGTCGCGGTCGCGCAGGACGGTGAGCGGGGCGCGGTCGTCGCGGGCGCAGACGTCGTCGAAGGTGAGACCCGCGTCGTCGAGCGCGTCGGGGTACTCGACCTGGAGCACGTGGTCGCCGTAGACGTCGGTGTAGGCGGCGCACTCGTCGAAGACCGCGCACTCCTCGGTGACGGCGAAGTCGAACCCCAGGACACCGCGCGCGACACCCGCGACCTCCGCGGCGTTCTTCTGCGCGATCGCGAGGCCGGCGTCGTGCGCGAGGTCGACGTACGCGCGCGCGAGCGCGTGGGCGCCGTCCTCGTCGATCGCGTCGAACCGTGTCCACGTGTCGAGGTTGTCGATCTCGACGGCGTCGAACCCGTCGTCGGCGCAGCCCGTGACGACCGGGCCGAGGATCGCGAGGATGCCCTCGCGCTGCTCGGGGGTCGACGGGTCGAGGACGTGCTCGTCCGGCCAGTCGGGGTCGACGACGAGGCCACCAGACGCGTCGTGCAGGAGCAGGTCCTCGTGGTCGTCGAGCCACCGGTCGGCCTCGCCGGGCTGGGTCTGGAACCCGTTGACGTAGCAGACCGAGTACGCGCCGGGAAGGGGCTCGGCGGTCGCGTCCCGCACGACGACGTCGGGCGCCACGGGCCCGGAACCGGCGTCGACCTCGTCGTACGCGCCGCCGAGCTGGTAGTCGAGGACTCCCGCGGTCGGCGGAGGCTCCGGCGCCGGCACCTCGAGCGGGCTCGCGGTGTCCGTGAACGTGCGCTCGACGGCGCACCCACCCGAGACCGCGAGCACGACGCTCACGACGGCGACCGCCGTCGTGCCCCGGGACCACGCCCCGCTCACGGCAGCACGACCTCCCGCGCCGGGTGCACCGACGCGTCGAGCACGACCCGGTCGCCGAGGGCCTCGTCGAGCTCGACGACGAACGGTGTCGGCGGGTTCGACGGGCAGTTCGCCTCGCCCGTGCGCGGCTCGACGCCGACCGTCACCGCGACGGCGTCGTCACGCACGGCGAGCGCTGACAGCCGCACCCGGCCCTCGGCGTCCTCCCCGCCGTTGCACGCCATCTCGGTGACGAGGAGGTGCAGCTCGCGTGCGTCGGGCACCGGCGGGTGCTCCGGGTCCAGGGTGAGCGTCGCGGTGCCGAGCTCGCCGAGGTCGGCGCGCAGGGCGCAGGTCTGCGCGGCGGTGAGGAACCACGTGGGCGACGGGTCGAGGTTGGGCGCGTCGGTCCACTCGATCACGAGCATCTCGTGCGTGCGCACGTCACCCGCGCCGAGGTCCTCGGGGTCGTCGAGCTCGCGCAGGAGGGCGACGCGCTCGGCTCCGTCCTCGACGACGGTCCACTCGGCGGGGTCGATCGGCGGCACCTCGAGACCGTCGAGCGCGGCCCGCCCGTCCTCGCTGAGGTGGTCCGCCGTCACGCCCGACTCCAGCACGTCGTCGGGGACCACCGTCTCCCAGCACCGGTACGAACCCTCCCCCGCGGTACCGCCTGCCGGCCCGTCCGCCGTCGCGCAGCCCGCGAGCCCCAGCACGGCGGCCACGACCGCGCCGACCGCTCCCGCTGCACGACCCACCTGGCGCTCCTCCATGTCCCGTCTGTGTGCCGACCGTACGCGACCTTGCGAACCCGCCGCGCTCGGATCGCCGACCCGCCGCTTCACTCGTGGTGAGTGACAGCGTGCGCACTGTCACACTGTCGGACAAGACAAACCCCATACGGATGTCTTGAAATGGGACCCATCGACCACAACCGTCGCCGCCGGGGCGACGCCCGCAGGTAGGGGGACACCATGACACGAGCCGTCGTCACCGGCTACGGGGCGGTGACCCCCGTGGGGCTCACCGCGGAGGACACCTGGGACGCGCTGCTGCGCGGCGAGCCCGGGGTGCGGGCCATCAAGGAGGACTGGGCCGCCGACCTGCCCGTGCGCATCGCGGCACGGGTGGACGACGCCTTCGCGGAGGGGCTCGCCGTGCGCGAGGTGCGCCGGACGGACCGGGCCGAGCAGCTCACGCTCGTCGCGGGCCGCGAGGCCTGGGCGTCGGCCGGGTCGCCCGACGTCGACCCCACGCGCCTCGCCGTCGTCGTCGGGTCGGCGAACGGCGGGATCGCGACGACGCTCGACCAGTCCCACGTGCTCGACGAGCAGGGGCCCCGGCGCGTCTCGCCGCACACCGTCACCATGCTCATGGCCAACGGTCCGGCGGCCTGGCTCTCGATCGACCTGGGGGCCAAGGCGGGCGCGCGGGCGCCGATCAGCGCGTGCGCCGCGGGGTCGGAGGCGATCACGATGGGCCGCGAGATGATCCTCGCCGGGTCGGCAGACGTCGTCGTGTGCGGCGGCGTGGAGGCGGGGGTCCGGCCGTTCTCCCTCGCCGCGTTCGCCGCGGCGCGGGCCATGTCGACGCGCAACGACGAGCCCGAGCAGGCGTCGCGACCGTTCGACGCGCACCGCGACGGCTTCGTCATGGGCGAGGGCTCGACGCTCCTCGTCCTGGAGAGCGAGGAGCACGCGCGGGCGCGCGGTGCCGCGGTGCACGGCGTCGTCTCCGGCGCCGCCCTGACGTCCGACGCGTTCGACATCGTCGGCGGCGACCCCGAGAACCAGGCCCGGACGATCGGGATGGCCCTGCGGTCGGCGGGCCTCTCCCCCGGCGACCTCGGCCTCGTCCACGCGCACGCGACGTCGACCCCGGTGGGCGACGTCAACGAGTCCGACGCCCTCCACGCCGCGCTCGGCATGCCGCCGCCCGTGACGAGCACCAAGGGCGCGACGGGCCACCTGCTCGGCGCCTCCGGCGCGCTGGGCATCCTCGTCGCGCTGCTCGCCGTGCGCGACGGCCGCGTGCCGCCGACGCTCAACCTCGACGCGCTGGACCCGGCGATCGACCTCGACGTCGTCCGCGGCACCGCCCGGGAGACGACCGCCCGGCACGCGCTGGTCAACGCGTTCGGGTTCGGCGGCCACAGCGCGAGCGTGATCGTCTCGCGCGACTGACCTCCCCCGCCGAACACGACCTGAAGGTCGTTTTGGGGCGCTTTCCGTCCTTCAGGTCGTGCTCGACCGCGCGTGAGGACGTGCTCGGCCGTCGCGACGCGCCGCGAGGCACGATGGGGGCATGGACCTCGACGCCCGGCTCGCCGACATCACGACGCTCACGGTCGACGCGATCGTCAACGCCGCCAACTCGTCGCTGCTCGGCGGCGGGGGCGTGGACGGCGCGATCCATGCCGCCGCCGGTCCCGGGCTCCTGGAGGAGTGCCGACGGATCCGGCGCACGACCCTCCCCGACGGCCTGCCCGTCGGCGACGCCGTCGCGACCGGCGCCTACGACCTGCCCGCCCGCTGGGTCGTCCACACGGTCGGGCCGAACCGCCACCGCGGCCAGACCGACCCCGCGCTCCTCGCGTCGTGCTTCACGCGCTCGCTCGACGTCGCCGCCGACCTCGGCGCCGCGACCGTCGCCTTCCCCGCCGTGAGCGCGGGCGTCTACGGCTGGGACGTCGACGACGTCGCGCGGGTCGCGGTCGGGGCCGTGCGCGGGTGGTCCGCCGCCCGTCCGAGCGCCGACCCCGGCGACGGCGTCACGGCGGTGACGTTCGCGCTCGCGTCGCCCCGCGCCCTGGCGGCGTTCGAGGCCGCGCTCGGGCGTTGAACCAGAAGTCAGGGTCAGGGTCCGTGTCCCGAGGATCAGGGTCGGTTCGGGGGACTTCCCGATACCGCCGCGACGGGCGCGCTCCTACCGTCGAGGTATGAGCACCTCAGACGCCTCCGCAGCCTCGTTCCGGCCGACCCTGTCCCGGCCGCGCCACGGTCGGATGATCGCGGGCGTGTGCGCAGGGATCGCCCGCCGGTTCGGGTGGGACCCGACCGTCGTGCGCATCGTCGCCGCGGTCTCGATCCTGCTCCCCGGCCCGCAGGTCATCGCCTACCTCGTCCTCTGGGCCCTCATGCCCAACGACCGCGACTGAGCCGGTCGCGCCGGTCACCCGGACGGCCGAACCCGGGATTGCGGTCGGTCTCGGTCTCGAGACCGCCCGCAAGCCCGGGTTCGGCGTGGGCCGGGCAGTCAGCCCGGGAGGCCGCGCATGCGGCGCCGGGCGACGACGATCGTCGCCCCGCCGGCGACGAGCACGATCGCGAGGCCCACCAAGGCACCGACGTGCGCGCCGGTCGTGGCGAGCCCGTCCGGCCGGCCCGCCCCCTCGCCGTCGGCCCCTCCGGCCGCGCCGTCCACCGCGAGGACCTCGAGCTCCGTCCACAGGACGCGCCCGTCCACCTGCCCGACGATCGCGAACCGGTGCTCGCCCGCCGCGACGTCGACCGGGACCGTCACGGTCGCCGTGAGCGTGCCCGACGCGTCGGCGCGGTACATCCCGAGGTCCGCCGGCGTCGAGAAGAGGGTCGCGGAGACCCACTCGCCGGGCGCGAAGCCCTCGGCCGTCGCCGTGACCTGCTCACCCGCCCGGACGCGCGCCGGGGAGAGAGTGACGCCGCCGTGGTTCGCGTCGGTGAGGTCGTCCGCGCCGACCGTGTGCAGCGGGGACGACGGCGGCTGCTCGCCGGCGCCGGGCGTCTCGCCGGGCTCGCCCGGTCCGCCGGGGTTCTCGCCGTCGAGGTGGCCCTCGAACACGTCCGACGCCGCACCGAGGCTCAGGAGCACGGTCTCGCCCGTGGCATCGGCGAGGCCGTCGTTGTCGGTGATGGCCCAGACCGTGCCGTCGCCGCCGACCGTGAGGCCCTCGAGCTTCTCCTGCGTCCAGCCGTTCGTGGCGCGCAGGCCGGGCAGCACGTCGTGCGCCAGCGCCTTGGTCACCGCGACCGGGGCCGCTGACGCGGTCCCGACGGCGACGTCGGGCACGTCGACCGCGTAGACGCGCTTCACCGCGGCGGCGGGGCCGTTGAGCTTGTCGCGCTCGATCACGGCGAGGGTGTCGTGGTCGACGACGGTCACCTCGCTGAGACCCAGCCAGTCGCCGTCGGTCGTGGTCCGCTCGAGCGGGTACGCGAACCAGTCCCACGTGCCCGACGCGACGTCGTAGCGGCCGAGGCGCGCAGTGCCCGCCGTGCCGCCGTCGTCGGTGGTCAGGCCGCGCTGGAGCGCGACCCACACCTGCTCGCCCGCAGCCTCTCCCGCGTCTCCGTCGGCCGTCGAGACGGCCGGAGCGACCGCGACGCCCTCGATGCCCTGCTTGCCGAGGCCCGCGGCGACCGCCTCGGGCAGCGCGACGGACTCGACGACCGCACCCGCGGCGTCGACGCGCACGATCGCGTTCTCCGCGCCCTTCGCGCCCTCGACCCCGAGCCAGAACCCGCCGTCGGCGCGGGCCGCGACGCCCTCGACGTCGAGGCCCACCGGGGCGCCGTCCCGCGTGAGCGTCACCGTCCGGTCGATGACGGCCGGTGAGCCCGCGCCGTAGCCGCGCACGTCGAGCGACAGGAGCTGCGTCGTGGAGTACGCGGCGTCGGTCGCCGTCCACAGGCGCTGGGGATCGGTCGGGTCGGCGGTCAGCGCGCCGAGCGCGCCCCAGCCGATCGGGGCACCGGCCTGCGCGCCCTCGGTCGCGACCGCGGAGACGACGCTCGGGAACTGCGGCGACCCCGCGCCGTCGGCCCACTGCGCGCCGCGCCCGAACACCGTGACGGCCGACCGCACGCCCGCACCGGCGTCGTCCTCCTCGCTCGACACGACGAGCAGGTCGCGCTGCGGGACGACGAGCAGGCCCTCGGGACCGTTGGTCGTCGCGAGCACCTGGACGAACCGCGGGGCGCTCGGGTCGGAGACGTCGTAGACCGCGACGAAGTTCGAGCGCTCGGAGCCGACGAACGCGTAGCGCGTCCCGCCGAGCGTCGCGACGGTCAGGCCCTCGGGCTCGACGCCCTTCTTGGCCGCGCGGTCCTCGGTGTGCGGGCCGATGCGGGCGGCGAGGCGCTCGAGCTCGGCGCCCGCGTCCCACACGACCTCGCCCGACGCGGCGTCGAACACCGACCAGCCGCGCGAGCCGCCCTTCCAGTCGCCCTCGTTCGCGGTCGCGACGTGCGCGTCGTCGAGCCAGCCGATCGCGTCGGGCTCGCGCGGCGTCGCCGGGATCGACCCGGTCTGGTCGATCACGCCGTCCTTCTTCACGTCGATCCCGGACACGGCGACCGCGCCCGCGGAGAAGACGGTCTCGATCTCGCCCGTCGCGATGTCGACGACGGCGACGCCGTTGTTCTCCTGGAGCGTCACCGCGACCTTGGTGCCCGCCGGGTTGACCGCGACGTACTCGGGCTCGGGGTCCTGCGGGGTGTCGAGGCCGGCCGCCTCGACCACGGGCAGCGGCGCGCCGGCCTCGTCGAGGAACGCGACGGCCCGGGTCGACCAGGCCGCCGGGTCGTCGCCCGGCAGGTCGAGGATCTGGAGGAAGCCCGCGGGGAGCTGCGGGAGGTCGCCCTCGTCGCCACCCTCGGGGGCGAACTCCTCGTCGCGCTGGTTCTCGATCGCGACGACGGCGTGCGTGCCGTCGGGCGTGACGGCGATCGAGTCAGGCTGGCCGCCGAGGTCGAGCGACCGCACGCGCTCGCGCGTCGCGAGGTCGACGACGTCGAGGCGCCCGCTCGGCTCGGTGAAGCTCACCGACGTGTCCACCACGACGAGGACGTACCCGCCGACGATCGCGACCGACGTCGGCTCGTCGTGCTCCGAGCCGAGCTCGGCGAGACTGAGCGTGCCCAGGCCCTTCGGCGCGCCCGGGTCCGTGATGTCGAGGAAGCCGATGCGGCGCGCGAGCGCGTCCGTGTGGACGACCGTGCGCCCGTCCTCGCTGACCGCCGAGATCTCGGCGACCGTCTCGGCGGCGGCGTCCTCGCCGGCCGGGCGGTTCTGGAACACGGGGTACGTGGCGAGGCGGTGGAACGTCTCGTCCGCGGCGGGCGTCGTCCAGGCGCCCGCCGTCGCGAGCGCCGTCTTCGGGGTCGGGGACGCGGCGCCGGCCGGGTGCGCGGGAGCCGCGGCGAGCGCAGGCAGCGCGCCCAGCCCCAGGGTGAGCGTCGCGCCCGTGGCGACGAGCGCGGCGAGGCGCGCGCGGCGGGCCGGTGCGCGCCCGGAGGTGCGCATCGCGGTCCGCCGAGGGGCCTGCTCAGGGATGACTGACATGTCTCTCCTTCGACGAGGGTCGAGCAGAGGGTGGTGTCCCGCGGTGGCGCGACGACGACCGTCCCGGGACCGCCCGGTGACGGGCGGATGAACAGTGTGCGGCGACGGGTGCGGGCCGATGGAGAGCGTCCGTTGCCCCGAGCGACGGTTTCCGGTACGGAGTACTTGATACTTCGGCCCCGTGACCGAATCGTGACGGCGAAAGTACCTAGTACTCGCTGTCCGCCCCGTCCTGGCGGTTGCTAGCGTCGTTCGGGATTTACCTGCTACTCCACGTCCCGCCAACGTTGGCGGGACATGGTCCCGGCGCACTCCCGCGGCGGGCACGCACGTGACCCCGCCTCTCTCCCGCTCCTCTCCCCTCTTGCCGACCGCCCTGCGACGACGCCGGGCGCGAGGAAGGACGACCGATGACGCAGCACGCCTCTCCCCGACCGTCGCGCACCCACACGGTCCTCACGTCCGTCGCGCTCGCCGTGCTCGCCCTCGCGGTGGCCGGCCTGATCGCGTTCCTGCTCGTGTACAACGGCAAGGTCGCCGACGGCGCGACCCGCCTCGACGACGGCGCCACGCAGCTCTCCGACGGCGCGTCGACGCTCGCCGACGGGACCGTCGAGGCCCAGGCCGGCGCCCAGCGCCTGGCCGACGGGGCCGGCGACCTGGAGGACGGCGCCGGCGAGCTCGTCGCCGGGGCGCAGAAGGCCTCCGACGGCGCCGCCCAGCTCGCCGCGGGCGGCACCACCGCGCTCGACGGGGCGACCGAGCTCGCCGCCGGCGCGGACGAGCTGAACGCCGGGGCCGCCCGCCTCGCCGCGGGCACGGGGGACGCCGCGAGCGGCGCCGCCCGCCTCGCCGCGGGCAGCAAGGACCTCGACGCCGGGGCCGCCCGCCTCGCCGTCGGCAACGCGCGCGCTGCCGACGGTGCCTCGCAGATCGCCGACGGCGCGAGCACGCTCAAGGACGGCGCCGCCGAGCTGTACGTCGGCAACGCGACGGCCGCGCACGGCGCCGGGCTGCTCGCCGAGGGCACCTCGACCCTCGCCGCCGGCGCGTCCGACCTCGCTGACGGCACCGCGCGGCTCGCCGTCGGGGCGAGCACCCTCGCGGACGGGGCGTCGACGGTCACCACGGGTCTCTCCGGGGCTGCGTCCGGCGCACGCGACCTGGCGACCGGTGCGAGCAGCGTCTCCGCGGGCGCATCGACCCTGCGCGACGGTGTCGCCGCCACCGCACGAGGCGCGAGCGCGCTCGCACCGGGCGCGGCGACGGTC
This sequence comes from Cellulosimicrobium funkei, assembly GCF_001019615.1. Classification (GTDB taxonomy): domain Bacteria; phylum Actinomycetota; class Actinomycetes; order Actinomycetales; family Cellulomonadaceae; genus Cellulosimicrobium; species Cellulosimicrobium cellulans_E. Next base: position 307,296 of record NZ_JNBQ01000001.1, on the reverse strand, counting down.
GCGCAGGGAGCCGGGCAGCTGTCCGCCGGCGCGGGCTCGCTGCAGGCGGGCACAGCACTTCTGGCACCGGGTGCTCAGCAGGTCGCGGCCGCGGCCGCGCAGCTCCGGGACGGCGCGTCGGGGCTCGCCACGGGTCTCTCCTCGGCTCGCGACGGTGCGGTCCGGCTGGCCGACGAGACGCGGTCGGTGGCCCAGGGCGCCGACCAGGTCCACGCGGGAGCGGACTCCCTCGCGGCACAGCTCCAGGGACTGGCCGCGGCGACCGACGACCCGGCCCTCAAGGCCAAGCTCGACGCGCTCGCCGGCGCAGCGGGCTCGGTGCGCGACGGCGCGGCGCAGGTCGACGCCGGCGCCGGGGGGCTCGTCGCCGGGGCAGCCGCCCTGCGCGACGGACTGGCGGGTGACCAGGGCGCCGCCGCAGGCGCGGCTCGGCTCGAGGCGGGTCTTCGGGACCTGAGCACCGGAGCCGCACGGGTGTCCAGCGGCGCCCAGGAGGCGAACGCGGGCGCCACGCGACTCGCGGAGGGTGCTGCTGGGCTCGCCTCCGGTGCCGCCACGGTCTCCGGCGGAGCACAGAGCCTCGCCACCGGGACGGCTCAGCTCTCCGGAGGGGCCGAGGCGCTGGCCGCCGGTGCGAGCACGGTCTCGGCGGGCAACGCCTCGCTCGCCGGGGCGACTCGCGCCCTCGCCGACGGTGCCGCTCAGGTGTCCGGAGGCGCGACGACCCTCGCCGCCGGGAACGCCGCGACGGCGGACGGCGCCGCCCGGCTCTCCGCGGGGAACACGGGAGCAGCCGAGGCCTCGGCAGCGCTCGCCCAGGGCACGGTGCTCCTTGCCGAGGGCGCGTTCCAGATCGCGGGTGGCAACGCGTTCCTCGCGACGAAGACCTCCGAGCTCGCGACGGGCGCGGCGGACCTCGCCACCGGTGCCGCCGACCTCAAGGCCGGGACGACCAGGGCCTCGACCGGGGCGGCGGACCTCTCCGCCGGCACGGTGCGGCTGCGCACGGGCGCGGGCGACCTGTTCGCCGGGACGACCCGCCTGGAGGACGGGACGCTGCGCCTGCAGAACGGGCTCACGACGCTGTCCACCGGCGCGACGACCCTGGCGGCGGGCAACGCCGCGCTCGCCGAGGGCTCGACGACGCTGCACGCCGGGACGACGACGCTCGCCGACGGCGCGGCGGACCTGCACGACGGCAGCACCCGCATCGCGGACGGCGCCGCCACGCTGTCCGACGGGACGGGAACCCTCTCCGACGGCACGGCGGAGCTCAAGGACAGCGTCGAGAACAGCCCCGTCGAACGGGTGTCGCTCGGCATGTCGGCGCTCGTCGGCGGGACCGTGCTCGCGGGCGTCGCGGGCGTCGGGCTCGGGCTGCGCCGTCGGCTCGCGGCGGTCTGACCGACCGTCGCGCACGGCCGGGCGGGGCCTCCTCACCGCCCGGCCCCCGACTCGGGGGCGGCCTCACGTCGACGGTGTCGCCCCCGCGGGCGGCGGTCCCGGTGGACAGGACTCCGGGACCGCCGCCCTTCTTCGTGTCCCTGGGGCCTCCTGCCCGGGCGAGCGGTCGGTCACCGGCACCGGCACCGGCACCGGCACCGGCACCGGCACCGGCACCGGCTACCGTGACCGCGTGACGCTGCTCCTCAAGCTCGTGCTGGCACCTGCTCTGGTGGTCGCGTCCACGCTCGCCGGACGACGCTGGGGCGCGCGGCTCACGGGAGTCCTCGTCGGGCTGCCCGTCGTGGCCGGGCCGATCCTGCTCATCACCACGCTCGACCACGGCACCGCGTTCGGCGCCGCCGCGGCGTCCTCGGCGCTCCTCGGCCTCACGTCGCTCGCCCTGTTCGCCGTGGTGTTCGGCTGGTGCTCGCGCCGGACCGGCTGGGTCGGTGCGCTCGCGGCGTCCTGGGCCGCGTGCCTCGTGGCGGACGTCGCCCTCGCCCGGCTGACGCTTCCCGCCGGTATCGCGTTCGTGGTGGCGCTCGCGACGTTCTGGGGCGCGTCCCGGGTCATGCCGCCCGACGCGCCGGGCCCGCCACCGTCGACCGTCCCGCCGCCCTGGTGGGACCTTCCCGCCCGTGCCGCGACGACGGCGGCGCTCGTCCTCGCCGTCACCACCGCGTCGGGCGCGCTCGGACCGGCGATGACGGGCGTGCTCGCGCCGTTCCCGATCGCGTCGAGCGTGGTCGCCGCGTTCGCGCTCGCGCAGCGCGGCTCGGCCGAGACGGTCCGCCTCCTGCGGGGACTGCTCGCCGGGCTCACCGGGTTCGCGGTGTTCTGCCTCCTCGTCGCGCTCCTCGTCGAACGCCTGGGCGTCGCCGCGGCGTTCTCGGTCGCGCTGGCCGCCAGCCTGGCCGTCCAGGCCGTCGTCCCCCTCGCCGGGCGGCTCGCCGCGGGCGCGGCAGGCCGTCGCACCCGCTACTGACGGCGGCGCCGGGCGAACACGCACGCCGCGGCACCGAGGAACACCAGGACCAGGCCGAGGCACCACGCGAGGGCGAGGGCCGCCGTCGGGCCCAGGTCCGTGACCGGCGCGCCGGTCGAGTCCATGCCGACGAGCAGGCCGCGGATCGTCTCGATCACCGGCGTGACGGGCTGGTGCTCCGCGAACCCGCGCAGCCACGACGGCATGGTCTCCGGCGGCACGAACGCGCTCGACACGTACGGCAGGAAGAGCATGAAGAAGCTGAACCCCCCGGCCGCCGCGGGCGAGCGCACGAGCACGCCCACGAAGGCCGCGATGCTCGTGATCGCGAGCACGTACGCCGCGACGACCCCGACGGCCCCCAGCCACTCGAGCGCGTTCGCGTCGGGCCGGAAGCCGATGAGGAACGCGACGCCCAGCACGACGGCCGTCGTCACGAGGTTCTTCACGACGCTCGCCACGACGTGCCCCACGAGCACCGTCCAGCTCGCGATCGGCATCGACCGGAACCGGTCCATGATGCCGCCGGACATGTCCTGCTCCACGGCGATCGCCGTGTTCGACGCCCCGTAGCCCGCGCAGAGCAGGATGATCCCCGGCGTCGCGTACGTGGCGTAGTCCGTGCCGACGCTCATCGCGCCGCCGAACACGTACACGAACAGGATCATGAGCATCACGGGCAGCACGAGCGCGAGGACCAGCTCGTCCGGCTCGCGACGGACGAGCCGCAGCGAGCGCGCGACCATCGTCCCGGCGTCGGCGAGCACGTGGCGGCCCGGCCGGGCCGCGGGGGCGGGGAGACGCGGCGTCGTGCCCGACGGCGCAGCGCTGGTCACGGCGGTCATGCTGCGGTCTCCTCGTGGTCGGTCGCGGTCGCGACGCCGTCCCGGTCGCGCGTCCGCGCGGCGTGGCCCGTCAGGGTGAGGAACACGTCGTCGAGGGTCGGCTCGCGCACCTCCCACCGCACGGGCTCGACGCCGGTCGCCGCGACCGCGGCGAGGACGTCGCGCACGTGCTCCACCGACCCGTCGGTGGGGACGCGGAGCGTCAGGGACGTGGGGCCGAGCGTGTCCGGCCAAGCCCCCGCAGAACCCACCGACGCCGCCTCGGCGACCGACGCGAAGGTGAGCTCGATGCTCGCGTCGCCGACGCGGCGCTTGAGGTCCGACGGCGAGCCCTCGGCCACGACGCGGCCGTCGTCGATGAGCGCCACGCGGTCGGCGAGCTGGTCGGCCTCCTCGAGGTACTGCGTCGTGAGGAACAGGCTCGTGCCGTCGGCGACGACGCCGCGGATCACCTCCCACATGGTCTGGCGGCTGCGCGGGTCGAGGCCGGTGGTGGGCTCGTCGAGGAACATGACCTGGGGACGGGTGAGGAGCCCGGCCGCCAGGTCGAGCCGACGCCGCATGCCGCCGGAGTAGGTGCCGACCCGCCGGTCGGCGGCCGCGGCGAGGTCGAACGCGTCGAGCAGGCTGTCGACGCGGGCCCGCGCGGACCGGCGCGGCAGGTGCGCGAGGCGACCCATCATCGTGAGGTTCTCGCGGCCCGACTGCTTCTCGTCGACCGCGGCGTACTGGCCGGTGAGGCTGATGAGGCCGCGCACGCGCGCGGCGTCGTGCACGACGTCGTGGCCCGCGACGGTGGCCGTCCCGCCGTCGGGGCGCAGGAGCGTGGCGAGGATGCGGACGGTGGTGGTCTTCCCGGCGCCGTTGGGGCCGAGGAGGGCGAGGACCTCGCCGCGGTGCAACGTGAGGTCGACGCCGTCGAGCACGCGCACCGACCTGCGGGCGGAGCCGTAGCTCTTGCGCAGGCCCTCGGCGCGCACGAGCACGTCGGGTGCTGGCATGGGGACTCCCTGGGACGTGGTGGAAATGGCGTTGGAAAGAAACTGTTTGTGGTCGACACTATTCTGCTGACGGTAGACACAGTTTCGTGAGCGGTCAAGGCCCGCGGGAGGATGACGACATGACCGGGACCGATGCCGACGACCGACCCAGCACCGACCGACCGGACGCCGGGACGGAGCTCCCGCCCGTCATCGCGCGCCTCTGGGGACGCGGCCCCGCCCCGCGGCGCGGCCCCAAGCCCGCGCTCACCGTCGAGCAGGTGGTGCGCGCGGCCATCGACCTCGCCGACGCCGAGGGCCTGCCCGCGGTGTCCATGGCGCGCGTCGCCGAGTCGCTCGGGTACTCGTCGATGGCGCTCTACCGCTACGTCGAGAGCAAGGACGAGCTCCTCGTCCTCATGGCCGACGCCGCCGCGGACGTGCTCGAGCTGCCCCCGTACGAGGAGGGCGACTGGCGCGCCGGGCTCGAGGCCTGGACGCGCGCGCAGATCGCGGGCGTCCTCGCGCGCCCCTGGTTCCTTGACCTGCCGCTGACGACCGCGCAGGTCGGCCCGAACCGCCTGCGCTGGATCGACCGCGCGTTCGCGATCCTCGCGCCGCTCGACCTGACGACGGACGAGAAGCTCCAGATCGTGGGGCTCCTCGCGCAGCACGTGCTCGGCGAGGGGCGCGTCCAGGTCGAGACCCGGCGCGCCGCCGCCGAGGCCGTGCGCCACGCGCAGGGGCTCCCGGCCGACACGCCCGAGGCCGAGCTCGACCAGGACGCGGTCCCGGCCGCCAACCCGTACGCCGACTACGAGTTCGTGCTCACCCGGCTCGTCGACCCCGAGACCTACCCCGCGCTCACCGGGGCGCTCGCCGCATGGACGCCGGCCGAGGCCCAGTCCGACGACTGGGAGAGCGACATCGGGTTCGGGCTCGACATCCTCCTCGACGGGATCGAGGCGTTCGTCGCCCAGCGTGCCGCCGCCCGCGCGGTCGCCGACCACGGCTGACCGCCGCGCGGTGCCGGGCCCACGGGTGGGCCGGCGCCCCACCCGTTCGGCCGGAGTCTCACCTCGTCAGGGAGTCGGCTGGGCCGGGGCGTCGGGCACCTGGACCTCGGGCAGGTCCGGCAGGTCGAGCGTCGGGACGTCGATGCTCGGGATGTCGATGCCCTCCATCCGGTCGCGCAGCTCCTCCTGCCGGGTGCGGTTGTTCTCCTGGATGCAGGAGAGGCGCGTCACGGGGCGGCCGGCGCACTCCTGGACGTCCGAGTCCGGGTCGCGCGGCGCCTTCGGCGCCTGGACGTAGCGGCCGTCGGCGTCGTGCTCGCCCGGGCTGACGGGCAACGCGGCGAGCGCCGCCACCCCGCCGAGCGCGAGGAGCGCCGTCGTGACGAGGAGGACCGCTGCGCCCAGGCCGGCACGGACGGCCGCGCCGGCGCTGACGGCCGGGCGCTCGTCCGTCGCCGCGCGCTGCTGGGCGGCCACGCGCCAGGCGACCCACAGGCCGACCGCGACCGGCAGGACGAACGCGACGGCGGCGAGCGCCGCGACGGGGCGGGCGTCGCCGCGCGCGAACCCTCCCGGGCCGATCGCGGCGACCACGATCGCGACGAGGCCCATGACCACCGTGCGCCGCACGACGGCGCCGCGCAGCCCTGACCGCAGCCCGGCGACGCGGGCCGCCCCCGCGGGGCCGGGCGGGAGGTACCCGAGCTCGCGCGTCTGCGTGAGCATGGCCGCGTGCAGGACCGCGGACGTCACGGCCGTGACCGCCAGCACCCCGCCCAGGCCGACGAGGAACCAGCGCACGACGACGGCGTCGCGCACCACGTAGAGCAGCGCGAGACCCGCGAGCACGCCCACCCAGCCCACGACCACGGCGGCGACGGTCCCGCCCCGGAACGGCGTCCGGCGCAGCGTGCGGCGCAGCAGGCCGCGCGGCACCTGGAGGAGGACGGGCAGCACGCGCAGGGCGGTGATCCCGGTCCACAGCAGGACCACGATCCCCCAGACCGGGACGCTGCCGACGTACGCGTCGCTCATCGAGAAGGCGACGACGAGCGCGACCGCGCCGACGAGCAGCACCGGCATCTCGACGAGACGCAGGATCTGCTGCCACACGCTGAGGTGCAGCAGGTAGCCGGCCTCGGCGTGCTCGGGGTTCATCGCGAGGACGCCGCTGTACCCCTTCGCGCTGCGGCCAGCGTCGAGGGCGAGCGCCGCGTCGAGGTAGAGCAGGTCCTCGTGCTCCGGGGCGACGGCGAGGCCCTGGCGCACGAGCGTGCGTGCCCGGTCGTCGTCGCCGAGCCTCGACCAGAGCCGCGCGGCCTGCACGATCCGGTCGGGGTTCTCCGGAGCGAGCTCGAGCGCCGAGTCGATGCGCTCGCGCGCGAGCCTCCGGTCGGCACCGCGGACCCGGCCCGACAGGTGGGTGTCGGCGAGCTGGAGGTGGTACCGCGCGTCGTCGGGGTCGAGCTCGAGCGCCCTCGCCGCGGCGTCGCGCGCCCCGGCCACGTCGCCGGTGTTCTGCCGCGCGATCGAGAGCAGGTAGAGCGCGCCGTCGGCCGCGGGCTGCGCGCCGACGACCTGCTCCAGGAGCGGCAGCGCCTCGGCCGACCGCTGGAGGTGCAGCCGCACCCAGGCGGCGGCGAGGAGCAGGCGCGGGTCGTCGGGCAGGCTCGCGAGCGCGTCGTCGACCTCGTCGAGCGCGCGCTCGGGCCGCCCCATCTGGACGAGCAGCTCCGCGCGCGAGGCGACGGCGCGCGGGTCGGTCGTGGTGCTCACGGTCCGGGCCCGCGGCTCAGAGCATGCGCCGCGCGCGCAGGTGCGCGGCGAGGTCGTCGTAGCGTCCGTCGTTGTTCGCGAAGGTGACGACGTTCCGCGCGGACTGGAGCCACGCCGTCGTCGAGGGACGCACGTCGGCGAGCGCGGCGTCCAGGTCCGCCATGGTGATCGGCCGCACCTGCCCCGACGCGATCGAGTCCATCATCGCCTTCTCGGCCGCCGTCGCCGCGAGGTGCTCGAGGTCGGCGCCGGAGAAGCCGTCGGTGCGCTGCACGACCGAGCGCAGGTCGATCCCGGCGACCGGGCGGCCGGCGAGGTGGTGGCGCAGGATCGCCTCGCGCGCCGGCTCGTCGGGCGGCAGCACGAGCACGACGCGGTCGAACCGCCCCGGGCGCAGCAGCGCCGTGTCGACGTCCCACGGGTGGTTCGTCGCGCCGAGGACGAACAGCCCGTCGTTGTCGGAGCCGATGCCGTCCATCTCCTGGAGGAGCTGGTTGACGACGGTCCGCATGCCCGACGAGCCGGAGTACTGCGCGCGCTTGCCGCCGATCGCGTCGACCTCGTCGAGGAAGAGCACGGCGGGAGCGAGCTGTCGCGCCCTCTGGAACAGCGCGTGCAGGTTCTGCTCGCTCTCCCCGATGTACTTGTCGAGGATGTCCGCGAGCGTCACCGTGAGGAAGCGCGCCCCGAGCTCGCCCGCGACGGCCCGGGCCATGTACGTCTTGCCGGTCCCGGGCGGCCCGTAGAGCAGGAGCCCGCCGCGCAGCGACTTGCCGAACGCCTTGGCGATCGCCTGGTGGCGCATCGGCTCCAGGAACGCCTCCCGGATACGCTGCTTCACCGGCTCGAGCCCGCCGACGTCCGCGAGCGTCACCGTCTCGCGCGAGACCTCGAGCAGCCCGGACCCGTCGTCGGGGGCGTCGTCGCGCGCGGGCACGAGGAACGGCTGGCCCCCCGGTGCGGGCGGCGCGGCCCCGTCGGCCTCCTCGTGGGGAGCGGAGCCCGGCCCGGCGGGCGGCACGGCGGGCGCCTGCCCGGGCGGCGCCTCGACGGCCGGGGTCTCGACGAAGGGTGCCGGGACGTGGACACCCACCTCGTGCTCCCACCGGTCCCAGTCGATGCCCGACGGCGCCGCGGGACCGGATGCCGCGGGGCCAGGCGCGGCGGGAACGCCGGGCGTGGACGCGGGGGCGGGTGCCGCGGGGACCTCCGCGGTCGGGGTGCCGGGCGCGGGCGCGCCGGGCGCGCGCGGGACGGTCGCGTCGGACGGCACGCCGGTGATGATCCCGTCGTCGAGGCCTCCCGGCGCGGACGTCGGTGCGTGCAGCCCGGCGACCGGGGCCGACGACGCGCCGGGACCCGTCGCGGGCGGGTCGGCCGCCGGCCGGGCCCCCGTCGCCGCGGCGACGGCCGAGTCCTGGACCAGGCGGAGCGCCTCGCCGTCGGCCGGGTCGATCCGCAGCGCGGCGCTCGCCTGCTCGAGCGCCTCGACCGGTCGCCCGGCGGCCAGCAGGAGGCTCGCGTAGTGGACGCGCAGGGGGGCGCTCGACGGCGCCGCCGCGACGGCGGCGGCGAGCGCGGCCAGGGCGTCGGACATGGCTGCTCCTCGGGGAGACGATGGTCGGGACGACGGCGTCATCGCGCCGGGTGCACCCGGCCGGGACCCAGTGTGCCCTGGACGACTGACGCCCGGCCATCGGCAGAACTCCCCGAGGAAACTAGTTGCCAATTTGGAAACTGGGTGCTTGAATGGCATCCATGAGCACCGACGACACGCCCTCCCGCACCGCGCCCAGCCCCGCCGAGGCTTCCTCGGCGCTGGCGGACGCGTCGCGGCTCGCCGCCTCCACCCGCGCCAGGGCCTGGCGATGGGTCCGCCTCTACCTCACGGGCTGGGCCGCAGCGAGCGTCTGCCTGGTGCTCGCGCTCGGCCTCGGTGGCCGGGCCGGCTTCGTGGTCGGCATGAGCGCCTGGGCGCTGCTCGTGACCGTGGGCGTCACCTGGGCCGCGCGCCAGGGAGCCATGGTCGCCGGCGCGCGCCCGCGACTGGCCCTCGGTGCCGGCGCCTGGGCCGTCGTCTACGGCGCGACGCTCTTCGTCGGTCTCGACCGGTTCGCCGGCGAGGTCGCGTTCTGGGTCCCCGCGGCGCTCGTCAGCGCCGTCCCGCTGCTCCTCGCGGCGTGGATCCCCGCGCCACGGGAGACGGCGGTGACGGCGTGACGACCGAGCCCACCGGGTCGTCGACGGGCGACGCCGCCGAGCACCACCCACGCCACACCCTCGACGAGGTGATCCACTCCCCCGTGCGCCTCTCGGTGGTCGCGGCGCTGTCCGGCGTCGAGAAGGCCGACTTCAAGACCCTGCGTGACACCATCGAGCTCTCCGACCCGACGCTGTCCAAGCAGCTCACCGTGCTGGAGGCCGCGGGGTACGTCGAGATCTCCAAGGAGCGGTCGGGTCGCCGGGCGCGCACGTGGGTCCGCCTGACGGGCGCCGGCCGCGCGGCGCTGGGCGCGCACCTCGACGCGCTGCGCGCGATCGCGGACCTCCGCCTGCCGCCCACGTCGCCTCCGGGAGCGTGAGCGTGCACAGGCCCCGATCGCGAGGTCCCCGTCCACACCCGGCGTACGGCGCAGTCGCCGTGTCGGCGGGACCGGGCAGAGTGGACGCATGACGACCGACACGACCCCGCCGACGCCCCTGGCGGTGCCCGACGACGTGCCCGCCTCCCCGCAGCCCGGCGTCCGGTGCTTCGGCGACGGCGACCCGCTCTACGAGGAGTACCACGACACGGAGTGGGCGGTCCCGGTGCACGGGGACACGGCGCTGTTCGAGCGCCTGGCGCTCGAGGGGTTCCAGTCGGGCCTGTCCTGGATCACCGTGCTGCGCAAGCGCCCCGCCTTCCGCGAGGTCTTCGCGGGGTTCGACCCGGCGGCCGTCGCCGCGTTCGACGAGGCCGACGTCGAGCGTCTGCTCGGCGACGCCCGCATCATCCGCAACCGGCAGAAGATCACCGCGACGATCGACAACGCGCGCGCCCTGCTGGCGCTCCAGGAGAGCGGGCGCACGCTGGACGAGCTGATCTGGTCGTTCGCGCCACCGGCCGGTCGCGAGCGCCCCGCGACCTGGGGCGACGTCCCCGGGCTCACCCCCGAGTCGACCGCGCTCTCGAAGGCGCTCAAGAAGCACGGGTTCCGGTTCGTCGGGCCGACGACGGCATATGCCGCGATGCAGGCCTGCGGCCTCGTGGACGACCACCTCGCGACCTGCCCCGTCGTTCTCGGCAGGGTCGACCGGCCACACCATTCGCTATAGCAAAAACCGCCCGCATCGTGGGACGAGGTGCGACCATGGTCTCCATGAGCGCGTACGTGTCGGTCCTCGACCTCTTCTCCGTCGGCGTGGGGCCGTCGAGCTCGCACACCGTCGGGCCGATGCGGGCCGCGAAGGCTTTCGTCGCGACGTTGGAGGACGGCGGCGTGCTGGACGCGGTCGCCGGCCTGCGGGTCGTGCTGTGCGGGTCGCTCGGGGCGACGGGCGTCGGTCACGGCACGCCGGACGCCGTGGTCGCGGGGCTGCTCGGCCTCGACCCCGAGACGTGCGACCCCGCCCGAGTGCCGGGCTCGTGGGAGAAGCTGGGCGAGGGCGCGCCCGTCGCGCTGCTGGGCCGGCACCGCATCACGATGACGAGCGACGACGTGCGCCTCGCGCCGCTGACCCGCATGCCCGGCCACCCCAACGGCATGCGGTTCACCGCGCTCGACGCGAGCGGCGCCCCGCTCGCCGAGGAGGCGTACTACTCGGTGGGCGGCGGGTTCGTCCTCACGGCCGCCGAGCTCGAGTCCGCCGCCGCGAACGAGGCCGCGCAGCTCGGCGCCGAGCTCGCGGGCGAGGCGATCGACCCCCGGACCGAGCCGTCGGGCGTGCCGTTCCCCTTCGCCAACGCCGCCGAGCTCCTCGCCCTGTGCGAGCGCGAGCGCACGTCCATCGCCGCCGTCGCGTGGGCGAACGAGTCCACCCTGCGCCCCGCCGCCGAGGTCGAGGCGGGTGTCGACCGGATCTGGGACACCATGAGCGCGTGCGTCGACGCCGGGCTCGAGCGCGACGGCGTGCTGCCCGGGCGCCTCAAGGTCCGCCGTCGGGCGCGGGCCCAGCGCGAGCGCCTCGAGCTCGCGGACGAGCGCGGCGCCGACACCACGATCGAGTGGCTCCAGGCCTTCGCCATGGCCGTCAACGAGGAGAACGCCGACGGGCGCCGGGTCGTGACCGCCCCGACGAACGGCGCCGCCGGGATCATCCCGGCGGTCGGTCGGCACTTCCTGCGCACCCACCCGGACGTCGCCGCGGACCCCGCGCGCCGGCGTCGGGCCATGCGCACCTACCTCCTCACGGCCGCCGCGATCGGCGCGCTCTACAAGCGCAACGCGTCGATCTCCGGCGCGGAGGCGGGCTGCCAGGGCGAGGTCGGCTCGGCGTGCTCCATGGCGGCGGGCGCGATCTGCGCCGTGCTCGGCGGCACCCCGGCGCAGGTGGAGAACGCGGCCGAGATCGCGATGGAGCACAACCTCGGGCTCACGTGCGACCCCGTCGGCGGGCTCGTCCAGGTCCCGTGCATCGAGCGCAACGCCATCGCCGCCTGCACCGCCGTCTCCGCGGCGCGCCTCGCGCTCCAGGGTGACGGCTCGCACGTCGTCTCGCTCGACACGGTCATCGAGACGATGCGCCAGACCGGCGTCGACATGTCGACCAAGTACAAGGAGACCTCGACGGGCGGCCTCGCCGTCAACGTCGTCGAGTGCTGAGCCGGAGCGCAGCGAAGCAAGCGCAGGCTTCAGCACGACCGACAGCTCCGGTGCTGAGCCGGAGCGCAGCGAAGCAAGCGCAGGCTCCAGCACGACCCACAGCACGCATGCTGAGCCGGAGGCCGCCGGTCACCAGGTGCGACGCACCGCCGCCTTGGTGCCGGTGACCAGGCTGCGTGGCGGGACGTCGTCGGTCACGACCGCGCCGGCGGCGACGACCGCGTCGCGACCGATGGTCACGCCGGGCAGGATCGTCGCGCCGGCGCCGATCCACACGTTCTCGTGCACGTCGATCGGGCCGCCGGTCAGCCAGACCTTGCGGTCGTCGGTGTCGACCGGGTGCCCGACGGTGATGAACGTGACCTTCGGGGCGACCATGACGCGCTCGGCCAGCCGGATGCCCGCGTAGTCGAGGAACGTGCAGTTCTGGTTGACGAACACTTGCTCCCCCAGGTCCAGGTTCAGGCCGTGGTCCGTGAAGAACGGCGGGTAGATCGTCACGCGCGGCGGCATCGGTCGGCCGAGGATCTGCTCGAACAGCCGTGCCCGGCCCTCCTCGTCGTCGAACGGCAGGACGTTGAGCCGCGAGGTGAGCTCCGTGGCGCGCAGCACCCTCTCGGACATGGCGCGGAACTCGGGGCCGTGGATGCGCATGAGCAGGTCGCTGGGCATCCCCCGATCCTGCCCCCGTCAGCGGACGGCGCGCGACGCCCCGCGGGCGGCGACGACCTCCTCGACGACGTCGACGACGCCGTCCTCGCCCGGCGAGGCGGCGATGCGCTCGCCGATGCGTGCGCTGGCCCGCGCGTACGACGGGTCGGCGAGCAGACGCCGCACCGCGCGCCGCACCTGGGCGGGCCGCGGCGTGCTCGTCCGCAGCCGCACACCGGCGCCCGTCCACGCGACGCGTGCCGCGACCTCGGCCTTGTCCTCGGTCTTGCCGGCCACGACCACGGGAACGCCGTGGCGCAGCGCGTGGTGGACGCCGCCGTAGCCGCCGTTGGTCACGAGGACCGACGTGCGCGGCAGCAGCGCGTCGTACGGGAGGTACGCGGCCGCGCGCGCGTTCGCCGGGAGCGGCCCGAGCGAACCGACGGGGCGGCCGCCCGTCGCGGCGACCACGAGCACGTCCTCGTCGGCGAGCGCGCGCAGCGTGGGGACGAGGAGCTGGGTCGGGTCCTCGTTCGCGACGGTCCCCTGCGTGACGTGCACGACCGGCCGGCGGGTGTCGAGGTCGCCCCACCACGCCGGGAGGTCGCCGCTCCCCGCCGCCGGGCGCGGTGGGCCGACGAACCGGACCGGGGTCGCGACGTCGGGCCGCGGGTACTCGAGCTCGGGGACGGTGAGCTGCACGACGGCGTCCGCGTCGGCCGGCCAGCCGAGGAAGAAGGTGCCGCTCGGCTCCCCGCCCGCAGCACGGACCATGTCCTGCGCGGCGCGCTGCGGGGCGGCGAACGCGACCTGCTCGACGAACCGGTGCAGCACCCTGTTGCGCGCCACGCCGAGCGGTCCGCGCGCGGGCAGGACCCCGAGGCCGAACGGCGCGGTGCGGTCGCTCTTCAGCCCGAGCGGGAAGATGCCGAGCGCGAGCACGGGCGGCCGACCGTCGGCGGGCGTCGCCACGAGCGGCATCGCGCCGAGGAACAGCGGCTCGACGAGCACGGCGTCCGCCGGGCGCGACGCGAGGGCGTCGACCACCGCACGGTGCTGCGCGACGCCGGGTCCGACGAAGATCTCCAGCATGTCGTGCCGGATCGCGTCGAGTCCGGTGCGCCCCGCGCGACCGGGGAACGCGGCCGCGAGGTCCCGGTCGTCGAAGTCGGCTTCTGCGGGGAGCGCGAGGAACGTGGCGCCCGCTGCCTCGACGGCCGCGGCGAACCGGGCCCCCGTCAGGAACCGGACGTCGTGCCCGCGGGCGACGAGCGCCCGCGTGACGGCGAGCAGCGGCGTGACGTGGGCGTGCACGGGGGTGGAGCAGAGCAGGACGTCGGCCATCGGTGGTGCCTCTCTCGTGGCGGCGCGCGGCGCGCCGGACGGACGGAAGGCGCAGGACCGGGCCGTCTGCGCGGGGGTCGCCGGTGGGGAGCCGGCGTGTGAGAAGATCGATCAACCGTCAGGAGTATTCATCACCTTCAAGGGGTAGTCAATAGTGGTCCCGCGCGCCTACACGTCCGACCTCCGCGCCGAGCAGGCCGCGCGCACGCGCGAGCGGGTGGTCCGCGCCGCCGCACAGGAGCTCGCCGAGCGCGGCTACGAGCGCACGACCCTCGCGCGCGTCGCCGAGCGCGCGGGCGTGTCGCTGGAGACGGTCAAGGCGCACGGGCCCAAGCGCGCACTGCTCCTCGCCGCGTTCGAGCTCACGTTCGCCGGGTCCGAGGGTCGGGAGTCGCTCGGTGAGCGACCCGAGGGTCGCTCGGTCGCCGGCACCACCGACCCCGAAGAGTTCCTCGACGGGCTCGTCGCGCTCGTCGCGGCGGCGAACGCCCGCGTCGCCGGCCTGTGGTCCGCCTTCACGTCGGCGGCACGCTCCGACGAGGCCGTCGCCGCGGAGCTCGACGCGCTCCTCGGACGCCGCCGCGCCGACCTGCGCGCGAGCGTCGACGTGCTCGTGGCGCACGGGTTCCGCCCGCACACCGCCCGGGAGGAGGCGGCCGAGGCCCTCTCCTACCTGCTCGCGCCCGAGGGCTGGTCCCACTTCGTCGAGGGGGCGGGCTGGTCGGACGAGCGGTACCGCGCCTGGCTGCGCGACGCCGTCGTGCGCCTCGTCGCGGCACCGCCGACCGGAGACGCGAACGCCTGAGCCCTGGCGCGCCGTCGGGCACCGCGCCTACCGTGTGCCATGAGCACCCTCACCCCCGGCTTCCACGGCCGGCCACGCCCGCAGGGCGTGGCGCTCCCGCCGGGCCAGTACGTCGAGACCGGGTTCCCGGTGCTCTCGGCGGGGCCCACACCGCGCGTCGACACCGCGACCTGGCGGCTCGACGTCACCACCGAGACCGGCACGACGCACGCCTGGTCGTGGGCGGACCTCATGGCCCTCCCCCAGGACGAGCCGACCGTCGACATCCACTGCGTGACCCGCTGGTCCAAGTTCGGGACGTCGTGGCGCGGCGTCTCGCTCGACACGCTCCTCGCCGACGTCGAGTCGACCGCCGACTTCGCGATGATCGGCTGCTACGGCGGCTACACGACGAACCTCCCCGTCGCGGAGCTGCTGGGCGGCAAGGCGTGGGTCGTGCACACGTTCGACGGCGCCCCGCTGCACCCGGTGCACGGCGGCCCGGCCCGGCTGCTGGTGCCGCACCTGTACTTCTGGAAGTCGGCCAAGTGGGTCAACAGCATCACGCTGATGCCCATGGACCGGCAGGGCTTCTGGGAGCGGCTGGGCTACCACGACCTCGGCGACCCGTGGCGCGAGCAGAGGTACCAGGGTGATTGAGCCTCGAGATGACTGAGGCGCCCGTCCGCCTCGGCGCCCGGTACGCGACGCCGTCGCGCTGGCAGGTCGCGACGCTCGTCGACGCGTGGGAGGAGAGCCCGTCCGCGCGGACGCTCGTCCTCGAGGTCCCCGCCTGGCCCGGGCACCTGGCCGGGCAGCACGTCGACCTGCGCCTCACCGCGCCCGACGGCTACACCGCCGAGCGCAGCTACTCGATCGGCAGCGCGGCGACCCGCGCCCCCGTGCGCGATGGCGACGCCGCGGACGGGGTGTCCGCCGTCGCCACAAACGGCGTGCACGACGGCGCCTCCTCCCCCGCGCGCGTCGAGGTGACCGTGCAGCGCGTCCCGGGCGGGGAGGTCTCGACGTACCTCACCGACGCCTTCGCGGTGGGGGACGCGATCGAGCTGCGCGGGCCGGTCGGCGGCTGGTTCGTCTGGTCCCCGGAGCGCGACGCCGGGACGCCGGTCCTGCTCGCGGCCGGCGGGTCGGGCCTCGTGCCGCTCATGGCGATGCTGCGGACCCGCCGCGACGCCGGCGACCGCACGCCGTTCCGGCTCGTGTACTCGGTGCGCCGCCCGGAGGACCGGCTGTACGTCGACGACCTCGACCGGCTCGCCGCCGCGCACGACGGCCTCGACGTCCAGGTCGTCTTCACGCGCTCGACGCCGCTCGGGTCGATGCGCGGCCCCGGGCGCCTCGAGCGCCGCGACCTCGCCACGTGGGGGTGGCCCGCCGAGATCGAGCCCGCGTGCTTCGTGTGCGGGCCGACGGGTTTCGTCGAGGCCGTCGCCCGCCAGCTCGTCTCGCTCGGCCACGACCCGGCGCGCGTCAAGACCGAGCGCTTCGGCCCTGCCGCGGACTGAGGGCGAACCGAGCAACTACGCCGACGGAGGCGGCGGCCAGCCCGCGCGGGCTCGGGCGTCGCGCTCCGAGAGCACGCTGCGCAGCAGCCGGATCGTGAGGATCAACGCCCAGATCACCAGGACGGCGACGGTCGCGATCACGGCGACGTAGAGCAGGATCAGCAGCGGGTAGATCGGCCCGATTCCCATGCGCGGACCCTACCGGCCCCGAGCCCGCTCCTCGCAGCACCAGGTCGTCCACCGCGGGCTGTCGCCCGGGGTGCGCGACGACCAGGGCGAGACGGAGCAGGGCGGGGTGGGTGGTGGTGCCGCGTCGTGGCGGGCCTGGCGGGAGCCGCGAGGAACGAGCGGCGGATGGTAGACGCGGCACCACCACCCACCCCACCCAGCCAGGGCGACCACACGCCGTCGAACCCAAGAACCACGGCTCTACCTCGCGCGACCACGGCTCCACCTCGCGGGACCGCGGTTCTGACCTCGACGAACCTGGCGCATCGGGCGCTTGCGACATCTCTTGACGCCTCCTTCACCCGGCAGTAGCGTTCTTGCGTGTTGACGCAAGAAATCAACACTCCGTTGTGCGGTGCGGCACAGCGGGTCCGCAATTCTCGAAGGTACTGACCCGAGCCAGCCGGCCACGGCCGGACGTGCGCCGCGGCCCGTCCTCCGACCCGGGCGTCCGGTCCGGCGCGGGGTCGCGCTCGGCGCGGCCTGACGCCCGTCGACGACGACGGGAGATCGAGGACATCGATGAGACATCGACCCAGCACGTCGAACCGCACACCCGCCGGGGCGCCGCCGCGCCGGCTCCGACTGCTCGCCGCGACGGCGGGAGCGGCGGCCCTGCTCGTCCCGCTCGGCCTGACGACCACCGCGACGGCGGCGCCCACGGTGCTGTCCTCCGGGAAGTCGACGGCGGCGAGCAGCAACAACTCGCCGTACCTGTCCGGCAACCTCACCGACGGCAACCAGGGCACCTACTGGGAGTCGACCAACAACACGTTCCCGCAGTGGGCCCAGGTCGACCTCGGCGCGGCCGCCACGGTCGAGGACCTCGTGCTCAAGCTGCCCACGGGCTGGGAGACGCGCAGCCAGACCCTCAGCGTGCAGTCGAGCACCGACGGCTCGAGCTTCGCCACGATCAAGGCGTCGCAGGCGTACGCGTTCAACCCCGCGTCGGGGAACACCGTGACCATCGACGTCCCGGACACGTCCGCCCGCTACGTGCGCGTGCAGATCACGGCGAACACGGGTTGGCCCGCGGGCCAGCTCTCCGAGCTCGAGGTGCGCGGCACGGCCGGCAGCACCGACCCGGGAGGCCCTGGCAACCCGGAGCCTCCGACCGGCACCAACCTCGCGCTGAACAAGCCGATCGAGGGGTCGTCGACGGAGTGGCAGTTCGTGGCGAAGAACGCGAACGACGACAGCACGTCGACCTACTGGGAGGGCGCGGGCGGCCAGTACCCGAGCACGCTCACGGTCTCCCTGGACGCCGCGACGCAGCTCACGAACGTCGTCGTCAAGCTCCCGCCGGCGTCGGCGTGGGGCCCGCGCACCCAGACCTTCGAGGTCCAAGGTCGCGCGACCGCGACCGGCGCGTGGCAGACGCTCAAGCCGTCGGCGGGCTACCAGTTCTCCCCGACGTCGGGGAACACGGTGACGGTCCCCGTCACCGGCACGGCCAAGGACGTGCGCCTGAGGTTCACCGGCAACACCGGCTCCGGCAACGGCCAGGTCGCCGAGCTCCAGGTGTTCGGCACCGCCGCGCCCAACCCGGACCTCGTCGTCACGAGCGTCACCGCGACCCCGGCGTCGCCGCTGGAGTCGCAGGCGATCACGCTGTCGGCGGTCGTCAAGAACATCGGCACGCAGGCGTCCGCCGCGACCGACGTCGCGTTCACGCTGAACGGCCAGACGGTCGCGACCAAGCCGGTCGGCGGCCTTGCGGCGGGCGCCCAGGCGACCGTCACCGCGGACGTCGGCGCCCGCTCCGCCGGTAGCTACACGATCGGCGCGGTCGCCGACGCGGGCGGCACGGTCGCCGAGCAGAACGAGGGCAACAACGGGTACGCGAACCCGACCCCGCTCGTCGTCACCGCCGTCCCGAGCTCGGACCTCGTCCCGACCCTCACGTGGTCGCCGAGCAACCCCGCCGCGGGCAGCACGGTGACGTTCTCGGCGACGATCGCGAACCAGGGCAACGTCGCGACGTCGACGGCCGCGCACGGCCTCACCGTCACCGTGACGAACAAGGCGACGGGCGCCGTCGTGCGCACCCTCACCGGCTCCGCGAGCGGCGCGATCGCCGCGGGCGCGAGCAGCGCGAGCGTCAACCTCGGCACGTGGACCGCCGCGAACGGCAACTACGACGTCAAGGTCGTCGCCGCGCCGGACTCGACCGAGGCCGCCGCGAAGCAGGCCAACAACACCGCCACGCGACCCCTCTTCGTCGGGCGCGGCGCCAACCTGCCGTTCGACACGTACGAGGCGGAGGACGGCGTCACGGGCGGCGGCGCGACCGTGCTGGCACCCAACCGCGTCGTCGGCGACCTCGCGGGCGAGGCCTCGGGCCGGCGCGCGGTGACGCTCAACCAGACCGGCGCGTACGTCGAGTGGACCACCAAGGCCCCGACGAACACCCTGCTGACCCGCTTCTCCATCCCCGACTCGGCGGGCGGCGGCGGGACGAACGCGACCCTCGCGATCTACGTCGACGGCCAGTTCCTCAAGAACATCGACCTCACCTCGCGCTACGCGTGGCTCTACGGCAACGAGACCAACCCGGGCAACCAGCCGGGCCAGGGCGCGCCGCGGCACGTCTACGACGAGGCGAGCACGCTGCTCGGCACGACCGTCCCGGCGGGCTCGAAGATCCGCCTCCAGAAGACGGCGGGCAACACGAGCCAGTACGCGATCGACTTCGTCGACCTCGAGCTCGCGACGCCGCGAGCCAACCCGAACCCCGCGCAGTACACGCAGCCCGCGGGCTTCACGCACCAGGACGTCCAGGCCGCGCTCGACAAGGTCCGCATGGACGCCACGGGCACGCTCAAGGGCGTCTACCTCCCGGCCGGCGACTACCAGACGTCGAGCAAGTTCCAGGTCTACGGCAAGGGGGTCGACGTCGTCGGCGCCGGGCCGTGGTTCACGCGGTTCTTCGCGCCGCAGGGCCAGGAGAACACCGACGTCGGCTTCCGTGCCGAGGCGAGCGCGAACGGCTCGACGTTCCGCGACTTCGCGTACTTCGGGAACTACACGTCGCGCATCGACGGCCCGGGCAAGGTGTTCGACTTCGCCAACGTGAAGAACATGACGATCGACAACATCTGGGTCGAGCACATGATCTGCATGTTCTGGGCGTCCAACATGGACGACTCGGAGGTCACGAACTCGCGCATCCGCAACACGTTCGCGGACGCGATCAACATGACCAACGGCAGCGCGAACAACCACGTGCACAACAACCAGGCGCGCGGCACGGGCGACGACTCGTTCGCGCTCTTCGCGGCCACCGACAACGGCGGCAGCGGGCAGCGCGGCAACGTGTTCGAGAACCTCACCTCGAC
Source organism: Cellulosimicrobium funkei (assembly GCF_001019615.1). Lineage (GTDB taxonomy): Bacteria > Actinomycetota > Actinomycetes > Actinomycetales > Cellulomonadaceae > Cellulosimicrobium > Cellulosimicrobium cellulans_E. The sequence goes on along the minus strand of NZ_JNBQ01000001.1, from coordinate 287,575 downwards.
CAACACGTGGCGTGCGGCGGGCCTCGCGGTCTACGGAGGCCAGGACAACACGTTCCGCAACATCTACATCGCGGACACCCTCGTCTACTCGGGCGTCACGATCAGCTCGCTCGACTTCGGGTACCCGATGGAGGGCTTCGGTCCGGCACCGACGGTGTTCGACGGGCTCACGGTCGTCCGCTCCGGCGGCCACTTCTGGGGTGACCAGGTGTTCGGGGCCGTGTGGATGTTCTCGGCGTCCAAGGCGTTCGGGAACATCCAGGTGAACAACCTCGACGTCATCGACCCGACGTACTCCGGGATCATGTTCCAGACGAACTACGTCGGCGGGCAGCCGCAGAACACCTTCCAGAACCCGACCTTCACCAACGTGACCATCACGGGGGCGAAGAAGAGCGGCGACCAGTACGACGCGAAGTCCGGCTACGGCATCTGGGCCAACCCGATGCCGGAGGCCGGCCAGGGCCCGGCCGTGGGCACGGCGACGTTCACCAACCTCACGTTCTCGGGCAACTACCGGGACATCGAGAACACGACGTCGACCTTCACCATCACGCGCAACTGACCACTTCCCGGCACGACGCCGCAGCCCGCCTCACGAGGCGGGCTGCGGTGCGTCCGGGGCACGCAGGTCGGGCCGCTCGCCCGACCCGAACCGCCACCGCATCGCCGCGTGCTCGGCCGTGCGCTCGTAGGCGAACACGACCTCGGGCCGCACCGCGAAGACGAGCGCCGGGTCGCCGTCGTTGACGAACGCGCCGTCCTCGACCGTGAACGACCACTCGTCGCCGTACTTGCAGCGCCACCGCTCGGCGAGGCGGTGCAGCGCAGCGTCCTCGGTGACGCGCACGGCCGTCCCTTCCACGACGACGTCGAGCGCGTCCTCGTAGACGTTCGTCCCGGTCGTGAGCACCACGTGCGCGTTCTCGGCCAGGTTGCGGGCCTTGCGCTCGTTCGGCCCCGTGGTGACGTGCAGGCAGCCGTCCGCGACGACCGTCATGAGCGGCGTGACGTGCGGCCGGCCGTCGGGCCGCACGGTCGAGATCCAGGAGATCTCGGCGCGCTCGAGCGCCCGCCGGACGGATTCCCAGGGAACCGGGCTCGCGCCCGGGGAGCTGTAGCCGGGGATCAGCGTGCCCTCCGGCGCGCGGGGCGTGCTCGTGGGGGGTGCGGTCGTCATGCGGAGTCCTCTCGTCGGCGGTCTCGTCCGTCCCTCCTGGGACCGTCGAGCGCGCCCGGACTCATCGGCCTCAGCCCAGGTCGCCGGGCCCCGCCTCGTGGCCCGGCCGCCCGGCCGTGCGGCGCTCCTGCTTCATGCGCGCCTCGAAGAGATGGCGCACGCCGCCCGCGAGCTGTTCGCGCGCGGCGCGCTCGTGGTCGCGGAACACCGACCAGTAGCCGTCGTCGTACTCCTCGACGAGCTGGAACGTCCAGCGTCCGGGCGCGACGTTGCGCCCCACCAGGTCGGTCGCGATCCGGTCGGCGACCTCCGCGTGCCCCGCCGCCCGGAGCTTCTCGGCGGCGTCGCCGAGCGCGAGGTCCGCCTCCCCGGTGAGCTGGTGGAACGTGTACAGGTGCCCGCGCGCCCGCTCGGTCGTCTCGAGCGCCTCGCTCAGCGCGCCGAGCGCCTCGACGGTCGCGTCGCTCACGCCCGGCGGGGTCGCCCGCGTCGGCAGGTCGGCAGGGTTCGGGGGCGTCTGGTCGCTCACGCGCCCACGCTAGGTTCGGGTGCACCCGCCCGCACCCCGCCGGGGCCAAGGGACCGCACGCCGCGGTCCGGCCGGGACCGCGCGCGTCGGCAGGCTGTGACAGGGTTGACCAGCCACCCCCGACCGAGGACACCGCTGCGCCCATGCCCCAGACCGCACCCGTACCGACCGTCACGACCGAGGCCACCCCGACCCAGCGACCCCACCGGGCGGCGCGGCTCGAGGACCGGTGGCGCGCCGTCGTCTCCCGCTTCCAGAAGGCGCGCGGGTGGCGTCCGCGCGTGGAGCCGTTCGCCGGGTACGGCAGCCCCCGACGCGTCCGCGTCCTGGGGCGCGTGCTCCTCGCGAGCCCCGCGTTCGACCCCGCGCTGCACGAGCGCGAGTCCGCGGACCGCCGCGGCTGGCGGTACTTCTTCACCGCCCCGGCGCCGCGGGAGGAGGTCCGGGTCCACGTGGGCGACACGACCGTCGACCTCGTGTCCGACCGCGGCGGCTACCTCGACGCCACGATCGACGTCGCGCTCGCCCCCGGCTGGCACGACGTGACGTTCCGCCCGTCGTCGGGCGCCGTCGCGAAGGGCCGCGTGTTCGTCGTGGCGGACGGGCGCCGGCTCGGCGTCGTGTCCGACATCGACGACACCGCGATGGTGACCGCCGTCCCCCGCCCGTTCATCGCGGCGTGGAACACGTTCGTCCGGCACTCGAGCGCGCGCGTGCCCGTGCCGGGGATGGCCGCCCTCTACCGCGGGATCGCGACGGAGCGCCCCGGCACGCCGTTCGTCTACGTGTCGACCGGCGCCTGGAACACCGCCGCGAACCTGCGGCGGTTTCTCCAGCGCCACGGGTTCCCGCCCGGCCCGCTCCTGCTCACCGACTGGGGCCCGACGAACACCGGCTGGTTCCGCAGCGGCCCCGAGCACAAGGACACGTCCCTCGACCGCCTCTTCCGCGAGCTGCCCGACGTCGACTGGCTGCTGGTGGGCGACGACGGCCAGCACGACCCCGAGATCTACGCGCGTGCCGCGCGGCGGTACCCGGACCACGTCGCGGCCGTCGCGATCCGCGAGCTCACGCCCGCGCAGCAGGTCCTCGCCCACGGCTCCCCGCTGCCCACGCCGGGAAGCCTCCCGGGCGAGGTCGGCAGCGGCGTCCCGACGGCGTTCGGCCCCGACGGCGACGCGCTCACCCGAGCCCTCGCCCGGGCCCTGCGCCGCTGACCCGACGGCAGACGGCCGCACGCCGGCCGCCCGCTCGTCGAGCGCGGAACGCGGCCCGGCACCCTCGAGACGTGGCATCACGCCGGTTCTGAGGGGCACCGGCGCGTCGCTACTTTGGTCACCATCCAGAGCGAGCGGGGGGAACTCGTGGACAGTCTTGTACCTATCGTGGTCGCGGTAATCGGGTCCGGTGCCCTCTGGTCGTTCCTGACGACACGCATCGCGGTGGATCGGGACTCCCGCCGCCATGAAGCGCTCGCGGCCGACCTCGACCTCTACACGAGCCTGACGACTGTCCGCGCCGAGGCCTCTCCGGCGTCGCGCGAGTCACTTGCCCTTGCCGCGGTCGTGCGGGCTCGGCTGCGTCAACGGTTGGTTCGCGCGATTATGCCTTCCCAGACGCCGGTGCAGGTCTTCGCGCTCCTCTCCGCCATCGCGCTGGCGCTCATGGGCGTCTTCGCGGCCGCTCAGGGGCTCTCCTCCTGGTACTGCTTCGCTCTCCTTCCCCTGCCCGTCGTCCTGACCGTGGCGACGGCCGCCACCGAGGTCTGGGTGAGCAACAGCATCACCCAGTTCCTCGACGGCAACCCCCTTCGCTCATGGCCGTGGTGGGTCAGGGCGTTCGCCGGGCAGGACGTCCGAGTCGCGTACTCGTACCTCGCCGGGGTACAGGCAGCTCCCGCCCGGGACCCGGGGGAGGGCCGCTCCCCAGGATCGACACGACGCCGATAGCAGCACCTCGTCGACCCGCGTCAGACCTCGACGTTCGCGAACAGGACGCTCGCGAGGCCGAGCCCGACGACGAGGTTGAACACCGTCGCGGACCCGAACACGACGAGCGGCTTCCAGCCCGCCTCGCGGACGGCCGTGACCTTGAACTCCAGGCCGATGGACACGAACGCGACGATGAAGAACACGGTGCTCAGCGACTTGAGGACCGCGATGCTGTCCGCCGACGCGTCGGCACCCACGGCGTTCACGTACACCGTGGCCGCGATCGACGCTGCGAGGAAGCCGAGCACGAACTTCGGGAACCGCGTCCACAGCTCGCTCAGGCGCGGGGCCGAGGCCCCCGGCGTCCGCTCCACCTTGAACGCGAAGTACGCGGTGAGCGCGATCGCCACGACGCCGATGAGCGCGTTCTGCGTCGTCTTGACGATCGCCGCGACCTGGAGGGCCTCGTCCCCGGCGAGGGCGCCCGCCGCGGTGACGGCCGCCGTCGTGTCGATGTTGCCGCCGATCCAGGCACCCGCGACGGCAGGAGTGAGCCCGAACGCCTCGGCGAGCGCCGGGAGGACGAAGATCGACGGGAGCGCGAAGAGGATGACGACGCTCGCCGCGTACGCGAGCTGCTCCTTCTTCGCCTGCACGGCCCCGGCGGCGCTGATCGCAGCGCTCACGCCGCAGATCGAGACGGCGGACGCGAGCAGCGCGCGCAGCTTGTCGTCGATCCCGAGGCGCCCGCCGAGCCACCACGTGAACCCGAACACGAGCGTGATGAGCAGGAACGCCTGCGCGATCGCCGGTCCCGCCGCGGAGACGATGAGCGCCAGGTTCACCGTCGCACCCAGCAGGACGAGCCCGGTCTTGATGAAGAACTCGGTGCGGAACGCGGCGGCGAGCCGGTCGCGCAGCCCGAGCGCGGTGAGCACGAGGTTGCCGAGCAGCCCGAGAGCGATCGCGTACACCGGATACTCGACCGCCTTGGCGATACCGGACAGCGGCGTGTCCGCGAGCCAGTCGGGCACGTTCTGCTCGAGGTAGCGGACCGACCAGGCGAGACCGAGGAGGACGACGAGCCCGGCGACGAGGTAGCCCGCCCCGGGGTTGCGGCCGTCCTGGACGACGGACTCCTCGAGGCTCGTGCCCGACGTCGGTCCACGCCCCTCGGGTGCCGTCGCCGGGTCGGTGGTCGCCTCGGTGCTCGGCCCGGTGCTCGGCTCGGTACTGGGCTCGGTGCTCGTCGCGGCGGGAGGCGGGGTGGGAGCGCTCATCAGGGCACCAGCCCTTCGGGGATCAGGCCGAGCAGGCCGAGGGCGACGATCAGGAGGCCGACGCCGGTCGCGAGCCAGTCCTCGGAGAGGTGGACCCGGCGGACGGTCTCGACGGTGACGGGTGGCTCGACGCGCGCGGCGTCGGGAGGTGCGTTCTCGCTCATGGTGTTCCTGTCGCAGTGGAGGGCGGCGGTCCGGTGCGCGGGGCGACGGACGGCCGCGGGGACCGCAGGAGCGGTCTACCTCGCGACGGGTCGGGGTCCGTCGCCCCAGCGACACAGCACGCCGGCGCGCGGCTCGCGCTCCGCAGGAGGAAGAGTGCCGGTCATGGCGTCATGGTCCTCGGGCGTGGCTGTCGTCCGGAAGCCTGTTCTCGCATACCGGACGAACGTGACACAACGTGACGCGTCCGGGGTGCCGTCGCCGACGCGTGGTGGTTGCCTGGGGGAATGACGACGCCCGAGCTGCCCTTCCCCACGCCCGAACCCGAGCCCGAGCAGCCGCGACGCACCTGGCCGTGGATCGTGCTCACGATCGTCGCGGTGGTGGTGATCGGTGTCGTCGTGTGGCTCGTCAACCGCCCGACGGACGACGCGCCCGCGGCGGAGACCCCGTCGGCGACGGAGTCGCCGAACCCGTCGCCGACGGACACGGGCACGCCGACCGACGACGCGTCGACGCCCGCCGCCGAGGGGTGCCCCGCGGCGGGCGACGGCGTCCCCGCGGGGGCGGGCACGCACGAGATCGTCGACGTGGACGGCGACGGCCGCCCGGACACCGCGTGGCTGACCGGCGGCGCGGACCGCGCCTTCGGGATCACGACGGCGTCGGGCGCGACGTTCTCCGCGCCGATCGAGTCCGCGAGCCCGGTCGCGGCGAGCGCGATCGTCCAGCTCGTCGCCGCGGGCGACGCCACGGCACCAATCGCGCTCGTCGACACGGGCCGCGAGGTCCTGCTGTTCTCCGCCGCCGACTGCGCCGTCACGCCGACGCAGAACGCCCAGGGCGAGCAGTACACGTTCGACAAGGGCTTCACCGGGTTCGGCACGGGCGTCGGGTGCACGGAGGTCGACGGGGAGCTGCACCTCGCGGGCCTGAACGCCGTGTCCGACGACGGCACGTCCTTCACCGTCTCGCGCACCTTCGTCGACCTCGACGCGGGCGCGCAGACGGCGACGAACGGCGAGGAGGAGACGGTCGCGCAGGACGCCGCCCCGGACGACCCGGTCGTCACGACCGCCCAGGAAACCACCTGCGGCGACCTGGTAGCGGGCCAAGACGGCCCGGTAGAGCCCCAGTAGCCCCGTCGAGCACGACGTTGCTGTCGTTATCGGGCTGATAACGACAGCGATGTCGTGCTCGACGGCGAGCGGCGTCGTGGTCGGCGGAGCGGCGCCGGGCGCTACCCGCGGCCGCAGGCGCGGCACGTGCAGCGGCGGCGGAGCCAGTAGGCGTAGGTCGCCGCGCCCAGGGCGAGGGACCACACCGGCCAGAGGAACGTCGGGCCGACGGCGCCCCACGAGTCCGCGGTGAGCGCCAGCCTGCTCTCGCCGAGCCCGATGACGATGAGCGAGAGTCCCGCGGGGAGCACCGCGACCGCGACGATCGTCGCGGGGACGACCGCCAGCCCGACGGGGACCCTGCGCCCCGCGAGCCCGACCATCCACCGGGGGAAGACCTCGCCCCAGCGCTGGAACAGGCCCAGGGTGAGCACCGCGCCGACCAGCGCGAAACCGCCCAGCCCGAGCGCCGCGACCAGGCCGTCCTTCCCCGCGAGGTCGGCGACGTTCTCGGCCGAGAAGCCGAGCGGGATGCCGAGGACCCACGCGATGCGCGTCACCGCGTAGAACGTCGGGATCGCGGCGGCGACGAGCGCGGCCGCCCGGCCCCAGCGCGCCGCGGCGGCAGGTGTCGTCCACGCGGGGTCGTGGCCGTCGTGCCGGCGGCCGCACGACGCGCACGCGCCGGCGCCGCGGCGCACGAACCGCCACGTCGCGGCGACGAGCAGGGCCGCGCCGGCCAGGAGCGCGAGCTGGGTCAGCGGGCCGGGGCCCAGGAAGTCCTCGAACGCCGCCCGGATCACGGGGTCGAACGGCGCCATGACGAGCGTGACCGGGAGATACCCGAGCCGCGCCAGGATCGACGCGTCGGTGAGGGCGAGCACCCCGGCCGAGACGAGCGCGGTCGCCGCGACGGTCAGCGCGCGGTCGGCCCGGGAGACGAGGCCGTGCCGGGCCCCGAGCCACGCCCGCAGGGCGGTCGCCGCACCGACGAGCGCGAGGACCGCGACCCACGGCGTGAGCGCCGCGCCCGCGACCCCGCTCAGGGCACCGAACGACAGGTCGTTCGCGTCGCCCACCGCGAGCGTGCCGCCGGTCAGGGTGACGACGAGGGCCGCGACTCCCCCGACCGCCCACCACGCCGCGGCGGTCGGGGCGATCCACCGACCACGGGCGGCGTGCGCCCCGGGACCGGGCGGCGCGCCGGCGAGGGACCCGACGGCGACCGTGCGCGGGCCGGACGGTGCAGCAGAGGACGGGGGCGAGGTTCGTGTGCTCATGACTCGACCCTCGCGTCCGGCAGGCCGCGCCGGATCCCCCGCGGCGACGACGTCGCTCCCCCGCGCGGGGGATCAGTCGCGCGCGGGCCCGCGACGCAACGCCCGGAGCGCGCCCGTGGACCACAGCGCCCACGCCACGAGGACGGGCTGGAAGAAGAGCCGCACGAACCGCTTGGCGTCCGTGTCGAGGCCGAACCCGTCCTTGCCCTCGAGCCACTGGCCCACGTTCCCCGGGAAGATCACGACGAAGAACGCGGCGGCGACCAGGCCCACCGCGACCCGCCAGCGGGACAGCACGACGAGCGACCCGCCGAGCGCGATCTCGACGGCCCCCGAGGCGAGGACCGTCACGTCCTCGTCGACAGGGAACCAGGACGGCACCTGGGCCTGGAACTCCTCCCGCGCGACCGTGAGGTGGCTGACGCCCGCACCCACCAGGGCGAGCCCGAGGGCGACGCGGGCGAGCGTCGCGACGGGCGGGACGGGTGGTGCGGGGCGGGTGAGCACGGAGAGGTCCATGGCGCGATCGTCGCACCGGGCCGGGACACCCGCAGCGCCCCGCGTCGGCCCGCCCGTCAGCCGGCCCGCACGAACCCGGACTCGTAGGCGCGCACGACGGCCTGGGTGCGGTCGCGCACGCCGAGCTTGGCGAGGACGTTGCCGACGTGGGTGCGCACCGTCTCGACACCGAGGTAGAGCTCGCCCGCGATCTCCGCGTTCGACAGCCCCTGCGCGACGAGCCGCAGCACCACGCCCTCGCGCTCGGTGAGGTGCGCGGCGCGCAGCTCGTCGCCCGCGGGCGGTCGTGCCGTCGCGAGGCGCCGCACCGCGTCGGGGAACAGGAGCGACTCGCCGCGCGCGACGACCCGCACGGCCTGCGCGACCTCCTCCGGCCGCGCGCGCTTGAGCAGGAACCCGTGCGCCCCCGCCCGGAGCGCGTCGAGCACGTGGTCGTCGTTCTCGAACGTCGTGAGGACGAGCACGCGCGGTGCGTCCTCGCGCGCGAGGAGCGCGCGCGTCGCGGCGATGCCGTCGACGCGCGGCATGCGCACGTCCATGAGCACGACGTCGGGGCGCGCCCGCGCGACGACCCCCGGCACCTCCGCGCCGTCTGCCGCCTCGCCGACGACCTCGAGGTCGGGCTCCGCGTCGAGGATCACGCGCAGCCCTGCGCGCACGAGCGGCTCGTCGTCCACCAGCACCACGCGCGTCGTCCCGTCGCTCATCCGCCCGATCCTGCCAGCGGGAACGTCGCGCGCACGACCCACGCGCCGCCGTCGGGCGTGGGGCCCGCCGCGACCTCCCCGCGCAGCAGGCGGGCCCGTTCGCGCATGCCCGCGAGGCCGCGGCGCTCGCGGCCGGACCCCTCGGGTGCCTGACGACGCGTGCCCGGTTTGAGGGGGTTGCGCACCTCGGCCACGAGCGCGCCGCCCGGACCCCGCGCCACCGCGACGGCGACCGGCTCGCCCGGGGCGTGCCGGAGCACGTTCGTGAGCGCCTCCTGGACCACGCGGTACGCCTCCTGGGACACCGCGCGCGGCACGTCCGGCAGCATGGCGTCGTCCCGCGCGAGGTGCACGTCGACGCCCGTGCGGCGTGCGTCGTCGAGCAGGGCGTCGAGGTCGGCGAGCGTGCGCGCCGGGCTGCGCACGGGCGCGCGCGGTCCGCCCGCCTCGGCCGGCGACGCCTCCGCGCGGAGCAGCCCGAGGACGTGGTCGAGGTCCGCCATCGCGGTACGGCCCGTCTCCTCGATCGCGGCGAGCGCGGCACGTGCCGCGGCGGGGTCGGAGTCGAGGAGACGGGCGGCCGCGGCCGCCTGGAGGGTCGTGACGGTCAGGGCGTGGCCCACCGAGTCGTGGAGCTCGCGCGCGAGCCGGCCCCGCTCGGCGTCGCGGTCGGCCGCCGCCTCGAGCTCCGCGATGCGCTCCGACTGGTCGGGCCCGAGGAGCGGGAGGGCCGCCTGCCGGAGCACCGCGCGCGCGAGCGCGACCGCGTACGGGACGGCGAGCAGCGCGAGCACCGCGGTGACCAGCCACGTCCACGCGGGCAGCGCCTCCCACGGCCGCCAGTCGGTGAGGAGCACCGGCTCGACGCCCGTCGCGGAGAGCACGAGCTGCGTCGCGACCGGGACGAGGAACAGCACCACGACGAGCACCGCGGCGCCGAGCGCGAGGTGCAGCCCGTACCAGGCCGCGGCGCGCCAGCGGGTCGCCGCGCCCGGGGGCGAGGCACCCGCCGGCACGGGCACGTCGACGTCGAGGAACGTCCGCACGGCCGCGATCTCGAGCGCGCGGACGGGCGCGAGGAACGGCGGCGTGCTCACGAGGACCGCGGAGACGAGCGCGAGGACGAGGGTCGCGACACGCGGCGTCTGCAGCGAGGCGAACATCTGCACGAACCCGGCGACCAGCGTCACGTACGCGCCGGCGACCACGCCCCCGACCACGAGGTAGACCCCGGCCCGGACCGTGGCCGCGCTGCGCAGCGGCGCGACGACCCGGTCCCACCCGCTCCGCCCCGGCACGGCCGCCGGACGGTCCGGGCGCGCGTCGTCGAACGTCATGGCCCCAGTCTCTCGGGGCGGGCCAGGGTGCGCCTCCCCCGGCCGGGGGACCTCGCGACGCGCGCCCCCGTCCCCGCGCGGTCCCGCCCGGCCGCTGGTCCAATGGGCGCATGGTCGGCTTCTGGTGGGGCCTCGTCGGCGCGTCGTCGCTGCTCCTCGGCGCGGCGCTGGTCTTCTGGCGACCGCCGGGCCAGCGGCTCGTCGGGCTCATCATGGCGTTCGGCTCGGGCGTCCTCATCAGCGCGGTCGCGTACGACCTCGTGGAGGACGCGTCCACGCACGCGAGCGGGCTCGTGCTGCTCGCGGGCCTCGCGGGCGGCGCGCTGACGTTCTTCGTCGGCGACCGCATCATCGACCGGATGGGCGGCGAGGGCCGCAAGCGGTCCACCGGCGTGCAGGCGGAGTCCGTCCAGGCGGCGGGCGGGACCGGGGGCGCGGCGATCGCGCTCGGCACGGTGCTCGACGGCATCCCCGAGTCGGTCGTCCTCGGAGCGACGCTCATCGGGGGCGGCGGGGTGAGCGTCGCGATGCTCGCCGCCGTGTTCGTCTCGAACCTGCCCGAGGCGATGTCCGCGACGTCCGGGCTGCTCAAGGCGGGCACGAAGCCGTCGCGCCTCTGGGTGCTGTGGGGGTCGACGACCCTGGTCTCGGCGCTCGCGGCCGGGATCGGCTACGTCGCGCTCGACGGCGCGTCGCCCGCGGTCGTGGCGATCACCCAGGCGTTCGCCGCCGGGGCGCTGCTCACCATGCTCGTCGACACGATGATCCCGGAGGCCACGGAGTTCGGCGGCCCGGTCACCGGGCTCGTCACGGTGCTGGGCTTCGCGACGGCGTTCGGGCTGAGCTCGCTCTGAGCGTCAGGCCGCGAGGTCCTGGCCGCTCATGCGGTGGATCGACGCCATGACCTCGTCCGTGAGCTCGCGCCGCGCCTGCGCGGGCTTGGTGCCGGCCGTGATCTGACGCTGCGGGTCGATGGGCTTGCCGAAGTGCACCTCGACGCGGTGCAGCCGCGGGATCCGCTTGCCGATGGGCTGGACCTTGTCCGTGCCGCGCACCGCGACGGGGACCACCGGGGCGTGCCCGGCGAGCGCCAGCCACGCCACGCCGGTGCGACCCGCGTGCAGCTTGCCGTCGCGCGAGCGCGTGCCCTCGGGGTAGATGCCGAACGCGCCGCCGCGCTGGAGCACCTCGAGGGCGTCCTCGAGCGAGCGCTGCCCGGCGCGCGGGTCGTCGCGCTGGACGGGGATCATGCCGATCGTCGTGAAGAACCAGCGCGACAGGCGGCCCTTGAGACCGCGGCCGGTGAAGTACTCGGCCTTGGCGAGGAACGTGACGTGCCGCGGCGCGACGATCGGGATGAGGATCGAGTCGATGAACGACAGGTGGTTGCTCGCGAGGATGACCGCCCCGTTGCGCGGGATGTTGTTGCGTCCGGTCACCTGTGGCCGCAGCAGCACGTAGGCGAGCAGCGACAGGATGAGCCTCAGGACGCGATAGGTCATTCGTTCATTGTGCACTCTCGGCGCCGCACGTCCGTGCACGCGGCGTTCGTCCCCGGTGTCCCCGCAGGTCGTCCGGCGTCACCTCCGGTTCACGCGTCCCGGCGCGTCTCCGCCGACGCCACGCGGCGCGCACGGCCGCCGCGCGTGACCGCGTAGAGCGCCAGGATGACGACCACCAGACCGGCCGTGGACACGAGCTGGGCCCGCGCGGCGTCGTCGGTCAGCATGAGGACCGCGAGCGCCGCGAGCCCGGCGAGCACGGCCCACGTGAGCCACGGGAAGCCCCACATCCGCAGCGTCATGGGCTCGCCCGACGCGCGTGCGCCCGCCTCGATCCGGCGGCGCAGCCGGAGCTGCGACACCGCCACGAGCACCCACACGACGAGCAGCGCCGCGCCCACGGCGTTGAGGAGGATGCCGAGCAGCGCCTCGGGCAGGAGCCAGTTGAGCCCGACCGCGACGAGCGCGAAGAACACCGACACGAGCACCGAGACCCACGGCACGTCACGGCGCGACACGCGCCGCAGCGCCCGCGGCCCGTCGCCGCGCCCGGCGAGGGAGTACGCCATGCGCGACGTCCCGTAGACGTTCGCGTTGAACGCCGACAGGAGCGCGATCACCACGACGACCTCCATGACGCGCGCCGCCCCCTGGAGCCCGGCGAGGTCGAGCACCGCGACGAACGGGCTCTCCGCGAGCAGCGGCGAGTCCCACGGCAGCACGAGCACCATGATCGCGACCGAGCCCAGGTAGAAGACGAGGATCCGCCACACGATGCTGCGGGTCGCGCGCGCGACGGCCGTGCGCGGCTCGCGCGCCTCCGCCGCCGCGATCGTGACGATCTCGATGCCGCCGAACGCGAAGACGACGACGAGCAGCCCCGCGGCGATCCCGCCCCAGCCCTCGGGCGCGAAGCCCCCGTGACCCAGGAGGTTCGACGTGCCGACGGGGTCGGTCCCGGGCAGCAGCCCGAGGACCAGCAGGACGCCGACGACGAGGAACCCGACGATCGCCGCGACCTTGACGAACGCGAACCAGAACTCGAGCTCGCCGAACTGCCGCACGCCCCACAGGTTGATCACCGCGAAGACGACGACCACGACGAGCGCGACGCCCCACTGCGGCACGTCCGGGTACCAGCCGGTGACGATGCGCGCCGCGCCGGTGATCTCCGCGCCGAGAACCATCACGAGCATGAACCAGTAGAGCCAGCCCAGCAGGAACCCGGCCCACGGCCCGAGCGCCTCCTCCGCGTACACGGAGAACGACCCGCTCGCGGGCCGCGCGCTCGCCATCTCGGCGAGCATCCGCATGACGAGGATGACGACGACGCCCGCGATCGCGTAGGACACGAGCACGGCGGGGCCGGCGGTCGCGATCCCGACTCCCGACCCGAGGAACAGGCCCGCGCCGATCGCGGAGCCGAGCCCCATCATCGTCAGGTGCCGCGTGCGCAGCCCGGTGCCCAGGTGGTCGGCGGAGGTCGCGGACCCGGTGGGGCCGTCGGACGCCCGCGGTCGCTCCGAGGGAGACGGGTGCCCGGTCGGTGCCGTGGGTTCGGGCATGGGGGTGCTCATGGTGCGGTCCTGCGGTCGGGTCCCGGTCGCCGTGCTCGACGCCGACCCACGACGCTACACGGCCCGTCGCCGCCTACCGCGCGCAGGCCCGTCCGGGGACGCTCCGGCCCGGGATGCTCCGCCCCGGGCACGACGGCGCCCCGCACCCGGCGCGAGGGGGTCGCTCGGGTGCGGGGCAGCGTCGGGCACGACGCTGTGCCGGCGCCTACGGGGTCGCGGTCCGCGGGAGCGGTGCGACGGCGTGGTGCCGCGGTGCGCTGCTCTCGCCGCCGGTCGCCCCGGCGGGCGGTGCGGGCTGCGGCGTGGCGTCGGTGCTGCCGTCGGCCGGTCGGCCGTCGCGGTCCTGGCCGTCGCCCGGGGCGGCCGGGGTCACCGGCTCGGGAGGCGTCGCGTCGCCGGCCACGGGGCGTCGGGTCGAGCCGTTGATGACGCCGTCGTCCTCGAGGTCGTCGAGGTCGTCCTCGTCCACGGAGCTCGCACCGTGCTCCGCGCCTGCGGCGAACACGGACGGGTCGGGCGGGTTGCCGAGCTTGACGTGGTTGAACAGCAGGTTGAGCAGGATCGCCATGACCGCGGCGGAGCTGATGCCCGAGTGGAAGATGATGCCGAACCACGTGGGGAACTGGTCGTAGAAGTCGGGCTTGGCGATGGGGATCATGCCGAACGAGATCGACGCCGCCACGATGATGAGGTTCATCGGCCGGGAGTAGTCGACCTTCGCGAGCGTGCGGATGCCCGACGCGGCGACCGAGCCGAACAGCACGACTCCCGCACCGCCGAGGACCGGTGTCGGCACCGCGGCCACCACGCGACCCAGGACCGGCAGCAGGCCGAGGACCACGAGGATCGCGCCGCCCGCCGCCACGACGAACCGCGACTTCACGCCCGTGATGGCCACGAGCCCGACGTTCTGCGCGAACGCCGACTGCGTGAACGAGCCGAAGAACGGCGAGACGACGGACGACGCCATGTCGGCGCGCAGGCCGTTCGCGATGCGCTTGCGGTCCACCTTGGTGCCGACGATCTCGCCCACGGCGATGATGTCCGCCGTCGTCTCGGTGAGGGTCACGAGGATGACGATGAGCATCGAGATGATCGCGGCGATCTCGAACGTCGGTGCGCCGAAGCCGAGGAACGACGGGAACGCGGCGACCGGACCGTCGCCCACGCCGGAGAAGTCCGCCTTGCCGAGCGCGAGGGCGATGAGGGTGCCGACGACGATCGCGATGAGGATGGACAGGCGCGAGATGGTGCCGCTGCCCACCTTCGACAGCAGGATGACGATCGCGAACGTCAGCGCGGCGAGGCCGATGTTGCTCACCGAGCCGTAGTCGGGCGCGCTCGCGTTGCCGCCCATCGCCCAGTTCGCCGCGACGGGCATGAGCGTCAGCCCGATCGTCGTGATGACGACGCCCGTGACGACCGGCGGGAAGAACCGGATGATCTGTGCGAAGAACGGCGTGATGAGCAGGCCGACCGCCGACGCGACGAGCACGGCCCCGAGCACCCCGGGGATCCCTCCCCCGCCGTTGACGATCGCGACCATCGTCGACACGCCCGCGAACGACACGCCCTGCACGAGCGGGAGCTGCGACCCGAAGAACGGGATGCCGAGCGTCTGGAGGATCGTCGCGAGGCCGCCCATGAAGAGGGACGCCGCGACGAGCGTCCCGATCTCGGCCCCGGTCAGCCCGGCGGCGCCGCCCACGATGAGCGGCGGGGCGATGATGCCGCCGTACATCGTGAGCACGTGCTGGAACCCGTACCCGAACGTCGACCCGATGGGCAGCCGCTCGTCCTCGGGGCGTACCGGACGACGTTCGGCGCCGCCCGTGGCCCTCGTGGCTCGCGCGTTCATAGCGGACCTCCTCGTCAGCTATCGTTCCGCTTGGCGGAAAACTACTTCCACTATTCGAACGCCAAGTGTGACGCGTGTCAAGTCCCTCCCGGCAACTCGTGCGTGGCCTGCGGTGACGTCTCTCCGTCGCCGACCGCGTCAAAGCGCTGGCACTCGCCCGCCCGGTCTCCCTACCCTCCAGCCGTGACCACCACGCTCCGCCCCTTCCGGCCCACCGACCTCGACGCCGTCGCCGACCTGTCCCTGCGCGCGTGGGAGGACGCCTTCGCCTCGTGGCGCGACATCCTCGGCGAGCGCCTCTACGGGCTCGCCTACCCCGACTGGCGGCGCAGCCAGGAGGCGGAGGTCCGCGGCGCGTGCGAGAAGCACCCCGCGACGACGGTCGTCGCGGAGCGGGCCGGCCGGGTCGTCGGGTTCGCCACCGCGGTGATCGGCGAGCCTCCTGCCGAGGGGGCCCGCGCCGGCGACCTCGAGATCATCGCCGTCGACCCTGACGTGCAGGGCGAGGGCGTCGGGAGGCTCCTCGTGGACGCCGCGCTGCAGCTCCTGCGCGACGCCGGGTGCGCGTACGCCAACGTCTGGACCGGCGGCGACCCGGGACACGACGCCGCACGCGCCCTGTACGAGTCGAGCGGCTTCACCGCCCTCCCCGTCGTCCACTACTACCGCGAGCTCTGAGCGCGGCGGGGACGCCCCGGTCGGTGGCCGGGCCGTCCCCGCCGGCGCACGTCAGCCCGCGACGAGGCGGCGGGCCGCGGCCGAGTGCTCGGCGACCAGGGCGGCGAGGTCGAGGCCCGGGATCGCCCCGTCGACCACGCGCCACTCGCCGCCGACCATGACGCGGTCCGCGCGGTCGGCCCCGCACAGCAGGAGCGCCGCGACCGGGTCGTGCGAGCCGGAGAAGCGCAGCTCGTCGAGGCGCCACAACGCGAGGTCCGCCTGCTTGCCGACGGCGAGCACGCCGACGTCGTCCCGGCCCAGGACGCGCGCCGACCCGCGCGTGCCCCAGCCGAGCGCACGGGTCACGGGGATGTCGGCGCCGTACCTGAGGCGCTGGAGGTAGAGCGCCTGGCGCGCCTCGAGGATCATCGTCGAGGCGTCGTTCGACGCCGAGCCGTCGACCCCGAGCCCGACGGGCGCGCCCGCGTCCTCGAGCTCCACGGCCCGCGCGATCCCGGACGCGAGGCGCATGTTCGACGTCGGGCAGTGCGCGACGCCGGTGCCCGCGGCCCCGAGGCGGCGCACCTCCTCGTCGTCGAAGTGGATGCCGTGACCGAGCCACGCGCGGTCCGTGAGCCAGCCGACCGACTCGAGGTAGTCGACCGTGCGCATCCCGAAGCGCTCGCGGCAGAAGTCCTCCTCGTCGATCGTCTCGGCGAGGTGCGTGTGCAGGCGGACGTCGAGATCCTCCGCGAGCGCCGCGCTCTCGCGCATCGCGTCGGTTGTCACCGAGAACGGCGAGCACGGCGCGAGCGCGATCTGGACCTGCGCCCCGGCGCCCCGCTCGTGATAGCGCTCCACGAGGCGCTGCGAGTCGGCGAGGATGACGTCCAGGCTCTGCACGACCGACTGCGGCGGCAGGCCGCCGTCGTCCTGGCCGAGCGTCATGGACCCGCGCGTGAGGGTCGCGCGCATCCCGAGCCGCTGGACCGCCGCGACCTGGAGGTCGATCGCGTCGTCGAGACCGGCCGGGAAGACGTAGTGGTGGTCGGCCGCCGTCGTGCAGCCGGAGAGCAGCAGCTCGGCGAGCGCGACCGTCGTCGCGAGCTCGTGGTCGCGCGGGGTCAGGCGCGCCCACACCGGGTAGAGGCGCTGGAGCCAGGGGAAGAGCGGGGCGTCGGCGACCGGCCCCCAGGCGCGCGTGAGCGTCTGGTAGAAGTGGTGGTGCGTGTTGATCAGCCCGGGCGTGAGCACGTGCTGGGACGCGTCGAACGTCGCGTCGACCGGGGCGGACGGCCGCGCGCCCGCCGCGACGACCTCGGTGATCACCCCGTCCTCGACGACGATGCCGCCGCGCGCGTCGGGCGCGTCCGGGGAGTCGTCCGCGGTGAAGACGCCGAGCGGGTCACGGACCCAGGTGCGGGTGCTGGTCATGGTGCCTCCTGGTGGCTCGTGCTCACCGAGGCGCGGCTCCGGCGCCACGGTGCGCCGGCTCAGTGGTCCTGTCTGCCGATCCAGGTGCCGCGGGAACCGCGGCTGGGCCGACCGTAGGCCGGGCCGTGACGGACCGTCAACCCCGGCGGACGACGACGCGGACCTCCGCCGCGCGCGACCTGCGGCGCTGCGGGATCCTGGGACCCGCCGCCCGCCGACACCCGGAGACCCGACCGTGAACGTCTACGCCCCGCTCGTCCCGGTGTTCGTCGTCGCGCTGCTCGCGCCGCTGCTCGCGGGCCTCATGCCGGTGCGGTCGCGCGTCCCGCAGGTCGTCGTGCTGCTGCTCGGCGGCATCCTCATCGGTCCGGCCGCGCTCGACCTCGCGACGCCCGACGACGTCACGCTCCTCTCCGACCTCGGCATGGGCTTCCTGTTCCTCCTCGCCGGGTACGAGCTCGAGCCGAGCCTGCTGCGCGAGCGCGTGGGGCGACGCGCCGGCGCGGCGTGGCTGACGTCGCTCGTCGTCGGGGCGCTGCTCGTCCTCGTGGTCGTGGGTCACGACTCGCCGCACGCCGTCGCGGCGGGGGCGATCGCGCTCACGACGACGGCGCTCGGCGTGGTGCTCCCGATCCTGCGCGACGGCGGTCAGCTCGGCTCGCGACTCGGCCGCGCGGTGCTGGTGGTCGGGGCGGTCGGCGAGCTCGGTCCGATCGTCGCGATGGCCGTGCTGCTCGGGACGCGCGAGAGCGGCGTCGCGGCGATCCTGCTCGTCCTCTTCGCCGTCGTCGCCGTGGCGCTCTCCGCGCTCCCGGGCCGGCTGGGGCGCCTCAAGGCGCTCGGCGGCGACCGGCTCTTCAGCGCCGCGGAGCACGGGACGGGCCAGAGCACGCTGCGCCTCACGGTGCTGCTGCTCGTCGCGCTGCTCGCGCTCGCCGCCGGGCTCGGGTTCGACGCGGTGCTGGGCGCGTTCGTCGGCGGCATGGTGCTGCGGCGCTGGGCGCCCGGCGACGTCGAGGCGCTCGAGAAGAAGCTCGACGCGGTCGCGTGGGGCGTGTTCGTGCCCGTGTTCTTCGTCAGCTCCGGCATGGGCCTGGACATCGACTCCATCGTCGCGTCGCCGCTGCTGCCGCTGACGTTCTTCGTGCTCATGGTGGTCGTGCGGGGCGGCCCGGTGCTCCTGTGGTTCCGGCGCGAGCTCCCGTCGGTCGAGCGCGTCCAGACGGCGCTCTACGCGGCGACCGCGCTGCCGCTGCTCGTCGCGCTCACGGAGATCGCGGTCGAGCAGGGCGCGATGACGTCGCGCGTCGGCGCGGCGCTCGTCGGTGCGGGCGTGCTGTCCGTGATCGTGCTCCCCATGGTCGCGAGCCGGCTGGGCCCACGCCCCCCGGAGGCCGGCGAGTCCGCGCCCCCGCCGACGGAGGAACGCGCCGGCGGATGACTCGCCGGGCGAGCGATGCGTCCGTGCGCGAGAGATGCGTCCGGGGACGCAGCGCTCGGACACGGACGCATCGCTCGGCTGCGGACGAGTCAGAAGATCCACTGCTGGTTGGCCGACCCGTGGCAGTCCCAGATCACGAACCGCTGGCCCTCGTAGAGCGGGTTGCCGCCCTCGGCGTCCAGGCACCTGCCCGACTGCGGGTTGCGCAGCGTCTTCGACCCCGCGTCGTAGGCCCATCTCTGCGCGTTCGTGCCGTTGCACGTCCAGAGCTGGACCACCGTCCCGTTGGCGGTGCCGCTGCCGCTCACGTCGAGGCACTTGCCGAGCGCCCTGATCGTCCCGTCGCTCCCCCGCGTCCACGACTGGGCGACGTTGCCGTTGCACGGGACGATCTGCACGCGGTTGCCGTCGTGCGTCTGGCCCCACGGGACGTCGAGGCAGTACCCGTTCGCGATCCGGATGGTCCCGGTCCCGGTCGGGAGGCCGCCCCCGGGGTTCCCGGGGTTCGAGGTTCCTGAGCCGTTGTCGTAGACCCGGACGTAGTCCACCTTCATCTGCTGGGGGAGCTGGGTCGTGCCGTCGGGGTACCCAGGCCACTGCCCGCCGACGGCGACGTTGAGGATGAGGAAGAACGGCTGGTCGAACACCCACGCGTTCGCGCCGACGCTCGCGCGCGTGACGCGGTGGAACTGCTGGCCGTCCACGAACCACGTGATCTCGCCGGGCTTCCAGTCCACCGCGAAGGTGTGGAAGTCGTCGGCGAACGACCAGCCCTGCGGGTGCTGGTACATGCCCGTGATGCCGGCGCCGCCGGAGTACCCCGGCCCGTGCACCGTGCCGTGCACGCGGTGCGGCTCGAAGCCGACGTTCTCCATGACGTCGATCTCGCCCGACGTCGGCCAGCCCACCCCCGGGAGGTTGCCGCCGAGCATCCAGAATGCGGGCCAGATGCCCTGGCCCCGCGGGATCTGGATGCGCGCCTCGACGCGCCCGTATTGCGGCTGGTACTTCCCCTGGGTCGTCATGCGCGCGGACGTGTACGACCCGTCCGCCTCACGGCGCGCGGTGATGACGAGGTGGCCCTGGCCGTCGAGCGCGGAGTTCGCGCGGGAGGTCGTGTAGTTCTGGAGCTCGGCGTTGCCCCAGCCGCCGGCACCGGTCTCGTGGTTCCAGCGAGCGGAGCTCGGGGCCGAGCCGGCGGCGCCGTCGAACTCGTCCGACCAGACGATGTCCCCCGGCGCGGCGGCGGCCGACGTCGCCGGGACGGTCACGGCGAGCGCCGCCGCGGCGGCGGTGAGCGCGGCGACGACGACGCCCGCGACCCGGCGGCGCGTGCGGGCGACGGCGCGGGCTCGGGTTTCGGGTGGGGCGCCAGGCGGGGTGGTGGGCAGGGAGCGCTGACGTGCGAGGTCCATCGATCCTCCAGTCCGGCGGCGGTGCCGCCTGCGTCTCGCCACGGTGCGCGACGTGCTCTCGGCGCGACTCTGCACCGGGCGGGGGCCGTTCCTCGGCCCTCCGTCCGCGAACCTACGGTGGCGGGACGACACCGAGCAAGCGCTCTCTCGGCGTGTCGTGGGATCGCTCCCACATCGCCGGCGAACCGACAGCGGGACGGGGACGGCGCCGACGGCGCCCGGCGCGCGAGCCTGCCCGGGTCAGGCCGTCGCCGGGACCGCCGCGTCGAGGATCGCCTCCGCCGCGCGGCGGGCCTGGCGCGCGACGTCGACGTCCTGCGTGATGGCCGCCGTCGTCTGTGCGCCCTCGGCGAGCAGCACGACCTGGAGCGCGACGTCGTCGGGCAGCCCCGCCTCGCGCACGACACCGCGCGCGTACCGCTGGAACGACTCCTTGTGCTCGCGCACGGCCGCTGCGACGGCGGGCGAGGTCGCACCGAGCTCGCCGAACGAGTTGATGAACGCGCACCCGCGGAACCCGTCCTCGCGGAACCACGCGTCGAGGAAGTCGAACACGGCGAGCAGCCGGCCGCGGGGCGCGGTCGCTCCGGCCGCGGCGCGCGCGATCCCCGCGTCCCACTGCTCGGTGCGGTGCCGCAGCACGGCGACGACGAGGTCGTCCTTGGACGGGAACAGCGAGTAGATGCGCTTGAGCGACACCCCGGCCTCGGTGCGGACCGCGTCCATCCCCACGGACTGGACGCCCCGCGCGTAGAACAGCCGGTCGGCGGCGGCCACGACCGCCGCGCGTGCGCTCGCGTCGTCGAGCATCGTCATCTCCTGTTCACGTCGCACCACTTGCGGTGAGAACCATCGTTCTCTATTGTAGCGACCAGCGGGGAGAACGACCGTTCTCCCCCTCCGCGAAGGGAGCACGACCATGGGGTACATCACCGTCGGCCAGGAGAACTCCACCGACATCGAGCTCTACTACGAGGACCAGGGCGCCGGGCAGCCGGTCGTCCTCATCCACGGCTACCCCCTCGACGGGCACAGCTGGGAGCTCCAGAAGCGCGAGCTCCTGGACGCCGGCTACCGCGTGATCATCTACGACCGCCGCGGGTTCGGCGCATCGAGCAAGGTCGGCAGCGGGTACGACTACGACACGTTCGCGGCCGACCTGAACACCGTCCTCGAGACGCTCGACCTGCGCGACGTGATCCTCGTCGGGTTCTCCATGGGCACGGGCGAGCTCGCCCGCTACGTCCACAACCACGGGCACGAGCGCGTCGCCAAGCTCGCGTTCCTCGCCTCGCTCGAGCCGTTCCTCGTCCAGCGCGACGACAACCCGGAGGGCGTCCCCCAGTCCGTGTTCGACGGGATCGTCGAGGCGGCCCGCGCCGACCGGTACGCCTGGTACACCGACTTCTACAAGAACTTCTACAACCTCGACGAGAACCTCGGGAAGCGCATCAGCGAGGACACCGTGCGCGCGAGCTGGATCACCGCGATCGGGTCCGCCCCCGTCGCCGCGTACGCCGTCGTGCCCACGTGGATCGAGGACTTCCGGGCCGACGTCGAGGCGGTCCGCGCGGCCGGCAAGCCGACGCTCATCCTCCACGGCACGAAGGACAACATCCTCCCGATCGACGCCACCGGGCGCCGCTTCCGCGAGCTCGTCCCGGACGCCGAGTACGTCGAGGTCGAGGGCGCGCCCCACGGCCTCCTCGTCACGCACGCGGCCGAGGTCAACGAGGCGCTGCTCGCCTTCGTCGGGCACTGACCCGCGCCTGACGTCCAGGCCCGGACGTCAGGCCCCGACACCGAGGCCCGGGCGCCGGGAGACCGGCGCCCGGGCCTTCGTCGCGCGCGGCCTCAGGCGACCGACACGCGGTAGTCGTCGGCGTCGTCGTCCCAGGCGAGGTCGACGGCGCCCGCGGCCTGGGCCGCCTTGCAGAACTGCAGGAAGCCGCGGTACCCGAGGGCCTTCTCGCTGAAGTCGGGGCGCTTCTTGCGGATCGCGTTCTTCAGCCCGGACAGGACCGTCGAGCCGCCCTCCTCGCGGACCACGTCGCGCACGAGCGCGAACGCCTGGTCCGTGTCGCCCTGCGCGGGCAGCGACACCTCGGGGTCGCCCGTCGCGGGTCCCGGCGCGAGCTCCACGAAGCTCCGGTCAGCCAGGAACCGCAGGAACTCGCCGAAGTTGCGGAACCCGTAGTCCGCCTCGCTGAACGTCGGGTCCTTGCGCAGGAGCGTGCGCTTGAGCACGGACGCGGTCACGGGTCCGCTCGTGGACGCCTCGAGGTCGGCGAGCGTCTGGGCGACGCGCACCTCCATCGGGACGTCCTCGCCCGACGGCGCGTCGTCGTCGGCCTCGGGGGCGGACGCGGCGAGCGCGGGCTCGGCGGCGGGCTGCTCGACGGGAGTCGTCTCGCCGTCGACCTCGGCGTTCTCCGTCACGACGGGCTCGCCGCGGCGGGAGGAGCGCCCGACGGCCTCGCCCAGCTCCGCGAGCGCCGCCGCGGCCGGCGTCTCGACCTCCGGCTCGGCGATCTCGGTCGCCTTGCGCCGCCCGGACGTGCGTCCACCGGAACGCTTGGCCTTGGCACCGCCCGACGCCGTCGCGCCGGACGCGCGCGAGCCCCGGACCGAGCGAGGCTCCGGCTCGTCCGGGACGTCGACGCCCTCGAGCCGGTCGTAGAAGAGGAACTCGTCGCACGCGGGCGGCAGGAGCCGCGACGTCGACTTCTCGACGCCCACGCCGATGACGCGCTTGTTGAGCTCGCGCAGCTTGTGGACGAGCGGGGAGAAGTCGCTGTCCCCCGTGCACATGACGAACGTCGAGATGTAGTCGCGCTCGAACGCCATCTCGATCGCGTCGACGACCATCTTGATGTCGGCCGCGTTCTTGCGCGACGCCCCCATGCGCTGGGGCATCTCGATGAGCTCGACCTGGTGCCGCGTGAGCGAGCGCCGGTCCTCGTCGAAGTACGACCAGTCCGCGTACGCGCGCCGCACGACGACGCGCCCGCGCACGGCGAGCGCGTCGGCGATCGGGCCGAAGTCGAACGTCATGCCGCCCAGGTGCTCGCGCGCCCCGAGCGCGAGGTTCTCGTAGTCGATGAAGACGGCCAGGCGCTCCTCGGTGTCCATGCCCGCCAGCCTAGGTGCTGCCCGCCGCGCCGCCCCGCCGAACAGCATGGAGAGCCCGCGTCGATGAGTCCCGCGCTCGGCGCCGGTCGTCCTCGGTGGCGGCCCGACGGCGGCCGCCGCACCGAGCCGAGGGAGCAGCCATGACCGACCGCGTCACGACGAGCCACGTCCTCACCGCCCGAGGAGACACCGTCACCTACGACCTCCGCGGCGAGGGCCCCGGCCTCGTGTTCGTCGCCGGCGCGGGCCCGTTCCGTGCGATCGACCCGATCACCACCGAGACGGCCGAGCGCGTCTCCGCGCAGGGCGTGACGACGGTCGTCCACGACCGCCTCGGGCGCGGCGAGAGCCCGGCCGACGGCGCGCTGGACCTCGAGCGCGAGCTGGCCGCCGTCGCGGCGGCGATCGCCGTGGCGGACGGCGGGTCGGGCCGAGGTGCCGTGCTGTGCGGGCACTCGTCAGGCTGCACGATCGCCCTCGCCGCCGCGCACGCGGGGCTGCCCGTCACCGGCCTCGTGCTGTGGGAGGCGCCGCTCGGCGACGACGCGGCCGCGACGAAGGAGTGGATCGACGAGTTCGAGCGCCGGCTCGACGCCGAGGACTACGTCGGCGCGACCGAGCAGTACATGAAGGACATGCCGCCCGAGTGGCTCGACGGGATGCGCCGCTCCCCCGACTTCGAGCAGCTCGCGCGCGGCTCCCGCAGCCAGCGCGCCGACGGCGAGTCCCTCGTCTGGGCGACGACGGCGCTCGAGGACGGCACGCTCGCGACCGTGGACGTGCCGGTGCTCGCGACCTACGGGACGGCCACGTTCCCCGAGATGCCCGTCTCCGCGCGGAAGGTCGTCGCGGCGGTCCCGCACGGCGAGGTCCACGAGGTCGAAGGCGCCTTCCACTCGTGGGATCCGGCGGCGATGGCCGACGTGCTGGTGCGCTTCGTCCGCGAGGTGGACCGACACTGACCCGGGCCGTATGTACGTTCGTACATACGGTGTGTACGATCGTCCGCATGCCGTCTCCCACCCTCGCGCGCCCGGCGCCGGACGTCCGGCGGGCGCGGGTCGCCGTCGCCGCGCTGTTCCTCACGAACGGCGCGCTGTTCGCGAACCTCGTGCCGCGTTACCCCGAGATCAAGGCCGGGCTCGACCTGGGCAACGCCACGTACGGGCTCGCCGTCGCCGCGTTCCCGGCAGGGGCCATCACGGCGGGGCTCGCCGCGGCGGCGCTCGTGCGCCGGTTCGGGTCGGCGCGCGTCGCGGTCGCCGGCACCGTGCTCACGGCGACCGGGCTGCTGCTCGCGGGCCTCGCGCCCGCCCTGCCGCTGCTCGTCGTCGCGCTGTTCGCGGCGGGAGCGATGGACGCGTTCACCGACGTCGCGCAGAACGCCCACGGCCTGCGCGTGCAGCGCCGCTACGGCCGCTCGATCATCAACGGCTTCCATGCGCTGTGGTCGGTCGGCGCCGTGGTCGGCGGCGGCATGGCCGCCGCCGCGATCGCCCTCAACCTCCCGCTCGGCGTGCACCTCGCGATCACGGGCAGCCTGTTCGCGGTCGTCGCGCTCCTCGCGCTGCGCTGGTGCCTCCCGGGGCTCGACGGCGAGGCGTCCGACGGCGCCGCGACGGAGGCCGACGCGAGCGCCTCGCCCGGCGCCCCCGCCGGCACAGCCCTCTCGGGGGCCGGCGCCGCAGCGCTGGCGCGCACCTCCCGCGCCCGCACGGCCGCCGTCCTCGCCGCGCTCGTCCTGGTGGCCGTCGCGGGGACCCTCGTCGAGGACGCGGGCAGCACGTGGGCGGCGGTCTACCTCTCCGGCTCGCTCGGTGCCCCGGCGACGACCGCCGCGGCGGGGTTCGTCGCGCTCGTCGGCGCGCAGTTCGTCGGGCGCCTCGTGGGCGACCGCCTCGTCGACCGGTTCGGGCAGCGCGCCGTCGCCCGGACCGGCGGCGCGCTCGTGCTGCTCGGTACCGGGCTCGCGCTCGCGTTCCCGTCCGTCCCGGGCACGATCGCCGGGTTCGCCGCGGCCGGGTTCGGCGTCGCGACCCTCGTCCCGGCCGCGATGCAGCAGGCCGACGAGCTCCCGGGACTGCGCGCGGGGACCGGACTCACGCTCGTCTCGTGGCTCATGCGGCTCGGGTTCCTCCTGTCCCCGCCGATCGTCGGGCTAGTCGCCGACGCCACGAGCCTGCGCACCGGGCTGCTCGTCCTGCCGCTCGCGGGCCTCGTCGTCGTGCTCCTGGCCGGCGTCCTCGCCCCGCGCCGGCCCCCGGGTCGGCCGGACGCCGCCGACCGGCATGATGACCCCGACCGTCGCACGACCCCCGCGCCCGAGGAGGCCACCACCGCATGACCACCGACTACTTCGCCGGCGACGACCGCACGAGCTACGAGCGCATGGCCGCGGGCGACCTGTACGTCGCCGACGACCCGGAGATCGCGCGCGGCGTCCAGCGCGGCCTGCGCCTCGTCGACGCGTTCCACCGCGCCGTCCTCGACGGCGACGGCGACGACACGCGCGCCCGCGAGATCCTCGCCGACCTGCTCGGGTCGCTCGGCGAGGGGTCGTGGGTCAAGCCGCCCCTCGCGGTGGACTTCGGCAGCAACGTGCACCTCGGCGACCGGACGTTCGTCAACTCCGGGCTCACCGCGCTCGACGTCGCGGCGATCACCGTCGGCGACGACTGCCTCATCGGGCCGAACGTCCAGCTCCTCACCCCGACCCACCCCGTCGACCCGCAGCCCCGGCGCGACAAGCTCGAGGCGGCGGAGCCCATCACGCTCGGCGACAACGTGTGGCTCGGCGGCGGCGTCATCGTGTGCCCGGGCGTGACGATCGGCGACAACACCGTGGTGGGCGCGGGCTCCGTCGTGACGCGCGACCTGCCCGCGAACGTGGTGGCGGTGGGCAACCCGGCCCGGGTGATCCGCGAGAACATCTGACCATGAGCGCCCCCGCGGACCCGACCGGGCCGACGCCCCGCGCCCGCCGCCACGACCCGGAGCGGCGCGACCGCATCATCGACGCGTGCCTCGACGTCGTCGCCGAGCACGGCGTGGCGGGCACGTCGCACCGGCGCGTCGCGGCCGCGGCGGACGTCCCGCTCGGGTCGATGACGTACCACTTCGCCGGGATGGACGAGCTCCTGCGCGAGGCGTTCGGCCGGTTCACGCGCGACGCCGCCGCCCAGTTCGAGCGCCGCATGAGCGACGCGCGCACGCCCGAGGAGGCCGTGCAGGCGGTCACGACGCTCATCACGCACGACGTGTTCGCGACCCAGCGCGACCTCGTCCTGTCGCACGAGCTCTACACGCTCGCGGCGCGCGACCCCGCGTACCGGACGCTCACGAACGACTGGATGCGCCGCAGCCGCGACGCCCTCGGGCGCCACTTCGACCCCGCGACGTGCCGCGTGCTCGACGCGTTCATCGAGGGCATGACCATCCACCGCGCGCTCGACACCCAGCCGCACGACGACGTCGACGTCCTCGGCGCGGTCCGGCGTCTCACGCGGGTGCCCTGACGGCGCGCTCCCGTCAGGGCGCGGTCACCTCGAACAGCTCGCACGTGGTGTCGTAGTACGCGTCGGTGGTGCCGCGGTGGGTCATGCCGATCCGGCGGCACACCGCCTGGGAGGCGGCGTTGTCGACGTGCGTCACGGCGACGACGCGGTCGAGCCCGCGCTCGAACGCGTGCGCGAGCACCGCGGAGGCCGCCTCGGTCGCGTACCCGCGGCCCCACACGTCGGGGTGGAAGTGCCACCCGATCTCCGTGTCGTCCGAGGGCTGCAACGGGTCGCCCGTGCCCGACGCCGGGATGAGCTTGAGCAGGATGGTCCCCACGGGCGCGGCGTCGGGCAGGCCCGCGCCCTCCCCCTCGCGCGGGACGACGGCCCACACCCCGTGCGTGCCGTCGTCGGCGGCGACCCAGCGCTCGACCCGCTCCAGCGCCTCGTCCCGGTGCTCCAGGACGCGCGGCGTCACGCCGATGAACCGCATGACGTCCCAGCGCGAGTAGATGTCGAGGACGGCGTCGGCGTCGTCGGGCTGCCACGGGCGGAGGGTGAGCCGCGCTGTCGTCAAGGTCTGCATCGCCCCAGGCTACGAGGCCCTCCGGTGCCTGGGGACCGCGGCGTCAGATGATCTTGGGAAAGGTCGCCAGGAAGACGATGCCGACCACGAGGACCACGCACGCGAGGCCGACCATGGCCCAGGAGGCGCGCTCCGAGCGGAACCGACCGGCGAAGGCGCCGAAGAACAGCACGAGCGCGAAGAGCACGGTGGTCAGCGTGTAGTTGTCGCCCCGCTGGTTGTTGACGAGCGCCTGCGCGAAGAGGGCGTCGGCCCGCTCGTCGGCCTCGACCGCCTCGACCGCACCCGGCGGGACGTAGGCGTCGAGCGCGAACGGGCTCGGGGCGGCGTCGGGGTTCCGGAGAGGGCGCGAGGCGAGCCACTCGTCGAACGCGGGCTGGAAGTGGGGCGTGAAGCGCGCGCGCGTGAACTCCTCCAGCTCCGTGTCCCCGGTCGCGTACGCCTCGAGCCACAGGCTGAACACCTGGAGGTCGATCGACCGGGCGGTGTCGGCGTGCGCGCGCTCCGTGGACGCCTCGATGCGCTGGGTCGACGCGCGCGAGAAGGCGATCGACATCTCGCCGCCCCACTTGCTCGCCTCGAACCCGCTCCACGCCGTGAGGACGGCCGTCACCGCGAGCAGCACCACGGTCACGGTCTCGCGCCACGACCGGCCGCCCTCGCTGTCCGCTTCTTCGTCGGCCACCTCAGGACCGTAGCCCGCACGGCGCGGTCGCGCGCGGCGACCGCGGCACGCAGGCCTCGGTGCAGTCAGCCCGCGTCAGCCCGCGTCGTCACGCGCGCGGCGCCGTCGCAGCGCGAGCAGGACACCGCCCAGCACGAGGGCCGCGAGCGCCGTGGCGAGCAGCCCCGTGACGGCCGAGCCGGTCGTGGCGAGGTCCTCCGCGCCGGTGGTCGCACCGGACGTGGGGGTCGCGTCCGGCCCGGGCACGTCCGACGTCGGCCCGTCCGTGGGCGGCGACGTCTCGCCCGGCTCGGTGGGCGTCGTCGGGGCGGTGACCGTGTTGGTGACGGTGCACGTGACGTCGGCACCGTCCCCGACCCGGACCGTGTCGTCGACCAGCTCGCCGCCGTCGCAGGCCCACGCCACCTGCTCGTAGTCCCACTCGCTGTCCGACTCCGAGAGGTCGTAAGCGCCCTCGGCGACGGGGACGGTGGTCACGTCGGGGCTGCCGTCGTGACCCGACAGCGGGGTCGGTCCTGCGGCGGTGAGCTCCCAGTCGTCGGCCGGGGCCGCGTCGTCGACGACCTCCTTGTGGAGCGTCAGCGTGCCGGCGAGCCAGTGGTTCGTCACCGTGCACACGACGTCGGCGCCCGCGGGGACGATCACCGTGGACCCCGCCACGCGCGCACCCTCGCAGCTCCAGCCGAGCGAGGTCCACCCCTCGGGTCCGCCGCTCTCCGCGAGGGCATACCGTCCGGGCTCGACGCTCATGTGCGAGACGGCGGCGCTCGCGGTCGGGCCCGAGGCCGACAGCCCGGCGCCCTCGGCGGAGAGCGTCCACTCCGTGGCGTCGACCTCGCCGGTGAACCCGCGGTCGTCGAGCTCCTTGACGAGCGTGAGGTGCGGGAGCTGCGCGACGTTGGTCACCGTGCACGTCGCGACGCCGCCCGCGGGCAGCGACACCGTCGAGCCCGTGAGCGTCGCGTCTCCCGTGCATGACCACCCCTCGCTGTCGTACCCGCCGAACCCTCCCGTCTCCGCGAGCTCGTAGTCGCCGGCGGACAGGTGCCGCTGCGTCGTCGCGGGGGTCCCGCTCGCGCCCTCGACGACCGCGTCCCCGGCCGCGTCGGTCGCGGTGAGGGTCCACGCGGCCGGGTCGGCGGACCCGCCCACGACGTCCTTGACGAGCGTGAGCGTCGAGCCGACGTAGGTGTTCGTCACCGTGCAGACCACGTCGTCGTCCGGCGCGATCGTCACGACGTCTCCCGCCTGGCCGGTCGCCCCCTCGCACACCCACTCCCCCGACTCGTGGTCGGGCAGGGTCGTGAGCTCTGCGAGCGTGTGCTCACCTGCGCCCACGTGCACGTGGGACACCTCGACCCCGCCGGACGGGCCCGTGATCGTGGCCGTCCCACCCCCGGCCTGCGGCCCCGTCGCCGCGAGCGACCAGTCGGCGGGCACGGTCGGCCCACCCTGGACCTCCTTGACCAGCGTGAGGTGCGGCAGCACGACGGCGTTCGTCACCGTGCACACGACCGTCGCGCCGGGCTCGACGCTGACGACCGAGCCGTCGAGCGCGCCGCCTGTGCACTGCCACGGTCCCGGGTCGAACCCCGTCCAGCCCGCCTCGGAGAGCGCGTAGTCACCGGGCGGGACGTCCACGCCGGTGACGTCCGGCGAGCCGCTCGACCCCGAGACGGTGGTGCCCTCGCCCGCCGCGGTGAGGGTCCAGTCCGCGGGGACGGCCGTCGTCGTGCCCTCGATCTCCTTGACGAGCGTGAGGATCCCGCCCTGCCACGTGTTGGTCGCGGTGCACGTGACGTGCTCGGCCGGGGCGATCGTCACGCTCCCGCCGGCTCCGTCGCCCGCCGCGGCGCCCGTGCAGGACCACGCACCCGCGTAGCCGACGGGTCCCTGCTCCCCGAGCGCGTACTCGCCGGGCGCGACGCCTGCCGCCGTCACCTCCGGGTCGCCGGTCACGCCCGAGACCGCCTGCGGCCCGGTCGCGCTGAGCGTCCAGTCCTCGGCGCCGGCCGGGCCGCCGACGACCTTCTTGACGAGCGTGAGCGTCGGCTCCGCCCCACCGCCCGCGCCCGACACGTTGCGGACCGTGCACGTGACCGACCGCCCCAGGTCGAGGGTGACGACGTCCCCCGACAGCGGGGCGCCGTCGCACGTCCAGCCCTCGCTCCGGTACCCGGCCGGGCCGCCCTCCTCCGACAGCGTGTACTGCCCGACCCGCATCGGCACGCCCGTCACCGCGGGGCTGCCGGACGGCCCGGCCACAGACTCGGGCCCCTGCGCGCGCAGCGTCCAGTCGGCCGGCGACGCCGTGCCGCCCTCGACCTCCTTGACGAGCGTCAGGCTCGGGCGGACCGCCTCGTTGTCGACCGTGCACTGCACCGAACCGCCGGGAGGCACGACGACCTCGGGCGTCGGGTCGAGGATGTCCGCCCCGCCGCAGTTCCAGTTCTGGAACCGGTAGCCGGACACGCCGCCCGACTCGGAGATGCGGTAGGTCCCCGCCGGGACCTCGAGCGACTGCACGCCGTTGAGCCCGTCGCCCTCGATCGTCGCGCCCGTGGTGACGTTCACCGCGTGCATCGTCCACAGCTCGCGGCGTCCCTCTGAGGATCCCGTGTCGAGGTTCTCGATCCGCTTGAAGAGCGAGAGGCGACCGGTCTCGGCCTGCGCCGCGGCGGCGCGGCCACCCGTGACGGCGACGGCCGCCAGGACGGCGAGCACGACCGTCAGCGCGAGCACGGCCGCCACGGAGGCGCGGTCGAGGGAGCGGGGGGACGTGGGCACGGACACTCCTGCGGGCTCGGGGCGCGGGTCGTCACCCGACGCTAACCCGGCGCGCCACGGCGCGCCCGGCGTCCGGCAGCAGTCCGGCGTCGTGCCGTTCGTCGCACGCGGGCCACCGTTCGTCGCACACCTCGACCGCCGGTCGACGTGACCTGGATCACCCCCTCGCGGCCTCCCTAGCCTTCCGTGGTCGGACCGCAACGACGCGACCTGGAGAGGCTCGATGACGACAGACACCCGCGCGGCGCGGAACGCCGCCCCCGACGAGCCGGAGATCACGCCGGACCCGTCGCTGCCCCCCACCGCAGTGCCCGACTCCGTCCCCGGGGCGCAGACGCGGACCCGCTGGACGCCGCAGAAGATCGCCCTGTGGGCCGCGATCTCGCTGCTCGGCGGCGTCGCCTGGGTCATGCTCGCGGTCGTCCGCGGCGAGACCGTCAACGCGATCTGGTTCGTGTTCGCGGCCGTCTGCACCTACCTCATCGGGTACCGCTTCTACTCCAAGGTCATCGAGCGCTACATCACGCGCCCCGACGACCGCCGGGCGACCCCGGCCGAGGTGCGCGAGGACGGCAAGGACTACGTCCCGACCGACCGCCACGTGCTGTTCGGCCACCACTTCGCCGCGATCGCCGGCGCGGGCCCGCTCGTCGGCCCGGTGCTCGCCGCGCAGATGGGCTACCTGCCGGGCACGATCTGGATCATCGTCGGCGTCGTGCTCGCGGGCGCGGTGCAGGACTACCTCGTCCTGTTCTTCTCCATGCGCCGCGGCGGCCGGACCATCGGCCAGATGGCGCGCCAGGAGCTGGGCCGCGTGGGCGGCACCGCCGCGATCGTCGCGTCGCTGCTCATCATGATCATCATCGTCGCGATCCTCGCGCTCGTGGTCGTCAACGCGCTCGGCGAGAGCCCGTGGGGCGTCTTCTCCGTCTCGATGACGATCCCGATCGCGCTCTTCATGGGCGTCTACCTGCGCTACATCCGCCCGGGGAAGATCACCGAGGTCTCGATCATCGGGTTCGTCCTGCTCCTCGCCGCGATCGTCGCGGGCGGCTGGATCGCGGACACGTCGTGGGGCGCCGAGCTCTTCCACCTCGACCGCACGACCATCGCGGTCGGCGTGATCGTCTACGGCTTCGTCGCCGCCGTCCTGCCCGTGTGGCTCCTGCTCGCGCCCCGCGACTACCTCTCGACGTTCATGAAGGTCGGCGTCATCGTCGTCCTCGCGGTCGCGGTGATCGTCGTGCGGCCCGAGATCACGGTGCCCGCGATCAGCGAGTTCGCGAGCGGCGAGACGGGCCCGGTCGTGTCCGGGGCGTTGTTCCCGTTCCTCTTCGTCACCATCGCGTGCGGCGCGCTGTCCGGCTTCCACGCGCTCATCGCGTCGGGTACCACGCCCAAGCTCGTCGAGAAGGAGCGCCAGACGCGCTTCATCGGCTACGGCGGCATGCTCATGGAGTCGTTCGTCGCGATCATGGCGCTCGTCGCCGCGATCTCGATCGACCGCGGGATCTACTTCGCGATGAACTCCTCCGCGGCCGCCACGGGCGGCACGGTCGAGGGCGCGGTCGCGTTCGTCAACGGGCTCGGCCTCATGGGGGTCAACCTCACCCCGGACATGCTCACGTCGACCGCCGAGGCCGTCGGTGAACCGTCGATCGTGTCCCGCACGGGCGGTGCCCCGACGCTCGCGCTCGGCCTCGCGCACATCATGCAGCAGCTCGTGGGCGGCACCGCGATGATGGGCTTCTGGTATCACTTCGCGATCATGTTCGAGGCGCTGTTCATCCTCACGGCCGTCGACGCCGGCACGCGCGTCGCGCGGTTCATGCTCCAGGACACGATCGGCAACGTGGCGCCCAGGTTCCGGGACGTGACGTGGCGGCCGGGTGTGTGGTTGTGCACCGCGATCATGGTCGCCGGGTGGGGCAGCATCCTCTACCTCGGCGTCACCGACCCGCTCGGCGGCATCAACACGTTCTTCCCGCTCTTCGGCATCGCGAACCAGCTCCTCGCGGCGATCGCGCTCGCCGTCGTGCTGGCGATCGTCGCCAAGCGCGGGCGCAGCTACCAGCGCTGGTTGTGGATCGTCGCGGCGCCGCTCGCGTTCACCGCGGTCATCACCATCTGGGCGTCGATCGAGAAGATCTTCTCCCCCGTCCCCGCGGTCGGGTACTGGGCCAACCACAACGCGTTCAAGGACGCGCTCGCCGCCGGCGAGACGTCGTTCGGCACGGCCGGCTCGGTCGAGGCGATGGAGGCGGTCGTCCGCAACACGTTCGTCCAGGGCACGCTCTCGATCGTGTTCGTCGTGCTCGCGATCGTCGTCATCGTCGCCTCGGTCCTCGTGACCGCGAAGGCGCTGCGCGTCGGCGGCGGCACGAACCACGAGGACCCGCCCGTGGCCTCGCGGCGCTTCGCCCCGGCCGACCTGTTCGCGACGAAGGCCGAGAAGGAGATCCAGAAGGAGTGGGCGGCCCTGCCGCCCGAGAAGCGCCCTGCCGCGACGGGGCACCGGTGACGGTGCGGCAGGGCTCGCAGGGTCCCGCCACGACGGTCCGCGCGACCGTCGTGGCGGGGCTCCGCGCCGTCCGCTGGTACGTGCGGCAGGTCATGGGCGACGACGCGTACGCGACCTACGCCGCGCACCAGCGCGCGGTGCACCCGGGCGGTGTCGTGCTGACCGAGCGCGAGTTCTGGCGCATGCGCCACGCCGAGCAGGACGCGAACCCGGGCTCGCGCTGCTGCTGAGCCGCGGGCCGGCCGACGCCTCGCCGACCAGCACGACCCTGCTCGCCGTCGAGCACGACCTGGGTGTCGCTATCCGCCCGACAACGACACCAAGGTCGTGCTCGGCACCTGGCCCGGTCGACGACCGCGCCGCCGCGACCGCTACGGTGACGGGCGTGGCTCGCCCTCCCGTCCCCATCACGCTCGACCCGCCGCGGGGTCAGATCCCCACCGTCACGGTCGTGCTCGCCACCGACCCCTCGACCGCGGCCGGCTGGGTCGCCGAGGCGTTCGGCTCCCAGCGCTGGAAGCGTCGCGCCTCGGACGCCGCCCACCAGGCCGGTGCGGCGCTGTGGGAGATCGGGGGCGCCGGTCGCGCCTTCTTCCTCGACGACCTCGACGTGCTGCGCTGGGTCACCCCGCGCGCCACGGCGTTCTTCTCGCACGGCCGGGCCGTCGCGACGGTCGGGCCCCTCGACCCGGGAACGGGCCAGGCTCCCGCCTCGACCGTCGCCCTGTCCCTCGTCGACGGCGCCTTCTCCTGCCGCGAGAGCCTCGGCGCCGTCGCGCGCGGCCTGTGCGACCGCGCCGTCCGCGCCGGGGCGCTACGCCCCGACGACGTCCCGGTCTGGGCGAACGCCGTCGAGATCGCGGCCGGGTCGCCCCTCCACCCGGCCACCGGGCGAAAGCTCTTCCGCCGTGGCTGACGCGACGACGACCGGACGTGGGACGTTCCCGCCCGTGATCGAGCTGGCCATGAGCGACGCCGCGAAGCGTCAGGTGCTGCGCTCCAACATGACGCTGATCTCGATCCTCGCGCCGCTCGTGGGCCTCGCCCAGCTCCCCGCGGCGATCACGGGCGGGAACATGGCCCTCGCCGTCGGGTTCCTCGTCTTCGCGCTGTCCATGATCCCGCTGACGTACGCGATCGGGCGGCGCATGGTCGACCGCGCGCGGATCGTCCTGGGCGACGGGACGTACACCGTGCACGGGTGGGGCCGACCGAAGCGGTTCACGGTCACGGACGTCGACCGCGTCGTCACGGTGGACCGCATGGCGTTCGGGATGGCCGGGGCGACGCACCACCTCATCGTCCTCGGCCCCACCAAGCGGCTGCTCCTGCTCGTCGGGCAGATGTGGGACCGCGACCAGCTCTCGACCGTCGCGCTCGACCTCGCGCGCCGCGGCGTCCCGCTCACGCCCTGGCACCAGCCGGTCACGCCGGCCCAGCTCCGCGCGTTCGACCGGCGGCTCGTGCCCTGGCCGCAGGCGCACCCGGTCGCCCTCGGCCTGCTGGTCGGGCTCGGCACGCTCCTCGTCCTCGTAGTGCTGTTCGTCGTCCTGGTCGCGCTCATCGTCTGAGCACCCCGTCCCGCCGGGACCGGTCGTGCCAGTAGCCCTGCGCGTGCACGCGCGACCTCTCGATCCCCGCCGCCACGAGCTCGGCGCGGACCCGCGCGACGGTGGCGCTCTCCGTCGCGCACCACGCGTAGAAGCCGGTGCCCGCGTCGGCC
Organism: Cellulosimicrobium funkei; assembly: GCF_001019615.1. Lineage (GTDB taxonomy): Bacteria > Actinomycetota > Actinomycetes > Actinomycetales > Cellulomonadaceae > Cellulosimicrobium > Cellulosimicrobium cellulans_E. The sequence goes on along the minus strand of NZ_JNBQ01000001.1, from coordinate 252,714 downwards.
GCGGACCGGCCGTGCTCCGCTGCCCAGTCCCGGACCGCGCCCAGCACGGCCCGCTCGGCCCCACGGCGATGCCGAGGCACGTGCTCGACGCGCACGGTCCCGGGCACGTCGCCGACCGGCGCGTCGGCCGGGTCGTCGGCCTCCACGAGCACGTGCGCCCGCACGTCGGGACGCAGGCTCGCGAGGATGCCGCGCACCGCGGGCGCCGAGGTCTCGTCACCCACGAGCAGCACGTGCGCGACGTCGAGCCCCGGGTCCCACTGGGTGCCGTGGTCGGTCACGCCGTACCGCGCGTGCGGCGCCGAGAGCAGCACGCGATCCCCGGGCGCCGCGCGGCGTGCCCAGGCGCTCGCCGGTCCGGCGGGCTCGTGCAGGTACAGGTCGAGGTCCACCTCGGCGGCCCGCGGCCGCACGGCCACAGGCGTGTACGAGCGCATCACCGGTCGCACGTCGTCGTCGAGCGCGGACCACCCGCGCCGCCACACGCTCTCGACCGCGAGCCCCGCGCGCCGCGCGAGCTCGTCCGCACCCGGGCCGGGGAGCAGGATCTTCACGCGCTGGTCGAGCCCGACGTCGGCGCACCCCGCCAGGTCCGGGCCGGCGAGGGTCACGCGCACGAGGCGCGGGCCGACGTCGTGCACGCGCGCGACCGTCGTCGGGAAGAGGACGTTGGGCGACCGGTGGAACCGGCACCCCGCCACGCTCCCGGCCGTGCTCGCGGCCGTGGCCGAGGACCCGGCCCGCCGGTCAGGACCCGGCACGGTCCTGGAGGAACTGCTCGACGTCGTCGAGGACGGCCTGCCCACCGAGCGGCCCGACGCCGCTGATCCAGTACGACTGGTCGACGACGCGCACGTCGGGGAACGACCCCGCGTTGAGCGGGATCTCGGCCGGGACCGCGGCCGGGTCGGCCGGGTCGGCGGCAGAGACGAGGACGAGGTCGGCGGCGGCCTCGGTCACGCGCTCGGGCGACAGGTCGACCGAGATGTCCTCGCCCCAGTCCTGCTCCGGCGTCGAGAACCCGACGCACTCGAGCGTGCTGCCCGCGAACGACCGCGGGCCGTAGGCGGACACGATGCCGTCGCGCGGGCGCAGCAGCTGCGCCGTCCCGGTGACGTCGTAGTCCTCCTGGAGCTGGGCGCACCGCTCGTCGTAGGCGTCCAGCAGGGCCTGGGCGTCGGTCTCGCGGCCGAGCGCGCGGCCCACGAGCAGCACGTTCTCCTGCCAGGGGTCGGTCTGCGTCGCCATGAACACCGTCGGCGCGATCCCCGCGAGCTGGGCGTAGAGGTCGGCGTGGCGCGACTCCGTGCCGAGGATGAGGTCCGGCTCGAGCGCGGCGATGGCCTCGAGGCTCGGCTCGGGCACCGTGCCCACGACCTCGATCGCCTGCGCGTCCTCGCCGAGGTACGCCGGCACGCCGGCCTCGACGCTCAGCACGGCGGCACCGACCGGGACGACGCCGAGCGCGACCGCGGTGTCCGTCTCCACGGGCTCGAGCGTCACGACGCGCTGCGGCGCCGCCGCGAGCTCGGCTGTCCCGCGCGCGTGCTCGACGGCGTACCCCGCCGCGGTGTCGTCCGGCGCCGGCGCACCGGTCGGCGCGGGCTCGGGGTCGGACGAGCACGCCGCGAGGAGGGCGGCGGCGAGCACGAGGGCGGTGGTGGTGACGCTGCGGCGCACGCGCGGGCTCGACGTGGTCCGGGAGATCGGCACAGGAGGTTCCTTCGTCATGGGATAGGGCTGCCTAACCTTATCTGGCCCGCCGGGTGGGTGACGCCGCGCTGGATACGATCACTGCATGTCCGGGCCCGTGTTCGCCGGCGCCGTCGCCGGTCTCGCCGTGGGCGTGCTGCTCACCCTCGGGCTCGTGCTCGCCTGGCGGCTCGCGCGCGGGTCGCGCGAGCTCGGGAGCGACTCGGACCGCGCCACGTTCCGCACCCTGCACCTCGCGTCGCGCGCCGCGACGCACCTGCGGGGCGGCCTCGACGGCGACGACGTCGGCCGCGCGGCACGCTCCCTGCGCCAGCTCCTCGGCGCCGAGGCGCTCGCCGTGGTCACGGCCGAGGGCGCCGTCGCGCTCGACGGCAGCACGACCCTCGAGCCCGACGCGCGCCGGGTCGCCGAGCGCGTGCTCGCCACCGGTCGCCGCCACGTCGAGAGCCGGGACCACAAGAACGGCGACGAGGCGGGCGGCGACGTCGCGGACGCCGTCGGGGCGCCAGTCGTCGCGGGCGGGCGCGTCGCGGGCGTGGTCGTCGCGTTCGCCGGCACGGTCCGCCCACCGCTCGTGCGCGCGACGGGCGAGGTCGCGCAGTGGTGCTCGGCCCAGCTCGAGCTCGGCGAGCTGGAGGCGTCGCGCACGGCGCTCGCGCAGGCCGAGCTGCGCGCGCTGCGCGCCCAGATCAGCCCGCACTTCGTCTACAACGCGCTCGGCGCCATCGCGTCGTTCATCAGCACGGACCCGGAGCGGGCGCGCGACCTCGTGCTCGACTTCGCCGACTTCACGCGCTACTCCTTCCGGGGCCGCGGCGACTTCACGACCCTCGCGGACGAGCTGCGCTCCATCCACTCCTACGTCGAGCTCGAGCGCGCACGGTTCGGCGAGCGCCTCGCCGTGACCCTCCAGATCGCGCCCGAGTCGTTGACCACCGTGATCCCGTTCCTGTCGGTGCAGCCGCTCGTCGAGAACGCGGTCCGGCACGGGCTGGAGCCCCGGGAGCGCGGCGGCACGATCGTCATCACCGCGCGCGACGAGGGCACCCAGACGGAGATCACGGTCGAGGACGACGGCGTCGGCATGGACCCGGCGGTCGTGCGCGAGCTCCTCACGTCCCGCGGGAGCGAGCACGTGGGGCTGCGCAACGTCGACCGGCGCGTGCGCCAGCTCTACGGCGACGACCACGCGCTCGACATCGAGACCGCCCCCGGCTCGGGCACGCTCGTGCGCCTGCGCGTGCCCCGCTCCCAGCCCCTGCACGAGACGGAGGTGAGCGTGCCGTGACCGGCACCGAAGCGACCCCGGGCCCGGCGCCCGAGGACCCGGCCGCCGTCGGGCTCGACGTGCTCGTCGCCGACGACGAGCGGCCCGTGCTCGACGAGCTCGTCGCCCTGCTGCGGCGCGACCCGCGCGTGCGGACCGTGCTCGGGGTCGCGACCGGCTCGGAGGCGCTGCGCGAGCTCTCCTCGCGCACGGTCGACGCGGCCTTCCTCGACATCCACATGCCCGGGCTGACGGGCCTCGACCTCGCGCGCGCGCTCTCGCGGTTCGCCGACCGCCCGGCCGTCGTGTTCGTCACCGCCGACGAGGCTCGCGCGCTCGAGGCGTTCGACGTCGAGGCGGTCGACTACGTGCTCAAGCCCGTGCGCCGCGAGCGCCTGACACGCGCCGTCGACCGGGTCGTGGAGCGCGTCGCGGACCGCGCGGGCCGCGTCGGCGGGTCAGGTGCCGTGCCGGACGCCGGGGCGACGGCCGCGAGCGCCGCTCCCCCGGTCGTGGGGTCCGGTGCGGGGCCCGACGTGCCGGAGGACGAGACGCTGGTCGTGACGGTCGGGACGACGACGCGGCTCGTCCGGCGCAGCGCGGTGCGATGGGTGCAGGCGCAGGGCGACTACTCGCGGCTCGTGACGGACACCGAGCAGTTCCTCGTGCGCGAGCCGCTGTCCGACCTGGAGGAGCGGTGGGCCCCGGCCGGGTTCCTGCGCGTCCACCGGTCGTACCTCGTGGACCGCGCGGCCGTGACCGCGGCGCGGTTCGGGGGCGCGCAGCCCGCGCTCGTCGTCGCGGGCCACGAGGTCCCGGTGAGCCGCCGCATGGTCCCGGCGGTGCGCGAGGCGCTGCTCGGCCCGCACCGGGGGCCGTCGTGAGCGACCCGGGCCCGTCGTCGGACCCGACCCCGCCCGCCGAGCGCGTGCGCGTCCGGTCGACGGACGCGCGACCCGACGCCGGGCCGCCGTCGGGCACCCCGCGAGGCCGACCCGAGGAGCCGGACGACGACGTGGCCCACTACACGCGCGGCCTCGTCCGGGCGCAGCTCCGGCTCGGGCTCGCGTGCGTGGTCTCGTTCCTCGCCGTCGTCGCGCTGCTCACGGTGACGATGAGCGCGGTGCCCGCGCTGGACGCCGTCGTGATCCTCGGCGTCCCGCTCCCCTGGCTCGTGCACGCGTACGGCTTCTACCCCGTGATCGTCGCGTTCGCGGTCGTGTTCGCCGTCGCGGCGGCGCGCAACGAGCGCCGGTACCGCGCCCTCGCCGAGGGATCGGCCGGGCCCGCCGAGGCCGGCCCGGACGAGGCGGTCCCCGACCAGGCGGGCGCCCCGTGAGCGCGCTGCCCCTCGTCGCGATCGGGCTGCTCCTGCTCGCGACCGGCCTCATCGGGTTCTACGGCCTGCGCATCTCCCGCACCACGAGCGACTTCTTCGTCGCGTCGCGCACGGTGCGGCCCGTGTGGAACGCGTCCGCGATCAGCGGCGAGTACCTGTCCGCGGGCACGTTCCTCGGCCTCTCGGGGCTCGTGCTGCTCTCCGGCGCCGAGGCGTTCTGGTTCCCCGTCGGGTACGCGGCGGGCTACCTGCTCGTCCTGCTGTTCGTCGCCGGCCCGCTGCGCCGCAGCGGCGCGTACACGATCCCCGACTTCGTCCACGCCCGGCTCGACTCCGTCGTCGCGCGCCGCGTCACGAGCGTCCTCGTGCTCGTCATCGGGTGGCTCTACGTGGTGCCGCAGCTCCACGGCGCGGCGCTCGTCATCACGAGCGTCGCGCCCGTCCCGCCGTGGGTCGGGTCGGTCGGGATCGCGGTCGTCGTGAGCGCGGTCGTCGCGGCGGGCGGCATGCGCTCCATCACGTTCGTCCAGGCGTTCCAGTTCTGGGTCAAGCTCACGGCGCTCGCGCTGCCCCTCGTGTTCGTGCTCATGGCGCTCGGCGGGGCGTTCGAGCCCGGCGGCGCGATCGTCACGTTCGACCCCGCCGCCGTGTTCCCCCACGACGCCGGACCCGGCGGCCTCGACGCGTACGCGACCGTCTCGCTCCTGCTCGCGCTCCTGCTCGGCACGACCGGCCTGCCGCACGTCCTCGTGCGCTTCTACACCTCGCCCGACGGCGGCTCGGCCCGCCGCACGACAGTCGTCGTGCTCGTGATGATCAGCGTGTTCTACATGGTGTCGAGCACGCTCGGGCTCGTCGCGCGGGTCGTCGCTCCCGACCTCGCCGAGCCCGGGGTCGCGGACACCGTGGTCCTCACCCTGCCGACCCGCCTCGTGCCCGGGCTCGGCGGCGAGCTGCTCGCCGCGCTCGTCGTCGCCGGGGCGTTCGCCGCGTTCCTCGGCACGTCCTCGGGGCTCGTCGTGGCGCTCGCGGGCGTCGTGAGCCAGGACCTGTTCGGCGGGACCGTGCGGTCGTTCCGGTGGTCGGCGGTGGCGTGCACGCTCATCCCGCTCGCGTTCGCGCTCGTCACCATCCCGCAGGGGCTCGTGACGAGCGTCGGGACGGTGTTCGTCTTCGCCGCCTCCGCGCTGTCGCCCGTGATCCTGCTGGGCGTGTGGTGGCGCCGCCTCACCGCGCGCGGCGCGGTGGCGGGGATGGTCGTGGGGTCCGTCCTGTGCGCGACGGCGCTGCTCGCCTCGTCCGCGCTCGGGGCCGCGGGCTACGGGGCCGGCCCGACTGAGGAGGCGGCCGACGGCGTCGGCGTCGTGCGCGCCCTGCTCGCCCAGCCCGCGGCATGGACCATCCCGATCGCGACCGCGACGGTCGTCGTCGTGTCCCTGCTCGACCGCCACGGCCCGCCCCTGCGCACCGACCGGTTCCTCCGGCGCCTGCACGTCCCGGAGCTCCGGCGCCGTTGACGACGGTGCGCGGCCTGAGATCTGTAGCGTAGAAAGCGTGAGATCTGTGGCGCAGGAGCCCTGACCTGGTCAGATCCAGCGCGCGCCGATCTCGTCGTGGAGCTGCTGCGTCTTCTGCACGCGCAGCACGCCGTCCTCGACCGCAGTCTCCAGGCCGACCTCCCGCGCGATCGCGACGATCGCGTCGCGCTGCTCCGGGTGGTCGTCCGCGTCGCCGCCGTCCCAGAGCTCGAGCCACCGGTCGGTGGGGTCGTCGCTGCCGCAGTCGGCCCACACGCGGCAGATCCGATCGAGCTCGTCCTGCGTCATCGGGCGGGTCGGGGTCGCGTACATGGCGGGCTCCTGTGCTCGCTCGGCGTCGGTGAGAGGTCGGCTCACCCTAGTCCCGGGCCGGCGCCTCCGGCGCATCGGTTCGCGCCGACCTGGCTGCCCACCGCGCGGTGGACCCCGCCCGGTCGAGCGCGTCGTCGACGAAGGCGGCGAGGAGTGCGGCGACCTCGCTCGCGTGCGTCTCGAGCAGGAAGTGACCGGCGTCGTAGACGTGCACGGCGAGGGTCTCCATGACCTCGTGGTAGGCGACGACCTCGCGGATGTCGAAGAACGTGTCGAAGCGGCCCCAGAGGACCAGGCACGGGGGCTGGTGGCGCCGGTGGTAGGCGGCGATCGCGGGGAAGCGTGCGACGTGCGACCGGTAGTCGGTGAAGAGCCGGAACTGCAGGTCGGTCATGCCCGGGCGCGACAGCCGCCCCCAGTCGAGGTGCCACGACTCGGGCGGATGAAGCTCCTGGACGCTCGGAGGCGACCCGGCGAGGTACTGGTCCCGGGTCCCTTCGAAGGTCAGCCAGTCCGGGAGCGCCGCCCGGTTCTCCGGGGTCGGGTCGGCCCAGAAACGCCGGGCCGTGTCCCAGGTGTCCCCGAGGCCCGCGTCGTGGGCGTTGCCGTTCTGCACGACCAGTCCCAGCACGTGGCCGGGGTCGCGCATCGCCAGCGAGTACCCGACGGGAGTGCCGAAGTCGGTGACGTAGAGGACGTAGCGCTCGATCCCCAGGCTCGTGACCAGCGCCTCGATCACGTCCGTCAGGCGCTCGAACGTGTACTCCTCGGGCGGGAGGGCGTCGGAGAAGCCGAAGCCGGGAAGGTCGGGGGCGACGACGTACGCGTGGTCGGCGAGCACCGGCATCACGTCCCGGAACGAGTGGGACGAGGCGGGGAAGCCGTGCAGGAGCAGCACCGCGGTCGACGAGGGCACCCCGGCCTCGCGGTAGTGGATACCTACCCCGTCGACCTCCCGGGAGCGGTGCCGCGGCTTGGACGAGTGCTTCATCGGATCCTCCTGAGCGCTCCGAGCGACAGGTCGTGACCGTCCGCCCATCATAGGAAGGAGGCCTCGACCGGGCGGGCGTCTCAGCAGGCGAGCACCCTCGACCGCATGGCGGATGCGCCGTAGGATCGTGCCAACCATCCAGAGCGGTCGAGAGTCCTGGCTCGACGACACCGCAGCAACCCGCCGACGGAAGCCTCCCGAGGACAAAGGTGCTAACGCCAGGGTCGATGGAGCGACTAATGGTCTCAGAGGCATCCTTCGCGCACCGTCCGGGCAGCACGTGCCCGACGGCGGTCGCGCACGCACGCACCCCGGTCGGAGCGACGTCGTGAGCGTCGCGGACGCCGTCGGGCAGGCCCACGGCGGGGCCGCACGCCCCACGGTCTCGTTCGAGCTCATGCCCCCGCGGCGCCCGGACGCGGCGCCCAAGTTCTGGGAGACGGCGCGGCGGCTCGTCGCGACCCACCCCGACTTCGTGTCCGTGACGTACGGCGCGGCCGGGACCGACCGCGCGACCGCGCGCCAGGTCGTCGGCCGCCTGCTCCAGGGCACGCCCGTGCTGCCGATCGCGCACCTCACGTGCGTCGGGGCGTCGCGCGAGGACGTCGAGGAGGTCATCTCCGACTTCCTCGACGAGGGCGTGCGCAGCTTCCTCGCGCTGCGCGGCGACCCGCCGCGCGACCAGCCGGACTGGCAGCCCGCGCCCGACGGCGTGCGGTCGTCGACCGAGCTCGTCGCGCTCCTGCGCGAGGTCGAGGCGTCGCGCTGCGCGTCCGACCCGGCCGCGGCGCTGCGCGGCGCGGCCCGCCCGCTGACGATCGCCGTCGCGACGTTCTGCGACGGCAACCCCGCCGCCGGCACGACGCGCGCCCAGGAGGTGCGCCGCCTCTGGCAGAAGCAGCAGGCCGGCGCGAGCTTCGCGATCACGCAGCTCTTCTACGACGCGTCGTCGTACACCGACTTCGTCGCCGAGGCCCGCGCGGCCGGCGTGACGATCCCCATCCTCGCCGGGCTGCTGCCCACGACGGAGCCCGCGCGGCTCCGTCGCGTCGAGGAGCTCACGGGCGTGCGCGCGCCCCAGCACCTGCTGGACGCGCTCGACGCCCTGCCCGACCCGGAGGCGCAGCACGCCTACGGGATCGCGTACACCGTGGACCTCGCGCAGCGCGTCCTCGACGCGGGCACGCCCGGTCTGCACGTGTACACGTTCAACAAGCACCGCGCCGCTCTTGACCTGCTCGAGGGTGTCCACCTCGGCGGCGGGTCGGCCGGGACGGGAGGCAGCACCAGCGCTGCCGCCGCCCCGCTCGTCCCGGACCTGGCCAGCGGGCCGTGGGTCACCGGCACCTCCCTGCCCACGACGAGCGCCGCCACGCACGGCACGCCCGTCTGACCGGTCCTCCGGACCAGCAAGAGGTTTCGATCATGGCCACTTCCGTACCCTCCCCTACCCAGAACCCGGTCGGCTTCCCCGCCGGCACCGTGCTCGGCTACCCGCGCATCGGGCGCCGCCGCGAGCTCAAGAAGGCCGTCGAGGCGTTCTGGGCCGGCAAGACGTCGGTCGACGAGCTCGAGGCCACGGCCCGCGAGCTGCGCCTCGCGACCGTCCGCCGGCTCGTCGACCTCGGCCTCGGCGCCGACGACGCGTCCGTCCCCGGCTCGTTCTCCTACTACGACCAGGTGCTCGACGTCGCGGCCTCCCTCGGAGCGGTCCCGTCGCGGTTCGCGTCGCTCACCGACGACGCCGGCCGCCTCGACCTCGCGGGCCACTTCACCGTGGCGCGCGGCCAGGGCGACGACGCGCCGCTCGAGATGACCAAGTGGTTCGACACGAACTACCACTACCTCGTGCCCGAGATCGGCCCGGACACCCCGATCCGGTTCGTCGACGACCGCGTCGTGCGCGAGTTCGTCGAGGCCGAGGAGGCGGGCGTCGTGACGCGGCCCGTCGTCGTCGGGCCCGTGACGTTCCTCGCGCTGTCCAAGGCCGCCGACGACGCGCCCGCCGGGTACTCGCCGCTCGACCGCCTGGACGACGTCGTCGCCGCCTACGCCGACCTGCTGCGCGCGCTCGCCGCCGCGGGGGCACCCTGGGTCCAGCTCGACGAGCCGATCCTCGTCACCGACTCGGTCGACGTGCCGTTCACGGAGCTCGCGGCAGCGGTGGAGTCGGCCTACCGCACCCTCGCGACCGACCTCCGCCCCGTGTCGAACCCGGGGTCGCTCCCCACGGAGACCTCCGGGTCGGGAGCGATCCCGGGTTCGACGCAGGACGCGCGGCCCGCGATCCTCGTCGCGACGCCGTTCGGCGGGTTGGAGACGCCGGTCGACGCCGACGGCGGGACCCACGACTTCCTGGCGACGCTCGCGGGCACGGACGTCGAAGCGATCGCGATCGACGCCGTCCGGGCAGACCTTCCGGACTCGCCCTACGACGACCTCGTGTCGAAGACGCTCGTCGTCGGGGCGATCGACGGGCACAACATCTGGCGTGCCGATCTGTCCACGAAGCTCGACGTGCTCGATGCCGCACGCGACCTCGGTGCAGGCGCGGTCGCCGTCGGCACGTCGACGTCGCTGCTGCACGTGCCCCACGACGTGGAGGACGAGATGTTCGCCGAGGCGGGGACGGCGTCGGGCACCACGCTCGACCCCCGCCTGCGCGACTGGCTCGCGTTCGCGGACCAGAAGGTCGGCGAGGTCGCGACACTCGCGCGCGCGCTGACCGAGGGTCGCGACGCCGTCGCGACGGAGATCGAGGCGTCTCGCGCGGCGGTGGCCTCGCGCGCCGCGGCGAGCGGCGTCGTCGTGCCCGCGGTGCGCGAGCGCGCCGCCGCGCTGACCGACGCGGACTTCGCGCGCGGCGACTACGCCGAGCGTGCGGCCGCGCAGCAGGAGCGCCTGAACCTGCCGCCGCTGCCCACGACGACGATCGGCTCGTTCCCGCAGACGCCGGAGATCCGCCGCGCCCGCGCGCTGTGGACGAAGGGCGAGCTGTCGGACGCGGACTACACGACCGCGATGCGTGAGGAGATCGCGCGCGTCGTCGCGCTCCAGGAGGAGCTGGGCCTCGACGTCCTCGTGCACGGCGAGCCCGAGCGCAACGACATGGTGCAGTACTTCGCGGAGCACCTCGACGGGTTCGCCGTCACCGCGAACGGCTGGGTGCAGTCGTACGGGTCGCGCTGCGTGCGGCCGCCGATCCTGTGGGGCGACGTGACGCGCCCGGCGCCGATCACGGTCGAGTGGTCGTCGTACACGGCGTCGCTCACCGAGAAGCCCGTCAAGGGCATGCTCACCGGGCCCGTGACGATCCTCGCGTGGTCGTTCGTGCGCGACGACCAGCCGCTCGGCGACACCGCGAACCAGGTGGGCCTCGCGCTGCGCGACGAGATCGCGGACCTGGAGGCCGCCGGCATCGGGATCGTGCAGGTCGACGAGCCCGCGCTGCGCGAGCTCCTGCCCCTGCGCAAGGCCGACCAGCCCGCGTACCTCGACTGGTCGGTCGGCTCGTTCCGGCTCGCGACGTCGGGCGTGGCGGCGGCGACGCAGATCCACACGCACCTGTGCTACTCGGAGTTCGGCGAGGTCATCGGTGCGATCGACGGCCTCGACGCCGACGTGACGTCGGTCGAGGCGGCACGCTCGCGCATGGAGATCGTGCCCGAGCTGCGCGACGCCGGGTACGCACGCGGCATCGGGCCGGGCGTCTACGACATCCACAGCCCGCGCATCCCCTCGACGGAGGAGGTCACCGAGCTGCTGGAGCTCGCGGTGAAGTCGATCGACCCGAAGGTCGTGTGGGTCAACCCCGACTGCGGGCTGAAGACCCGCCGCTACGAGGAGACCGTGCCGTCGCTCGAGCACCTCGTCGCGGCCGCACAGGCGGTCCGGGCGACGCTCGGCTGACCCCGGACACGCCGGAGGCCGGGTTCCCGTCGGAACCCGGCCTCCGCGTCGCGTCGGTCAGCGCTCGGTCGTGCCCGTCCCCGCCATCGGGAGGGCGAACGCGAGCGTCGCGGCGAGGAGACCGCCGACGAAGAGCCACACGCCGCCGTCGACGCCGGACATGCCCGACCCCATGAGGACCAGACCCCCGACGAACAGGGCGAACGAGACGACGAACCGCGCCAGCGCGCCCGCGTGCCCGGGGATGTCGCGGCCTTCCGTCCCGGTGGGAAGGGGGCTGTCGGCCGCCTGCTCGCTGGTCGTGGTCATGGCGTTCTCCTTCTGAGGTCGGTGCGCGGGCCCGGACGTCGTCGTCGGCGACGATCAGTCCAGGTAGTTCTCCACCGTACCGGGGTCGCGCACGGTCGCCGCATCCGGGTCGCTCCCGAACTCGCGCGCGGCGTCGCGCTGGCGCAGCAGGTCCCAGCACTGGTCGAGCTCGACCTCGATCGCGTGCAGCCGCTCGTGCTCCTGCCTCCCGGTGATCTCCCCCTGCGCGAGCTGCTCGCGGAGCTCGCGCTCCTGCGCCACGAGGTCGCTGATCGTCCTGCGGATGCCGCCGTCGGTCGCCATGCGTCCACGGTATGCCCGACGGCGCACGTGCGCCCGGGAGGTCGGGCGCCGCGCGGGCGCGGCGTCGGCGGCACGGCCTAGGCTCGCCGCATGACGACGACGATCGGCCGCACGGTCCTGCTCTGCCGTGACCTCGACGCGAGCGCCGCGTTCTGGGCGGACGGGTTCGGGTTCGGCACGCTGTTCCGCGGCGAGACCGAGGGGTTCCCGCTGCTGCACGTCGGACCCGGCCGCGTCGACGAGCCCGGGCTGTGGCTCGTCCCGCTCCCCGCGGGCGGCGCACCGCTCGTGCGCCACGGCCTGCCGAACCTCGTGCTCTACGTCGACGACCTCGACGCGACCCTCGCGCGGCTCGCCGCCGTCGGGGTCGAGCCGTTCGTCGGCCCGGACGCCGACGCCGAGTCCGGGGACCGGTTCGCGCACGTCAACGACCCCGACGGGCACCGGGTCGTCGTCGTGCAGCTCGGTCCGGTGGGCGACCCCGCGTAGGAGCTACCGGGCCTGCACCCACGTCGCGTCGTCGGCGAGGATCGTCACCTCGTCGTCGTCGACCACGACGAAGCCGCCGCCGATGCGCAGCTCCGCCGTCGGGCGGTCGGGCGTGCGCAGCCGCACGCGCCCGGCCTTCAAGGTCGCCGCGACGGGCTGGTGCCGCGCGAGGATCCCGAGCGTGCCGGACACCGACGGCACCGTGACGCTGCGCGCCGGGCCCGACCAGAACACCCCGGACGGCACCACCACCTCGACGGACACCAGGCGCTCCCCCACGGGTGCGGCGGTCTCGGACGGTGACGGCGCGACGGGCACGGAGGATCCTCCTCGACGACGGGTGGCGGAGCCTCCGAGTCTCGCGCCCGAGCGCGCTTCGGACCCGCCGTCTTTCGTCCCTTCCCCGTCGCCGGAGGTCACCGGGCACGATGCGCGTGCCGAGCTCGGGGTCGCTCCCCACGCAGGGCGCATCCTGGGGAGGAACCCCGGTCTGGGCGGCCGGACGTCCCCGCGCGACCGGAATCACGTTGACGGCGGCGGTGTGCGAGGCGCACCATCGAGGGTGACGGTTGCCGAGGGCAGCCGTTCGTCGTGCCGGACGGCACGACCACGGATCAGGTCGCGCCGGACGGCGCGCCGCACGGGACGAGGAGACGCGGATGCACGGCACCGCAGGCTGCGGGGTGGCCATGACGGCCTGCTCGGGCGCCCTCCCCTCCCGCACCGTCACCCGCTGAGCCCTTCAGCCGGACGCCGACCCGGCGCCCCGCCCCGTCGAGCGCTGGGCATTCGTCGTCATGTCCCTGACGACAGATGACCCGCGCTCAGCAGGTCTTGGCGACGGCGGTCGCGGGCACGCCGTCATCCCCACCCTCCCCGCTCGGCCGAGCGGCGCCGTCGTGCGCCACGGCGACCCTGCGTCGTCGTGAGCCGACCGCCTGCGCCGCGGCACGCCGTCGGGCAGGGTGGGACCGTACCGACACGGAAGCCCTGAACCCATGATTCCCCTGACCGAGAAGCAGATCCGCGCGTCGTTCGTCAACGCGTCCAAGCGCGAGGCCGCGCAGGCGACCCTCCCCGAGCTCGACTCGCTCGACTGGGACCGCCTCGACTACCTCGGGTGGCGCGACCGCAAGGCGCCGCTGCTCGCGTACGCCGTCGTCGTGGTCGACGGCGAGCCCCGCGGCGTCCTGCTGCGCTCCACCGACGCCAAGACGGGCGGCATGCGCAAGCGTGCCGTCTGCGCGTGGTGCGAGGACGTCGTCGTGACGGACGACGTCAGCCTCTACGTCGCGCGGCGCGCCGGCGCCGCCGGGCGCCGCGGCAACACCGTCGGCACCCTCATCTGCACGCAGTTCCTGTGCTCGCAGAACGTGCGCCGCGCCCCGACCCGCACCGAGATCGGCGACGACGAGTCGATGCGCGAGCTGTTCGTCGAGCTCCGCGTCGACGGCCTCCGCGAACGCTCCGCCCGCTTCGTCACCGAGGTCATGCGCGACGCCTGACGCACCACGGCTCTACCTCGGCCCACCAGGGCTCTACCTCGGCGGAGCGGAGGGCGAGCCGGACGCCGAGGGCGAGGGCGGAGCGGGGGTGTGACGGGTCGTGGCGGGTCTGGCGGGAGCCGCGAGGGACGAGCGGCGGATGGAAGACCCGTCGCGCCCCCGCGGAGCCTTCGCCCGGACGGAACCCTCGGAACCGTCCCGCCACCACGGCCACCAGTTCCAGCGCCCGAGGAGCGTCATCGTCGCGGGGAGGAGGAGCCCGCGCACGACGGTCACGTCGAGCAGCACGGCGACGGCCATGCCGACTCCGACCTCCTTCATCGCGACGAGCTCGCCCGCCGCGAAGCCGAGGAACACGATGCCGATGGCGACGGCCGCCGTCGTGACGACCGGGCCGGTCGCGGTGATGCCGCGGAGCACGGCCCGGTCGTTGGCGGCGCGCGGGTCCTCCCCGGGCGTGCGGGCGCGCCACTCCTCGGCCGTGCGCGCGAGGAGGAACACCTCGTAGTCGGTGGACAGGCCGAACACGAGCATGCCGATGAGCAGGGGCGTCGTGACGTCGAGCGCGCCCCACGGCTCGAACCCGAGCAGCGAGGCGCCGACGCCGTGCTGGAACACGGAGACGAGCACGCCGAGCGTCGCGGCGAGCGTGAGCAGGTTGAGCACGAGCGCCTTGAGCGGCACGACGAGCGAGCCGGTGAGCAGGAAGAGGAGCGCGAACGTCGCGAGCACGACGACACCAGCGGCGAGCGGGAGGCGCTGCGCGAGGTGCTCCTGGGTGTCGACGACCTCGGCGGCCGGGCCGGCGACGTGCACGTCGAGGTCGCCGGTGTCGATCGCGCGGATCGCGCGCAGGAGGTTCTGGGCCTCGGCGGCGGTCGCGTCGCCGCCCTCACCGACGTCGGGAGTGACGTCGACGACGAGGACCTCGGGCGGGTAGTCGGTGTCCTGCATCGCGTCCTCGACGCCGGGCAGGGCCGCGACGCGGTCGAGGTAGGCGGACGCGGCCTCGTCGCCGCGGGGTGCCTCGACGAGCACGGTGATCGGGGTGACGCCGAGATCGGCGAAGCGCGAGGTGGACGCGTCGGCGGCGAGCCGCGCCTCGGCGTCGGCGGGCAGGGAGTGGACCTCGGAGCTGCCGAGCGTCATCGAGCCGAGCGGCACGGCGAGCGCGAGGAGGAGGGCCGTCGCGCCGAGCGTGACGAGCACGGCGTGCCGCTGCGCGGTGCGGGCGAGGCGGCCGAGCGTGCCGGCGCCGCCGCGCCCCGTCCACGGGTGGGACCACGTCCGCGCGCCCGGCGCGGGGATGGCGCGGTGCCACGTGGCGACGAGCGCGGGCACGAGCGTGAGCCCGGCGGCTGTCGCGACGAGCACGACGACGGCGCCGCCGACGGCCATGCCGGAGAGCAGCGAGTCGCCGAGCAGGAGCAGGCCGGTGAGGGCGATCGCGACGGCGAGCCCCGACGCCAGCACGGCGCGCCCGGCCGTCGCGAGCGTGCGCCCGACGAGCTCGTCGAGCGGGAGCCCCGGGTTCTCGGCGCGCTCCTCGCGGAAGCGCGCGAGCACGAGCAGGGAGTAGTCGACGGTGAGGCCGAGGCCGAGCAGCGTCACGACGTTCACGGCGAACTCGTTGACGGGCACGATCCCCAGCAGGCCGCTGAGCACGAGCAGCGCGACCGCGATCGCGGCGAGTGCGGACAGCAACGGCACCAGGCCCGCGCGCAGGCCACCGAGGACGACGACGAGCACGACCAGCAGGACGGCGATCGCCACGCCCTCGCCCACGGCGGCGTCGGTGATCGCCTGGTCGACGAACGCCTCCTCGGCGAGCAGCGCCCCGCCGACGAGGACCTCGGGGGTGTCGACGGTGTGGAGCGCGTCGGCGACCTGGTGCGCGAGGGCCAGCGCCTCGTCGTCGGACAGCGCGGGGTCGAGCTCGACGACGACCAGCGAGCCCTGGCCGTCGTCGGCGATGAGGCCGCCGCCCGTGTAGGCGTCGAACAGCTCGACGACGCCCGGCATCGCGCGGATGCCGTGCATGACCTCGCTCGCCTGGACGATCAGCTCCGTGGAGAAGTAGTCGCGCCCCGAGAGGACGGCGACGACGGTCTCGCCCTCGGGCTCGAGCTCGTCGAGGCGCTCCGCGGCGAGCGCGGAGGCGCTGCCGGGCGGGGCGGGCTCGACGTCGGTGGTCTTGTCGAAGACGGCGCCGCCGAGCACCGCGCCGAGGACGAGGAGGACGGCCCAGACGCCGAGGACGACGGCGCGACGGCGCGCGGCGAACCGTCCGGTCCGGTGCAGGAGGCGTCCGAGCGCCATGGGCTGTCCTCCTCGTCGAGGAACGTCGTGCGGGAGTCGTGCGAGGCCCCGCGGGAGCGAGGACGTGAGGTGAGCACCCTACGCGAGGGTGGGAGCGCCGTCGGACCACGCTCCGCCCGTGCGGGGGGCGCCTCGGGAGACCGAGGTGGAGAAGGGATGAGACGGGACGGGCGGGGACGGCTCGTGCTGCCGCCCCCGCCCGGTCCGTCCCGGGGCGGGCGACTCACGCCGCCCGCCCCGGGGTCTCAGCTCAGCCGCAGGACGCGGCCTCGTAGGCGACGTCCGCCTGGAACGTCAGGTCGCCGCCCGTCGCGGACACCTGGGCGGCGCCCGCCTCGACCGAGGTCGAGCGCGACGCGAACGACTGGTACGCGGAGGCACCCGGCTGGACGCCGGTCACCGTCTTCGTCCCGAACGGCGTCGTCAGCGTGATGTCGGCCGGCACCGTGTCGTCGTTCGTGGCACGGACCGCGACGTAGACCTTGCCCGCCATGCAGCGGGTCTGGACCGTCGTCGAGATCGCGAGCTCCTCGACCGGCTCGTCGGTCAGCGCCTTGAACCGGATGTTCCGGTAGTTGACCATCTCGCCGCTGCCGTGGTTCTGGATGCCGACGAAGCTGTTCACGAGCCGGGCCGGGTCGGTGCTCGTGAAGTCGTTGACGAGCACGTCGTTGAGGTAGATGCGGATGCGGTCCCCCTCGACCCGGATGTCGTACGCGTTCCACTGCCCGACCGGCTTGAGGGCGGCGTCACGGGCCGCCTCGTCGGCGCCCTGGAACGTGTAGACCGCGCCGGTGGTGCGGTCGTCGGCGTCCGTCGCGTCGATCTGGATCTCGTAGCCCTTGTTGACGGCCACCCACGGGTCGTCGCCCGGGTTCGGGAACCCGACGAACACGCCGCCGTTGTCGTCCTTCGTGAGCTTCCAGTCGAGCTTCAGGCTGTAGTTCTCGCCGAGCTCCTGGTCGTACCAGAGCAGGCCCATGCCACCCGCACCGCGGATCGAGCAGTCCTCCTGGCGGCCGAAGCCACCCGGACCGGCCATGCGCCAGCCCTCCTGGAGGCTCGCGAGGGTCCCGTCGTAGATCGCGGTGTAGCCGTCCTCGACCTCACCCGGCGAGCAGATGTCCGGGTTCTCGCCGATCGAGAGCACGTCGATGTTGATGTTGCCCTCGTCGCCGGTCTCGTACGCGAGCGTGATGGTGTTGACTCCGGCCTGGAGCTCGAGGTTGCGCGTCAGCACGCCCCAGTCCTTCCAGCTCCCCGTCGTGGGGAAGTTCCACTGACCGAGGTCCTGGCCGTTCACGTGCAGCGAGACGTTCTTCGCGCGCAGCGTCGTGTACGGGTGGATGCCGTTGGCGTAGCGCACGTTGACCGGGTAGGTGCCCGCCTCGGGGACGGTCACGGAGAACGTGCGGCCGGCGCCGACGCTCGTCATGCCCGCGGCGAAGCCGGAGCCCGAGTAGTTGCTGTGGTCCGAGCCGATGCTCGAGCTGCCGAGGGGCTGCGCGAGCTCCGCCTCGTACCAGCCGCGGTCGGCCGGGGCGACGTAGCCGGGGAGCGAGTTGAGCGTGTACCAGGCCTCGGTGCTGAGGAGCTCGGTGCCCTCCGCGGACGCGAACGGGCGCGGCGAGCGGATGTAGACGACGTGGCCGGGCTTGAGGCCGTCGATCTTCAGCGTGACGGTCGTGCGG
Organism: Cellulosimicrobium funkei; assembly: GCF_001019615.1. Taxonomy (GTDB): domain Bacteria; phylum Actinomycetota; class Actinomycetes; order Actinomycetales; family Cellulomonadaceae; genus Cellulosimicrobium; species Cellulosimicrobium cellulans_E. The sequence continues at coordinate 235,029 of NZ_JNBQ01000001.1, read as the reverse complement.
TCCTCGGACACCGTGGCGTCGGTGACGAAGAGGGGCTCCTCGTCGACCTTCGGGCCGCCGTACTGCTGCGTCGGCACGTAGCGCCACTGCTTGACCTGGTAGGCGTCGGCGAGCTTCTCGACGACCTCGTCGGACACCGGGTCGGTGTACTCGATCTCGAAGCCGCCCTCGACCACGCGCATCTCCTTCATGTCGAAGGAGTCCTCGTTCACGGGCACGAGCTTCTGGAGGCCGAACCGGAGCTTGCCCGACTCGCCCCAGTTGCCGCCCTCACCGGTGCCGCCGGCGTACAGCGCGCCGTCGGGGCCGTAGATGACACGGTTCACGCCGACCTCGAGGCCCGCGGTGTGGCGGAAGACCGCACCCTGGAACTCGCCGTCGACCTTCTCGAGGAACGCGCGCTGGATGCCGCCGTACGTGACGTCGCCGAGCAGCATCTGGCCGGCGAACTCGCCGTCCTCGACGAGGATCGGGTTGCCCGGGGAGTTGGCGATCTCGTTCTGCGGGAGCCACACGGCCGGCGGGGCGACGGGGTTCGAGTCGAACGGCCCGGCCGGGTTCGTGTAGTGGTTGTAGAACTTGTCCTGCTGCACGTGGATGAGCTTGTTCGACGGGAGCCAGGCGCCCTGGTTGTCCGTCGCGAAGATCTCGCCCTCGGGGCCGAAGCCGATGCCGTTGGGCGTGCGGAGGCCGCCCGCGACGTAGGTGACCTCGCCGGTCTCACGGTCGATCTTGATCGACGTGCCGCGGTTGGCCGCCGGCTGCGGGTTGGTCGTCGCGCCGCCGTTGTTGATGGCGACGGACAGGTTGACGTAGAAGTAGTCCTCGTCGTGGATCAGGCCGAACGCGAACTCGTGGAAGTTGCCGCCGTCGGGCCACTCCGCGATCTTCGTGTGCTGGTCGTAGAAGCCGTCGCCGTCGGGGTCGGTGAGCTGCGTGAGCTGGTAGCGCTCCGAGACGAAGATCGAGTCCTCGACGACCTCGATGCCCATCGGGTTCAGCAGCTCGTCCGCGACCTTGGTCGCCGTGACGTCCTCGGGGCCGTCGGCCGTGGTGACGCCGTCGAGGAAGTACACCTCGCCGGACACCGGGTCCGGACGCCAGCCGCCGGAGCTGACCTCGCCCGTCGTCACGACGGCGAGCTTCTCGTCCGGCGTGAACGCCAGACCCGAGACCTTCGGCTCGAAGCCCGCGGGGCGCAGGTCGACGAGGTCGTAGTTGGGGTTGACCGTGTCGAGGCGCAGACCGTCGCCGGCCGTGTCGGTGGCGCCCTCGCAGTACTTGTACCCGGGCGCGGTCACGCGCACGACGCCGGCCTCGGTGCTGAGCGCCGAGGTCGGGATCACCTGGAAGGAGGAGCTGCCCGGCGTCTTCCACGCGAGCGTGAGGCGCTGCTTGTCGCCGCCCTCGTAGTAGTCGACCCGGAGGTCGTGCACGCCCGCCGTGAGGGTCGCGCTGCCCTCGACGGAGGTCGAGTCGTTCGGGCCGTCGTTCTCGACGACGAGCTGGCCGTCGATGTAGACGAGCGCCCCGTCGTCGTTGGTCACGCGGAACTGGTACTGACCGTCGGCGGGGACGTGCAGGTTCGCGCTGACCTGCGAGATGAAGTTGTCCTCCGCGCCGAACTGCTCGGCCGTCGACCAGTCGATGGTCGGCATGAGCTTGTCGACGTTGGGCGTCTGGCCGGACTTGAGGGTGCAGACGGCCCCGGGGTTCTGCGCGAGCTGGAAGGTGCGCAGCGTGACGCCGGGCTCCTGCTCGGGAAGGTCGGCCGCGGCGGGGACGGCCCAGCCCGCGACGACCACGGCGCCGAGGGTGAGGGCGGCCGCGCCGCGTCGGTACCTGATCCGGCGGGACACCGGCAGGCTGGTGCGTTCGAGCATCGTTGCTCCCTAATACTCGGTCGGACTTCGAGTCCACGGAGCGTAACCCCTGCCTGGCTCCGTCGATGACAACGCTGGACAGGCTAGCCCTCGTTCTATCGATGTGTCTACAACTTCCGACTCGTGATCGACAAAAGTGCTCTGGCCTGCCCGGACGTACGCTCGGAGGCATGGGCGCACGCCACGGCGACATCGCCGACAGCACCGCGTCCCGGCCGTTCGCGCAGGTCGACGTGTTCACCGAGGTCCCGACCCTCGGCAACCCCGTCGCGGTCGTGCTCGACGGCGACGGGCTCACCGACGAGCAGATGGCCGCGTTCGCCCGCTGGACGAACCTCTCGGAGACGACATTCCTCCTGCCGCCCAGCCCCGACGGGGCCGCCGGCGGCGCCGACTACCGCCTGCGGATCTTCACCCCCGGCGGCGAGCTGCCCTTCGCCGGGCACCCGACGCTCGGCTCGGCCCACGCGTGGCTCGAGGCGGGCGGCGCGCCCCGGGCGGGCGACGCCGTCGTGCAGGAGTGCGGCGTCGGGCTGGTGACGATCCGGCGCGAGGTGCGCGCCGCCGTCGCGCCGGACGACGAGCCCGAGGACACCGGGAGGCTCGCGTTCGCTGCGCCCGACCTGCTCGCCGACGAGCCGGTGCCGGCCGACGACCTCGCCGCGATCGTCGCCGCGCTGGGCGTCCCGGACGACGCCGTGCTCGACCACCGCGTCCTCGACAACGGGCCGGGCTGGCGCGTCGTGCTGCTCGACTCCGCCGACCGCGTCGCCGGGCTCGCGCCGGACTGGTCGAGGCTGCGCGTCGAGCACCCGGACCTCTCCGTCGGGGTCGCCGGGCTGTACGGGGACGACGGCGGCCCTGACGGCGCGGCGGTCGAGGTCCGGGGGTTCGCGCTCGCCATGGGCATCCCGGAGGACCCGGTCACCGGGAGCCTCAACGCCGTCGTCGGGCAGTGGCTCGTGCGCGACGGCCGCCTCCCGGATCGCTACGTCGCAGCCCAGGGCGCCGCGCTCGGCCGGGCCGGTCGCGTGCACGTCGAGCGCGACCGCTCGGGGACGGTCTGGGTCGGCGGCGCGAGCGTCACGTGCGTGGCGGGGACCGTCCGCCTCTGACCCTGCGCCGGTGACGGGTCGAGGCCTCGCCGCCGAACCCGGGGACATCGCCGGGTCCGGCGCTCGGTCCCGGCGATATCCACGGGCTCGGCGGGCCCCGGGCTCCGTAGACTGGGGCAAGTGTCAAGAACCCCACCTGTTTCCGGGTCCGACCGCGCCCTGACGGACCGCGCGGTCGTCGCGCGCGCCCGCTGGGCACTCATGGTGCAGTTCGGGCTGTTCGGGGTCATCGGCGCGTCCTGGATGAGCCGACTGCCCTCGGTGCGGGAGGCGCTCGGGATCAGCGCCAGCCAGCTCGGCCTGCTGCTCGTCGTCGGCGGCCTGGGGTCGCTCGTGTCCGTGGTGTCCGCGGGCGCGGTCGTGGCACGGTTCGGCAGCCGCACGACGCTCGTCGTCGCGACGGTGGGGAACGTCGTCGGGTTCGGGCTCGTCGCGCTCGGGACCGGGACGGGCGGGGTCGTCCTCTTCGCGGCCGGGGCGTTCCTCAACGGCGTGTGCGGCGCCCTGACCAACGTGCCGATCAACATCTGCGCGGCGTCCGTCGAGCAGCACGTGGGGCGGGCGATCCTGCCCCACTTCCACGCCGCGTTCTCGATCGGCGCCGCGTGCGGCGCGCTCGTCGCGGCCGCGTTCTCGTGGGCGCACGTCGGCATCACGGCGCAGATCCTCGTCGTGACGCTCGCCGTCACGGTGGCCCGCGCCGCGCTCATCGCCCCCGCGACCGCGCTCGCGCCCGACCGGGTCGCTCCCGGCGCGCCTGCGCCGTCGGGCGCCACCGACCCGGACGACGACGGCGCCGCGCCCGCAGCCGCGACCTCGCCGCGCCGCGGGGCCGGGGTCCGCGCCGCGCTCGCCGCGTGGCGCGAGCCGCGCACGCTGCTGATCGGGCTCGTGCTGCTCGCGTCGTCGCTGTCCGAGGGGTCGGCGGGCAACTGGCTCTCCATCGCGGTCGTCGACGGGTTCGAGGTGCGCGAGGCGCTCGGCGCCGTCGCGTACGGCACGTTCGTCGGCGCGATGACGGTGTTCCGGTTCGCCGGGACGGGCCTCATCGACCGGTTCGGGCGCGTGTCGGTGCTGCGCGCGTCGGGCGTCTCGGCGCTCGTCGGCCTGCTCGTCTTCGGCCTCGCGCCGAGCCTGCCGCTCGCGTGGGTCGGGATCGTCCTGTGGGGCTGCGGAGCGGCGCTCGCCAACCCCGTCGCCATCGCCGCGGCGTCCGACGACCCCGCCCACGCCGCGCCGCGCGTCGCCGTCGCGACGTCGTTCTCGACCGTCGCGATGCTCACCGCGCCGCCGCTGCTCGGCCTGCTCGTCGACCAGGTCGGGGCCCGCCACATGCTCCTGGTCATCTGCGCCGCGACCGTCCTGTCGCTCGCCGTGGCCGGGCAGGTGCGCCCGCTCCCCCGACCGGCGCCCCACCCCGTCACGACGACCCTCGCGGAGGACGCCGAGCCCGCGAGGTAGGACCACGACCGTCCACCTCGGCCGCGGTGCCTGGTCGCATGACCGAGAATCGACCCGTGGAGCTCGCCGAGAAGGCCGCGACGCTGCGGCGTGAGGCGCGCGAGCGCGCCCTGGCCCGGCCGCGGCAGCCGTTCGCGGGGACGGTCCGGGACGAGGCCCGGGACGGCGTCGCGATGCGCCGGTACGTGCCGGAGGCGCACGACGCCGGCGCCGCGGTCATGTTCCTGCACGGCGGGTACGGGCTGTTCGGGGACCTGGAGCTCCAGGACGCCTCGTGCCGGCGCATCGCGACCGCGCTCGCGTCCGTCGTCGTCTCCGTCGACTACCGGCTCGCGCCCGAGGGCACGCTCGCCGAGGCGGCAGGCGACGCGCTCGTCGCGCTCGCGCTCCTCGCCGCGGAAGGGGTCGAGCGGGTGGCCCTGTTCGGCGACTCCGCGGGCGGGACGGTCGCCGTCGCGGCCGCCCGCCGGGCGCACGGGACGCCGCTCGCGCCGGCGTGGCTGGCGCTGACGAACCCCAACCTCGACCTCACGCTCGGGTCGTTCGACCGGGATCGGCCGGGTGGGCCCGACGCCGCGCTGTCCGCCGCGTCGTTCCGCGCGTGGGCGCGGGTGGGGCACCTCGCGGACGCGCCGCGGTTCGACGTCGACGCGTCGGCGCTCCCGCCGACGTTCCTCGCGGTCGGTGACCAGGACACCCTGCTCCCCGAGGCCCGGACGCTCGCGGCGTCGTGCGCGCGCGACGGCGTCCGGTGCGAGCTCGTCGAGGTGCCCGGAGCGAGCCACGGGTTCCTCGGCGGCGACGACGGGCCCGCGGTGCTCGCCGACCTCCGGGCGTTCGTGCGCGACGTCTGACCGCGCACGCGCGAGAGCCCCGCCCGCGGGTGCGCGGACGGGGCTCTCGGTGCCGGGTGACTCAGCCGCGCAGGCCGAGGATCGACGTGTAGCTGCGCCGGGCGTTGCCGAACGAGTCGACCGGGTTCGGCGGGACGGCGGTCGTGGGGGCGTTGTCCTGCTCCCAGATGCCCCAGCGCGTGCCGCGTGCCTTCGTCGCACGGAGGAACTCGCGGTAGGGCAGGTCGCCCGCGTCGAACTCGATGATGTCGAACCCGTTCGGGTTCGCCTCGTTGCGTGCGCCGTCCTTGAGGTGCAGGAGCGGGTAGCGGTGCGGGTTGTTGCGCACGTAGTCGATGGGCTCGAAGCCGGGGAAGCGGTACTGACCCACGAAGGCCCAGTAGACGTCCATCTCGAGGAACACGTGGCGGGGGTCGGTGTTGTCGAAGAAGACGTCGTACAGACGCACCTCCGGCTGGTCCGTCGCGAACGCGAACTCGCCCGCGTGGTTGTGCTGGTAGAGCTTGAGCCCTGCCGCGCTCGCCTGGGCGCCCCAGGCGTTGAACTCGTCCGCGGCGGCGCGGTACCCGTCGACCGTGTTGACGTTCGTCGGGGCGTTCGCGGTGCCGACGTGCGGCATGCCGAGGATGTTGGCGATCTCGAGCTGGCGCGGGAGGTCGTTGCGCAGCGCGTTGAGGCTGACGTGGGAGCCGACGGCGCGCAGCCCGTTGTCGTCGAGGAGCTGGCGGATCTCCTCCGGGGTGATCGCGCCGACCTGGCCCTGGGTGTAGCCGGCGAACTCGATCTCGGAGTAGCCGATGTCCGCGAGCTGCTCGAACACCGCGCGGAACCCGAGGCTCGAGACCTTGTCACGGATCGAGTAGAGCTGGATGCCGATCTTGCCCGGGGGGACCAGGCGACCGTTGCCCGCGGCCGCGAGCGGCCCGGCCGCGGTCGGAGCGGGGGCGGCGTTGGCCACCGGGGCGACGGCGGCACCGAGGCCGACGGCCACGGTCGACGTCGCGAGCGCCTTGATCAGGCTGCGGCGCGTCATCTGAGACTTGCTCATCGTCTCTCCTTCGAGGGATGTGACGGTGCGGCTCGGGCGAGCCGCACCGCGGTGGTACAGGTCGGCAGCGAGTCAGCGGCACGCGGCGCTCGTCGTCACCGACGACAGGTCCTCGGGCGGTCCGCTTGGTCGTCCGTCCTGGTCAGGGCCGAACAGCACCCTGCGTGTGGTCCTCCTCGTCTCGTCCTCGAGCGAGTCCTCCGCACGTCGGCGTGCCGGAGGAGCGCGTCCAACCGTGCCAGGCGGCCATTCACCTACCACCCGGTCGTCATCCTACGAGACTTCTGTCGGGTGTCAATCAAAAGGTGAAGGTCCTCCGTCATGGCGCCGCACCGCGCTCGTCGGCGTCCGGTCAGCGCGCGAGCCACTCCTTGCGCTCCGCGGGCGGCAGCTTCTCCACCGCGGCGCGCAGCACGTCGCGCGGCATGGTCGCGGCATGGTCCTCGAGGAACGCGCGCAGCCGCTCGGGCTCGACGTCACCCGCGTGGCGCAGCATCCAGCCGACGCCCTTCTGCACGTACGGCTCGGGGTCGTCGACGAGGACCCCGGAGAGCCGGAACGTGTCGTCGACCTGGCCGCGGCGCAGGAAGGCGGCCGTCGCGACGATCGCGGTGCGCCGACGCGGCCAGTCGGGCGCCTGGGCGAGGCTGTCGAGGACGTCGCGCGGCCGGTCGAGGAGCCATGAACCGAGCACCTGGTACGCGGTGAGGTCCACCAGGTCCCACGTGTCGATCCGGTCGTGACGACGCAGGAAGAGCTCGACCAGCTCCGCGTGCCGCTCGACGGCTACGCGCCGGGCCGTCGCCGACTTGCCCATGATCGAGCAGCCGCCCGCGCGGACCTCGTGGACCCGGTCCTCGAGCAGCAGCTCGATCTGGTCCACCGGCAGGTCCAGCGCGCTCTTCGCGAGCGTGAACACGTCGCCCATCCTGACCCCGGCGAGCGTGTCGTCGCCGGGGAAGTAGCGGGCGTACGCGCGGCGCTGGGCCGCGGTCGCGCGCGCGAGCAGGTCGGCGCGGAAGTCGGTCGCCGTCGTGTACGGCGGCATCGTCCTCCTCCTCTCGTGCGGGCGGTCGCCCGCGGTCCTGCGGTCCGCGCCGCGGCGCGCCCGTGGTCCGTGCGCTCAGCGCGGCGCCATGCGGATCGCGCCGTCGAGGCGGATCACCTCGCCGTTGAGCATCGGGTTCTCGACGATCGCGCGCACCAGGTGCGCGTACTCCTCCGGGCGGCCGAGCCGGCTCGGGTGCGGCACCTGCGCGCCGAGCGACTCCTGCGCCGCCTCGGGCAGCGACGCCATCATCGGGGTGCGGAAGATGCCCGGCGCGATCGTCATGACCCGGATCCGGTGCTGCGCGAGGTCGCGCGCGAGCGGCAGCGTGAGGCCCGCGACGCCCGCCTTGGAGGCCGCGTAGGCGGCCTGGCCGACCTGGCCGTCGAACGCCGCGACCGACGCGGTCTGCACGACGACGCCACGCTCCTCCCCTGCCGAGCCCTCACCGTCGGGCCCCAGCGGGTCGAGCGCGAGCATGCGCTCGGCCGCGAGCCGGACGACGTTGAACGTCCCCACGAGGTTGACGTCCACGACCCGCCGGAACGCGTCGAGCGCGTGCACCCCGGACCTGCCGAGCACGCGCTGCGCGAGCACGATCCCGGCGCAGCTCACGACGACGCGCGCCCCGCCGAGGGCGTCCGCGGCGTCGAGCGCCCGCGCGACGTCGTCCTCGCTCGTCACGTCCGTGGGGACGAACCGCGCCGCGTCACCGAGCGCGTCGGCGACCGCGACGCCGTCGGACGACGCGAGGTCCGCGAGGACCACCCGCGCCCCCGCCGCGACCAGACCCTCCGCCGTCGCGCGCCCGAGGCCCGAGGCCCCTCCCGTCACCAGGGCGACCGTGCCCTCGATCCGCATGTCTCACCCTCCGTCACCTGCGCGGGCGCCGTCGCCCGCCCCGCTGACCGTACCCAGGTCGACCCGCAGGTCGCGAGATCGACCCACCGAAGGTCGATCTCGGACGCACGGGTCGATCTCACGGCGGCCCCGCGACGAGGTCAGTGCGACGGCATCTCCAGGCACCCGCCGTCGGCGATCGGGCCGCCCGCGTCGAGCGTCACGGCGTCGGGCGCGACCGCCCCGTACACGCAGCCGCCGGGGACCGCGACCCCCACACCGACGACCGGGACGACGTCGCCGAAGGCGTTCCTGTCCACGACCTGCACGTTCTCGAACCCCGCCGCGACGAGCGCGGCCGAGACCTCGTCGCCGTCGACGGCCGACCCGTCGGCGACCGGGTCGAGCGCGGCCTGGACGGCGGGCACCGCGAGCGCCGCCTCGGCGTCGGTCTCGGGCGTGCCCGTCCGCTGCCGGTACGCCTCGTTGGACGCGTCGAGCCCGGTCTCCTGCCCGACGGCGGTCGTGTCCTCGGCCGTCGCGGTGACCTCGGGCTCGGACGCGTCGTACGACTCGGCCCACCGCTCCATGGCGACCCCGACGAACAGGAAGTACCCCACGACGCCCACGCACGCGAAGATCACGAGCCCCACGACCACGCCGACGACGGCGCTCCCGAGGCGCGACGTGCCGTCGGTGCGAGTGTCGTCGAGGTCGGGCGTGGCCATGTCGCGAGTCTGACGGGCCGGGTGGTGGCCGGCGACCGCGGGCGCGGCCTCGACCCGAGATCTTCACATCTCGGGCGTCGTCGGGTGCAGGATGGGAGGCGAACCATCCCCGTCCGACCGTCAGGAGAGTCCCGCATGAGCCTGTACGACATCCCGTTCGACGCCATGGACGGGACGACGCACACCCTGCGCGAGCACGCGGACGACGTCGTGCTCGTCGTGAACGTCGCGTCGCGGTGCGGCCTCGCGCCGCAGTACGCGACGCTCGAGGCGATGCAGGAGAAGTACCGCGACCGTGGCTTCACCGTCATCGGGTTCCCGAGCAACCAGTTCCTCCAGGAGCTCGGCACCAACGAGGCGATCCAGGAGTTCTGCTCGCTGACGTACGGCGTGACGTTCCCCGTGGTCGACCGCGTCCGCGTCAACGGGCGCCACGCCCACCCGCTCTACCGGGAGCTGAAGAAGGCCGAGGACGCCGAGGGCAAGGCCGGCCGGGTCACGTGGAACTTCGAGAAGTTCGTCGTCGTGCCCGGCGGCGAGGTGCACCGCTTCCGCCCCCGCACCCTTCCCGACGACCCGGCGATCGTCGACCTCGTCGAGGCGCACCTGCCGCGCTGAGCGCGCGCCACCCTGCGGACGGTCGTGAGCGCGGTCCTCGCGCGGGGTGTCAGCGCACGACGAGCGCGGGGTGCCGCGCGTCGTCGACCCGCGCGACGACGTCGGCCACGTCCGCGGGGCACACCTCCCGCTCGTAGCGCGCGTACGCGTCGAGCGTCCAGGCGTCCTCCGCCGCGGTGCGGCGCGCGAGCGTCGGCGCGCGCAGCGCCAGGTGGACGGAGAGGTCGACGGCGAGCCCGCGGCCGAGGGCCAGCGCGCCGTCGAGCACGACGACGAGCCCCGGCTCCGCGGCGACGAAACCCGCGCGCGTCGACCGGCTCGTCGCGGGGTCGCGCAGGCTCGGCAGGTAGCGCCCGGACCCGCCCGGGCCGACGGCGTCGAGCACCTCGCGGTTGAGGCCCGCCACGTCGATCCACGCGTCGAGCAGCGCGTCCGGGTCCTCCCGGCCGTGCTCGAGCCGCAGCGACGCGGGGCGCCAGAAGTCCTGCACGCGCACCCGCGCGACGGGTCGGCCGGCAGCCCGCAGGGGCGCGACCAGCAGGTCCGCGAGCGCCTCGGGCCGTGCGGACGGGTGACCGTCGACGAGGAGCCGCACCGCGCCGTCGGGCCCCGTCGCCCGGTCGCGGCGCCGGAACCCGAGGACGAGGTCCACGACCCGGTCCACGAGGACGCCCTCGGTCACCGGTTCGACGCGCACGGCCGTCAGGACTCCTCGGCGCGCCGCAGCATCCCGCGGAGCGCGGTGTCCACGAGCGCGTCGACGTACTCGTCGGTCAGGGGGCCGCTGCGCCGGAGCCACCGGTTCAGCACGGGACCCCAGATGATGTCGGCCGCGACGTCGAGGTCCAGGTCGTCCGCGAGCTCCCCGGCCTCCTGCGCGCTGCGCAGCCTCGCCCGCTTGGCCTCGCGGAGCGGGGCGTCGAGGCGCTCGTGGTACGCCGCAGCCAGCGCCTCGTCGTGCGCGACCTCGGTGGCCAGCGCGCGCATCGGCTCGGCGAGGCGCGGGTCGTTCAGCTCGGCGACGGTCGCCCGGAGCACGAGGGTGAGGTCGGCCCGGAGGTCTCCGGTGTCGGGGAGCTGCGGCGTCTCGCCCTCCCCCGACTCGCTGAGGAGGAGGAACGCGTCGAAGAGGACGGCGGCCTTCGAGGGCCACCAGCGGTAGATCGTCTGCTTGCCGACGCCGGCGCGCGCGGCGATCCCCTCGATGCTCAGGCGTGCGTACGGCACCTCCTGGAGAAGCTCGAGCGTGGCCGTGAGGACGGCACGGCGGGAGCTCTCCTTGCGGCGTGCGGGATCGGGATGCGACATGCCTTCAGCGTAGCCGCAAAGAGACGAGACGTTCCGTCTTGTCAAACCGGGAACCATGGTCTACGGTCGCTCTCACAACGAGACGCAACGTCTCGTCTTACCCGAGGAGCATTCTTGCGCCACACCTCTCCCTCTCCCCGCACCTGGTTCATCACCGGCGCGAGCCGCGGCCTGGGGCACGCGCTCGCCGTCGCCGCGCTCGAGCGTGGCGACCAGGTCGTCGCCACGGCGCGGACGGCGAACACGAACGCGTTCGACACCCGGCACCGTGACCGCGTCCTCGCGCTGCCCCTGGACGTCACCGACAAGAGCGCGGTCGACGCCGCGGTGTCGTCGGCCGTCGATCGCTTCGGCCGCCTCGACGTCGTCGTGAACAACGCCGGCACCCTGTCCATGGGCATGGTCGAGGAGTTCACCGAGACCGAGGCCCGCGCCCAGCTCGAGGTCAACTTCTTCGGCGCGCTGTGGGTCAGCCAGGCGGTGCTGCCGCACCTGCGGGCGCAGGGCTCGGGGCACCTGCTCCAGGTCTCGAGCATCGCCGCGCTCGGCGGCTTCCCGAGCACGGGGCTGTACAGCGCGAGCAAGTTCGCGCTCGAGGGCATGAGCGAGGCCCTCGCGGCGGAGGCCGCGTCGTTCGGCGTGAAGGTCACCGTGGTGCAGCCCGGCGGCTACTGGACCGACCTGTACACGAGCATGGCCTCGACCACCCCCGCCGAGCCGTACGCGCCCCTGCGCGCCGAGCTCGAGCGCCAGTGGGCCGACGGGTCGGTGGACAGCGACCCGCGGCTCGCCGCCGAGGCGATGCTCACGCTCGTCGACAGCGACGACCCTCCGCTGCGCCTGCTCCTGGGCAGCATGGTCTACGACGTCGCACAGCACGTCACGGCCCAGCGCCTCGAGACCTGGGCCGCGTGGGAGCACGTCAGCCGCGCCGCCGAGCAGGCCGTGGCCCAGCCCGAGGCAGCGCACTGACGGCCCACCACCCGGCGAGCGCCCGCACCACGACGCCCGACGCCGCCCCGCCCCCCGGACCCCGTCCGCGCCGCAGCCCCGCCCCCGACAAGGAGACACCATGTCCCCGGCAGAGTTCCCGGACCCTTCGCCCTGCTCCGCCTGGACCGGCCTGGTGCCGGTCGACGACACCGCGCTCGCCGTCCGCGACAGCGGCGGCGACGGCATGCCGCTGCTCTACTGCAACGGGCAGTTCGCGACGCAGCGCTACTGGAAGCGGGTCGTCGCCGCGCTCGGCCCCGGGTACCGGCACCTCACCTTCGACGAGCGCGCCCGCGGCCGTTCACGCACCTCGGCCGACTACACCTTCGAGGCCGCGGTCCGCGACGTCGCCGCCGTGCTCGACGCGCGCGGCGTCGAGCGGGCGCTCCTGGTCGGCTGGTCCTACGGCGCGGTCGTCGCGGCGCACTGGGCCGACCGTCACCCCGAGCGGACGGTCGGCATCGTCCTCGTGGACGGCGCGTTCCCGCACGACTGGCTCGACGACGCGATGGAGGAGCGCATCCGGATGCTGTTCCGGCGCCTCGCCTTCCTGCGGCCCGTGCTGCGACCGCTCGGCCTGCTCCCGCAGATGACGGCCGCCCAGCAGGCGGAGAGCAACATCGAGCTCGGGAGGATCTCCCGGGAGCGGGAGCTCGCTCCCGTGCTGGACCGCATCACCGTGCCGACCCGGTACGTCGTCGCCTCGGGGACGTCGTTCGGCAGCCGCGGCGACGAGCAGGAGGTCATCCGCGCGAGCCTCGACCAGGTGACGCTCCGCAACCCGCACGTCGCGCTCGCGGCCAAGGTGCGGAGCAACCACGGCGCGATCCTCCGCAAGGACGCGCCCGCCGTCGCGGCGGCGGTGGAGGCCGTCGCGACGCTCGCGGCGGACTCCCCGGGCACGCCGGGCTCCTAGGGTGGGGGGACGACCCGAGGAGGACGACGTGCTCGACCCGAGCGAGACCGACGGCCAGCCCGCCGTGCGGCGCGACGTGCGACCGCACGGGCACGGCGCATGACCACGACGTTCCGTCCGGGGACGGTCCGCGAGGCCACGGGCGGCATCGTCGCCCTGGGCCTCGCGACGTTCGTCGCCATCACGACCGAGCTGGTGCCCGTCGGTCTCCTGCCGCTCCTCAGCGCGGACCTGGACGTCACGGAGTCCGTCGCGGGGCTGCTCGTCACGGCGTACGCGGTCATGGTCGCGGCGCTCGCCGTGCCGCTCACGCTCGGCACGGCGCGCCTCCCGCGCAAGGGCCTGCTGCTGACGACGCTCGTGCTCTACACCGTGAGCAACGTGCTCGTCGCCGTCGCGCCGACGTTCGCCGTCGTCGCGGCGGCGCGGGCGCTGGGCGGCGCGTCGCACGCGGTGTTCTTCTCGGTGAGCATCGGGTACGCGTCGCGGCTCGTGCTGCCGCACCTCACGGGGCGCGCGCTCTCGCTCGTCACCACGGGCGCGGCGGTCGGGTTCGTGCTCGGCGTCCCGCTGACGACGACGCTCGGGACGGCGATCGGCTGGCGTCCCGCGTTCGGCGTCCTCGCGGGCGCGTGCGCGCTGGCCACCGTGCTCATCGCGTTCCTGCTGCCGCCCGTGCCGGGGGGCGGGGCTCCGCCGTCGGACGCGTCGAGCGGGAGCCGGCGCTCCGCGCTCGCGGTGGCGACGACCACCAACTCCCTCGCGTACCTGGGCCAGTACACGGTCTACACCTTCGTGTCGCTCCTGCTCCTGGGCGCGGGCCTCCAGGAGTCGGCGCTCGGCCCGGCGCTCCTCGTGCTCGGGGCGCTCGGCCTCGTCGGGACGGCGTTCGCCGCCGCGCGCCTCGACCACCGGCCGCGCCGGACGACGGTCGTGACGCTCGTCGCGGTCGTGGCGGGCATGCTCGCGGTCGGGCTCGCGTTCCCCGGAACCGTCGGGGTGCTCGTCGCGATCGGGGTGTGGAGCGCGGGCTTCGGCGCCGTCGCGCCGGTGTTCCAGGCGGCGGCGATCCGCGCGCACGGGGCGTCACCGGATCTCACGGGCGCGCTCGTCAACGCGACGTCGAACGTCGGCATCGGCGGCGGCGCCGCGCTCGGCGCGCTCGTCCTCGCCCGCTCCGGCCTCGACGTCGTCCCCTTCGTCGGGGCGGGGATCGTCGCCGTGGCGCTCGTCGTGGTCCTCGTCGCGCGGCGCACGTTCCCCGCGGCGCCGACCGCGGCGGTGACGGACGCAGCGGTGACGGACGCGGCGGTGACGGACGCGGCGGTGACGGAAATGCCCTCCGACCAGGAGCACCCGCGCGCCTAGGGTGGCGGGATGACGACGACGGTCAGGCAGGTCCAGGTCACGTTCGACTGCGCGCAGCCGGAGCGCGTCGCCCGGTTCTGGTGCGAGGTGCTGGGCTACGTCCCGCCGTCGCCCCCGGAGGGCTTCGCGACGTGGGACGACGCGAACACCGCGCTGCCGCCCGAGCAGCGGGACGCGTGGTTCGCGTGCAGCGACCCGACCGGCGCGGGTCCGCGCCTGTACTTCCAGCGGGTCCCCGAGGGCAAGGTCGTGAAGAACCGGGTGCACCTCGACGTGCGCGTCGGCACCGGGCTCGTCGGCGCCGAGCGTCTCGCCACGCTCGAGGCCGAGCGCGACCGGCTCGTCGCCCTCGGCGCGACGTGCGTGCGCGTGATGGTCGCGGACGAGGAGAACGAGTCGTGCATCGTCATGCAGGACGTCGAGGGCAACGAGTTCTGCCTGGACTGACCCCGAGACTGCTGACCGCGGAGCCCGCTCGCCGCGCTGCGGCTCAGCGCAGGAACGGGTCCATGATGGCGGCCACCGCCTCGGCGGCGCGGTCGGCGTCCGCGCCGGCGATCGCCTCGACCAGCTCGTGGTGGTGCCGGTGCGCCGCGTCCTCGTCCTCGTTCTCCTCGTCGCGCATGTGGACGGCGAAGACGTCGAGCATGCTCGAGTACAGCGTCACGTACAGGGGGTTGTGCGTCGCCTCCACGATCGCGCGGTGCAGGTCGAGGTCCGCGCTCGCACGCGCGTCGAGGTCGTCGGTCGACCACGCCGCCTCCCGCCGGTCGCGCAGCTCGCGCAGCAGCGTGACGTCGGCGTCCGTGCGGCTCGCGGCGGCGAGCGACGCCGCGGTGCTGTCCAGGGCGAGGCGCAGCTCCAGGTAGTGGCGGCGGCTCCCCCCGGCGAGCTGGCGCTCGAGGGTGCCGGTCAGCTCGGAACGGGAGATGACGAACGTGCCGCGCCCCTGCTCGCGGCGCAGCAGGCCGGCGTGCACCAGCGACTGGAGCGCCTCGCGGACCGTGTTCCGCCCGATGCCGAACTCGGCCACCAGGGCGACCTCGGTCGGGATGCGCTCGCCGACCGGCCAGCGACCGGAGACCACCTCGTCGCGGAACCGTGCCGCCGCCTGGTCGATGAGTCCTACTCGACGCAGCGGCTCGCGCGTGTCAGACTGCCCAGGATTCATCCCATGATCCTATCGTCGGCCGACCTCACAGCGGAGCTCTTCATGGCCACACTCTCCCCTACCCGCGTCCCCGCAGGGCGTGTCCGCCTCACCCTGTGGGCCGGGCTGGCCGTCGCGCTGACGGCGATCAACCTCCGGACGGCCGTCACGGGGTTCACCCCGCTGCTGGAGACCATCGGCGCCGACCTCGGCTACGGCGTGGCCGTCGCCGGGCTGCTCGGCACCGTCCCCGCGGTGTCGTTCGGTCTCTTCGGGTTCCTCGCCCCGGTGGTGACGCGCAGGTTCGGCCTCGAGCGCACGGCCACGGTCGCGCTGGGGCTGACGGCCTTGTCGCTCGTGCTGCGCGCCGTCTCCCCGTCGACCGGCTGGCTCGTGGCGTCGACCGTGCTGGCCCTCGCCGGGATCGGCGCGGCGAACGTCGTGATCGTCCCCCTGGTGAAGGCGTGGTTCCCCGACCGGATCGCCCTGTGGACGTCGCTCTACCTGATCCTCATGCAGACGGGGCAGTTCGTCGCCCCGCTCCTGGCCGTCCCGGTCGCCGAGGCGACCAGCTGGCGGTTCTCCGTCGGGATCTGGGCGGGCCCGGCGGCGCTGGCCGCCGTCGTCTGGCTCGTCCTGGCGACCCGCCTGCCCGCCGACCACCACGCACCCGCGGCGACCGCCGCCTCCGGGACGAGGCCGCGGATCGGACGGTCGTCGACCGTGTGGGGCCTCGTCGTCCTGTTCGCGGCGATCTCGCTGTCGAACTACGGGATCATCACCTGGGTCCCGGCCGTCCTCACCGACGCGGGCGGCAGCGCCGCGCTCGGCGGCACCATGGTCGCCCTCTACTCCGCCTGGGGCATGGTCGCCGCGCTGGTCGTGCCGCACCTCGCCACGCGGCTGGCGAACCCGTTCGTCGTGGTCGTCGTGTGCGCCGTCGTGCTCGTGACCGGGTACCTCGGCCTGCTCCTCTCCCCGCTCGACGGCACCGTGCTCTGGATGTGCGCGCTCGGCATCGGGGTGAGCACGTTCCCCCTGTGCATGACCCTCATCAACCGGCGGACCCGGACGCCGCAGTCCGCGTCGGCCGTGTCCGGCTTCGTCCAGGGCCTCGGGTACGCGCTGGCGTGCTTCGGCCCGATCGGCCTCGGCCTGCTGCGCGAGGCGACCGGGTCGTGGTCGATCCCGCTCCTCGTGCTCGCCGCCACCGCGGTCCCCGGCGTCGTCGGCGGCTGGTTCGCGTGCCGCCCGCGCTTCGTGGAGGACACCGTGCCCCCGGCCCCGGAGCCCGTCGCCGACCGGCTGCCGCCGCGCTGATCGCTACCTGCACGAACCTCGCACGTCGGGCGCACCGGCGGCGCCCGACGGTGCGCCAAGGTCGTCCCCATGCTCCTCTCGCCGGCCGACACGGTCGCGCTCGTCGCCCTGTGCGCCGCCACCCTCGTCGTGACCGGGGCGATCTCGACGCATACCGGGCCGAGCAGCCGGCTCGCGGACGCGGCACGCCGCGCGTCGCCGTCGTTCCTCGTCGCCCTCGTGCTTATCGGCGCGGTGGCGGCCACGCAGCTCGGCACCGACGAGTCCTTCTGGTACCGGCACGGTCTGGTCGGCCTGTTCGCCGGGCTCGCGCAGTACGCGGCCGTCCTGATCGCTGCGCTGGCGGTCGTCGTCGGGGTCGGACGGCTCGTGGTCGCCGCCGCCCGACGGCGCGTGCCGGCTCCACCGAGCACCTCGACGCCCGTCGGGCCGCGCACCCCGACGTCCGCGGAGCCCAGGACGCGGGAGGCGACGGACGACACGCTCGTCCGACGCCGCACCGGGCCGTGGGTGGCCGTCGCGACCGGGACGGCGCTGCTCGCCGCGCACGTCGCCGTCCGCGCGCTCTCCGGCGACGGGTTGCTCGTGCTGCACGGCGTCGCGCTCCGGGCCGCCTGGGTGAACGTCCTGGTCCCCGCCGGGCTCGGGCTCGTGCTGGCCGGGTCGTGGGTGCTCAGTGTCCGGGGGCGGCGACCCGAGGGCTCGTGGCGCCTTCCCGCAGGCGCGGAGGTCGCCGGGTGCCTCGTGGGCGTCGGCCTGCTCGGAGGCGCGGCGCTCGACCTGGCCCTGACCGGGGGCACGACGACGCTCGTGCTCCCGGCGCGCGCGGGGGCGACGTGCGACGTCGTGGTCGAGCAGTGGACGTTCCTGTTCACGGGTGGAGTCGACGTGCTCGCTCTGCCCCACGGCGACGTCGTCGCGACGAGCGTCCTGACCGACGGCCCGGTCACTCTCGAGGAGCGCTTCCCGTTCCGCGAGCCCCCGGCCTTCTCGGCGTACGACCTCGCCTGGGACGAGCACGGCGCGACGCTCTCGTTCGACGCCTCCGACGAGGAGACCCCGTGGGAGGTCGTGCGGGTCGACTGCCCGTGAAGCACCTCAGCCGCAGGGCAGCAGGGCGGAGCGGGTCTCGGTCACGTCGGCGAGCTGGACGTGCGCGCCGTCCGCGGTGAAGCCCACGGCGTACCGACCGTCGCGGAGGGGGTAGCCGACCAGGTCGGGGATCGTCGTCACGCGCGTCACGACCGACCCCGACCCGGAGTAGAGCGTGACCGGCCCGGTGAAGATGTCCTCGCTCTGGCGGACGACGATCGTGCAGGCACCCGCGGGGTCGCGCGCGACGACGACGTCCGTGCCGGTCGCTCGCACGGCGTGCCCGGTCACGGTCCCCACCAGGAGCAGCGCACCGGCCGCGCATCCCACCCGAGCCCAGAAGCGCCCGAACGGCATGACCGCCACGCCCCGCTGACGCTGCCGCGCCCTCGTGACGACCGCGCCGACCTGCACCGCCGCCAGGACGAGGACGACCAGCGGCCATCCTGCCTGCGCGACGGCGAGATCGAGCAGCGCCTGCAGAATCCTCGCGATCCACCACCCGCCCGTCAGCGCGAGCACCGCGGTGAGGGCTGTCGCGACAGCCCCGACCCAGACGACCGCGCCCTCCCACACGCGCACCGGCCCGGGACGACGAAGCAGGGCACGCGCCACCACGCCGGCTGTTGCGGCCACCCCCAGCGCGGCGAGGGAGGTCACGGTCGGGTCCAGCGCTCCCCCGGGACCGACCAGCAGCAGCCGGTCGGCGAGCGCGGGGACGAGCGCACCGGTCGCGAGCACCGCCGCGGCGAACACCGCGAGGACGGTCCCGGCCCGCCGCCGTCGGTCTCGCGGCGCCGGCTCGCGGACGGTCCCGTCACCGGCCACGGCGCCGTCACCCGCGCCGGGATCGAGGTCGCCGATCGGCTCTGCACCGGGACGGTGGGGCGTCGTCACGCTCCGCACCCTAGATGCCTTCACGCCCGTCAGATCGGCCGCGCACAGGATCGGCGCGGGCTTCTCACAGGTGCACTCTCCGAGCGGAAGACGACCTGGTGCCGGGCCGCGTGCCAGACCCCAGGACCCCGGAGGCCCCTCACCGGGGCGACTGCGCATCAGGCCGTGGCGACGACCCCTCGTGGAGCGACGGCCGGGGCGTCGGACGGGCCGTCGCTCGGGGTCCAGATGCGGTTGCGCAGATCGAGGCCGCGGATCACCTGGACGCGGTAGGGGTCGAGGCGCAGGACGTGGAGCGTCGGGTCCGCCGGTAACGTCCAGAAGGCGCCGAGGTCATAGCCGGCACCCTCCGGGCTGGTTCGCGCGTAGAGGTCCCAGACGTGGCGGCGGTCCCGCTCGTCGTCGACCCACTCGGCGACGACGTCCGCCGCCGCGAAGTCGCTCCCGCGAGGCGCCCAGTAGGAGAAGCTCGCGTGCGGGTTGTTCGCGAGGTGAGCGACCTTCACCGGCGTGCGGTAGGTCGCGAGCCAGCCCAGCGGGGCGCCGTCGACCACGACGTTCCCCGCCCTCGAACACGACCTGGGGGCCGTTATCCGACGGATAACGACCCCCATGTCGTGTTCGGCACCGCGAGGGTGGTCCGGCCCCCTTACTGGCCCGTGAACGTGAACTGCGAGCCGGGCTCCTTCGCGACGTCGCCGTCACGCGAGTTCGTGACGGTCACGTTCGACAGGATCGCGTTGCCGCGGGCGCCGCCCATCGCGAGGATGCCCGAGCCGTTGTTGGACTGGTCGATCCGCACGTTCGTGATCTTCACGTCCGGCATGTTCCCGCCACCGTTCTTGAACTGGATGCCGTCGTACGTGGAGTCGACGATGTCGGTGTCGCGGATGGTGACGCCGACGATGTCGTGCGTCTGCGGGAAGATCGTGATCGCGCCGAACTCCTGGTCCTCGTTCCAGAACGCCCCGCCGGTGCGGTAGAGCCCGTTGTTGGCGATGAGCGTCGTCCCCGAGAACGGCAGGGGGTCGTGGTCGGTCGCCAGCATGATGCCGGGGTAGTTCATGGTGTCGTAGACGAGGTTGTTCTCGATCGAGTTGTCGTAGCCGCCGTAGATCGCGATGCCGTTGGCACGCCACGGGAGCTGGACGGTGTTGTTGCGGAACGTGTTGGAGTGGCCGATGTCCACGGCCCGGTCCTTGACGTACGGGTTGGCCCAGACGGCGAGCGCGTCGTCGCCGGTGTTGCGGAACGTCGAGTTCACCACCGTCGAGTTGCGCGTCCCGTTGCTGAAGTTGATGCCGTCCGCGTAGGTGTTGCGGATCCGCATGCCGGAGAAGACCAGCCCGTCGCCCGGGTTCCACAGCTCCGGGATGTTGGAGTAGTCGCGCCCGACCCACACGCCGACGTTCGCGTGCTCGATCCACACGTTGCTGATCTTCGTGTCCTTGCCGAACCGGCCGTTGAGGCCGACGCCGCCCTCCTCCTGGGCGTTGTTGCCGCGGATCGTCCCGGAGCCGAAGATCGCGAGGTCGGAGATCTGGACGTTGTCGTCGATGTCGAACCCGAAGTTGCCCTCGTGCGGGTGGTTGATGACGCCCGGGGCGAGGTGCGGCGGGATGAGGCTGTAGAGCTGCGAGTGCCACATGCCCGCACCGCGGATCGTCACGTCGCGGATGCCCACCTGGTTGTGCATGCCGCGGTTGAGCGGGTCGTCGGTGAGGATCTTCTTCTCCTGGCGCCACTGCCCCGCCGGGATCCACACGCAGTCGATGTCGCCGTTCTGGTTCGCGGTGACGGCGGCCTGGATGGCGGCCGTGTCCTCGAGCCCGTCGTTCGGCACGGCGCCGTACTCGGTGATCGACGTGCACCCCGCGGGCTTCGCCAGCGGCGGGGCGACCTGCTCCAGCTCGACGAGGTCGATGACGTAGAACGCCGCGTCGTCGCCCGCGTCGCGCTGGAGCTTGAACACCGTGCCCGCGGGGAACGACCGGCCGAGCAGCGCGTGAGACTCGTCGAAGAGGCGGCGTGCGTCGCCGCCCGGGGTGTTGACGAGGCCCTCGGGCTGGTCGGTCGTGCCGTAGAGCCAGGCGTGCTTCGACGAGAGCGTCAGCTTCTGCACGAACTGGCCGTCCGCGTAGAGGCTGATCGTCTTCTCCTGGCCCCCGCCGCCGGGGGCGTCGGGGATCGAGTTGCGCACGACGATCGAGTTCGTCGGGTTGGTGGACGTGAACTGGACGTACTGGCCCGTGCTGGTCAGGCGCACGGACTGGCGGCCCGACGACTCGGTCGCGAAGTTCGTGTGCCCGAACGTGCGCAGCGCGTCGGTCTGGAGCAGCGTGCCCGTGTACTGGCCGTCCTCGGCCTCGTACGTCGTGTACGGGACGGCCGCGCCGCGCCCGACGGTCACGGCGAGCGTGCCGGTGTTGTTGTCCTCGTTCGTCTCGGCGACGACGCCCGTCGCGTCGGCCGTCGCGGTCACGGTGACCCCGCCGTTCGTCGCGGTCCACGAGCCGCTCGGCGTGACGGTGACGGTCGCGCCCGCGGGGACGGCCGGCGTCGTGCCGTTGAGCGTCGTGGAGCCGGCAACGACGCGTGTCACGGACCCGGCCGCGACGGGCTGGTTGCCGCGGTTGCGGACCTGGACCGAGAACGTCACGGCCGAGCCGACGGCCGGGTTGGCCGGGTTCGAGGAGACCGAGACGACCTCGAGGTCCGGACCGGGCGCCTCGCCCACGACGAGCTTCGCCGGGGCCGTGAACGCGTTGTCCGTCTCGTCCTGCTCGGCCACCGTGTTCGCCGGGTCGACGACGGCGCCGACCGTGTACTCGCCCGCGGGCCGGGTGCCCGCGGCGACCTGGACCTGCGCGCTCGCGCCGGGCTGGAGCGCGGCGACGGCGGCCGAGCCCGCGGTCGACCCGCCGAGCTTCCCGTCCAGGGTCGTGGCCGACGACGCGCGGTCGCCCGTGTTCTTCACCGTGGCCGTGAGCGTCACGGGGGTCGTCGCCGTGGGCGACGCCGGGGACGCGGTCACCGCGGTGACGGTGAGGTTGGGGTTGGGCGCCGGGGCGCCGTAGACCTCGAGCTCGGCGACCTGGCCGTTGCCCGCGCCCGTGTTGCCGGTGAAGCGCAGGCGCACGTCGGTGGCGGTGCCGGTCACGGGCACGTCGACGAGGTTGCCGCTGCCCGGCGCGAACGCGTAGCCGGCGGACGCCTTGAGCTCCTGCCAGGCGCCTGTGCCGGTGCGGCCCCAGACGGAGAACGTCTGCGTGCGCGGACCCCACGCGGCGTCGGGGTTGAGCCGGACGCGGACGCTGCTGAGCTGCGTGGGCGCGGCGAGCGCGACGTCGAGCGTCGACGGGTACTGCCCGCCCGCGCCCTCCCAGTAGGTCGTCGCGCTGCCGTCGACCGCGTTCGCGGCGACGAACTGCCACTCCGTCGACGAGGCCGTCGCGGGACGGCTCTTCGCGTAGTTGGTGCCGGTCGGGTCCGTCGGGCCGGTCGGATCGGTCGGGTCGGTGCCGCCCGTGGGCGTGCCCCACACCTGGAGCTCGGACACCTGGCCGTTGCCCGCGCCGGTGTTGGCCGTGAAGGCGAGGCGCACCTCGTCGACCTCGGCGTCGAGCGGGATCTCGACCTTGTTGCCGCTCGCCGGGTCGAACCCGTACGCCGCCGACGCCTTGAGCGTCCGGAACGCCGTCTCGCCGTCGGAGCGGCCGAGCACGCTGAACGTCTGCGTCCGCGACGACCACACGGAGGGCGGGGGCAGCGTGACGACGACCCGGTCGACGTCGGCCTCCGCCCCGAGGTCGACGGTGAGGTGCGACGGGTACTGGCCGCCCGCGCCCTCCCAGTAGGAGCCGGCGTTCCCGTCGTTGGCGTTGCCCGCGACGTACGTCTGCGTCACCGACGACGCGGCGATCGGCTTGCCGAGCGCCAGGTTGGTGGCGTCCGCGGCGTGCGCCACGGCGACGACGCCGAGCGGCGCGACGAGCGCCAGCGCGGCGCCCGCCACGACCGTGTGCTTCCAGGGGGTTCTCATGAACGTCCTCGTTCTCCCGCCAGGGCGGGCTCGTCCACCCGCGGGCAGCGGTGCCCGACGGCGGGCGCGACCGTGCTGGTGCCGCGCCACCGTCACGGGTGGGTCGGGTCAGGGCTGGTTCAGCGTCGGGACCGGGATCGAACCAGGTCGAGACCGGTCGGCCGGGAGTGCCACGAACGACCCGTCAGGGATGGTCACCGGTCGGACCCGTGGCGGAATTCGAGAGTTGCAGCGTGTGCACTGCTTTGTGCTGGGCTTCTGTCAACTTCTTGCGTCGTGCAGTACGGACGTTACGAGACGGACATCCGGGGCGTCAAGGGTGGGCGCGGAGCGGGTACCTGGCGCGACGATGGACCGGGATCCCCGGAGACGAAGGAGTCGTGCGATGGCGATGTACCTGATCTCGTTCCCCAGCGGCGAGATGGACCTCGGTCCCGGCGGCCTCGAGGCGGCCGCGGACGCGGCGCACGCGGTCGTGCGCGAGGCCAAGGAGGCCGGCGTCTGGGTGTTCGGCGGCGGGATCGACGAGAGCGTCCCGCCGGTCCTGGTCGCCGGGGACGGCACCGTCACCGACGGCACGTACCCGCAGACGGCCCGGCTCGAGGGCGGCTACACCGTGCTGGAGGTGCCCACGCGCGACGAGGCGCTCCGGTGGGCCGCGAAGATCGCCGTCGCCTGCCGGTGCCGGCAGGAGGTGCGCGTGTTCCAGGACGACCCCGAGAGCTGACGGTGCCCTGTGCGCCGTCGGCCCCGGGTGGCGCTCGGCCGAGCGGCGACGTGACAGGGTAGGCCCGTGCCCGACGACGCCACGCTGCGCGATCCGCTCCCTGATCCGACCCTCGACACGCAGACCGCTGCCCGTGCGGCGTCCGACGACGACGGGGCCGCCGCGCCGACCGGGCGCCGCCCACGTCGACCGTCACTGCTGCGCGAGACGGCGATCATCGTGGTCAGCGCGCTCGTGCTCTCGCTGCTCCTCAAGACGTTCCTGGTGCAGGCGTTCTTCATCCCGAGCGCGTCGATGGAGGACACGCTGGTCGAGGGCGACCGGGTGATGGTGTCCCGGCTCGTGCCGGGCGCGTTCGACGTGCACCGGGGTGACGTCGTGGTGTTCAAGGACCCGGGCGGGTGGCTGCCGCCGCCGGTTCCGCAGGCCGAGAGCCCGGTGTCGGAGGCGGTGCGCGCGGCGCTGACCTTCGTCGGTCTGCTGCCGCAGGACACCGGCGAGCACCTCATCAAGCGGGTGATCGGCACGCCGGGCGACCACGTGGTCTGCTGCGACGCGGAGGGGCGCGCGAGCGTCAACGGGGTGTCGATCGACGAGACCTACATCAAGCCCGGCTCCGAGCCGAGCGAGCTCGCCTTCGACACCACCGTGCCCGAGGACATGCTGTTCGTCATGGGCGACAACCGGCAGAACTCGGCGGACTCCCGGTACAACACGGACAAGCCCGGGGACGGGTTCGTGCCGATGGGCAACGTCGTGGGGACGGCGTTCGCCAAGGTCTGGCCCCTGTCCCACCTGGGCCTGCTGCGCAACCCCGGCGCCGTGTTCGCCGACGTCCCCGCTCCGGGCGCCGGCGGCGAGGAGTGACGACGCGCTGACCGGTCGCGGCTACCGGGCGGTGTGCGCGAGGCCGGCCGACACCGCCGCCGCGCGCAGCGCCTCGCGGGCGGCCGCCACCTCCGGGTGCGTCCCGGACCCGCGGCGGTAGGCCAGGGCGGTCCTGCGGCGGATCGCCAGGGGCGTGAGGACCACGCCGTCCGGGGCGCCCCCGGCCGCGAGGTCCGGCACGAGGGCGACGCCCTGCCCGGACGCGACCAGGGCGAGGACGGCGCCGAAGTCGTCGGCGTGATGACGGATGTTCGGCGCGTAGCCCGCGGCCTCGCAGGCCCTGGCCGTAAGTGCGTGGCACAGGGTCCCGGGCGTCCCGGCGATCCAGGGTGCGTCCCGACGGTCGGCGAGCGACCCCGCGTCCAGCGCGGCCAGGTGGACAGTCTCCTCCATCAACGGCTCCGCCTCGATGCCGGGGCCGACCGCGAGCGGGACGTGGTCGTACTCCTGGACCAGGGCCACGTCGACCGCGTCCCCGCGCAGCGCGTCCGGGACCGTGGCGGGGTCGAGCTCGGAGACCAGGAGGCGCAGTCCGGGGTGGTCGGAGCTCAGGCGCACGACGGCGGGCGTGAGCAGGGTCGGCACGGCCGTCGGGAAGACGCCGATGCGCAGCGTCCCGCGGAGCGTCGAGGCGGCCGACGCGAGGTCGGCGTCGGCCTCGCGGAGGATCTCGAGGATCTTCTCGGTGTGCCCGACGAGCGTCTCGGCGGCCGCGGTGAGCCGGACCCGGCGGCCCGACCGCTCCAGGAGCGGCACCCCGGCGTCGCGCTCGAGCGCGGAGAGCTGCTGAGACACGGCCGAGGGCGTGTAGGTGAGCGCCTCGGCCACGGCGGCGATCGTCCCGCGGTGCGACAGCTCGCGGAGCAGCCGGAGCCTGCGGACGTCGAGCATAAGAAGAACTTACGGCATGCCGTACGAACCTGAACTGGACCGGGGGGAATTGACGGCCGAGAGTTGCGGCCATGGAGCTCTCCGGCCTCTACGTCCCCCTCGTCACGCCGTTCACCGACGACGACCGCCTCGATCTCGACGCGCTCACAGCGCTCGCCGCAGCGGTGCTCGACGAGGGCGCGACCGGCGTCGTCGCCCTGGGCACGACCGGAGAGCCGGCGACGCTGACCCCCACCGAGGCGCGCCAGGTCGTCGACGTCTGCGCCGCGGTCTGCGCGGGACGCGACCGGCAGCTCGTCGTCGGCACGGGCACGAGCAGCACCGCCGCGTCGGTCGACCTGATCGCCGACCTCGACCCCGGGGCGACCGCGGCGCTCGTCGCGGTCCCTGCCTACACGCGCCCCTCCCAGGAGGGCGTCGTCGAGCACTTCCGGCGCCTCGCCGCCGCGTCCCCCGTCCCGCTGGTCGTCTACAACGTCCCGTACCGGACGGGCCTGTCCCTGACCGCGCACACGCTCCACCGGCTCGCCGATCTGCCCGGCGTGGCCGGCTTCAAGCACACGGTGGGCTCGATCGACGACACGACGGTCGCGTTCCTCGGCGCGCTGCGACCCGACGTGTCGGTGCTGGCCGGTGACGACCTGTACATCGGCCCGCTGATCTCCCTCGGCGCCCGCGGCGCGATCACCGCGAGCGCCAACGTCTCCCCGCGCGCCTACGCGGAGCTGGTCAGCGCGTGGAGGCACGGGCCGGCCCACCACGCCCGGGCGGCGCACGACGCGCTGGTCCCGCTCACGCGCGCCCTGTTCGCCGAGCCCAGCCCGGCGGTGGTCAAGGCCGTCCTCGCCGCCGAGGGCCGCATCGCCAGCCCGCGCGTGCGGCTCCCGCTGCTCCCGGCGACCCCGGCTGCCCTCTCGGCGGCCCTCGCGTACCGTGACGCGCCGTCGGCTCCCTCGAGGTGACGGGACCCGACCGTCCGCCAGGCGTCCGTCTGCACGACGGCGTCGTACCCACCAGGGGTGCGGCGCCGTCGTCGTGCGGGCCGAAGGTCAGCAGTCATCCCAGGAGTTGAGGCAGAGGCTGTCCTCGAGGCGCGGTTCCTTGGGCAGCACCTCGACAGGCCCCTCCTCGAGGTACGTGTCCCACAAGGTGAGCACGACCTCTCCGGAGTCCTCGGGTGGCCCGGCGGTGGTCGTTCCCGAGACCTCCAGGAGACGGCGCTCGACAGGGTCGTACACGTACCGGTAGCGCTCGGTCTGGACGGGCTCGGTCCCTTCGCCCCCGGTGGTGATCACCGACTCCAGCCCCACTCCGACGCGTCCTTGCCGGTCACGGACCTCGCCGAGCGCCGTGGCCGTGGGCTGGTTCGTCATCACCGTCCACAGCGCGTCCCGCAGGGCAGGAGGCGCCGGGCTGCGCCCGATGAAGGAACCGGCGATCTGCAGCACCTCGTCCTCCCTCGGGTTCGGCCGCTGGTACAGCACGGGGACGCTGTCGCGCAGGACGGTCTCGAGCTCGGCGGGGTCGGTCGGGAGCGCGTAGAAGGTGTCCCAGCCGAGGTCCACAAGCTCACCGTCCAGCAGCAGCTCGCGCCCCCAGGGGTGCGGGCCGACGCCGGTGGCGGACTCGAGGTCGCCGTCGTTCATCACCAGCCCCGGCCGGTCGTTGCCGAACCACTCGTCGAGGACGTTGACGTGCTCGTCCCCGTTGCTCTCGACCTCGTGGATCTCGCGGCGCAGGTGCCAGTACGGCGCGTCGGGCCAGCCCGGTCCGAGCGCGGGAGCGGCATCGACCGTCGGAGCCGGCTCCTCGGTCGCGCTCTCCGCAGGCTCCGGGCTCGTCGTCGTGGTGCTCGTGGCGGGCATGACCGGGGTATCGCGTGGTTGCGGTGGTACCAGGGCGAGAGCGCCGGCGACCAGGCCGCCGCACAGCGCTCCGACACCGAGAGTCACGCCGACCGCTCGTCCCGCGCGGCGGCGGCGACCGGCCCGGAGGACCCGGGTGTGGTCGACGGCGACGTCGGGCGTGAGCTGCGAGACGGAGCGCAGCCTCAGGATGAAGTCCTCGTCGTTCATCGCTCCTCCTTCAGGGTCTCGGTCGTGGTCGTCTCGTTCGCGAGGATCCGGCGCAGGTGCGCCAGGCCCCGCGATGCCGCCGACTTCACGGCGCCGAGGCTCAGGCCCAGCTCGTCGGCGACCTGCCGCTCCGGCAGGTCGAGCAGGTAGCGCAGCACCACCACGCGTCGACGCTGCGGACTCAGCTGCACCAGGGCTCGGACGAGCGCGTCTCGCTCGGCGTGGCTGCCCTCCACCGACGCGCGCTCGCGTGCGGGCACCTCGTGCGGCTCGGTGAGGAGCTCTCGTCGGTGCTTGCGCCAGTGATCGATGCGCGCGTTCGCCAGCACCCGCCGCGCATAGGCGATCGGGTCTCCCTCGCGCGCTCGGGGCCATGCGACGTACGTGCGCACCAACGCGTGCTGCACCAGCTCCTCGGCCCGGTGCACGTCCCCGCACAACAACCACGCCGTCCGAGCGAGCGCCGGCTGCGCGTCGACCATGAACGCCGTGAACTCCACGTCCCGCTGGGTGCGGGCGCCCGCCCCGACAGCAAGCACGACCTCGTCGCCCTCACCGATCGCCGCCACGAAACCCCCCGTCACAGTCATGCACAGAACACGGTCCCGGACCGCCAAAGGTTGCTCGCCGATCCGGGCACGACGGTCGGATCACCGCGGACTGTCCGGAGACCTGACACGCCGGAACGAGGACGGCCCGCGATCCGGTGGCGAATTTCCGTTGCCTCCCGGCGCGCACCCGTCGAGTGTGTCGGCATGCTGATCAGACGCGAGCGCCCGTCGGACGTCCAGGCGATCCGGGCGGTCACCGCGGACGCCTTCTCCGCGGTCGAGCATTCTGCACCACCGGTCGAGCCCGACGGCGCGCCCGGCGAGGCCACTCTGGTCGGGTGGCTGCGCGAGGACAGCGGGTGGATCCCGGAGCTGTCGCTCGTCGCCGAGACCGGGCTGCCCGACCCGCAGGTCGTCGGACACGTCGTCGCCACCCGCGGGCGGCTCGGGGACCGGCCGGCCCTCGGGCTCGGGCCCCTCAGCGTCCGGCGCGACCACCAGCAGCGCGGGGTCGGTTCCGCCCTGATGCACACGATCCTCGGTGCGGCGGACGCTCTCGGGGAGCCCGTCGTGGTGCTGCTCGGGGAGCCGGCCCTCTACTCCCGGTTCGGGTTCGTGCCCGCCAGCACCCTGGGGATCGAGGCTCCCGAGCCGGCGTGGGGTGACTACTTCCAGGCGCGCGCCCTGAGCGCCTGGCGGGACGAGTACGCGGGACGGTTCACCTATGCCGCCCCGTTCGACCGCCTCTGACGTGACGCCGCGCGCCGCGCGCACGACGGCGAGACGCCGACCACGCACCCGGGTGACGAGCCCGCCCCTTCCTAGCCGAGCGCGACGGCCGCAACCCCCGCCGCGACGGCGAGGGGTGCGAGCACGAGTCCTTGGCGCACCACGTGCCATGCGGGCGGCGGCCCCTGCTCGAACGCGTGGCGGCGGTACTGCTGCCACCACAGCACGGTCGCGAGCGACGCCCACGGCGTGATCAGCGGCCCGGCGTTCACCGCGACGAGGAGCGTCGCGAGCCGGTCGACGCTCTCCCCCGCCGCGGGCAGCAGCGCGAGGAACGCGGGCAGGTTGTTCACGAGGTTCGCGGCGACGACGCCGGTCGCGGCGAGCCGTGCCAGGTCGCCCGGCCCGTCGCCCGTGCCCGCGACGGCGGCGAGGAGGTCGCCGAGCCCGTGCGCGTGCCACGTCTCCACGAGCACGAACAGCGCCGCCACGACGAGCGCCGACCGCCACGGCAGCATCTCGCGCACCGGCACGAGGGGTCGCACGCGCCGCCACCACGTCGCGAGCGCGAGCACCGCGGCGCCCGCGAGCGCCGTCGGCGCGACGGGGAGCTCGACCGCGAACGCGACCGCCAGGAGTGCGACGACCGCGGCGGTGACGCGCAGGAGCAGCCGGTCGGGCGGCGTCGGGCCCGCTCCCGCGAGGGTGAAGCGCCCGCCCAGGTCACGGCCGTGCAGCGCGAGGAGGACGACGACCGTGACGGCGAGGACCGCGAGCGCCGGCGCCCACATCACCCCGACGTACCCGGTGCCGAACCGGTGCGCCGCGAGCAGGTTGGTGAGGTTCGAGACGGGCAGGAGCAGCGACGCCGTGTTGGCGAGCGCGAGGACCGTGAGCGCGAGCGGCAGGGGCCGCGTGCCCGTGCGGCGCGCGAGGGCGAGCACGACGGGCGTGACGAGCACCGCCGTCGTGTCGAGCGACAGCACGACCGTGCTCGCCGTCGCGAGGACGACGACGAGCCCCCACAGGACCAGGCGCCGCCCCCGGGCGAGCCGCGCCGCCCGGCCCGCGACGGCGTCGAACAGGCCCGCACCCGCGCACAGCTCGGCGACCACGGTGATGGCGAGGAGGAAGACCAGGACCGGGCCGGTGCGTGCGAGCAGGTCTCGGGCGTCGGCGGGCGGGAGCAGCCCGGTCGCGGGCAGCACGACGACGACCACCGCCGCGAGGAGCCAGAGCGGCACGCGGCGGCGCGCCGGTGCTCCCGAGGCGTTCACGTCGTGATCGTAGAGCCCGCGGCAGGACCACGAGCGCTCAGGGGCGCGACGTCGGCCCGTCGCCCCGGGGCGCGCAGCACCCGTCGGCGCAGGTGGCTGCCTCGCCCTCGCAGACCAGCGCCGCGGCGGGCGCGCAGCACGCGTCCCCGCGCCAGGCCTCGACGCCCTCCTTGACGGCGACGGCAGCGATGACGAGGGCGGCGACCGGGTCCGCCCAGGACCACCCGAGGGTCGCGTTGAGCACGAGCCCGACGAGCAGAACCGCCGACAGGTACGTGCACAGGAGCGTCTGCCTCGAGTCCGCGACGGCGGACGCCGACCCGAGCTCGCGGCCCGTGCGGCGCTCGAACCACGACAGGAACGGCATGACGACGAGGCTCAGCGCCGCGAGCCAGATGCCCACGACGGAATGCTCGGGCTCGGCAGCGCCGAGCAGCGACCGGACGGCGTCGACGGAGACGAAGACCGCGAGGCCGAAGAACGACACCGCGATGACGCGCAGCGCGGCCCGCTCGCGCCGGTGCGGGTCGGGCGCGGCGAACTGCCAGGCCACCGCGGTGGCGGAGAGCACCTCGACGAGCGAGTCGAGCCCGAACCCGACGAGCGCGGCCGACGACGCGACGCGGCCCGCGGTGATCGCGACGACCGCCTCGACGACGTTCCACGTGATCGTCGCCGCGACGACCCCCCGGACCCTCCGCTCGAGGACGGCACGACGCGTGGCGGTCGGGGCAGCGGGTCCGGGCGGCGTGCGGCCGATCGAGACGGACGTCATGAGCACGTGCACCCGTCGGGGCCGCAGCACGTGGGGTCGACCTGGACGACGAGCCGCAGCAGGTCGTCGAGGGCGGGGGCCAGGTGGGGGTCCGCGAGGCGGTACCAGGTGCGACGGCCGTCGGGGATCGCCTCGACGAGCCCGCACCCGCGCAGGCACGCGAGCTGGTTCGACATCACCTGGCGCGAGACGCCGAGCGCGTCGGCGAGGTCGGACGGGTAGGCCGGCGCCTCCCGCAGCGCGAGCAGGACCCGCGTGCGCGTCTCGTCCGACAGGGCGTGTCCCAGCCGCGCGAGCGCCGCGGTGTGGGTGAGCGTGACCGTCTCGACCATGCACGCGACAGTACACGCTCCCATGTATTCATGAAACCATGTATCAACACGGCGCCACGGGCCGCGGCGCCTTCCGTTAGTATCTGCGTATGCGTGAAGATACGAAGGCGTGCACCTTCGGGGTCGACAGTCAGTACGTCGAGCTCGCGGCGGAGGTGTTCTCGCTGCTCGCGGACGCGACGCGGGTCCGGATCGTCCTCGCCCTGCGCGACACCGAGCTGCCGGTCAACGCGCTCGCGGAGATCGTCGGCAAGTCCCCGACGGCGGTCTCGCAGCACCTCGCCAAGCTCCGCTGGGGCCGCATCGTGCGCGCGCGCCAGGAGGGCAACCGCGTCTTCTACTCGCTCGTCGACGAGCACGCGCGCACGCTCGTGACCCAGGCGGTCTTCCAGGCGCAGCACGCCGTCGACGACCATCCCGCGCACCACGCCGACGACGCGCACGCCGCGCTCGACGGATCCTCCCCCACCGCCGGGGACGCTGTGGATGCCGAGGTACGGCGGTGAGCACGACCCGCCCGGCCGCCGTCGACCACGACCACGACCACGACCACGACCACGACCACGACCATCCTCACCCGACCGGGCTGCGCGGGTGGCTGCACGAGGTGTTCGTGCCGCACTCGCACGACGCCGCGGACTCGATCGACGACGAGCTCGTCGCGAGCGGCCAGGGCATCCGGGCGGTCAAGGTGTCCCTCGTCGTGCTGGGCGCGACGGCGCTCGCGCAGCTCGGCATCGTCGCGGTCAGCGGGTCCGTCGCCCTGCTCGCGGACACCGTCCACAACCTCTCCGACGCGCTCACGGCCGTGCCGCTGTGGATCGCGTTCGTGCTCGGCCGTCGTGCCGCGACGCGCCGGTACACCCACGGTTACGGCCGGGCCGAGGACCTCGCGGGGCTGTTCATCGTCGCGATGATCGCCCTCTCGGCCGTCGTCGCGGGCGTCGAGTCGGTGCGGCGCCTCGCCGATCCCCAGCCTGTGGACAACCTGGGCTGGGTGATCGCGGCGGGGATCGTCGGCTTCGCGGGCAACGAGGCGGTCGCCGTCTACCGGATCCGTGTCGGGCGGCGCATCGGCTCGGCCGCGCTCGTCGCGGACGGCGTGCACGCGCGCACCGACGGGTTCACGTCCCTCGCGGTCGTGCTCGGCGCGCTCGGCGTCCTCGCGGGCCTCCCCCTCGCGGACCCGCTGGTCGGCCTGCTCATCACCGCCGCGATCCTGGTGCTCCTGTGGGGCACCGCGCGCGACGTCGGGCGCCGGCTCCTCGACGGCGTCGACCCGGACCTCACGGACCGGGCGCGCCACGCGCTCGACGGCGTGGACGGGCTGGACGGTGTGGACGACGTCCGGCTGCGCTGGTCGGGCCACCGCCTGGCCGTCCAGGCGCGCGTCCTCGTGCCGCCGCAGACGCCGGTCGCCGCAGCCGACCAGGTCACGGCCGCGGCCGACGCCGCGCTGCGGCGTGCGCTGCCGTCGGTCGGGACGATCGACGTCGTGGTGGCGCCCGCCCGCTGACCGGCCGCCGGCGTCCCGCGCCGCCGAACCGGGGCTCGCTCCCGATCGGGCGCTCCCCCGGGCCGCCGAACCCGGGGTTCCTCCCCACGGGGCTGCGATCGTCGGGAGCGACCCCGGGTCCGGCACCGGAGGGAGCGCGGGCGGACGTGGGTGGTCGGCGTGAGGATGGAGCATGCTGCTCGCCGAGGTCGCCGCCACGTCCGACGCCGTCGCCGCCACGCGCTCGCGCCTCGCCAAGCGCGCGGCCATCGCGGACCTGCTGCGCCGCGTCGCCGCCGACGCCGGCCCGTCCGGCACCGCTGGCGACACCGACGACGGCGGCGACGGAGGCAGGCGCGACGAGGTCGAGATCGCCGTCGCGTACCTCGCGGGCGAGCTGCGCCAGCGCCGCACGGGGCTCGGGTGGCGTTCCCTACGCGACCTGCCCACCCCGGCCGAGGAGCCGAGCCTCACGCTGACGGCCGTCGACGCCGCGTTCGCCCGCATGGCCGACCTCTCCGGCCCGGGCTCGGCGACGGCCCGCCAGGCCGAGGCCGGCGCGCTGTTCGGTGCCGCGACGGCGCGGGAGCAGTCGCTCCTCGCGGGGCTCGTCTCGGGCGAGCTGCGGCAGGGCGCGCTGGACTCGGTCGTGGTCGACGCCGTCGCCGAGGCCGCCGGGGTCCCCGCCGACGCGGTGCGCCGCGCGGTCATGCTCGCCGGAGCGACGGGACCGGTCGCGCGCGCCGCGCTCACGGCCGGGAGCCCCGAAGCCGCGACCGAGGCCCTCGCGACGTTCCGGCTCACGGTCGGCCGCCCCGTCCGGCCGATGCTCGCGCAGTCCGCGCCCGACGTCGGCGCCGCGCTCGAGAAGCTGGGCGCCGGCCCGGCGACGGGCAGCGACGACGACGCGGGCGACCACCCGCCGTCGGGCACCGCCGTGGCCGTGGACGTAAAGCTCGACGGGATCCGCATCCAGGTGCACCGCGACGGGGACGACGTGCGCGTGTTCACGCGCTCGCTCGACGACATCACCGAGCGCGTCCCGGAGATCGTCGCCGCGGCCCGGGCCCTCCCGGCCCGGACCCTCGTGCTCGACGGCGAGGCGCTCGTCGTCGGGCCCGACGGCGTCCCGCGCCCGTTCCAGGAGACCGCCGCCCGCTCCGCGACCCAGGGCGAGCGCAGCGCCGCCGAGGAGGCCGAGCTCGCGGCCTCGCTCGAGCTGTCGCCGTTCTTCTTCGACGTGCTGCACGTCGACGGCCGCGACCTGCTCGACGAGCCGCTGCGCGACCGGCTCGCGGTGCTCGACGATGTGGCCGGGACGCACGCCGTCCGGCGCCTCGTCACCGACGACGCCGACGCCGCGGCCGCGTTCTTCGAGGGCGCCGTGGCCGAGGGGCAGGAGGGCGTCGTCGTGAAGTCGCTCGACACCCCCTACGCGGCCGGGCGGCGCGGCGCGGGCTGGGTCAAGGTCAAGCCGCGGCACACGCTCGACCTCGTCGTGCTCGCTGTCGAGCAGGGCTCGGGCCGGCGCCGGGGGTGGCTCTCGAACATCTGGCTCGGCGCGCGCGACCCCGACGGCGGGTTCGTCATGCTCGGCAAGACGTTCAAGGGCATGACGGACGAGATGCTGGAGTGGCAGACCCGCCGGTTCCGCGAGCTCGAGACCTCTGACGACGGGTACGTCGTGCACGTGCGGCCCGAGCAGGTCGTCGAGATCGCGTTCGACGGGCTCCAGCGCTCCACCCGCTATCCCGGCGGCCTCGCGCTCCGGTTCGCGCGCGTGCTGCGCTACCGCGACGACAAGACCGCCGCCGAGGCCGACACGATCGACACGGTCCGGTCGTACCTGAGCACGTGACCGAGTGCCCGGACGGCCGGGGTTCTCGACTGCGCATCGGGCAACCGAGCGAACTCTCCGGTTCGCCTGTGAACCGGGACCGGAGATCAAGCGTGGCTTGCCGACCGGGTCCCGACATCACCTGAAGGCATCAGCCCTCGCGCGTGTAGACGGTCGACGGTTCTGCCAGTCCGGACCAGAAGACGTGCAGCCGATCGCACGTCGGGCATCGGAACGCATGCTGAGCGGCGGCGTAGACGTCGTCGGCAGTTGCCCGCCCACTGAACTCGTCGAAGTCCGTATCCGACACCAGCAGCCATTCGATCGGGTTCGGGATGGGTCCACTCGACCGAATGGTCACTCCACACGTGCACGTCCACTTGGCCACACTCCGACTCTTCCAGA
Organism: Cellulosimicrobium funkei; assembly: GCF_001019615.1. Classification (GTDB taxonomy): domain Bacteria; phylum Actinomycetota; class Actinomycetes; order Actinomycetales; family Cellulomonadaceae; genus Cellulosimicrobium; species Cellulosimicrobium cellulans_E. The sequence continues at coordinate 200,366 of NZ_JNBQ01000001.1, read as the reverse complement.
GCGTGACCTCCTCACGCGACGCTCGCGCTCCCGTCCCGAGAGACGACCGTGCCCGCGTCACGGCGTGAGGCCGTGACGCGGGCACGTCGGGTGCGGTCAGCAGGTCGGGACGGTGACCGTCTGCTCGACCGTCTGCTCGCCGTCCGGACCGGTGGCGGTCACGGTGACCACGAGGTCACCGGTCGCGCCGCGCGCCGCGAACGACTGGTAGGCGTTCGCTCCGGGCGCGACGCCCGTGAACGTCTTGGCCCCGAGCGCCGAGGCGAGCTCGACGTCCACCGCGGCGTCGGAGACGTTCACCGCGCGGACCGCGACGTACGGCTTGCCGGCGAGGCAGCGCGGGGTGAGCGTGACCTCGACGAGCTCGATGTCGGCCGGCTCCTCCAGGCCGTCGATCGCACCCTGGAGCGCGAGGCGTGCGTCGCGCAGCGCCTCGTCCGACGCCGCGGCGTCGTCCCGGGTCTCGGTCGCCGCGGCGAGCGCCGTGCGGAACGCCTGCCACGACTCGGGGCTGTACCCGTCGTCGGTCAGGGCCTCCGCGCTCGTCACGAGGTTCTCGAGACGACGGCGCTCGGCCGGCACGAGCTGGTCGGTCGCCAGCCCGAGGCGCCGTGCCCGCTCGTCGACCTGCGCCTGGGTGGCGCCGGCGTCCGAGAGAAGCGACCGTGCGGCGGCGAGCTCCCGCGTGAAGACGCCCGCGTCGATCCGGCCGTAGCGGTCGATCTCCGCCTCGAACGCCTCGGCGTCCTCGACGGACGCGGCGAGCGCCGCGGTGTCCGTGGAGGGAGCCTCGACGTCGTACGCGTCGGTGAAGAACCGCATGCTGTCGAGGTTCGCGACGTACGGGTGGTCGGCGTACGCCTCGGTGGACAGGCGCACCCACACCTGGTGCTTGCCGCGCACCGTGCTCGGCAGGTCGACGACGGCGGTCCCGTCCGTCGTCCAGCTCGACCCGGTGTTCGCCAGCGGGACGGTGACGAACGGCTCGCCCGGGTTCGCCGGGTCGAACGCGTCGAGGTACACCGACAGCGCGGAGTTCCGACCTGACCGGTTGGAGTTGTGGACGTAGTGCACGGCGAGCTGGTCGAGCGCGGCGGAGCCGAGGTCGATCTCGCCGTACGCGAGCCAGTCGCCGTCCGCGGTGCCGCCGACGTTCGTCACCGGTCCGCTCGTCCACGTCGAGCTCTCGTTCTTCAGCCCGCGGCCGGAGTTCGACGTCCAGGCCTCGGACTCGACGACGACCGACGTCGGGCCGCCCGGCGAGAACGTCAGGCTGTCGAGGTTCGCGACGTACGGGTGGTCGGCGTACGGCTCGGTCGTCAGGCGCACGAACACCTCGTGCGTCCCCTGCACCGTCTCCGGCAGGACGACGGTCGCCGTCCCGTCGGCGGTCCAGCTCGACCCGGTCGTCGGCAGCGGCACGGTGACGAACGGCTCGCCCGGGTTCGCCGGGTCGAACGCGTCGAGGTACACCGACAGCGCCGAGTTCTTCCCGGACCGGTTGGAGTTGTGCACGTAGTGGACCGACAGCTCGCCGAGCGGGAGCTCACCGAGGTCGACCTCGCCGTAGGCGATCCAGTCACCGTCCGCGGTGCCGCCGACGTTCGTCACCGGCCCGCTCGTCCACGTCGAGGACTCCTTCTTGAGCCCGCGACCGGAGTTCGCGGTCCAGTCCTCGGCCTGGATCGTCACGGTCGGGGACTCGCCCGGCTGGCCCGGGGCCGTCGGATCCTCAGCGCTGAACCGGAACCAGTCGAAGTTGCCGACCCAGCTCCGGCCCGACGGCGCGAGGAGCTCGAACGTCACGACCTTCGCGTCGACCAGGGCCTGCACGTCGCCGAGCTCCGCCGTCACCTCGGTGTACTTGCCCCAGCCGCTGGTGCCCTTGAGGTCCACGGTCGCGACCACGGGGCCACTCACGTCGCCGGCGTGCACGCGCACGGTGCTCGGCGTGTCCGTCGGGGCGAAGCTCGTGTCGTACCGGACCGTGAGGAAGCGCGGCGGGGTGTCCCCGGCGGCGGTCTCGAAGGTCATGTCGCGGTACTGCACCCACGACCCGGAGCGCACGCCACCGAGGTTGCCGGACGAGCTGTTCGCCTCGTTCTTCAGCTCGCCGCCCGACCACGCCTCGGACTGCTCGGCCTCGAGCGTGCGGTAGCCGCCGCCCGTGAGGTCGAGCGCATCGATCGCCGCGCCGAGCCGGTCGGCCGCGAACCGCAGCGCGATGCTCGTCGCGGACTCGTCACCGAGAGCCTCCTGCGCCTTCGTCAGCGCGGTGGAGAACCGGTCGAACGTCACCGAGGAGTAGTTCCCGTGCCGCACGAGCACGGCGTCGTCGACGAGCCCGGCGAGCGCGTCACGCTCGGCGGACGCCACGGACAGGCGGAGCGGGGAGAGCACCGAGACGCCCTGCCCGCGCAGCGACGACGCGGCGACGCCGTCGGCGAGCGCGCCGTCGCCCAGGTGGACGTAGAAGCGCGCGTCGGCGGACGCCGTCCCCGTCAGGGAGACGGTGAGCGCGGTCGGCGACGCGACCGTCACGGCCGCGGCGACGCCGTCGGGCAGCCCGACGACGCTCGCCGCCCCGCTCGCCACGAGGTCCGTGCCGGCGGACGCGGCGAGCCGCGCGCCGTCGAGGGTGAGCGTCACGGTCGCGTCGAGAGCGCCGCCGTCGCCGGTCTGCACGGTCGTGGGGTCGGCGCTGACGCGCGGGCCCTCGGCCGGCTCGTCGGTGGCGGTGCTCATCGAGAACGCGGGCTCGGTGTCCGTGCCCCAGTCGCTCGGCTGCTCGCCCATGCGGAACGCGAGGTCCGCGCCCCCGATCACGGTCCCGTAGTCGACCCACGTGTTGCCGAACGGTGCACCGTCGAGCGTCGCGGACTGGACGTAGAACGCGTCCTCGGAGACGCCGTCGGCCGTCACCGTGAAGGCGCTGCCGTCGTCGTAGGTGATCGTCGTGGCGTCGAAGAACGGCGACCCGATCTGGAACTCGGACGAGCCGGCGGTCACCGGGAACAGCCCGACGGCCGCGGCGACGAACATCGTCGACATCGTGCCGGCGTCGTTGTCCATCGTGGGGAGCATGCCGCGCGGGTCGAGCTGGTAGACCTTCGTCTTCACGGGCGGCGTGAACTCGCCGCCGCCGCTCGGGACGGCGCTGGAGGAGCCCGTCGCGATGTATCGGTTCCAGGTCTCCTGCGTGTAGATCGCGCGCGTCCACTTCTGGGTGAGGCTCGGCTCGCCCGTGTAGTTGAAGAGGTACGGCGCCTGGAGGTCGATCTCGTTGGCGTTCGAGTGGAGCATGGCCGTGCCGTCGTCCGGCGCGTGCTCACCGAACATGTGGCGCATCGCGAGCCGTGCGGCCTCGGGGCCGCCCATCGCCTCGACGAGCGCGTCCATGTCGTACGCGTCGTACCAGTGGTACTGCCACAGCGTGCCCTGGTAGAGGCTCGCGGCCTCGAACTTCGCGTAGTCGGCGCTCTGCCACGAGCCGTCGGCGGCGCGCGGGGTGAGGAGGCCGACCTGCGTGCCGTCGGCCGCGGTCCACGCACCCGGCTTGGTGAGCTTCTCGATCGGCCACGACGCCTGCTCGCGCATCGTCTGCGCCTCGTCCGTCAGGCCCAGCTCGTCCGCGATCACGGACAGGCCGTACTGGTCGTAGCCGCGCTGCACGGACGCGCCGGGGTTGCCCGCCACGTAGCCGCGCTGGAGCTCGTCCGCGCTGTACTGCCCCACGAGCCGCTTGAGCGCCGGGTATGCCTCGTCGAGGCGGTCGAACCCGTCGAAGCCCTTGGCGATCGCGTCCGCGACCACGACGGACGACCGCTCCCAGCGGACGGTCGGGACCGAGTGCACGAACCCGCCGAGGCCGCTGCCCGTGCCGGTCGCCTCGGCGTCGGCGAACAGGTAGACGAGCGACTGCACCATGTCGCGGTACAGCGCCGGGTCGATGTAGGCGATGACGGAGAACTTGCGGAAGTCGTCCCACGTGGCCCACGAGTCGTAGTACGTGAAGCCCTGCGCGGCGTGCACCGCGCCGTCGACCCCGCGGTACGTCCCCGAGGTGCTCGTCGCGTTCATCGGCATCGCGAACATGCGGTAGAGGTGCGTGTAGAAGAGCTTCTGGAGCTCGCCCGTCGGGTCGGTCGCCGTCGAGGCGTCGATCGCGACCCGCCCGAGCGTCGCGTTCCACTCGGCGCGCGTGCGGTCACGGATCGCGTCGAAGGACAGGTCCCCGAGCTCGACCTGCTGGTCGATCCGCGCCTGCTCGACGCTCACCGGCGACAGCGTGACCTGCAGGCCGACGTCCCCCGCGTCGGCCGGGTCGAACGTGAGGATCGCGCCGGTGTCGACGCCGTCCTGGGCCGTGGCGTCGACGAGCTTGTCGTCGTCGCCCCACGTCTGCACCGTCGCGGGCTGGAGCGTGCGCGCGGTGTAGTACAGCGTGTAGGCGGCGTTGTAGAAGTAGCCCGTGACCTGCCCGGACAGCTCCACGGTGCCGTCCGCGCGCGTCTCGACCTGCACCGACGACGACCGGCGGCTCGTGTTGTTGGTCTCGAGGTCGACGACGAGGCTCGGCGTCGAGCCCTCGGGGAACGCGTAGCGGTGCACGCCCGAGCGCGTGGTCGCCGCGACCTCGGCCTCGATCGTGCCCGGCGCGGCCGCGATCGCGCCGTCCTTGCCCGCGATGTTGCCGAGCCCGACGGCGTAGGAGCCCGGGCCGGCCTGCTCGTCGTCGTGCGAGAACGGGTGCGCGTACGTGCCCGTGCCCGGCCGCGCGGTGTACGACCCCGACGTCGGGACCACGAGGATGTCACCGCCGCCGCCGGAGCCCCCCACCCCGTCGAGGTTGGTGTGCGTGAAGCCCGAGATCTTCGACTGCGCGTAGTCGTAGCCGGTGTTGTTGCGCCCCGGCATGGTGCGCGGGTTCACCTTCGCGAGGCCGTTGGGCGCCTGCGCGGCCGGCATGTCGTTGCCGTAGTCGCCCTCGGTGCCGACGAACACGTCGACGAGCGACGCGAGGTCGCTCTCGGCGGCGTTCGCCGCGGGGGCCGCGACCGCGGCGGCGGGCGGCAGGACGCCGACCGCGAGCGCGGCGGTGAGGGCGCCCGCGAGGGCACCCACGAGCCGGCTGCGACCGCCTCGTCGGGGGTGGGGGTCGGACGTCGGGCTGGCCCCGCGTCGTCCGACAGCGCTGTCAAGACGCGCGGCAGATGGTCTGGCCACGAGAGTTCTCCTTGGGGGGGTCGTGCCGAGGCTGCTCCGCCTCGCCGCGCCCACGGTACGTGGCGGACCGGGCTGCCTCAAGACCCCGCCCGCGAAGTTCACCTGCCCGACGGGCGCGGTTCCCTGCCCCGACACCGGTCCGCCCCACGCTCCGCAACCCTCCGAGAGCTCGTGCCGAGACTCGCGGCACGACGGTGCATCCGTACCCGCCTCCCCGCCGGAAGAGGGGGTGTCAACTGCCCGAGCGCCCGGTACCGACCGGGCCGAGAACCGGAGGACACCATGCACCGCACCGCACGACGCAGCGCCGCGCTCGCGGGCGCAGCCACCCTCGTCGCGCTAGGAGCCGTCGCGCTCCCCGCCCACGCCGCCACCGCCGACGGCGCCTCCCTCTCCGTCCTGCACGGCGTGCCCGACACCCCCGTCGACGTCTGGGTGAACGACGAGCTCACGCTCGACGACTTCCAGCCGGGCGACCTCGCCGGCCCGCTCGACCTCCCGGCCGGGGCGTACAGCGTCGCGATCACCGCGCCGGACGCGACCGACACGAGCTCCCCGGTCATCGGCCCGGTCGACCTCGAGCTCGCGGCCGGGACGAGCTACACCGCCGTCGCGCACCTCGACGCGGGTGGCGATCCGACCGCGACGCTCTTCACCAACTCGACCGAGCCGACGGCGGCCGGCCAGGGCCGCCTGACCGTCCGCCACGTCGCGGCGGCGCCCGCGGTCGACGTGCTCGCAGGCGGCACCGCGGTCGTCACGGGCCTCGAGAACCCGAAGGAGGCCGTGCTCGACCTGCCGGCCGGCACGGTGTCGGCGTCGATCGCCGCCGCCGGCACGACCGACCCGGTGCTCGGGCCGGCCGACCTCACGGTCGCCGAGGGCGTCAACACGATCGCCTACGCGTGGGGCAGCCTCGAGGCGGGCAACCTCGCGCTCGCCACGCAGACGGTCGAGGGGCTCCACTCGTCGCCGTCCGGGGTGCCCGCGGGCCTCTCCGGCCTCGCGGCCGAGGCACCGAGCAGCACCGCCACGGGCGTCGCGATCGCGTTCGGCGCGTCCCTGTTCGGGCTGCTGCTCGTCGCGGCGGTCGTCATGCTCGCGCGCGCATGGCGGGAGCAGCACGCGCACGCCACGCACCCCGTCCGGAGCGACCGGGACGCATGACGCAGCGCACGAACCCCGGTCCCGCGCACCCCGCACGGGGTGCGCGGGCCGGGCTCCTGACCCTCCTGGGGGCGGTGCTCGTCACCGCAGCGGTCGTCGGCGGATGTTCCCCGCCGTCCGCCGACGAGCCGGCCGACGGACTCCTCGGACCGACGGCCGACACCCCGCCCGTCCCGGCCCCCGGCCGGGGCGGGACGGGGACCGCAGGCCCGTCCGGGCCCATCCGGGACGTGCCCGTGCGACCCGCTCAGGACGTGCCCGACCCCGCGCCGCCCGCGCCCACGCGCGTCGTCGCCGCCGACCTCGACGTCGACCTCCCCGTCGAGCCGGCGGGGGTCGACCCCGAGGGGCGGATGGCGCTGCCGGGCAGCGGGGACGTCGCCGCGTGGTACCGGTTCGGCCCGGCACCCGCGAGCCCCGCCGGCACGACGGTCGTCGCGGCCCACGTGGACGACCCCGACGGCGTCGGGCCGTTCGCCCGGCTCGCGGAGATCACGACGGGAGCGCGCGTCGACGTCGTCGACGCGACGGGCGCCTCGTACACCTACACAGTGACGGACGTGCGGAGCGTCCCCAAGCCCGACGTCCCGCTCGACGAGCTCTTCGACCGCACGGGCGAGCGCCGCCTCGTGCTCGTGACGTGCGGGGGCGCGTGGGACCGCGACCGGCGCTCGTACTCGGACAACGTCGTCGTGACCGCGACGCCCGTCCGGTGACGCCCCTCGCCGGCAGGCGCCCGCGGGGCGCCCCGCGAGCGTACGACCGCCCCGGCGCTACGATCGCTGCTACCCGCTCGCCGCTGCCGCCCGCGCGGTCGGCGCCGACCTTCGAGGACCCGCCCTGAACGTGACCGAGACCGGGACGCCCGACCCGGACCTGTGGCGCCTCGGCCGCGCGTTCGCGGACGGCGACGAGGGCGCCCTCGCGGAGGCCTACCGGCGGTGGTCCGCGCTCGTGCACACCCTCGCCCTGCGGTCGCTCGGCACGCGCGCCGACGCGGAGGACGTGACGCAGCAGGTGTTCGTCGCCGCCTGGCGCAGCAGGTCCCGGTTCGACCCCGACCGCGCCCGGCTGCCCGCGTGGCTCGTCGGGATCACGCGGCACACCGTCGCCGACGCGCACGAGGCCCGCGCCCGGGTGCGACGGTCCGAGCAGGCGGCCGCGACGGAGCCGCGGCCCGCCGTGGACGAGGACGCCGACGTCGGACGCGTCGCCGACCGCGTGCTCCTCTCCGACGAGCTGCAGCGGCTCGGCGATCCCGGCCGGACGATCCTCGAGCTCGCGTTCTTCCGTGACCTGACGCACGTGCAGATCGCCGAGGAGCTCGGCCTCCCGCTGGGTACGGTCAAGAGCCACGTACGACGGAGCCTGATCCGGCTGCGCGACCGATTGGAGGTGGACGGTGCAGCACATCGATGACGAGACCCTCGCGCTCCTCGCGCTCGGCGAGGACGTGCTCGACGACGACGCGCGCGCGCACCTCGCCTCCTGCGCGGAGTGCGCCGACGGCGCCGCCCGGCTCGCGCGCGTGGCCGACGCGTTCGACGGCGCCGACGCGCCCGACGAGCTCGTCGAGCCGCCCCCGGCGGTGTGGTCCGCGATCCGTGCCGAGCTCGACCTGCCTACGGCGAGCACGGACCTCGACGAGCCCGCTGCCGTCACCCCGTCCCGCGCCGACGCGCCGGACGGCGAGCGCGCGGGGGCCGTCGTCGTGCCGCTCGCACCGCGTCGCCGACGGGTCTGGGTACCGGTCGCGGCGGCGTCGGCCGCGCTCCTCGTGGGCGTCGCGGGCGGCGTCCTGTGGGAGCGGCGCGAGGCCGAGCCGCCCGAGACGACGGTGGCCAGCGCGACGCTCGACCCGCTGCCCGACTGGGAGGGCGCGAGCGGCGACGCGCGTGTCGAGGAGCAGCCCGACGGGCGGCGCCAGGTCGTCGTGACGGTCGATGCGCCGGTGCCCGAGGGCACGTATCGCGAGGTGTGGCTCCTTGCCGAGGACCTCAGCGGCCTCGTGAGCCTCGGCGTGCTCGACGGCGCGGAGGGCCGGTTCGACCTGCCCGACGGCCTGGACCTCACGCAGTTCCCCGTCGTCGACGTCTCGGAGGAGCACTTCGACGGCGACCCCGCGCACTCGGGCGACTCCGTCGTGCGGGGACCGCTCGACGTCTAGCCTCACGCCCGCACCACGCCGGGCCTCACGCCCGCTCGTACTCCGCGAACGTCACGCCGGAGCGGAACGTCTGCGTGCTCGTCGACCGCCAGGACAGGGGTGCGTAGGTCCGCTCGCCGAACAGCGGGATCCCGGCTCCGAGCATCACCGGGTTGACCTTGAGCGCGAGCCGGTCGATCTCGTCGACGAGCACCGCGGCCAGCGCGCCTCCGCCGCACAGCCAGATGCCCTTGCCGTCCTCGCGCTTCAGCGCCCGCACCGTCTCGACCGGGTCGGAGCCCGTGAACTCGACCCCCTCGCTCCCGCTCGGCGCCTCGTGCGACCGGGTGAAGACCACCTGCCGCAGGTGGCGGTAGGGGTTCGTGAGGTGGTGGTCGGGGAGCCCGACGGCATAGGTGTTCCACCCCATGAGGACCGTGTCGAAGGGGCTGTCGACGATCGGGAGCCCCGCGGCGGCGGCCAGGTCCGTCGGCGCGGTGCCGCCGTACCGCGCCCAGATCGGCTGCATGTGGTCGCCCTCGGCGAGGAACGCGTCGAACTCGCCGTCCGGACCCGCGATGTACCCGTCGAGGCTGACGGCGACGTAGTAGGTCAGTTCTCGCATCATCTCTCCAACTACTACAGGTGAAGTGGTCGGTATGAGACTACAACAGGTGCAGTGGTTGCGATACCGTCAGCGCATGGCGAAGAACTCCACCCGGCGGAGCGCCCTGGCGGACGCGGGCATCGCCGTGCTCGCACGCGAGGGGTCGCGCGGCCTGACGCATCGCGCGGTCGACGAGGAGGCGGGCGTCCCGACGGGCACGACGTCGAACTACTTCCGGAGCCGGGACGCCCTCGTCGCGGGGCTCTTCGAGCGCATCGGCGCACGCCTCGCGCCCACACCGGACGACCTGGAGCGACGCGCCGCCCAGAAGCCGGACCGCGCGCTCTTCGCGGACTACCTCCGCGACATCGTGCGCCGGCTGTCGGCGGACGCCGACGTCACGCGGGCCCTGTTCGAGCTGCGGCTCGAGTCCGGCCGCCGTCCCGAGCTCGCCGCCCTGCTCGGGCCGTGGCTGCGCGCGGGGTTCGAGGCCGACGTCGAGTTCAACCGGTCGGCCGGCCTGCCTGGAGGGCCCCGCGAGATCGCCCTGTTCCACTACGCGATCGACGGGCTGCTCCTCGACCTGCTCACGACCCCGATCGACCCCGGCGTCGCGGCCGACGACGTCATCGACGCACTCGTGGCAGGGCTGCTCCCGGAGCGTTGATCGGGCGAACCCCCGGCGGCGATGACAGCCCTACGCGCGGCGACCGTCGAGGCGGTCGAGCCACGCCCGGACCGGGCCCGCGGACACGAGCCCCGAGCCCGCCCCGGCGAGCTCGTCCGGCACGCGCGCGAGCGCGTGACGGGCACGCCGCGCCAGGCCCGCGTCCCCGAGCCGAACGGCGGTCTCGGCCACGAGCGCCCACCGCAGATCGCACAGGTGGTCCGCCGGGGGTTCCGGGACCGCGCGCGCCAGGTCGGCGGCGCCGCGACGGTCGCCGGCGTCGAGCGCGAGCAGCGGCTCGACCCACGGCGTGTACGGCCCTGGGTCGCCGAGCCCGGCGAGCGGGCGGCCGTGGCGCAGACGGACCGTGAGCAGCGCGAGCGGGAGCAGTCCGTCCCGCACCCCGGGCATGCGCACCCCGGCCAGCAGGTCGTCGGAGGCCCGGTACGCGCGTGCCGCGGCATCGGGCGGCGCGGTCTCGGCGTCGCGCATCGCCCGGTACCAGGCCGTGAGCATGGGGACCACGGGCGACTCGTACTCCGCGGCCACGCCCTCGGCCGCGGCGGCACGGTCGTCGGCGTCGCCGAACCGCCCGGCCCCGGCGGCAGCCTGCAGCCGGACGAGGTGCCCGAGGATCGCGAACGTCGGCAGGTCGTGAGCCTCCGCCAGCGCGACGAGCTCCGCGCCGGTCCGGTCCCGCTCGGCGCCCGCCCCCGGCCGCTGGAACGACTGGAGGAACCGGGCGTTGAGCGCCAGCGCGAGCGTGCCGGGGTCGCCGACGTCGCGCGCGATCCCCACGGCGTCCTCCGCCGCCGCCCACGCCCACGCGTCGCGCGTCCCCCGGTGCTCGATCCCGACGACGGCGAGCAGCCGCGCCCGCAGGACCGGCGCCGCGTCGGGGCCCAGGCGGCGCAGCGTGCGTCGCGCGACGCCGACGAGCGCGCCGGCAGCCTCGGGGTCGTCGCTCCGCGTCCAGACGGCGGGGACGTCGTACGCCGTGACCGTGCGGGCGGTGAGCACCGGGTCGCCCGTCGCCTCGGCGGCGAGCGCCGCGGCGACCCGCTGCTGCTGCGCGGTCGCGAGGTGGTCTCCCCCGGCGATCGCGAGCGTGCGCGCGACGTCGACCGTGGACCGCAGCTGCGTGCGCGAGGTCGGGGCCGTCACCGCGAGGCGGGGCCCCGGCGTCGGGCCGTCGAGCGACGGAGCCTGGTCGAGCACGTCGCGCTCGAGTCGCGCGAGCTCCGGTCCTGGGTCGAGGCCGAGCTCGTCGGCAAGCCGACGGCGCGCGCGGCGCACGACGTCGAGCGCGTCCGCCTGGCGACCCTCCCGGTACAGCGCGAGCGCGAGCAGCGCCCACGCGCGCTCGCGCCACGGGTGCGCGGCGGCGTGCGGGTCGAGCGTGGCGACCGCCTCCCCCGGGCGGCCGTCCGCGAGCAGCGCCTCCGCGAGGAGCTCGACCGCCCGCGCGTGCGCCTCGGCGAGGTGCCGCCGTTCGGACCGTACCCACTCCCTGTCCGGCAGGTCGGCGTACGGCTCGCCGCGCCACGCCGCGACCGCGTCGCGCAGAGCACGCGTGCCCGACGGCGCGTCCCCGGCCCCGATCCCCGGCGTGGCGCCGGGCGCGGGGGCGTCCGGACCGTGCGTCGTCGGTCCACCCACCGGGGCGACGGCCGACTCCAGCCGCGCCGCGTCAAGCGCGCCGTCCGGGAGCCGCAACGCGTAGCCGCCGTGCTCGGTGACGAGCACGCGCGGCCGCGTGCGCGGTGCCCGCTCGGGTTCGAGGCGGCGGCGCAGGTCGCCGACGAACGTCGCGAGGGCACCGCGCCGGGCGCGGGGGTCGTGCTCCGCGTCGTCGTCCCACAGGTCCGCCGCGAGCCGCTCGAACGAGACCGGGCGACCGCGTGCGGCGGCCAGCCGCGCCAGGAGCTCGCGCTGACGAGGCCCGCCCGGGTCGACCTCCGCGCCGTCGCGCAGCAGCCGGACGGGCCCGAGCACCTCGACGCGCAGCTCCACCACCCCGCCATTCTCGCCGCACCCGATGCCGCGGCGCGGGCGCGCGGCCGGGCGGCACGCGGCACTGATCGGATGCTGATCCGACGCTCCGAGGATGGTCACGAGCCGCCCGGGCACGACCTGCGGCGGCCCGCACCACCCCGAGAGAGGACCCACCCATGCACATCCCCGGCTTCGAGACCCGCACCGTCGAGGTCGCCCCGGGAGTCACCCTGCGCGCCGAGACCGCGGGCGAGGGCACGCCCGTCGTCCTGCTGCACGGCTTCCCCCAGACCCGCCACATGTGGCGGCACGTCGCCGCCGACCTCGCGCGCGACCACCGCGTCGTCGTGCCCGACCTGCGCGGCTACGGCGACAGCGCCAAGCCCGTCGCGACCACGCCCGACGTCTACGCCAAGCGCACGATGGGCGCCGACGTCGTCGCGCTCGCCGACGCGCTGGACGTCGACCGGTTCGTCCTCGTCGGCCACGACCGGGGCGCGCTCGTCGCGTTCCGCGCCGCGCTCGACCACCCGGACCGCGTGAGCCACCTCGGCATCCTCGACGTGGTGCCCACGCTCGACACGTGGGGCGTGCTGCACGGCGTGGACGCCGCGGTCGCGTTCCACCTCTACCTCATGGCGCAGCCTCCGGGCCTGCCGGAGACGATGATCCGGCACAGCGCCGACGCGTTCTTCGGGTCCTTCCTCGACGCGTGGACCCAGGACCCCGCCTCGATCCCCGACGACGTCCGTGCGCACTACCTCGCGGCGAGCCGGGCCGCCGTCGACTCGATCGTCGCGGACTACCGCGCGACGGCGACCGTCGACGTCGAGCACGACCAGGCGTCGCTCGACGCCGGCGACCGGCTCACCATGCCCGTCACCGTGGTGCAGCAGGACTGGGGCGCACGGCTCGGGTACGACGCCGCGGGCGTCTGGCGCCGCTGGGCAACCGACCTCGAGCACCTCACGACGACCGCCGGGCACTTCATGGCCGAGGAGGCCCCCGCCGACGTCGCGGCCGTCGTGCGGGCGCTCGGCCGGCGCTGACCGGCCGGCCGCGCGGCGCCAGGAGTCAGCGGGTCTTCCGCTCCGGGGCCCACGTGCGGGCGGTCACGGCGAGCGCGTTCCACGCGTTGATCGACACGAGCAGCGCGAGCACCGCGGCGGTCCCCTGCTCCCCGAGCGCGTCGAGCGCGACCCGCGCGACGTCGTCGGGCACGTGCGTCTCCGAGAGCCGCGTGACCGACTCGGTGAGCTCGAGCGCCGCGCGCTCGCGCGCCGTGAAGAAGCCCGACTCGCGCCACACCGCGACCGCCTGGAGGAGCTGCTCGTCCGCGCCCGCACGGCGCGCGGTGCGGGAGTGCAGGTCGACGCAGTAGGCGCAGCCGTTGAGCTGCGAGGCGCGCAGCCGCACGAGATCGGCGAGGACCGGCGAGATCCCGGCGCGCTCCGCCTCGGTGGCGGCCGCCTTGTCGACCGCGGCGACGGCGGCGTAGAAGTCGGGCGTGAGCGCCTCGACGTCGAACCGGGCGGGGACGGGGACGGGGGTGTCGGCTGGGACGGCGGTCTCGCTGGTCGTGGCAGTGGTCGTGGTCGTCATGCCTCCGACGCTACGGAGCAGAGGCCCAGGGCTACAGTGCAATGTCGTGGGAGAAACACGGGCCAATCCGTCGCTCGCCGGTGCCCTCGACCTCCACCTCGCGCTCTCGCCGACGCGTCCCGCGCGGTCGCTCCAGGACGCCCTGCGCACGGCGGTGCTCGACGGCCGCCTCGTCGCCGGCACGCGCCTGCCGTCGGCGCGCGCGCTCGCCGCGGACCTCGGCGTCGCGCGCGGCACGGTCGCCGACGCGTACGCCCAGCTCGCCGCGGAGGGCTGGCTGGAGTCCCGCGTCGGCGCCGGGACGTGGGTCGGGCGCCGCGTCGTCGGCCCGACGCCCGCCCCGCCCTCCCCCGGTCGGCCACGCCTGCCGCTCGACCTGCGGGCCGGCGTGCCCGACCCGTCGTCCTTCCCCCGCGGCCCGTGGCTCGCCGCCGCGAGACGCGCGCTCGCGGACGCGCCGGACGCCGCGCTCGGCTACGGCGACCCACGGGGTGCGGAGCCGCTGCGGGTCGCGCTCGCCGCCTACCTCGGCCGCGCCCGGGGGGGTCCGGACCGACCCCGACCGGGTCGTCGTCACGCACGGGTTCGCCGACCTGCTCTCCCTCGTCGCCCGGGCGCTCGTCGCGCGCGGCGCCCGGCGCGCCGCCGTCGAGCAGTACGGGCACGCGGCCCACCGCGCGGTGCTCGCCGCGGCCGGTCTCGAGGTCGTCGCGCTCCCCGTGGACGACGGCGGCGCGGACGTCTCGCTGCTCGACGCGCTCGGCCGCGAGCGCCCGGTGGACGTCGTCCTGCTCACCCCGGCCCACCAGTTCCCCACGGGCGTGCCCCTGTCCCCCGCGCGCCGCGGCGCGCTCGTCGCGTGGGCCGCGCGGACGGGTGCGACGGTCGTCGAGGACGACTACGACGGCGAGCTCCGGTACGACCGCCGCGCGGTCGGGGCGCTGCAGGCGCTCGACCCCGACCACGTCGTGTACGCGGGGACGGCGAGCAAGGCGCTGGCGCCCGGCGTCGGGCTCGCGTGGGGCGCGGTCCCGGCGGGGCTCCTGGACGACGTCGTCGCCCAGCGCCGCGTGCTCGGCGGGTCGCCGGACGCGATCGGCCAGCTCACGCTCGCCCGGTTCCTCGCCGACCACGAGTACGACCGTGCGGTCCGCCGGGCGCGCGCCCGCTACCGCGCCCGCCGCGAGCGGCTCGCGACGCTCGTCGCCGAGCACCTGCCCGGCGGCCGCCTGCTCGGCCTGCCCGCCGGGCTCCAGGCGGTGCTCGAGCTCCCGCCCGGCACGGACGAGGACGCGGTGGTCGACCGCGCCGCACGCCGCGGCGCGGAGCTGCTCGCGCTCGGCGCCTACGCGGTCGCGCCGGGGCTCCCGGGGGCGGGCGCCCCGACGACCGGGAGCCCGCCCCCGTCCCGTGCCCCTGCCGTCGTCGTGGGCTACGGCGCCCCGCGCGACCACCAAGTCGAGCAGGCGTTCGCCACCCTCCTCCGCGAGATCGACCCGCTCAGCGGTACCAGTCCTCGTCGATCGTCGCGAGGCGCGACGGGTGCACCTCCGGGCCGAGGCCGTAGAAGCGCTGGAAGCTCATGAGGAGCGGGCGCCACCGGTCGGGGTCGACGCGGTGCGCGGTCCCCGGCATGCGGATGCTCTCGTGGACGTGCACCCGGGTCACGCGGACCTCGAACGCGACGAGCGACCCCGCGCGCGCGGCGTCGTCGCGACCGAGCGGATGAGCGTGCACCAGCCGCGCCTCGACCGCGACGGGGCACTGCGCGGCGCGCGGCGGCGCGACCGTGTCCGACGCGACGGGCGTCAGCCCGGCGCGGGCGAACTTGTCCGGCTCGTAGCGGTAGCCCACGGACGCCTTGCGGTCCGGGACCGGGTCGCGCCCGGTCGTCAGGGCGAGGCGGTCGACGGCGTCGACCTCGGCCGTGGAGGGCAGGTTCACCACGACCTCGCGCGTCGCGAGGAGGTTGAGCGCCGTCTGCGACCGCGCGCCCAGGCCGAGCACCGCCGTCCGGCCGAGCCAGAACACCGACGACATCGGGGCGAGGTTCACGCGTCCGTCCCCGGCGACCGTGCTGAGCAGCGCGACGGGGGTGCCGAAGTACAGGATCCCCGGGTCGATCACGACGTGCGAGGGGGCGGGACGGGTCGAGGTGGTGGTCATGGACCCAGCCTCGTCGCGCGCGGGCGGGGCGTCTGGCGGGCGTCGGACGTCGCGTCCGCGGCGCCGACGACGACGGCTACGACAGCAGCGCGGCGACCCGGTCGACGCGGTCGGCGTCGGGCCGCGTACCCTCCTCGACGACCTGCCGGGCGAGGTCGCGCAGGCGGACGTTGCGGTCGTTCGACACGCGCTTGAGGACCGCGAACGCCTGCTCGGGGGCGACCCCGAACGCGGCGGCCACGACGCCCTTCGCCTGCTCGATCGGCCGCCGGCTGTCGGCCGCGGCGGCGATGTCGCGCTGCGCCTGTAGTCCGGCCTGCGTCCGGACGGGTCGCGTCACGTCGACGAAGTACCCGAGCAGCTCGACGACCTGCCCCGTGGCTCGGTCGCGCCGGCCCTGGCCCACGAGGACGAGGACGCGCTCGCGGCCGCGCGCGTCCATGATGCGGTGCAGGCTCGAGAAGGGCGCGCCGTCGCGACGCGCGCGCTCCAGCACGTCCCGGACGCGGTCCCGGTCGTCGGGGTGCTTGTGGGCCAGCACGAGCGACGTCGTCGGCACGACGTCGCCCGGCTCGAAGCCGTGCAGGCGGTACGTCTCGGCCGACCACCACCAGGTGTCGGTCGCCAGGTCGACCCGGTACTGCCCCAGCGTCGTGTCGTCGCCGAGGGACAGCGGGTGCAGGGTTGCGTGGTCCTCCACGGACATGGGTCGTCTCCGTCGTCGTTCTGCGGGTCGTGAGCCAGGTCCAGACTCGACTCCCGGACTCTAGTCCGGCGGCGGGGTTCTGCAACCCGACGCCTGCGCCCATGTGACGACGCAGGTCGCGTCGCCGAGCGAGCGCACGAGGTGGTGAAAAACTGGACCGCGGTGCACGAGGACCGGACGGAGGCGGACGTGGGCGCGTCGGAGCTGCTGACACTCCTGGCCCGCGCGCTCGCGGACGTCGACGACGCCCTGTCGACGCCCGCACGCATGTGTCAGGCGTGCGCCACGGTGCTCGGCGCCGAGAGCGTCGCGCTCACCGTCGCCGCGACGGCGGACGACCGACTCACGGTCGCCACGTCCGACGGCGTCGCCGCCCGCATCGAGGACCTCGAGGAGACGCTCGGCGAGGGGCCGGCCCAGCTCGCGCTGGCCGAGGACCGCGTCGTGGTCACCGAGGTCGACGGGAACCACGACGTGAGCGCGTTCCCCGTGTTCGCCGGCGTCGCCGCGACGATCAGCGGCCCCGCGACCTACCACGCCGTCCCCATGCACGCGGGCGGCCAGGTGGTGGGGGTGCTCAGCCTCCTCACCGCCTCGGCCCGGCTCGCGCGCGAGCCGGACGACGTGCAGCTCCTGGCGGACGTCGTCGGGCTCGCGCTGCTGGCCGACCTGGACTCGCTCGACTGGTCGACACGCGCCGAGGTGCACCAGGCGACGGGCATGGTCACGGCCCAGCTCCGCGTGGCACCCCACGACGCGCTCGCCGTGCTCCGGGCGCACGCCTTCGCCCGGTCGACGACGCTCGAGGACGTCGCCGCGGAGGTCGTCGGGCGACGGCTGAGCTTCACCTACGACGCGAGCAACGCCGTCCAGTCACGGCGGACCGAGGAAGCCTGACTCCCACGCACCGGGCGTGCCTCTCCGGGCAGGCCGGGGCACGCGGACGGCCGTAGGCTCGACGGCGTCCCGTCCGCCCGTCGAGGGAGCCACCGTGCGCGCGACCGTCATCCACGCCCCGTACGACGTCCGCGTCGAGCAGCGCGACGACCCGCGCCTGCTCGCGCCCACCGATGCGATCGTGCGCGTCGAGGCGGCGTGCGTGTGCGGGTCGGACCTGTGGACGTACCGCGGCGTCAACCGGATCGAGCACCCCGTCGCCATGGGCCACGAGTACGTCGGCACCGTCGAGGAGGTGGGCGACGACGTCCGGACCGTACGCCCGGGGCAGCTCGTCGTCGGGTCGTTCTTCGCCTCCGACAACACGTGCCCGATCTGCCGCGCCGGCTACCAGACGTCGTGCGTCCACCGCGAGCCCGTGCGCGGCGCCCAGGCCGAGCTGCTGCGCGTCCCGCTCGCGGACGGGACGCTCGTCGCGACGCCCGAGCGCCCCGACGACGACCTCCTGCCCGGGCTGCTCACCGCGTCCGACGTCCTGGGTACCGGCTGGTTCGGCGCCCGCGCGGCCGAGGCGGGACCGGGCCGGACGGTCGTGGTGGTGGGCGACGGCGCCGTCGGCCTGCTCGCGGTCCTCGCCGCCGCGCAGCTCGGGGCCGAGCAGGTCGTCGCCATGAGCCGGCACGCGCCCCGCCAGGAGCTCGCCCGGGCGTTCGGCGCGACCGAGGTCGTCGCGGAGCGCGGCGACGAGGGCGTCGCGCGCGTCCTGGACCTCACCGACGGGCTCGGCGCGCACGGCGTGGTCGAGGCCGTCGGCACGCCGGAGTCCGTGGCCCAGGCGCTCGGGTCGGTGCGTCCCGGCGGGCACGTCGGCGTCGTCGGGCTGCCGCACGGGGTGGAGCTCCCCGTCGTCGACATGTTCTACCGCCACGTGCACTGGTCGGGCGGCCCGGCTCCGGTCCGCCAGTACCTGCCCGAGCTGATGGACCTCGTCCTCGAGCGTCGCATCGACCCCGCGCGCGTGTTCGACCTCGAGCTGTCGCTCGACGACGCCGCCGAGGGGTACGCCGCGATGGACGAGCGCCGCGCGATCAAGGCTCTGCTGCGCCCCTGAGCACGGGATTCGTCGCCAGGAGCAGTCCTGCGGGACCATGTGCGGCGGTGCGACGGGGTCATGCAGCGGCCTCACCCTCGCACCGTCGTCCACAAGGAGCAAGAGGTGAACGGATCGGCCGGCAACGCCGTCCTCTCGACATGGGTGGCCTCGCCCGGCGCGGTCGCCGCCGGCGAGTTCCGCTATTACCCCGGCACGGACACCTGGTGGTGGTCGGACGCGCTCGTCGAGCTGTTCGGCTACGCCCCGGGTGAGGTCGTGCCGACGACCGAGCTCCTCCTGTGGCACCACCGCGCGACGGGCAAGGACCGCGAGAGGACGCTCGCCGCGATCGCGCTCGCCGCGTCCGGCGAGGCGCCCGTCCAGGTCCAGGTCATCCAGGACGCCCGCGGGAGCGAGCGCGCCGTCGTCGTGCTCGTGGACGTCGCGTGGAGCGACCCGACGGGCGTCCCCGTCGCCCGGGGCGTCGTGCTCGACGTGACGAGCGTCGTCGGCGTGGGCGCGCGCGCCCAGGCGAACGAGCAGATCGGCCTGTGGGCGCAGTCCCACGCAGCGATCGAGCAGGCGAAGGGCGTCGTGGCGCTCGCGTACCGCATGACCCCGGACGCGGCCTTCGCGGCGTTGCGGCGCTCGTCGAGCCTCGCCAACGTCAAGGTGCGCGACCTCGCGGCGGCGATCGTCGCGGTCGCCCAGGACCTCCCGGCGGGCGCGGACCCGCGCCCGGCGCTCGACCGAGTGCTCGGGGGCGCGGACCAGGCCGCCTGAGCGGCCCGCACGCCCGCCGCGGGGAGGGCATGGCCGCGTCAGTCGAGCCAGGCCGGGTCGTCGACGAGCTCCTGGAGCTCGTTCACGAGGCGCGCCACGTGGAACCCGTCCGCCGCGGCGTGGTGCACCTGGACCGCGAGCGGGAGGAACGTCCTCCCGTCCCGCTCGACGTACCGCCCGAGCGTGACGATGGGCGCGAGGTGCCGCCAGCCGTCACGGATCGCGAGCGTGAAGCCCGTGAACGACGCCCAGGGCAGGCTCGACACGTCGAAGGCGTTCGGCGGCGGCGCGCCCTGCGGGAAGAACGTCGTGGCGGTCCGGTGCTCGGCGAGCAGCGCCGA
Organism: Cellulosimicrobium funkei; assembly: GCF_001019615.1. Taxonomy (GTDB): domain Bacteria; phylum Actinomycetota; class Actinomycetes; order Actinomycetales; family Cellulomonadaceae; genus Cellulosimicrobium; species Cellulosimicrobium cellulans_E. Next base: position 180,970 of record NZ_JNBQ01000001.1, on the reverse strand, counting down.
CGCCGCCGCGTGGAACGCGTCGAAGTCCGCGTCGTACGGCGTCCACACGGCCGAGAACGTCTCGCGCCCCGGGTTGAGCACGGTGAACGCGGGGTGCACCACCGGCCAGACCGCCGGGGCGCCCGCGTCGTCGAGGCGCAGTCGGAACTCCTCGTGCCGGTTCAGCACCGTCGCGAGCGCCCAGACCTGTGCGACGTAGGTCTTGCGGGACGACGCGGCCAGCGCGGCCGCGAGCGCCGTCACGTCCAGCTCGACGGTCATCGCGTACGTGCACGGCGACGCGTGGAGGAAGTGCTCGAAGTGCTCGCGGCGCGGCCAGGTCTCGAGGTCGATCGGCACGGGGTGTTCCACCCCGCGAGCCTGTCAGCACGACGCGCCTCCGGCACGGGCTTTTCGGCTCGGCCGGCCCACCGAGGCCGCGCCTCCCCGTGCACGACGACGCCCGGCCCCGCACCGTGGGTGCGGGACCGGGCGGGCCGAGGGGCCGTGCGTCGTCGTCAGCGCGCGTCGGTGGACCGACGGCGACGCGAGGCGAGGACGAGACCCGTGCCGGCGAGGACGATGAACGCCCCCGCGGCGAGGATGCTCGCGTCCGCGCCCGTCGTCGCGAGCGCGTCACGCTGCGCGGCGGCCCGCTCGACCTCGGCGACCGGCTGCGCGTCCGTCAGACCGAGGTTCGCCGGGTCGGACGACGAGGCCGCGGTCGTCACGACGTTGCCGGCTGCGTCGGCGTAGATCGGCGCCGTCGGCTCGACGGGCTGGCCCGGGTCCGCGGGGTCCGCGGGGTCGGCCGGGTCGGTGGGGTCCGTCGGGTCGGCCGGGTCCGTCGGGTCCGTCGGGTCCGTCTGGTCGGTCGGGTCCGTCGGGTCGGTCGGGTCGGTCGGGTCGGTCGGGTCGGTCGGGTCGGTCGGGTCCGTCGGGTCCGTCGGGTCCGTCGGGGCCTCCGGCTCGTCGGCCAGCGTCACACCGATCCAGTCCCAGGCCGTCGACGGACGGTCCAGCTCACCCAGGCCGACGAGCCAGTGCTGCGCGCCGCTCGTGTAGTCCGTACCGGTGTAGAAGTGCGGGCTGCCCTTCGCCGTGCCCTCCGCCGAGCCCCAGACCTGGAAGGGCGGGAGGGCTGCCACGTCCGTCCCCGCAGGGACCCGGACGAACACCTTCTGCCCCGGGGTCACGGTGCTGACGACGCGTCCCTGCGCGTCGACGAGGACGACGCCGGCCGGCAGCGCGGAGCCGTCCGCCGTGCGCAGCTCGACGTGCACGTCACCCGTGCCCCCGACGAGCGTGGCGGTGAAGCCGTAGTCGACGGACCCGTCGGTGCCGCGGACGAACCCGTTCGACACGAACCCGGGCTGCGGCATGACGACGTTCTCGGTCAGAGCCTTCTCGATGAGCCAGGCCGCCGTCTCCATGGTCGCGGTGCGGTCGCTCTGCCCCCAGGCCCACTCGCCGCCCAGCTGCTGCCGGGCGAAGTCGCTCAGCGTCACGTGGTTGGACGCGTCGACGTCGAAGAACAGACCCATCACGTCGTGCCCGGTGGAGAAGTACCAGACGGCGAACTGCGTCGCCTCGTAGGCGGTGTACTCCGCGGTCGTGTCGTCGATGTCCGACCGCTGCGAGGACACTCCCGCGCGGGCGAGGAGGTCCCGAGCGTCGACGGCCCGCATCCCCATGTCGGTGCCGCCCTTGAACCCGTTCACGAGGATCGTCTGCTGGGCCGAGGTGTTCTCCCAGTGCATCCCGTCCGGGTCGGCCTTGGCGACCTCGCCGCTCCACGCGTGCCACCACGAGTTCGCGATGTCACGGTCGTACACCATGTGGGTCGTGCCGTCGTCATCCACCAGGTGGTGGTGCAGGACGTGCAGCTGCGGCATCCCCCATCCGGACCAGTCACGGCCGGAACCGCCCTCGGTCGGCTCCTGGAAGTACCAGTAGTCGCACCAGAAGCCCTCGTTGTAGCCGTCGTGCCAGTGCGGCTCGTACTCGGCGTCGGGGTAGGCGGCCTGCGTCGCGCCCAGCAGGCCCGCGGTGGCCGCCGTGGCGACGGTGGTCGCGACGTCCGTGCCCGCGGGAGCGTCGGTCGACGCCTCGGCCTCCGTGCTGACGTCCTCGGCCACGCCGTCCGTCACGGCCGGGTCGACCGTGACGTCCTCGGGCAGCCCCTCCACGACGTCGTCGGTCGCGGTCTCGTCGGTCGCGGTCTCGTCGGCGCTCTCCGCGGCGGGCTCGTCGGCCTCGACGGCGGGCTCCGCACCGGCCGCGGCAGGCTCCGGCACGGTCTCGGCGGCCGGTGCCTCCGCGGCCGGTGCCTCCGCGGCGGGCGCCACGACGGGGTCGACCGGCGCGGGGGCCGCGTCCGTCGTCACCGTGGCGGGCGCCTCGGGCGCGGGGGCCGGCTCCGGGGCGGCCTCCTCGGCGGGGGCGTCGGCGGCGGCCTCCGGGGCGGTCGCCTCCGGGGCGGTCGCCTCGGGGGCCGGGGCCTCGCCGTCGTTCGCGAACGCGGCCAGCGGAGCCCCCAGCACGAGGGCGGCGGAGACGGCGGTCGTCGTGGCGGTGCGAAGAACCTTCATGGTGGAGCTCCTCTGGCTGTCGTGGCGGGTGTTTCCCGATGACTCCACGTTCCGCCCCGGGGGCACCTCTCCGGCACGCCCGAACGGAGGCGACCACTACCTCCGAAAGTCGACTCCTCGCGACCCGCTCAGCGGGCCCGGTCGCCCTCCCGTGGCTAGCCTGAGCGGCGTGGGGGTCCAGGTCTCGCGGGCCGACGTCCTCGTCGCGGTGTCCAGCGGGGCCGCCGGGGCGCTCCTCGTCGTGCTGCGCGCGTCGTCCGGTCTGGGATGGGCGTCGGTGGGGACGGAGGTCGCCGCCCAGCTCGCGGCGTCGGCCCTGCTCCTCGTGCGGCGGCGGTACCCCCTCGCCGTCCTGGGCGCGTGCGTCGTGCTGTCGTTCGTCTCCCCGGCCGTCGCGACCCTCGCGGCGCTCTACGCCGTGGGGACCGAGGTCCGGTCCGCCCGCACCAGCGGGGCCGCGGTGCTCGGCGTCGTCGCCGCGACGTGGCCGGCATGGCGTGCGACGGCCGAGCCGTCGGGACCGACGACCCTCTGGGTCGCGACGCTCATGACCCTGTTCGCGTACGTCGCGGGACGAGCCGAGCGCTCCCGCGCCGAGGCGGACCGCCGGGCCGCGGCGAGCGCCGAGGAGGCGGCACGGGCGGGCGAGCGTGCCCGGCTCGCCCGCGAGCTGCACGACGTCGTCTCCCACCGCGTGAGCTACGCCGTCGTCGAGGCGGAGGTGCTCGCGACCACGACCGAGGACACCGACGTCCGTCGTGTCGCGGACGAGATCGGCACGAGCGGCCGCGCGGCGCTCGCCGAGATGCGGCAGGTCCTCACGGCGCTCGCGGCGGACGCCCCCGAGCCCGCGCGGGGCGCGAACGGGGCGACGAACGAGACCGCCGCCCCCGGTCCGGCCGCGATCGAGGCGCTGGCCACCGAGGCACGCACCGCCGGCCAGCCCGTCCGGGTCCACGTCTCCGCGCCGCCGTCGAACCCGCCGGACCTCGTGGACCGGACGGTGGCCCGCGTCGTCGGGGAGGGCCTGACGAACGCCGTCCGGCACTCCCCGGGCGCCGACACCACCGTGGAGGTGGCACCGGTCGAGGGCGGCGTCCGCGTCACGGTCGACAACGGCCCGCCCACCCGCCCAGCGACCGGCCTCACGACCGGCGGCTTCGGGCTCACCGGGCTGCGCGAGCGGGTCGAGCTCCTGGGCGGCACCCTGGAGTCCGGACCCACGCCGCCGGGCGGCTACCGGCTGCGGGCGACGCTCCCGAGGAGGACGCCATGATCCGCGTGGTGGTCGTGGACGACGAGGCGCTGCTGCGCGCCGGCGTGGTCCGGCTCATCGGGACGGCGCCGGACCTCGAGGTCGTCGGTGAGGGCGGCGACGGAGCCCGCGCGGTCGAGCTCGTCCGCGAGCTCGCCCCGGACGCCCTCCTGCTCGACATGCAGATGCCCGTCATGGACGGGCTGGACGCGCTCGTGGCGGTCCGGCGCGAGCACCCCGAGACCGCGGTCGTCGTGCTGACGAGCTTCCTCAGCGACGAGTACGTGCTGCCCGCCCTGCGAGCCGGCGCCGTCGGCTACCTGCTCAAGGACTCCACGCCGGAAGAGCTGCACCACGGCATCCGCGCGGCCGTCGCCGGGGACGCGATCCTCTCCCCCGCCGTCGCGCGGCACCTGCTCGCCGCCGCGGGCGACGACGTGCCCGCCCGGCGCGCCGCCGCGCGTCAGCGGCTCGACGCGCTCGCGCCGCAGGAGCGGGAGGTGGTGGGGGCGCTCGCGGACGGGCTCTCCAACGCCGAGATCGCGCGACGGCTGTACCTCGCGGAGTCGACGGTCAAGGCCTACCTGGCGCACGCCATGACGAAGCTGGGCACCGTGAACCGCACGCAGACCGCGATCCTCGCGCACGAGGCGGGCCTCGGCGCACGGTGACCGCGCGTCGCGACGACCCGCCTCGAGGGGTCGTCCGTGCGCGAGCGGCCTCCCCCGGGCGGGACCATCGCTGACGTGGGACGTCGCGCGCGCACCGCCCGATCCGGGTCCGTGCTGGGGCACGTGCTCGTGGTCGTGCTCGCGCTCGGGACGACGGCGGGCTGCACCGTGACGCTGGACGGGACGGTGAAGCCACCCGCCGTCGGCGCCCGGGCGGAGGCACGTGCACACCGTCGCCCCGTCCGGCGACACGGGGGGACCCCATGAAGGCGCTGTTCGTGAGCTGCACGCTCAAGAAGTCCCCGGAACCGTCCAACACCGAGGCGCTCGGGCGCGTGGTCGCCGACGCGCTCCAGGACCGCGGCGTCGAGGTCGAGCACGTCCAGCTCGTCGACCTCGACGTCCCACCGGGCGTCGTCACCGACGTCGGCGAGGGAGACGGGTGGCCGAGCGTGCACGAGCGGCTGCTGGACGCGCAGATCCTCGTGGTGCTCACGCCGACGTGGCTCGGGCGCCCGGCGTCGCTCGCGCAGCGCATGCTCGAGCGCATGGACGCGATGATCTCCGAGGAAGGCCCCGACGGTGTCCCCGTCGCCTACAACCGGGTGGCGGGCGTGGTGGTCACGGGCAACGAGGACGGCGCGCACCACGTCATCTCGGAGGTCAGCGGCGCCCTGGCCGACATCGGGTACACGATCCCCGGCCAGGCCTGGACCTACTGGAACCAGGGCCCCGGACCGGGCCCCGACTACGTGCAGACGGGGCACGGCCACGAGTGGGCCCGGGAGACGGGCCGCCTCATGGCGCACAAACTGCACGCCGTCGCGACGGCGCTCGAGGCGCACCCGGTCCCGGCCCCCGGCTCCTGACCGACGACCGCTACGACTCCGCGATGCGCTTGATCGCCGCGAGCCGGCGGTCCCAGGCCGCGCCGATGGCCTCGAGGGCGCGCGCGGTCTCGCCCAGCCGGGCGCCGACGGCGCGGTAGCGGACCTCGCGGCCCACGCGGACGGACTCCACGAGCCCCACCTCCGCGAGCACCCCCAGGTGCTTCGCGATGGCCTGGCGGCTCACCGGCAGGCGCTCGGCGAGCGCGGACGCCGAGAGGTCCGCGCTGCCGAGCTCCTGGAGGATCCGCCATCGCGTGTCGTCCGCGAGCGCGGAGAACACGGGGGCGAGCTCCGTCGCGGGTGCGGTCACGCGCGACCGCCCTCGGCCGCGAGCGCCCCCTCGAGGAGATCGACGAGCTCGTCGAGCTCGCTCGTCCACCCCTGCTGGTGGCTCTCGAGCAGTCCGTCGGGGTCGGCGACGAGGTCGAACCCGGTCTCGACGACGCGCAGGACGGTCGTCGGCCCCTGGGGCTCGAGCGTGAAGCGCGCGACGGTCGAGCTGGTCTCGTCCATGACCTGCCCCACCGGGGTCCCCCACCGGAAGGCGAACGCCGTCGTGGGGTCGTACTCCTCGATGCGCACCTGGACGTCGGGCGCGTCCGGCCAGCTGAACACGCCCTCGCCGCCGACGCGCAGGTCCGGGAGCTCGGTCCGCTGGCCGAACCAGCCGCTGATGAGGTCCTCCTGGGTGAGCGCCGCCCAGACGCGTGCCGCCGGGGCGTCGATGGTCACGGTCCGGGACACGGTGTACGCCTCGCGGTCGACGACGGCCGGCTCGTTGGTGGTGGTCATGGTGCTTCCTCTCCGCTGCGAAGAACGTCTGTCTGCAACTTCAGAGTTGCACATGGATCCCGTCAGCGCAACCCCTCGGTTGCGTCGTGTCGAGAGCGCGCTCGCTCATGCACTCCCGGCCGCGATCCCCGCCGCCGCGGCCGCGAGGCACACGACGAGCATCCCGAGCGCGTGCGCCAGCGCGACGGCGCCGCGGCCCACGAGGAGCAGGCGCGCGCCCTCGACCGACGCCGTCGAGAACGTCGAGTAGCCGCCCAGGAAGCCGACCCCGAGCACCGCCGCGGCGTCGCCGTACCCCGGGTGCGTCGCTCCCCAGCCCGTGAGCAGCCCCAGGAGGAAGCACGCGGTGACGTTCACGGCGACCGTGCCGAGCGGCGTCGACCACCGGTTGTGCCGGGCCACGAGCGTGTCCAGCAGGAACCGCGACGCCGCGCCGAGCCCACCGGCGAGGGCGACGAGCGCCAGCTCGGGGACGCCCGTCACCGCGCCCCACCGCCCCGGGCGACCAGGCGCCGTCGGACCGCGGCGGCGAGCGCGATGCCGGCCACCGCGGCCGCGACGCCGAGCACGACGCTCCCCAGCGCGTACGCCGCGCCGAGGGCGGCGTGGCCCCCGCTCGCCAGCCGCTCGACCTCGACGGCGAACGTCGAGTACGTCGTGAACCCGCCGAGGACGCCCGTCCCGCAGCCGAGCCGCACGCCCCGCCGCCATCCGGCGTCGGGACCCGAGCGGAGCAGCGTCTCGAGCAGCGCGCCGAGCACGAACGACCCGGCGAGGTTGATCCAGAACGTCGTCCACGGCCACGACCCGGGCACGGGGGCGAACGCCTGCTCGAGGAGCGCGCGCGCCGTCGTGCCGACCGCTCCCCCCAGCGCGACGAGCCCCGCGAGCGCGAGGAGCGGCGTCCGTCGTCTCACCTCTCCCACGGCGTGCGGAGCTCCTTCCAGTCCACGACCGCGAGCGGGACCGTGAGCACCGGCCGGTGCTGATGGTGGGCGAGGTGCGCGGCGACGGACCCCTCGACGAGCTCGCGCAGGTGCGCCGTCGACCCGGGCGCGCGCGTCCCGACGACGATCACCGCGGCGTCGACCGCCCGCGCGAGGTGCGTCAGCGCGCGGTCGGGACGGCCCGCGAGATAGTGCAGGTCCCATGCCACGCCCGTGCCCCGCAGCGCCTCCGCGACCTCGGTCCGCAGCCGCGCCTCGACGTCCTGCCAGGAGTCGTCGGCGGAGTCCGGGTCGAGCGGCGCGTGCGTCACCGAGCCGTCGGGGCGCTCCTCCACGACGTGGCGGGAGGTGTCGGCGAACGCGGCGACCACGCGGGACCCGACGGCACCCGCCCAGGCCGCGGCCGTCCGGACGACGAGCGGGTCGCCGCCCGGCACGACGCCCACGACCACGGGGTGCCCGGCGAACGGGACCATGCGGTCGAGCGCGGGCTGGGGCACGGGTCTGGCTCTCATGCGGACCTCTTCCCGCGGGCAGCACCCTGCCCGCCGACGTGCGACGAGACAGGAACCATCAGCCCTGGCGGCGGTTCGGGCGGCTAGCCCTGGCGGGATCCATCACCGCCCTCAGCGTACCCAGCCCGGCAGACCCGCGCTCAGCCCGCCTTCGTGTCCAGCCACTTCTTCTCGCCGAACGACTTCGCGAGCTCGTGGTCCGTGATGACGAAGCCGACGGCCTGCGCGACGGGCAGGATCTGGTCGCGCTCCAGCCCGTCGTCGATGCCGAGCCGGTACAGCATGACGACGGTCCCGGTGTTGAGCATGACCCCCGGCGAGTCCCCGTCGTCGAGCAGCGCGTACGTGCCCTGGAACCCCGGCTGCGGCACCGCGGCGGCGAGGGTCGGGTGCGCGGGCCCCGTGGTGTCCGCGAGGGGGTCGCCCTCCGGCGCGTCGCTGAAGGCGGCGGCCGCGCGCTCGGCCTCCTCCTCCGACCCGACGTCCACCAGGACCAGGTCGAGCGCGAGGGTCGGGCCGTCGTCGGACACGACGCGGGCCTCGAACCCGGCCTGGCACGAGCCCGCGAGCGCCTCGATCGCCGGGATCGCGGGCAGGTCGTCGCACGCGAAGTCCCGCCGCGCCACGAGCGCGATGCGGTCCTCGTTGACCAGGTAGTCGTTGTCGGAGAAGTAGTCCCACGACATCGGCGCGAGCGCGGGGCCCGACTCCGGGTCCATCTCCGCGCCCGCGCGGTACTGCTGCTCGAGCCACGGCTCGTCGTCCGTGACGTCGGTGTCGACGGGCTCCTCGGTCGGCTCGGGCTCCTCGGTCGCCTCCGGCTCCACCGGCGCGTCCGTCGCGGGCGCCTGCTCGGCTGTCGTCGGCTCCGGGGCGGGCGGGGCGTCGTCGCGCACCGCGAGCCACACGCCGAGGCCGCCCGCGACGACGACGAACGCGCCCACGCCCGCGAGGACGGGCACGAGCCACTTGCGCGAGCCGTGGCCGGGGGGCGTCGCGTACGGGGAGAAGCCGTAGGGGTCCGACGGCGGACCAGGCGGCCCCGGCACGACCGTCGCGTCGTCCGGTGCGCCGTAGGCGGGGCCGGACGGGGTGGCGTACGGAGCCGTCGGCGTACCGTACGGGGCGCCGTGCGCGTGGGGGCCCGCGGGGGCGCCGGGCGGCGGGGGCGGCGGCGCGTACCCGGGCGCCGTCCCCGCGGGCGGCCAGGTCGCCCCGGTGTCCGCGGGCGGGAGCGTGGCGTGCGGGTCGCCGGGCCGGCCGGGGCCCCGACGACCTCCCGTGCCGTACGGGTCGGTGTCGTACGGCGCCTGCGCGTGCGGGCTCGCGTAGCCCGGCGCCGGGGCACCCGACCCGCCCGGGCCCGCCCCGCCGTCCTCCCCGTACCGTCGCGGCGGCCGCATGACGGTGTGGTCGTCGACCGGCTCGTACGGGTCGGTGGGGTGGGACATCGGGCGGGTCCTCTCGTCGCGGGCGGCTCGTGCAGGGTAGCGGGTCACCGCTCGCGGGCCGAGACACCGACGAGGGGTCATGCTTGCCCCATGGCCTCGATCCTGTTGACGGCGATGCCCTTCGCCGGGCACGCGCGGCCGGTCCGGGCGGTCGCTGCCGAGCTCGTCCGCCGCGGCCACGGCGTCCGCGTGTACACCGGCAGGTCGTACGACGCGATGTTCGACGACGTCGGCGCGCGCGGCGTCCCCTGGGTCGCGGCTCCCGACTTCGACGAGCGCGACCTGGCCGCCACCTTCCCCCGCCTGCAGGACCGCAAGGGGTTCCGCCAGGTGCTCCTCAACCTCGAGGACCTCTTCCTCGGGACCGCGCCCGCGCAGGCCGAGGACCTCCTCGCGCTGCACGACGACGAACCCTGGGACCTGCTCGCGGGCGACCCCATGGCGCTCGGGACCCGGCTCGCGGCCGAACGGCTCCGGTCGCCGTGGGCGACGGTCTCGCCGATCGCGGTCTGGCTGCCCGGCAAGGGCATCCCGCCGACGGGCCTCGGGCTCGCCCCTGGCGTCGGCGTCGTCGGCAGGGCGCGCGACGCGGTGCTCGGCGCCGTCGCCGGGGCGGGCACCGCCGCGCTGACCCGGCGCTACCAGCGCACGCGGCGGTCGGTCGGGCTCGCGCCGGACACCGCGACCTTCGCGACGATGTGGTACTCGCCGTTCCTCGTCGTCGCGGCCGGTTCGCCGGGCCTCGACTACCCGCGCGACGACCTGCCACCGCACATCCGCTTCGTCGGTGACCTCACCGACGACGGGACGACGCCCGCGCCAGGCTCGCTCCCGCCGTGGTGGGACGACGTCGTCCGCGCCGGCGCGCCCGTCGTCCACGTCACGCAGGGCACCGCGAACGTCGACCCGCGCGACCTGATCCTGCCCACGCTCGAGGCGCTCGCCGACCAGGACGTGCTCGTCGTCGTCGGGCTGGGCCACCGGACCGAGCCACTGCCCGGTCCGCTGCCCGCGAACGCCCGCGTCGCACCCATGGTCCCCTACCCCGAGCTCCTGCCCCGGACCTCGGTGATGATCACGAACGGCGGGTACGGCGGCGTCCTCCAGGCGCTGCGGCACGACATCCCGCTCGTGGTCGCGGGCGGGGACCTCGACAAACCGGAGGTCGCGGCGCGCGTCGGTTGGCACGGCGCCGGCGTGAACCTGCGCACCGGGACCCCGCGGCCCGAGGCGGTCCGGAACGCCTACCGCGAGGTCGCCACCGACCCGGCCTACCGTGCCGCGGCCGCCCGCCTCGGGAGCGAGCTGCGGTCGCTGGGTGGCGCACGCGCCGCCGCGGACCTCCTGGAGGAACGCCTGGGGTAGCCGGACGTGAGGAAAGCGCGGCGACAGAGCTGTCGCACGGCGGTGCCGTGTGATGCGCCCGACGGGTGATCTCCTCCTCAGGGTGGACACGCCCGCGGGGCGGGCAGCGTACGCTGCGGGTGGGTCACCGGACGGCGGACAGGGGGAACTACCGCTCGACCGACGAGAGACCGGACCGCCGTCCGACCCGCACCAGCGCTCATGAACACACTCACCTGGACTGCCGAAGACGACGCGACCTGGCGCGCCCGCAGCGCGTCGCGCGAGTACGTGATCCGGCGCGACGACACCGACGGCTGGACGCTCGACGGGCCGGGGCGCACCTGGGTCGCGCTGCCGAACCTCGAGGTCGCCAAGGAGGTCGCCGCGCTCGCCGACGACGTCCACCACGACGACGACAGCATGACCAGCTACCGGGTGGTCACCGCCACCGGCGCACGCCGCGGGGAGCCGTTCGGCGCGGACAGCGACGAGGACGCGATCGACGTGCTCCGCGCGCGCCGCCGTGCCGGCAACCTCCCGCTCGCGCCGTTCCGGCTCGAGACGAGCGACGGGAGGCTGGTCGGGTCGTGGCAGAAGGCGACCGAGATCCCTGCCCGGCCGGCCACGTCGCACGACGGGACCGCCGGCCCCGTCTGAGCCGGCCCGGGCGAGCCCGCGGTCCCGACGAGGCCGGGTCAGCCCCCCGAGCGCAGCGCCGCGACGTGCGCCGCGCGCTGGCGCCGGCTGCTGTCGACGTGCGCCTCCGCCAGGGCGGCGGCACGCTCGCCGTCCCGCGACGCGACCGCCTCGAACAGCTCCGCGTGCTCCTCGGTCACGTGCGCGAGGTCGTCGTGCTGCGACAGCGCCCAGCGCACGCGGCTGCGGATGCCCTGCATCATGTCGCGCAGGAGCTGGTTGTCGGCGAGGTCGGTCACGATCTCGTGGAAATCGGCCGCGGACCGGCGCGACCCGACGCTGTCGGCGGTGCGCGCCCCTTCCTGCTCGCTCGCGAGCGCGCTCCGCAGCCGGTCCAGCCCCTCCGGGCCGTGCCGCTGGGCCGCGAGGCGGAACGCGAGCGGCTCCAGCACCTCGCGGACCTCGTCGAGGTCGGCGAGGTCGGCGTCGGAGAACTCCCGCACCACGGCCCACGTGTGGGGCCGCAGCACGACGAGCCCCTCCCCCTCGAGCGCCTTGAGCGCGTCGCGCACGGGGATCCGGCTCACGCCGAAGTCGGCCGCGAGGTCCCGCTCGACCAGCCGGGAACCCGGGCGTCGCACCCCGTCGAGGATCTCGTCGCGCAGCGTCGCTGCGACCCGGGCGGACTCCAGCACTCGCTCCTCGGCTCCGGACACCGGTCGATTCTCCCACCGCGCCCGACGCGCGCACGCGGGTGCGGAGGGTGGGCGCCCCCGGGTGCGCGCTCGCTCCCCGTGCCGTGGAGAGCGCCCGGCATCCGTGCGAGGGTGGAGGGACACGCGTCGAACGAGGGAGTTCCGATGTCGAGCACCACCCGTCCCCCCGTCCTCCGCCGGGCGCACCGCGCTCGCCTCGCAGGGGCGGCCGCGCTCGCCGTCGGGGTCGCCCTCGCGGCGCCGGCCGCGGCGGTCGTGCCCGCGGCACCGGGGACCACGGCCGCCGAGGCACCGACGGCCCTGACCGCCGCGCCCGACGACGGGTACGACGTGATCTTCGACGGCACCGCCGAGTCGTTCGACGCCTGGGAGTACGCGGGCGACGGCGGGTTCGACCTGCTCGACGACGGCACGATCCGCTCCCGGGCGGGCGCGGGCGGCGGGTTCGGCACCCTCTGGTACCCGGTCCGGCAGTACGGCGACTTCTCGCTCGTCGTGCAGTTCCGCGACGACGCGCCCGGGGACGCGCGCGCCAACAGCGGCGTGCAGGTCCGGTTCCCCGACCTGTCCGGCCCCGTCGAGGGGTGCCCGACGACGTTCAACGGCAACGAGACGGGCAACCTCTCGTGGATCGCGGTCAACTGCGGGCACGAGATCCAGGTCAACGACTCCCCCGAGGGCGGGTCGAACGACCCCCGCAAGACCGGGTCGGTCTACGGGTTCGCCGACATCGGCCTCGACCGCGCGCGCCCCACCGCCAAGGGCACGTGGAACGAGCTGGAGGTGCGCGTCGTCGGGCAGCACTACACGGTGATCCGGGACGGGGTCGTCATCAACGAGTACGAGAACCTGCCCGGCGTCCCGTTCCCCGACCGCCCGCTCGACCCGGACTCGAGCAGCCGCGGCCTCGTCGGGTACGTCGGTCTCCAGGCGCACGGGTCCGCGCCCGACGTCGTGTCGTACCGCGACGTCCGGATCCGGGAGCTCCCGCCCGTCCACGTCGAGGTGGACGCGCGGTGCCTGGCGGGGACGGCGCACCTCGCCGTGCGCGCGCTGAACGTCGGCGAGGACGCCGTGGACGTCACGCTCGGCACCGCCGCGGGCGAGCGTTCGTTCGCCGACGTCCAGCCGGGCCGCAACGCGTACCAGTCGTTCAGCACGCGGGCCTCGTCGGTCGAGCCGGGCACGGCCACGCTGACGGTCGCGACCGACGACGGCCCGACCGTCGTCGAGACGCCGTACGCCGGGATCGACTGCGGCTGACCGGCCCGGGCGGGGGCGCCCGCCCCGGCGTGGCGGTCAGCCGGCGAGCTCCTGGAAGGTCCGGACGCCGCTGATCGCACCCAGGATGAACCCGAGGGCCGTGCACGCGATCGCGATCCCCAGCGCGATCTTCGCCGTCTTCTCGTTCCGGCGGACCGCGATCGCGGAGAAGACGATCGCGAGCACGCCGAAGACGATCGGCAGGAAGAACACCGCGATCGGGCTGAACACGTACGCGAGGATCGTGCGCCACGTCATCGGCTGCGGGCCGACGGGTGCGTACGCGCCGTAGCCCGGCTGACCGCCGTAGCCCGGCTGACCGTAGGGCGCGCCGTACGGCTGCTGGCCCTGCGGCGGGTACGGCGCCCCGTAGGGCTGCTGGCCCTGCGGCGGGTACGGCGCCGCGGGAGGAGCCTGCGGCGCCATCTGCCCGTAGGCCGGCTGGTGCTGCTCGGGCTGCGCGGGCTGGCCGTAGGCGGGCTGGCCCTGGCCGTACGGCGCCTGCGCGCCGTAGGGCCCGGGCGCGGACGGCTGCCCGTAGGCGGGCTGGCCCTGCCCGTACGGCCCGGGGGCCTGCGGGGGCTGCTGGGCGTCGCCGCCCGGGTGCTGCTGGTACGGAGGCTGGCTCACGGCGTGTTCCTTCGTCGCGGGTGGCGCCGTCCCGACGGCGGCGTGGTCCGAAGGCTAGCGCCTCGGGCCCCCGCGCGGGGCCACGCCCCGGGACGGCGAGCTGTCGCGGTCCTACGACCCCGCGGGCACCGTGACCTCGACGAACCCTGCGTCACCCAGGTCGCCCGTCGCGACGACGACGCCGCGCTCGCGGTAGTCACCCGCCCGCGGGGTCGTGGGGACGTCGACGAGCGAGCCGAGGTCGGATCCCGCGCGGACCCGGACGCCCTGGCCGGGCTCGGCGACCCGGTAGACGACGCGGCGCGTCCGCCCGGCGAGCTCGAGGTCGACGGCGAGCCCGTCCGCCGTCGCGGGCAGCACGGGGTCGACGACGAGGGTCCCCGGCTGCTCCGTGAGCCCGAGCACGCCCTGCACGAGCTGACGCAGGTAGATGCCGGGCCCGCTGGAGTAGACGCGCCAGCCGCCGCGCACGCCCACGGTCCCGTCGCGCAGCCGGTCGAAGTCGCGCGCGAAGCTCTGGCGGTCCGGGAAGTCGGCGTCGCTCGACGAGAAGTACGCGTTGCGCTGGCGCGGCGCGGCGTGCGCGAGGCGGCGGCCCAGGTCGACGGGGCTGATGCGCAACAGCTCGTCGAGCGCGCGGCCGCGGCCGAGGGCCGCGAGGGCCTCGACGTAGCGGATGTGCGCGTGCACGTACATGAGACCGATCTCGCGTCCGACGTTCGCCGCCTGCTCGGCCCGCAGGAACGTGTGCGGGATCCCCTCGTCGAACGCGGCGGGGTGGTCCATCAGGCGCACGCCGTCGGGGAAGTGGAGGTGCTCGACCACGAGGCGCTCGTGCTGCTCCGCCTCCTCCGGCGTGAGGATGCCCGCGATGATCGACTGCGTCATGGGGATGAGGCGGTAGCGCATCCCGGACACGGTGTCGGACGGGTGGATGACGAGCTCGTCGCCGTCGGCGCCGTGGCGCACGTACCCGGCCATGACGCCGTCGACGAGCGCGCGCTCGCGCAGGTCGGCGCGCACCTCGGCGGCCAGGGCCCCGGCGCGCGCCGAGAGGGCGGCGTGGTCGTCGCTGCCGGACGTGGTGCGGGCGAGCAGCTCGGCGGCCTGCACGAGCAGCGCGGACGTCCACGTGGACGCGAGGTCCGTGCGCATGCGCGGGTCGGCGGGCTGGAGCGTGTCGTCCCAGTCGCCCTCGCCGTACGCGGGCAGGGCGGTGCCGGGCAGGCGGTCGCGGTCGAGGTGGTCGAGCAGGCGCGCGACGTGGTCGCGCACGGTCGCCGCGGCGTCGGGCCCCGACGCGGCGGGGCGCCGGTGCGCGTGGTCCCAGAACGGGACCGGCTCGTCGAGCACCGCGAGGTCGCCGCTCGCGTCGAGGTACTGCGCGAGCGCGAACAGCGGCCACACCACGACGTCGCCGTGCGAGGAGTCGTTGTAGCGCTCGCCGTACGCGTCGAACATGAACCACTGCGGGAACTCGCCCCACGTGTGCTGGTGGGCGAGGACGCGCAGCACGATCGCCCGCGCGACGTCGTACCGTCCGCCCGCGAGCGCGAGCTCGAACGGCCCCTGGCACACGTCGCGCGTGCCCCACGCCGCGCCCGAGTACTGCTCGAGCCCGTGCGGCACGAGGAAGTGGATCAGGGCGTCGTGCGCGTACCAGGGCACGAGGAGGTCGAGCTCCTGCGTCTCGAGCGCCGCGTGCGGCGCGAACCGCAGGCCGCGCACGACCCCGCGGACGGTCGCGAGGTGGCCCGCGAGCGTCGCGTCGAGGTCGGCGAGCGGGTCGTGGGTCGACGCGGCGAGGGCGAGCGCGGCGTCGGCACCGTCCAGCGAACCGGTGATCGCGAGCCGGAGCGCGCCGGTGTCGCTCGCGCTCGTGAGGCGGTGCGCGGTCCCGGTGGAGGCGCGCGCGGAGCTCTCGGAGTCGAGCGCGACGGGCGCGCTCGACGCCACGACGTACCGCAGGTCGGGGTAGTGCGCGTCGACGTCGCCGCCCGGGACGGGGTGCACGACGACGGCCTCGCCGGCGTCCGACGTCGGGGCCACGTGCTCGACGACCCAGCCGCCGGCCTCGTCGTCGAGCTCGAGGGTCGCGGTGACGTGGAGGGGGCGCTCGCAGCGCACGTCCACGTCGATGCGGTTCTCGCGGTCGTGCGCGACGGTCCGCACGTCGACGCGGCCGAGCGCCGTCACGTAGACCCAGCGGACGCCGCCGACGTCGAGGACGAGCGCGGAGGGCAGCCCGAGCAGCCGGGGCCCGCGGCCGTCGTCGACGAGGACCCGCAGGCCGCTGCTGCGCAGCAGGTTGAGGTGGTGCCGGTGCACGGTCGCGAGGCGGTTCGCCGTCGTGTTGCCGAGCACGACGTGCGACGCGAAGACGCCCGGCGCGAACGCCGTCGTGGAGAGGACGTCGTCCGTCGGGAGCACGTCGTCGCCCGCCTTGAGCACGTGCCCGTGCGAGCGCTCGGTGACGGTGTCCTTGCGCGTGTCGACGACGTGCGTCCCCGCCGCGGTGAAGAACGAGAGGAGCGTGCCGTCGGCGTCGCGCTCGGGCAGGAGCACGTCGTCGGCGCCGAGCCCGACCGCCGCGAGCAGGTCGGCCTCGCCGAGCTCGTCGCCCGCGAGGAGCGGGGCGTCGCGCAGCACGGACGCGCTCCGCGGCAGCGGGGTGGTCGAGCGCTCGTCGGCGGCGGCGGTGACCGCGGCTGCCGCCCAGCCGGCCACCTCGTCGAGGTGCGCGGCGAGCGGTCCGGGCGCGTCGGGGTCGACGACGGTGACCGCGTGCACGCGGGCCGTCCCGCCCGACAGGTCGAGGGGGCGGGACACGAGGGTCGGCATCGCGTACTCGTACTGGAGCACCCCGGCGTCCACGGTCCCGAGCAGACCGTGCGGGACGCCGTCGCGCCGCGACCGGGGCGTGAAGACCTGGAGCGAGTCCGTGAGGTGCGCGACGGCGCCCTCGACGAGGAACGCCACGGCGAGCGGGAGGCGCGGCTGGGCGGACATGGTCTGCCGGCTGACGAGCACGGTGCCCGCGTCGGGGTGCTCCATCGCGCGGTGCAGCAGGTACTGGCACACGTACGGCTCGCTCGACAGCGCCGCCGCGGGCGGCGCGAGCGCGAGATCCTGCGCGTGCACGACGTCGTAGCGCGCGTCCGCCGGCGTGCTCGCGCCCGCCGTGAGGTCGACGCGCCAGACGAGCGTGCGCCCGTCGAGCGTCAGCGCGACGCGCGTGGCGAGCCCGAGCGCCTCGCCCGACCACACGACGCGGTCGGTGCCGACCTCGACCGACGTCACCGCGGGCGCCGAGCCGGTGAGCCGCGCGACCTCGACCGTGCCGTCCGCGCGGGTCGCGCGCAGCAGGACGCCACCGGGCATACGGTCGTGCTCGCCCGGCAGGTACTGGTTGACGAGCAGGCCGCCCGTGCTGACGGCGCGCACGTCGCCGCCGCCGGTGAGCTCGACGGTCAGGTCGCCCGAGGCGAGCGTCGCGCCCTCGAGGGTGGTCGTGCCTGCGGGGCTGGCGGTGAGGGTCACGCGGTCTCCTGCTCGGTGGTGCGGGGCGCGGGCGCTGCGGGGGCCGAGCCCTCGGGGCGCAGCAGCGCGAGGAACTGGTCGAAGAGGGCGACCATGTCGACGTTGTCAGGGTCCAGCAGCCACTGGAGCTGGAGGCCGTCCATGACGGCGGAGAAGAGCTGGCCGATCGCCTGCGGGTCGACCTCGGGGCGCAGCTCGCCGCGCGCGACGGCGTCCTGGAAGCGCGTGTCGTCCTGGTGGCGCAGGGCGCGGTAACGGTCGCGCACGACGTCGTGGGCCGGGTGGGCGGCGTCCGTCGCCTCGGCGGCGACCACCACGTGGAGCGAGACGAGACCGGGCGTCTCGGCGTTGCGCCGGACCTGGTCGCGGATGGTCGTGAGGAGGTCCGCGCCCGCGGCCTCGTCCTCGGTGCGCCGCACGAGGTCGCGCCGGTCGCGCTCCTCGAGCGTCGCGGTCAGGAGGCCCGCCTTGCTGCCGAAGTGGTGCAGGAGCCCGGCCTCGGAGATGCCGACGCGCGCCGCGATCTCGCGCAGCGAGCTGCCGCGGAAGCCCTGCTCGCCGAACACCTCGACGGCCGTGCGCAGGATCTCGCGACGGCGCTGCTCGCCCCGGACGATGCGTCGGTCGGGCAGCCCCGCCGCCGTCGTGCCGCGCGTCGCGGTCGTCGTCGTCGCTCGGCTCGCCACGCCCCCTGCCGTCCCCGTCGTGGCGCCGCCACCTGCGGAGTCGCTCTCGTTCATCACCGTCTCCTTCGCCAGTCCCTCGGCGCCAACGGTACGGCCTGGACGCCCCGGTTGAAAATACTAACCGAGCGCACGCTAAGGTAGTTTCCACAGCGGCTCACACCAGACGAGCCGACTGCTCGATGAGGAGGATTGCTCATGAAGCTCGGACGCAAGGCGGTCGCCATCGGCGTCGTCGGACTCCTGGCCCTGACCGCGTGCGGTCGCGCGGACGACGACTCGACGGGTGGCGAGAGCGCCGCCGGGTCCACCACGACGGTCGACGACTCGCCCGCGGAGGGCGACATCACGATCTGGGCGATGGGTGAGGAGGGCGAGAAGCTGCCCGACTTCGTCCAGGGCTTCACGGAGGAGAACCCCGACGCGAACGTCGAGGTCACCACGATCCCGTGGGCCGACGTCATGACGAAGTTCCAGACCGCCGTCGCCGCGGGCACCGTGCCCGACGCGATCATGATCGGCTCGTCCTTCATGCCGACGATGGTCGCCACCGGCGGCCTCGCGCCCGTCCCGGACGGCCTCGTCGACAGCGCGGACTTCGTCGAGGGCGCCGCGGCCTCGACCGTCGCGGACGGCGTCGACTACGGCGTGCCGTGGTACGTCGAGACCCGCGTCCTGTACTACCGCTCCGACCTGGCCAAGGCGGCCGGGGTCGAGGCGCCCACGTCGTGGGAGGAGCTCACGTCGTTCGCCGAGGCGATGAAGGCCAACGGCTCGACCTACGGCCTCCAGCTCCCGATGGGCGACGCCGAGGACTCCACGCAGGTCATCCTGCCGTTCTACTCGCAGGCCGGCGGCTCGGTCCTCAACGAGGCGGGCGACGCGTTCGACCTCGACAACCAGGCGATGGTCGACGCGCTCGACTACTACGCGTCCTTCTTCACCGAGGGCCTGTCGCCGCTGTCCGGCTACGGCGACTCGCAGAACAGCGCGTTCGTCGACGGCTCCGACCCGGCCTTCATCTCCGGCCCGTGGATGGTCAACGTGCTCGCCGACCTCCAGGGCGAGGACTGGGTCGAGCAGAACGTCGCCACCGTCCCGGTGCCTGCGGGCTCCGCGAACAACGACTCCTACATCGGCGGCGCCCACCTCGGCGTGTTCGCCGAGGCCAAGAACGCCGACGGCGCCTGGAAGCTCGTGCGCTGGCTCGCCCAGCCCGAGACGCAGCAGGCCTGGTTCGACGCCACGAGCGACCTCCCCGCCCTCACCACCGCGTGGGACTACGAGCCGCTGACGTCCAACCCCCGCACCCAGGTGCTCCAGGAGCAGCTCGAGAACACGATCGCCCCGCCGACCGTGCCGAGCTGGGACGAGCTCTCCGCGACGATCGAGACCGAGGCCGAGAAGGTCGCGAACGGTCAGGTCACGTCCGAGGACGCCGCCAAGGCGATCCAGGCCAAGGCCGACACGCTCGGGCTCGGCTGGTAACAGGGCCCGTCAGTCATGACCACCACCACCGAGGGACGGCGCCGGCGTACGGCCGGCGCCGTCCACCGGCGACGGCAAGCGCTCGTCGCCTGGCTGTTCGCTCTCCCGTTCGTCGCGGTCTTCGCGGTCTTCATGCTGGGGCCGCTGCTCGCGTCGTTCGGGATGTCGTTCTCGGACCTCACGATCCGTGACATCAAGACACCGTTCGCGGTGAACTTCGTCGGGCTCGAGAACTTCACCGGCGTCTTCCAGGACGAGCTGTTCCGCAAGGCGCTGCTCAACACCTTCTACTTCGTCCTCGTCGGCATCCCGCTGACGATGGTGCTCGGGCTCGCACTCGCCGTCGCGCTCAACTCGGGCATCGAGAAGTTCCGCAGCGTCTTCCGCGTCGGCTTCTACACGCCCGTCGTGACGTCGATCGTCGCCGTGGCGGTCGTCTGGCGGTTCATCCTCCAGGACTCCGGCCTCGTCAACACCGTGCTCGGCTGGGTCGGCATCGACGGCCCGGACTGGCTCAACGACAGCGCGACGGCGATGCCGTCGATCATCGTCATGGCGGCCTGGCGCAACATGGGCACGCTCATGATCATCTTCCTGGCCGGCCTCCAGGCGATCCCGCGCGACGTCTACGAGGCCGCCGAGGTCGACGGCGCCGGCTCGTGGCGGCGCTTCCGCTCCATCACGGTCCCGCTCATGCGCCCGACGCTGCTGCTCGGCGCGGTGCTGCTGTCGGTCGGCTTCCTCCAGGTGTTCGAGGAGCCCTTCGTCATGACCAAGGGCGGCCCGGTCAACTCGACGCTGACCATCAGCTACTACGTCTACAACCAGTTCGGGTACGGCAACTACGCGTTCGCCTCCGCAGCCGCGTACGTGCTCTTCGCGCTGATCGCCGCGCTGGCCGCCGTCCAGTTCCGCCTGCTGCGGTCGAAGGAGGATTGACATGACCGTCACGTCCTCGCGGACCACCCCCGCGACGTCGACCCCGGAGGGCGCGCCCCGCCGTCGGGCGCGGCGCCCGATCCGCTGGTCGCGCGGCGCCACGTACGCCGCGCTCGTCGTCGGGCTGCTCCTGACCCTCATGCCGTTCATCTGGATGGCCCTCGGCAGCTTCAAGACGCAGGGCGAGCTCCTCCAGCGACCCATCACGTGGTGGCCGCAGAACCCGACGCTCGACAACTACGAGCGGTGGCTCTCCCAGCTCAACTACGGGCAGTACTTCACCAACTCGATCGTCGTCGCCGTCGTCGTGGTGCTCGGCAACATCATCTTCTGCTCGATGGTCGGCTACGCCCTCGCGAAGATGCAGTTCCCCGGCAAGAAGGTGCTGTTCGCGCTCGTCATGCTCACGCTCATGGTCCCGGGCGTCGTCACGCTCGTGCCGATGTTCGTGCTCGTGTCCAACATGGGGCTCGTCAACACCTACCCGGCGCTCATCCTGCCGTTCCTCGCCGGTCCGCTCGGCGTGTTCCTCATGCGGCAGTTCATGCTCGGCATCCCGGACGCGCTCATCGAGGCCGCCCGGATCGACGGGGCGGGCGAGTTCCGGGTCTTCTTCCGGATCGTGCTGCCCCAGTGCGGGCCGCCGCTCGCGACGCTGAGCATCCTCACGTTCCTCGGGTCGTGGAACAACTTCCTCTGGCCCCTGGTCGTCGCGCAGACCGAGAACATGTACACCCTCCCGGTCGCGCTCTCGCTGTACTCGGTCGGCTCGAACGGCACCTACTACGGCCTGCTCATGGCCGGGTCCGTGCTCGTCGTGACGCCGATCCTCATCCTGTTCCTGTTCCTGCAGCGCTACTTCGTGCAGGGCATCGCCATGACCGGCATCAAGTGACCGGCGACCGACGAGGAGAGCCTGTGTCGATCACCTTCCCCGAGTCCTTCCTCTGGGGCGCCTCGACGGCGGCCCACCAGATCGAGGGCAACAACGTCAACAGCGACTGGTGGGCGCGCGAGGTCGACCCGGCCTCGACCCTCGCCGAGCCGTCGGGCGACGCCGCCGACTCCTACCACCGGTACGCCGAGGACATCCGGCTGCTGGCCGAGTCCGGGCTCACCGCGTACCGGTTCTCGATCGAGTGGGCGCGCATCGAGCCGGCCGAGGGCCGCTTCTCGCGGGCCGAGGTCGACCACTACCGCCGCATGATCGACTGCTGCCTCGAGCACGGGGTCACGCCGCTCGTCACGCTGCACCACTTCACGTCGCCGCGCTGGTTCGCGGAGGACGGCGGCTGGACCGACCCGCGGTCCGTCGAGCGGTTCGCGCGGTACGTCGAGCACGTCCTGCCGCTGCTCGACCGCGCGTCGCACGTGTTCACCATCAACGAGCCGAACATCCTCGCGATGATGATCACGGCCGCCAAGGGCGCCGAGCAGCTCCAGGCCGGCACGATGCACGCGCCCGACCCGGTCGCGACCGAGCACCTCATCGCCGCGCACCGCCGGGCCGTCGAGCTCGTCCGGACCGTCGGGGTGCCCGTCGGATGGCCGGTCGCGCCCCAGCAGTTCTTCGCCGACCCGGGCGCCGAGGAGGTCCTGCGCGAGTACGCCTACCCGCGCGAGACGGTCTTCCTGGAAGCCGCGAAGGGCGACGACTTCATCGCCGTCCAGGCCTACACGCGCACGCGCATCACGGTGGACGGCCCACTGCCCGCCCCGGAGGACTCCGAGAAGACGCTCACCGGGTGGGAGTACTACCCGGCCGCCATCGCCGAGGCCGCGCGCCTCGGGCACGAGATCACCGGCCTGCCGGTCCTCGTCTCCGAGAACGGCATCGCGACGGCGGACGACGCACGCCGCATCGACTACACGCGCGACGCCCTGCGCGCGCTGCACGCCGAGATGGAGGCGGGCCTCCCGCTGTTCGGCTACCTGCACTGGTCGCTGCTCGACAACTACGAGTGGGGCTCGTTCGCCCCGACGTTCGGGCTCGTCGGGTGGGACCCGGAGACGTTCGAGCGCACCCCCAAGCCGAGCCTCGGCTGGCTCGGCGGCGTCGCGCGCGGCACCGTCTCGCTCGACGACTGACCGCACGCACGACGGCCCGGTCCGGACCTCTCGGTCCCGGGCCGGGCCGTCGTCGTCCCCGGGGCTCGTCCCCGCACTGGTTCCGGGGCGTCACGACGATCCGAGCGTCGAGAACCCCCGGCCGGAACTCGGCCGGGCCACAGCACGGAAGGAGGGATCCGATGGCAGCGTCGCCGCCCGGACGGTCGTCGGTCCCGCTGGCCCGCATCGCGGCCGACGCCGGGGTCTCCGTCCCGACGGTGTCGAAGGTGCTCAACGCGCGGCCCGACGTCGCGGCGACGACGCGCGAGCGCGTCGCGGCCGTCCTGCGCCGGCACGGCTACGAGATCCGGCCCCGCACGGCGAAGCGGACCGGCCTCGTCGACGTCCGCATCGTCGACTTCGAGGGGCCGTGGTCCGAGGCGGTCGTGCGCGGCGCGGTCGCCGAGGCACGGCGTCGAGGGCTCGACGTCGTGCTGTCGGTGGAGCTGGACCCCGACGACTGCGGCGCGTGGGTCCGGCACGCGCTCGCCCGCGGCACGGACGGGCTCGTGAGCGTGGTCGCCGTGCCCGACGCCGAGGCGCGTGCCACGCTGGCCGAGGCGGGCGTGCCGCTCGTCGTCGTCGACCCGCGCCGGCTCCCGCCCGAGGACGTCCTCAGCGTCGGAGCCGCGAACTACCAGGGCGCGCTCGAGGCGACGGCGCACCTGCTCGCCCAGGGGCACCGGCGCGTCGCGACGATCACCGGCGTTCCCGAGCAGGACAACGCGATCGCGCGGCTCGCCGGCTATCGCGCCGCGATGATCCGCGCGGGCGTCCCCGTCGACGACGACCTGGTCTGCCTGAGCACGTACGGCGTGCCCGCGGGCTATGAGGGGGTCCAGCGGCTCCTCGCCCTCGACGAGCCGCCGACCGCGATCTTCGCATGCAGCGACGACACGGCCCTCGGCGCGCTGCGGGCGCTGCGCGAGGCCGGGCTGTCGGTGCCGCGCGACGTCTCGCTCGTCGGGTTCGACGACCTGCCCGTCGCGGCGTGGACCGACCCGCCGCTCACCACCGTCCGCCAGCCGCTCGTCGAGATGGGCGCCTCGGCCGTGGAGCTCGTGCACCGCGCGCGCACCGCGAGCGGGCACACGCTGCGCACCGAGCTCGCGACGAGCCTCGTCGTCCGCGAGTCCACGGCTCCCCCGCGCTCGTGAGGGGACCTGACGCGTCCCTGAGCATCCGAGCACCTGAGCCGCTCAGGGCGCGGCGGACGGGAGAGGCACGGTCCGCGCCCCTCCCGTCATCGTGTGCCGGTCAGCCGGTCAGCCGGTCAGCCGCAGGAGATCCCCGGGTAGCGGTAGGACAGCTCCTGGGTCGTCGACCCGTCCGCGGACGTGACCGTCACCGTCGCGGTGCCGGACGGGATCTCCGCCGTGCGCGCCGCGAACGACTGGTAGGTGCTGCGGTGCGGGACGACGTCGCCGAACGACCGCGTCCCGTAGGGCGTGGCGAGCGTGACGTCCGCGCGACCGTCCCCCGTGCTCGTCGCCCGGACCGCGACGGCCGCGCGGTGCCCCACGCAGCGCGCCTGGACCTGGACGTCGGCCCCCACACCGGGCGTGAGGTCGGCCGTGGCCGAGAACGTCTCCGCCTCCATGAGCGGCCGCAGGCGCTGCTCGAGCTCGTCGTCGACGAAGTAGTCCTTGAGGCGCGAGTCGTCGAGGACGTTGCCGATCGCGGCGACGATCATCGCCTGGTCGAGCGACAGGTAGCGCTCGGCGACCGTGCCCGACCGCACGGCGACGGAGTCGTAGAAACCGCCCGGCCCGTAGGCGCCGAGGTCGTCGGCCAGGTGGGCCAGGTTGTCGAGCACGCCGTCCGTGTCGTACGCGAGGCCGAGGAACGACGCGTGCGGCGTCACGACGCCGTCGCCGAACTCCGGCGCAGGGTTGGTCGCCTCGCGGCAGCCCTCGAACCCGAGGTCGACGTCGGTTTCGCCGTCGGACAGGTAGCCGTCCGAGCGCAGCCCGATCGCGTCGACGCCGTACTCCGCGTACCCGCCGAAGGGGTTGCTCGCGGGCGAGAAGCCCCAGGCCCCGTACCCGGCCTCGTCGAGCCCGTGCTCCTTGTGCGCGCGGACGACGAGCGGGTGGTTGACGCCCCACGACGTCGGGCCCCACTCCGCCTCGGGCACCAGCATGTCCGGCATGAGCGCCTCGAACATCGAGCCGCCCCAGCCCGGCACGACCGCGAGGTCGCGGTACCGGTACGCGCCCTCGAAGACCGGGACGCCGAGGTACTCGCGCGTCTCGCCGATCGGCTTCTGCTCCTGCCAGGACCAGTCGCACGTGTCCGGGAAGGTCCGGTAGCTCGCGTAGTACGCCTCCGGGGGCACCTCGCCCTCCGCGATGCCGAGGTAGGTCGCGATGCGCGTCTCCGAGACCGTCGTGTCGTAGTGGTGGCACGTGTAGAACACGTCCGTGCCCGTGCCGAGGTAGTCGCCGGCAACCGAGCAGCCGGGCGGCTCCTCGTCCCAGAACCCGCCGCGCAGCAGCCCGACGCCCAGGTCGGGGCGCGCCTCCGGGTTGTAGAACGCACCGAAGTGCATGTCGTCGTAGATCGCGCGAGCCTCCTCGGCGAGGCTCGGCTCCGCCTCCGCGACGACTCGCAGGCCCGCGGCCAGCCAGCCGTTGTCCACCGAGCTGAGGAACTGGTGGACGACATCGCCGCTGTCCGGCCACGTCTCGACCCGGTCGCCCGTCGCCGGGTCGTACCAGTTGTAGAACATGCCGCTCGCGTCGTGCCGGTCGAGCGAGGCGAGCGTTCCGAGCGTCGTCGCGAGGCGGTCGTGCGCCTCGGCGTCGTCCACCAGGCCGAGGTCGCGCGCGACGACCGTGGACCAGAGCCAGCCACCGATGTTCGTCGGCGACGTGTACGCGCTGCTCGACGCCGGGTCCAGGTCGCCCTCGATGTTGTCCGCGGGCAGGCCGGTCTCCTCGTCCGTCATGGCGACCAGCGAGGTGTACGTGTCCTCGAGGTAGGTCTCCAGCGTCGCGCGCTGCGCGCCGGTCAGACCGGACGGCCCGACGCCGGGCTCCGCCTTCGCGGGGACGCTCGCCGCCGGGACGCTCTCCGCCGCAGCGGGGGCGGCGAGACCGGCCGCGAGGGCCAGCCCGCCGACGAGTCCGCCCGCGACGAGCGCGGCTCCCCGCCGGCGGGGCGGATCGCTCCGGTGGGGCGTGGTCGATGCATCCATCAGGCACTCCTTCGTGTCGTGACCCCCGAAATTTCGGGCGCAACTTTCCGAACGGGGGCGCAGAGGGTAGCCCGGGTGCCGGAGCAGGTCAACGGGTCACGACACGGGCAGCGAGGCCTCGCGCGACCCGTGGGACGACGCGCCTGGACGACGCGCGCTGGGGCGCGCGCTGTCGTCGCGCCGGGGCGGTCAGAGACGCTCGGGCGCGGCGATCCCGAGGAGGTCGAGGCCAGTCGCCAGGGTGCGGCTCGTGAGCGTGCACAGCGCGAGGCGGTTGCCGCGCGCGGCGCCCTCGGCCTTCAGGACGGGACAGAGCTCGTAGAACCGCGTGAACGCGGTGGCGACGTCGTAGAGGTACCCGCACAGCCGGTGCGGCTCCAGGGTCGCCGCGACGTCGCGCAGGGTCGCCTCGAACGCGTCGAGCGTCAGGCCCAGGTCCTTCTCGGCGGGGTGAGCGGGCGCGGCGTCGTCGACGCCCTGCGCCTTCTCCCCCGCCTTGCGCAGGATGGACCGCACGCGCGCGTGCGCGTACTGGAGGTACACGCCCGTGTTCCCCGACGAGGCAACCATCTGGTCGACGTCGAAGACGTAGTCCCGGGTCCGCGTGGTGGAGAGGTCGGCGTACTTGACCGCCGCCGTCGCGGCCGCGTGCACGACAGCGTCCCGCTCGGCCGGGGTGAAGTCGTCGCCCTTCTCCCGCAGCACGGCGCGGGCGGCCGCCTCCGCGTCGTCGAGCAGGTCGGTGAGGCGGACGGTCGCGCCGGAGCGGGTCTTGAACGGCTTCCCGTCCGCGCCGAGGACGGTGCCGAACGGGACGTGCTCCGCGGATACCGTGTCGGGGAGCCAGCCGGCACGCCGGGCGGTGTCGAACACCATCCGGAAGTGCAGCGCCTGGCGCGCGTCCACGACGTAGAGGATGCGGTCGGCCCGGTAGTGCTCGACGCGCAGGCGCAGCGTCGCGAGGTCTGTCGCGGCGTAGCCGTAGCCGCCGTCCTTCTTGCGCACGATGAGCGGGACCGGGTCGCCGTCGGGGTCGTCCACGCCGTCGATGAAGGTCACCACGGCGCCCTCGGACTCGACGGCGATGCCCGCGGCGAGCAGCTCGGCCACGATCCCGGGGAGCGCGACGTTGTAGCGGGACTCGCCGTCGAGGTCCCCGGCGTCCAGCAGGAGGCCCAGGCGGGCGTAGACCCGCGCGAACGCCTCCTCCGACTCCTGGACCAGCGCGCGCCAGACAGCCAGCGTGGGCTCGTCGCCCGACTGGAGCGCGACGACGCGGGCGCGCGACCGGTCGGCGAAGCCGGGGTCCGCCTCGAACGCCGCGCGGGCCGCCCGGTACAGGGCGTCGAGCGCCGACATCGTCGCGGCTCCTTGGCCCTGCCACGCCGCCTCGGGATGCTCGTCGAGGTACTGGATGAGCATCCCGAACTGCGTGCCCCAGTCGCCGACGTGGTTCTGCCGCACCACCTCGGCTCCCAGGTGGCCCAGCACCCGCACGAGCGCGTCGCCGATGACCGACGACCGCAGGTGACCGACGTGCATCTCCTTGGCGACGTTCGGCCCCGAGTAGTCCACGACCACCCGCTCGTCGCTCCGGGACTTCCCGACGCCGAGCCGCGGGTCCGCGAGGCGCTGGGCCACCGCGGCCCACACCGCGCCGTCCGGCACCGTGACGTTGACGAAACCCGGCCCCGACACCTCGACAGGAAACGCGTCGGCCTGCCGACTGATCTGGCGGACGACCTCCATGGCGACATCGCGCGGCGGGCGACCCAGCCTCGACGCGACGGCGAGCGCACCGTCCGCCTGGAAGTCCGCCCGCGCGGACCGGCGGACCACCGGGTCCACGCCGGCCAGCTCGACCGGGAGCACCTCAGCCAGGGCGGCACGAACCGCCGCCTCCACCTGTACGGAGATCGCGACGACGTCGGCCATGAGCCCCTCACCCCCCAGAACGTGTCTTTGAGCGCCTCAGCCTACGAAGCCGCACCAACGCTTTTGTCTGGGACGGCTGGGTGGACGAAAGACCGGGGCCTCATCGCTCCACCGGCTCGCGCTCACGGGGCACCCGGCGTCACGAATCGAACTGCTCAGACGCGCATACTTGCACCGCCTGGATGCAGGCGGATCCGAGCCGTATCGCAGCGCCCGCATCAGCCGTGCGAGACTGCGCGACACCTCCGGCGTTCAGCCGTTCTGCCATCATCACGAGATGGGAGCGCCCCTGCCGCCGATGCCACCGGTCAGTCACCGTCGGCGCAGCCGACTACGACACGTTCGAGCAGATGCACTACATCTGCTTCCACTACGAGTTCGAGCACCGCGACGTCGACGTCGACGAGAGTTGCGGGCTCGCTGGATGCCCATCGACCGCGCGCGGGTCGGGGAAGCACGCCGTGATTGCGACGGCAAGAACCCTCGCCGTCGCGGCAGCTGCTGGTGAGCCGTGGGCCAACCCCACGCTGCACCAGTACCTCGAAGCTCTCGCGGGCTGGCTCGACGACTCCGACGGGTACTACTTCAACGTCAGGGGGCGCCGGGTTCCACCCCAGGACGGCTGGGAGGTCTTCAACGACGCGCTCCAGGCGGCGACGAACTACGAGTGACACCGCTGCCCCACACCTGGCGGCCACCAAGGGGCCACTACTGCGTCAGGTGGTCACCAACGAGCACGGGAGCGCTTTGCAACAAAGGCCGCTTGCAAACTGGGTTGCACGTCCACAACTGTTGACGTGCAGCGCAGATCGCGCGGACCCGCCGCTGTACCGTGCACGACCTCGGGCGTGTCGGTCGGGTCGCGCACGGTTGGTTGCACTCAGCGGTCCACGGCAGCGGAAGAGGGCGTGTCTCGTGGCCGCGTGAGCCATAGGGTGATAGCTCGTCAGACAGCGTCGGCGCGGGTAGGCGGTGGCCTGTAGCGTCGCCGAGATGGAACGCTCCGAGATCTTCGACATCGCCCACCTGCGCCATCCGATCGGGGCGCCGGTGGCACCCGAGCGGCTACGCGAACTGGTCGGCTGGCTGAGCCCGAGCGACGGCGCCCGCGCCGTCGACCTCGGGTGCGGCGAGGGCGAGTGGCTGCAGGAGCTGCTGCTCGCCCATCCCGGAATCACCGGCGTGGGGATCGACCACATGCTCCCGGCCTCTGCCGCCCGGCGTGCCGAGGAGCGGAAGCTGAGCGACCGGGTGTGCTGGATCGAGACGGATGCCGCCACCTGGGACGACGGGGTCTTCGACGTGGTGCTGTGCATCGGTGCAAGCCACGCCTTCGGCAGGCTGGAGGACATGCTGGCCGCTGTCCGGCGGCGCCTGCGCCCCGGTGGCCAAGCGCTGATCGGTGACAGCATCTGGGAGGGCGCCCCGTCGGCTTCTGCGCTGGCAGCGCTCGAGGTTTCCGCCGACGCCTATCCCGACCTCGTCGGCTTCGTGCGAGCCGTCCGCGAGCACGGGTTCGAGCCGTCGTACGGGCACGTCAGCACGTTGGCCGAGTGGGACGACTACCACTTCAGCTGGACCGGGTCGCTCGTCGACTGGGCCGTGCGGGAGGCCCCGACGACCGAGGATCGCGATCAGGCACTTGCCGCTGCACGTGGGAATCGCGACGCCTGGCTGAGCGGCGCACGACGCGAACTAGGGTTTGCCACCTTCGTCCTGCACGACATCGCCGTCAGCACGCGTGACTGACCGGCATGCACGTCGCTGTCACGTGATGACTGCCGCCGTACTGCCGGACGCCGCCGCACACGTCGCTGCACGTCGACACGCAGACAACCACTACATCTGCATGTCTGCGAACCGTTGGTAGTGGCCCTGGAACGCGACGGTGATCGTGTCAGTGGGGCCGTTACGGTGCTTGGCCACGATCAGGTCGGCCTCGCCCGCGCGGGGTGACTCCTTTTCATAGGCGTCCTCGCGGTGGAGCAGGATCACCACGTCAGCGTCCTGCTCGATACTGTTGTGTGCGGCAATGCCATTGGCGACGAAGTTGTGCCCGTCGAGGACGGTGGCGTCGTAGACCTGCTTCTCCCCCATCGGTTCGATCGAGACGACCTCGTCCCACAGGAGGTCGTTGACCGCCATG
Organism: Cellulosimicrobium funkei; assembly: GCF_001019615.1. Lineage (GTDB taxonomy): Bacteria > Actinomycetota > Actinomycetes > Actinomycetales > Cellulomonadaceae > Cellulosimicrobium > Cellulosimicrobium cellulans_E. The sequence continues at coordinate 151,248 of NZ_JNBQ01000001.1, read as the reverse complement.
ATCTCGAGCTCCTCGCTCTCGAGCACGGCCGCGATCTTGCCGAGGCGATGCCTCGATGGAGAGTTCTTCCACAACGCGCTGCCGCAGAACTCGGTGCCGATCGCTGCCGCGAACTCGCGGTGCGTCATGCCGCGCTCGACGAGGATCTCGCGGACGTCGTCCCAGACCCGACGCGGAACGGTGTCGACGTTCGTGTTGGCGCGCGCCTCGCGGATGATCGTCAGCAGCTTCTCGGCGATATCGCCTCGGTCACCGTGCACGCCGATCTCCTGGAGGAAGCGGCGCTGATCGTCCACCCCGCTCACGTCCAGGGTGTACCCGGGACGGTACGACCCCTTGGGGGTCGCCGTCCGCACGCGCGTCGAGATACCGAAGCGCAGCAGAAGACGAGAGAGCCCGTCGACGAGCTCGCGCGAGGTCGAGGCGTAGTAGATCCGCCCGCTGCGCCCGTTCTTGTTGATCGTGACCGAGCCGTCCGTGGCCCAGATGTGCTTGATGAAGAGCGCGATCTGGCGCTTCGGCAGGTGGAAGACGCTCGTGGGGATGAACTTCTCGTGGCTGCGTGCGCCGAACAGCCCCATGTCGTCGAGCCACTCGGCGATCGGGTTCCGGCGACCCCGGGCGAGCCGGTAGGGCGCGGGGAGGCGCAGGGACGTGACTCGGGCCGCGGCGTAGTCGTCGCGGATCGGGGTGATGCCGAAGGCGCCCGCCGCCTCGGAGACGGCGGCGAGGTTCCGCTCGTCGATCGAGGCGTAGCGGATCGGCTGTCGCTTCACGAACGACCCGTCGCCCAGGAGGTGCGCCAGCATCACGACCTTGCGGTCGTCCCACTCGAGGTTCCGTTCCGGGCCGGGGACGTGGCGCGGCACGCCGATGCGCGAGCCGACCTCGAGGTCGCCGAGCGCGGTCCAGCCGTCGTAGGTGAGGAACGGGTGGTTCGCCGTCGCCTCGATCTCCTTGCCCGACGCAAGGCGCATGCGAAACACGGGCTTCACGCCCGTGGGGAACACGTGCGTCAGATGGCGGCGCACGTATTGGAGTCGGTCGTTGAGCGCCCATACCGGGACGTCCTTGGCGTTGAGCGCGAACAGCTCGCCCAAGCTGGTCTCTGCGCCAGTGTCGGCGCGCAGGATCTTCGTGTCCTCGGTGAGGCAACCCGACTCACGCAGGTCGCTCATCTGCGGCTTCTTGTCGCCGCGCTGCTCCGGACCGCGGTTCAGCTGCGAGATCGCGATGACCGGAACCTCGAGCTCCTTTGCGAGGAGCTTCAGCGCACGCGAGAACTCCGAGACCTCCTGCTGGCGCGACTCGACGCGCTTGCCGGAACTCATGAGCTGGAGGTAGTCGATCACGACGAGCTTGAGGTCGTGCCGCTGCTTGAGGCGGCGGCACTTCGCCCGGATCTCCATGAGCGACATGTTGGGCGAGTCGTCGATGAACAGCGGCGCCTCAGCGACCTTGCCCATCGTCGACGCGAGCTTCTGCCAGTCCTGCTCGTCCATCTTCCCGGACCGCATCCGCGTCAGCGGCACCCGTGCCTCGGCGGCGAGCAGACGCATCGTGATCTCGTTGCGGCTCATCTCCAGGGAGAAGATGACGGACGACATCTGGTGGTGCACCGCGGCGTGCGTCGCGACGTTGATGCCGAGAACCGAGTTGTGCGTGGGCACCATCGATCGTCCTGCCAGGTACAGGTGCGAGGGATGGTCGACCTCGACGCAGCGCACCGGCACCGACTCGACCCGGCGGACGTCGACGACGAACCGTGACGTGAGCCGCGCGGTGCCCGGACGGCGACGCTCCTTGTGGACGAGGCGCTTGCGCTCCAGCCAGAACACATCGTCCTCGGTCGTGAAGGTGATCGTGTACGCCGTCGACGACGCCTCGGTCCGCCCCTTCACCGTCTTCGTGGACCATCCCGTGCGGTACCCGAGCGACAGTACGAGCTCACGCGTCTCGCGCGCGAGGCGCTCGTTCGTCAGGCTGATCTGGACGCTGCCCTGCGGCATGACGGTGCCGTCGGTGTCGAGCAGACCCGCCAGAAGGTCTCGACGCTGGGACTCGCTCGCGCGCAGGTAGGAGGTGGGGATGTGCTTGTTCGACAGCACACCGAGCGTCCGGAGCCGACCTCCCATGGTGCCGTTCGCGGTGTGGCACTCCTGGCACCGGCGGAAGCCCCAGCCGGGCTTGCCGCAGTCGGGGCACGTCGGTGGCGCCGGCCGCTCCATGCCGCGCGAACGCGCTGCGCACACCTTTCCGCACGCCAAGAGCGTCGCCCTCTTGGGCGCGAACTCGGTGCCGCAGACGATGCACGCTCGAACCAGGGCCTCGGCCTCGGGGAGAAGCATGTTGTACGCCCGCGCACGACCCTTCGCGCTCCCCTTCGGCTGTGCGACGTACCCGAGGCCTTCGATCCGCATGGCGATCTCAGGGTCGGCCGAGGTGAACTCGGCGCGTCGGGAACTGCCGTCGCCCAGCCAGACGCCGAGCGCGTAGGGATGGATCGGGAGGTCGGCCTCGGGAAGGTCGAGGGGTGCCGTGGTGGCGATCGAGTGGTTCGCGCGTCGCTCAGCCGTCGCGGTCCGGACCGTGGCGGCGAGCTCCTCAGTCGTGCGCACGGACGACTCGGGTGTCTCACCCGCACGCACCGCGCGTCGCTGGGCGCGGGTCGAGGTCACCCACTGGTGCTGCGCGTCCGCGACGATCACCGTGCCGTCGTCGAGCTCGACCTCGTAGCACGGGCGGTCGACCATGACCTCGGTCGACGCGACGACCCGCGTGGGCGTCCCGTCTGCGGAGACGAGCAGGTCGCCGACCGCGACGTCGCCCATCGTCGTCCAGCCCGACGGCGTGGGGAGCGGCGTGTCGAGCGCGAGGGCCTTGCCGATCGCCGGACGGGCCGCGACGACGATCATCTGGCCGGGGTGCAGGCCGTTGGTGAGCCGGTCGAAGTCGGAGTAGCCGGTCGGGACGCCGGTCATGCCCTCGCCGCGGCCCTGGGCCGCCTCGATCTCGTCGAACGTCGGGCCGAGGATCTCCGAGAGCGGGAGGTAGTCCTCGGTCGTGCGCCGCTCCGTGACGGCGTAGACCTCGGCCTGGGCGTTGTTCACGATCTCGTCGACGTCGCCGCCGTCGGTCGCGTAGCCGAGCTGCACGATGCGCGTGCCGGCCTCGACGAGGCGCCGGAGCACGGCGCGCTCGCGCACGATCCGCGCGTAGTACCCGGCGTTCGCGGCGGTCGGGACACCGGCCATGAGGTCGTGGATGTACGGGGCGCCGCCGATGCGCTGGAGCTCGCCGCGCTTGGTCAGCTCCGCGACGACGGTGATGGCGTCGGCGGGCTCGCCGCGGCCGTAGAGGTCGATGATCGACTCGTAGACGACCTCGTGCGCGGGCCGGTAGAAGTCGGAGCCACGGATCTGCTCGATGACGTCGGCGATGGCGTCCTTGGACAGCAGCATGCCGCCGAGCACGCTCATCTCCGCCGCGACGTCCTGGGGTGGCGTCCGGTCGAAACCTGACGGCCCCGGTCCCCCGTAGCTCTCCTCGAGCTCCTCGATCGACATGCGCCCCTCGCTCCCCCGAGCCCGTCACGACCCACCGAGGGACCGCGCGACCGGGACAAACCTTCGTCGTACACGTGTTCTACAGCGGGCCACCCACACGACTGTCCCGGTGGCCGCGCCTCCCGCCTCCGACAAGCACGACCCCGCGACACTAGATCGCTGCTCCACGCCCCGCAAACGGCCCTGTGCACGCCCGGTGGACAGGGACCCCCGAACCTGTGGACACACTCCCCCACACTGTGCACACCCGGTGGAAAACGGTGTGGACAACCTCACGATCTCCCTGTGTACATCAGCGTGAGGGGCCTCTGACCTGCCTCGTCACTACCCTCAGGGGTGTGGAAGAAAGAAAGTCCGACGACACGCCGACGACACGCCGGACACCGCCCGGCCACCCCGGCGACACCCGGACGCCACCCGACCCCGCGCCGTCGTCCACAGGTCGCCGCACCCGCTCCCGGCTCGACCGCGAGATCCTCGCGCTCGCCGTCCCCGCCCTCGGCGCGCTCGTCGCGGAGCCGCTCTTCGTCCTCGTGGACAGCGCGGTCGTCGGTCATCTCGGCACCGCCCAGCTCGCCGGGCTCTCCCTCGCCTCGACGCTCCTGGTCACGCTCGTCGGGCTGTGCGTCTTCCTCGCCTACGCGACCACGGCCGCCGTCGCCCGCCGCATCGGTGCCGGGCACACGCGCGAGGCGCTCCAGTCGGGGGTCGACGGCCTGTGGCTCGCCGTCGGGCTCGGCGTCCTGCTCGCCGCCGCGCTGTGGGCGACCGCGCCCTGGGCCGTCGGCGCGATGGGCGGGACCGGCGAGGTCGCCGAGCACGCCGTCGTCTACCTGCGCTGGTCCGCCCTCGGCCTCCCCGGGATGCTCCTCGTCCTCGCCTCCACAGGCGTCCTGCGCGGCATGCAGGACACGAGGACGCCCCTGTGGGTCGCGGCGGGCGGTGCGACGTTCAACGCGGTCCTCAACGTCGTCCTCGTCTACGGCGCAGGCCTCGGGATCGCCGGCTCGGGCCTCGGGACGGCCGTCGCCCAGCTCACCATGGGCGCGGTGCTCGTCGTCGTGGTCGTGCGCGGCGCGCGCCGCCACGGCGCGTCCCTGCGCCCCGCCGCGGGCGGCATCTGGTCGAACGCGCGCGCCGGCGCCCCGCTCTTCGTCCGCACCCTCTCGCTGCGCCTCGCGATCCTCCTCACCGTCTTCGTCGCGACCGGGCTCGGCGAGGTCACGCTCGCCGGCTACCAGGTCGTGAACTCCGTCTGGGGGCTCGCTGCGTTCGCCCTCGACGCGCTCGCCATCGCCGCGCAGGCGCTCGTCGGCTACGGGCTCGGGGCCGACGACGTCCCGCGCGTCCGCGCCGTCCTGCGGCGCACGCTCCAATGGGGCGTCGCGGCGGGCGCGGCGATCGGGCTCGTCATGGCCGCGGGCGGCTGGTGGTTCGCACTGCTCTTCACGTCCGACCCCGACGTCCGCACCGCCGTGGCGGTCGGCATGGCGGTGTGCGGTCTCCTGATGCCCATGGCGGGGTGGGTGTTCGTCCTCGACGGCGTCCTCATCGGCGCCGGCGACGGTCGCTTCCTCGCCTGGGCGGGCATGCTCACGCTCGTGGTCTACGTGCCGTTCGCCCTCGCCGTCCGGCAGTGGGCGCCCGACGGCGCAGCGGGCCTCGCGTGGCTGTGGCTCGCCTTCGCGGGAGTCTTCATGGCGGCCCGCGCCGTCACCACCGGCCTGCGCGCCCGCGGCAGCGCCTGGATGGTCACCGGCACCGCGTGAACAGCACGAAGGCCCGGGCCCTCCGTGGAGGGACCGGGCCTTCGAGGACTGCTCAGCAGCAGATCAGGCAGCGACGACCTTCACCGCGAGGGTCGCGGAGACCTCCGGGTGGAGGCGGACGGAGACCGTGTAGTCCCCCGTCGCCTTGATCGGCTGACCGATCTCGATCTTGCGCTTGTCGACCGACGCGCCCGCGGCGGTCACGGCGGACGCGATGTCCGCCGTCGTCACGGCACCGAAGAGGCGACCGGCAGCGCCGGCCTTCGCCTCGACGACGACCGGCTTCGACTGCAGCGAGTCGCGGATCGCCTTCGCGTCGTCGAGCGACGCGATCTCGCGGGCCTTGCGCGCCTTGCGGATCGCAGTCACCTGCGACTCGGCGCCCTTGGACCACGGCGTGGCGAGCTTGCGCGGGACGAGGAAGTTACGGGCGTACCCGTCCTTCACCTCGACGACGTCGCCGGGCTCACCGAGACCGGTGACCTCGTGGGTCAGGATCAGCTTGGCCATGAGTTCTCTCCCTTCCCGCTCAGCGAGCCGTCGACGTGTACGGCAGCAGCGCCATCTCGCGCGCGTTCTTCACCGCACGGGCGATCTGGCGCTGCTCCTGGACGGAGACGCCGGTCACGCGACGCGCGCGGATCTTGCCGCGGTCGGAGATGAACTTGCGCAGCAGCGCGGTGTCCTTGTAGTCGACCGACTCGATCTTGGCCGACTTCAGCGGGTTGGACTTCTTCTTGGGCTTGCGCACCACAGGCTTCGCCATGGTGTTGCTCCTCTACAAGGTGCGATCCCCGCGCGCGGTCCGCGCCGCCGGGCGGTGCGGCACCCGCGGGGACGGGTGTGTGTTCTGGGAGTGGCGGGCGATCAGAACGGGGGCTCGTCGGAGAACGAACCACCGGACGACGCGGGGCCAGCCGAGGCCCACGGGTCGTCGCTCTGCTGCTGACCGCCGCCGGAGCTGAATCCGCCGCCGGAGGCACCGCCGGAGTTGGCGCCACCTCCGTAGCCGCCACCGCCGCCGAAGCCGCCGCCACCGCCACCCGAGCGCTGGGCGCGGGTGACCTTCGCGGAGGCGTAGCGCAGGGAAGGACCGATCTCGTCCACCTGCAGCTCGACGACGGTGCGCTTCTCCCCCTCGCGAGTCTCGTACGAGCGCTGGACGAGGCGGCCCTGCACGATGACGCGCATGCCCTTCGTCAGCGACTCCGCGACGTTCTCCGCGGCCTCGCGCCAGATCGAGCAGCGCATGAACAGGGTGTCCCCGTCCTTCCACTCGTTCGACTGGCGGTCGAAGGTCCGCGGCGTCGACGCCACCGTGAAGTTGGCCACCGCCGCACCCGAGGGGGTGAAACGCAGCTCCGGGTCTCCCGTGAGGTTCCCGATCACCGTGATGACGGTGTCACCTGCCATGGCCAGCTCCTTCGTGTGTCGTCAGCATCGTCGCGTTCGTGCTCGTAACGGGTCTCGCGTCGCTCATCCCATCACGCGGCGCCCACACGCGCTACGGCGTGCAGCATCCCGGCGCGGGACGGTCGGACGGGGGACGCGGGGAGGATCAGCGAGCGTCCGTGCGCAGGATCTTGGTCCGCAGGACGACCTCGTTGAGGCCGAGCTGACGGTCCAGCTCCTTGGCGGTGTCGGAGGTCGACGTGAAGTCGACGACCGCGTAGATGCCCTCGGACTTCTTCTTGATGTCGTACGCCAGGCGGCGACGACCCCAGATGTCCACCTTGTCGACGGAGCCGCCGTCGGTCTTGATGACCGACAGGTACTTGTCGAGCGACGGGGCGACGGTGCGCTCCTCGATCTCGGGGTCGAGGATGATCATCAGTTCGTACTGACGCATGCGGATAACCCACCTCCTCTGGTCTTCGCGGTCACGGTCTCTCCGTGACAGGAGGGTTCATGCATTCGTGCTGCTTCCGTCCGACGAGCGGACGGCAGCTCCCCAGGGTACCCGCTCGCCGCGGGCCCCTGGAAATCTGCGGAACAGCCGGGCGTCAGCCGCCCTGGCCGGGGTTCGTCCCTCCGCCGCCGCCACCGCCGCCACCGGGGCCCCGCCGCCCCGTCGCCGGGTCGGGCGTCTCGGTCGGCTCCTCGGTCGGCTCCTCCGTCGGCTGCTGCCCCGGGTCGACGCCCTTCGAGACGACGAGCGAGATGGTCGATCCCGGTGGGACCTCGCTCATGGACGACTGGCTGATGACGAAGCCGCGTGGCTGCTGGTCCGAGAACTCCTCGGTGATCCGCACCTTCAGGCCGGCCGCCTCGAGCTGGGCGCGCGCGGCCCGGCTCTCCATGCCGACGACGCCGGGCACTGTGACGTTCTCCGGCTGCTGCGGCTCCTCGGGCTCCTCCGTCGCGGGCGCCTCCTCGGTGGGCTCCTCCGTCGGCGTCTCGGTCGGAGTCTCCGTCGGCTTCGGCTTGGGCGGCGTGTACGGCAGGAACTCGCCGACCGGCAGGTTGGCCGTCGCGGCCTGCATGTACGAGGTCCATGCCTCGACCGGCCACGAACCACCCGTGATCTCGGGATTGTTCATGTTGGCCCACTTGCCGAACGGCGTGATCTGCTCCTGCTCGTTCTCCGGCCCGGTCTGGTAGAGACCGACGACGGTCGCGAGACCCGGCGTAAAGCCGGCGAACCATGCGGACTTGTTCTCGTTCGACGTCCCGGTCTTCCCCGCGGCGGGACGACCGAGCGCCTTGGCCGGCTCCCCGGAGCCCTGCTCGACGACCTGGGACAGCGCGTACTGCGTCGCCGCCATCGTCTCGGTGTCGAACTCGGCGGTCCGCTTGTCGGCGCCCGGCGCCTCGTACTTGACGTTCCCGCGCGCGTCGACGACCTTCGCGACGATGTGCGGCGTCGCCTTCTGCCCACCGGCCGCGATCGTCGCGTAGGCGTTCGTGAGCTCGAGCGGCGTCACTGTCGCGGTGCCGAGCACGTTGGACGCGTTAGGTGCGACCTTGCCCTTCGTGATGCCCAGTCGGGTCGCGACCTCGGCCGTCTTGTCCGGGCCGGTCTCGATGTTGAGCTCGGCGTACACGGTGTTCACGGACTGTGCGGTCGCCTTGACGAGGTCGATGTTCCCCCACGAGTGGTCGCTGAAGTTGCGGACCTTCCAGTCGCCGCCGTCGTTCGCTCCCTCGAACGTCATCGGCGAGTTTCCGTCGTACCGCTCGTCGAGCGTGTGGCCGTTCTCGAGCGCCGCGACGAGCGTGAACGGCTTGAAGGTCGACCCGCCCTGGGCGGCGCCGAGCGTGGCGTTGTTGTACTGGTTCTGGAGGAAGTCGGCACCGCCGTACAGCGCGCGGATGGAGCCGTCGTTCGGGTCGATGGACACGAGCGCCGCGCGGAGGTTCGGGGAGACGGGGTTGTCGTCGCCGCGGCTCTCCTGGGGCAGCGTGTCGATGGTGTCGACCGCGGCCTTCTGCATCGCCGGGTCGATCGTCGTGGTGATCTGGTAGCCCTTGCTCGTCAGGTCGGCCTCGGAGATGTCGATGCCCTCGCTCGCGAGCTCCTTCTCGACCATGGCGAGCAGGTACCCCGTCGGCCCGGCGTACTTGTCCGACTTCACGTAGGGGATCGCCTCCGGGAAACCGGCCCCGATCGCCTCGTCGTACTGGGCCTTGTCGATGTGCCCGTCCTTGAGCATGTTGTCGAGGGACCGCTTCCAGCGGTGCTCGGCCTGCTCGGGGTTGTTCGCCGGGTCCCAGTTGGTCGGGTTGGGGATGATGCCCGAGATCATGGCGGCCTGCGACACCGTGAGGTCGGCCGCGTTCACGCCGTAGTACTTCTGCGCGGCCGCCTGGATCCCGTACGCGCCGCGACCGAAGTAGATCGTGTTGAGATAGTTGCCGAGGATGACTTCCTTCTTCTGCTGCTGCGTGATCTTCAGCGCGAGGATCGCCTCGCGGGCCTTGCCCGCGTAGTCCGTGACCGTGTCCGTGTAGTAGCGCTCGACGTACTGCTGGGTGAGCGTCGAGGCGCCCTGGCGGCCGCCGCCCTTGAGGTTGTTGTAGAAGGCACGCGCGATGCCACGGAAGTCCACGCCCGAGTTCGTCCAGAAGGTGCTGTCCTCCGAGGCCACGACGGCGTTGCCCACGTAGTCGGGCAGCGTCTCGTAGTCGACGAGGGTGCGATCCTCCGAGGCGTACTTCCCCATCTCGGTCGTCCCGTCGCCCCAGTAGACCGTCGAGGTCTGGGCACCCACGCTCGGGAGCTTCGTCGGGACGTCGGTCGTGACCCACGCGGCGACGAGCACGCCTGCGACGAGCGCGACGCCGGTCAGCATGGTGCCGACGACGACGCGCCAGGACGGCAGCCAGCGGCGGAAGCTCTTGACGTGCGAGCGGGGGTAGTTGAAGAACCGACGGCGCCCGCGGGGGGTCGTCCGTCCGTTCGTCCTCGTGGATCGCGCCACGGTCTACCTTCCTCTGGGGGGCAACGGGAAGCCGGTTCCACGTCGTCCGCGGACCTGCTCGTGGCCCGCCGCGAGCGGACCGCCTGCCCGACGGCGCGTCCCCGCCTCGGGCGCGGGACGTCGTCGGGCACGGGGTCGGCACACGCCGGACCACCCTGAACAATAGGGCGTCGCCCTGTCGGGACAAGGGTCTGCGGCACTGACAGCGTGATCGTGCGCCATTGATTCGCCGCGGCGTCCCGCCGCCTCCGCGGGTCCTTCACATCTGTGGCGCGATGCGCGACACTCCCCGAAGATTGCACGACACATCGAGACGACCTAACCTGTCGATGTATCGACTCGATACATCGAGTCGACCTCAGGTCACAGCGAGCCCGCCAGGGAACGCCCGAGGAGCGTCAGGAGGTGGGTTCGTGCGCAGCAAGACACCGGTGCTCGAGACCGCGATCCTCGGCCTCCTCAAGGAGTCCCCGCTGCACGGGTACGAGCTGCGCAAGCGGCTCAACCTCATGCTCGGGTCGTTCCGCGTGCTGTCCTACGGCTCGCTGTACCCCGCCCTCAAGTCGTTGGTGGCCCGCGGGCTCATCACCGGCACGGAGCAGTCCGCGGCGCAGTCGACGCTCGCGCCCGCCCTCTCGGGCAAGCGCGCGCGGATCGTCTACGAGCTGACGGCCGAGGGCAAGGAGCACCTCCAGAGCGTGCTGGCCTCGTCGGGGCCGGCCGCGTGGGAGGACGAGAGCTTCGACGTCCGGTTCGCGTTCTTCGCGCAGACCGACGCCGAGACCCGCATCCGCATCCTCGAGGGCCGGCGCACCCGGCTCACGGAGAGGCTGGAGGCGGTCAGGGAGTCCGCGGCTCGCACCCGCGAGCGGCTCGACGAGTACACGCTCGAGCTGCAACGTCACGGACTCGAGCAGGTCGAGCGCGAGGTGCGCTGGCTCGACGGTCTCATCACCACCGAACGCGACCGGAGCTCCGGGCACTCCCGGAGCACCACCCGTGCGCGGACCAGCAGCACCCCGCATCCTGCGGAACCATCCGAGCAGGAGCCCGACGGCGCGAGGCGTCCCGAGGACCCTGGAACAACGAACACCAAGGAGCGAGGATGACCTCCATCCGCGTCGCCATCGTCGGCGTAGGCAACTGCGCATCGTCCCTCGTCCAGGGCGTGCACTTCTACCGTGACGCCGACCCGAGCAGCACCGTCCCGGGCCTCATGCACGTGCAGTTCGGCGACTACCACGTGTCGAGCCTGGAGTTCGTGGCGGCGTTCGACGTCGACGCGAAGAAGGTCGGGTTCGACCTCTCGGAGGCCATCAACGCCTCGGAGAACAACACGATCAAGATCGCGGACGTCCCGCCGCTCGGCGTGACCGTCCAGCGTGGCCCGACCCTCGACGGCATCGGCAAGTACTACGCGCAGACGATCGAGGAGTCGGACGCGGAGCCGGTCGACGTCGTCGCCGCGCTGCGCGAGGCCCAGGTCGACGTGCTCGTCTGCTACCTCCCCGTCGGCTCGGAGCAGGCCGCGAAGTTCTACGCGCAGGCCGCGATCGACGCCGGCGTGGCGTTCGTCAACGCGCTGCCCGTCTTCATCGCGTCCGACCCGGAGTGGGCCGCGAAGTTCGAGGAGGCCGGCGTCCCGATCGTCGGCGACGACATCAAGTCGCAGGTCGGCGCGACGATCACGCACCGCGTGCTCGCCAAGCTCTTCGAGGACCGCGGCGTCGTGCTGGACCGCACGTACCAGCTCAACGTCGGCGGCAACATGGACTTCAAGAACATGCTCGAGCGCGAGCGCCTGGAGTCCAAGAAGATCTCCAAGACGCAGGCCGTGACCTCGAACCTCGAGGGCCCGCTCGGCGGCAAGAAGGAGGACCGCAACGTCCACATCGGCCCGTCGGACTACGTCGCGTGGCTCGACGACCGCAAGTGGGCGTACGTGCGCCTCGAGGGCCGCGCGTTCGGCGAGGTCCCGCTGAACCTGGAGTACAAGCTCGAGGTCTGGGACTCCCCCAACTCCGCCGGCATCATCATCGACGCCGTGCGCGCTGCGAAGATCGCCAAGGACCGCGGCGTCGGCGGCCCGATCCTCTCGGCCTCGACCTACTTCATGAAGTCCCCGCCGGTGCAGATGGAGGACACGAAGGGCCGTGCGCAGCTGGAGGCCTTCATCGCCGGCGAGGTCGAGCGCTGACTTGGAGCGCAGTGCAGGGTGAGGGCCGAGGAACGAGGCACTCGCCCGGAACGGAGCGCAAGGTCAGCGCGACCGAAAGGGTCGAGCGCTGATCCGGAGTGCAGCGAAGGTTGAGGGCCCGGCACGCTTTTCGCCGGGCCCTCGGCCGTAGCGGAGCGCAGGACCAGCGCGACCGAAAGGGTCGAGCGCTGCTCCGGAGCGCGACGGAGGTGTGAAGCCTGGCGCGTTCGGCGCTGGGTGACGACGGGCGAGGCCCCTGCCGGTGATCGGCAGGGGCCCCGCTCGTGTGCTCGTGGTGCGGTGCGTCAGGCGCAGGGGCTGCCCGCGTCCCAGGCGCCGTGCACGTCGGTGCCGGGCCGGGACCCGGTGGTCCACCACTGCGCGGTGTAGTTCACGCCCGCGCGGGTGACGACGTCGCCGGCGGTGTAGGTGCGGCCGGCGTCCCAGGCGTCGCCGCAGGCGGGTGCCTCTCCCGCCGGGGCGGTGCCGGCACCGCCGATGGCACGCCAGGGGCCGTTCGGCTCGCCGGGCTCCTGGTTCCGGGTCCACCAGGCGGCGCGGTACTCGACGCCGTCGTGGTAGACGACGTCGCCCTTGGTGTACACGCCCGACGCGTACCAGGGGGCCGCCGCGTCGGCGGGGACGAGCGGGCCGGGGGTGGCGGTCTCGAACGTGCCGCGGAGGGTCCCGAGGAGCTCGTTGTCGTCGTCACCGGCGAGGTCCCAGAAGTAGCCGCCGCCGTAGCCGTGGGTGGCGAGGTACTCGGCCTTGGCCGTCACGGAGCGCGGGGTGTCCGCGCTCCACCACTCGCCGTCGCCGTAGAAGTAGCCCTGCCCGGCGACCTCGTCGTAGTACTCCGGCAGGCCCTTGGCCTTGATCTCGGAGTAGTAGGTGAACGGGAGGGCGCCGTCGGCCGCGGCGCCGGGTGTCGGGTCGGTGACGTTCTTCCAGCCGTAGCCGTATGCGGCCATGCCGAGCACGAGCTTCTCCTTGGGCCACCCGGCCACGTGGTACGCGCCGAGGACGCCGTCGGCGGCGAGGCCCCAGTTGGCCGGATCGCCCGTCGTCGGGTCGTCGTAGACGTGCAGGTTGCCCTGGTGGCCGGTCCGGGTGGTGTTCCAGTCGCCGTGGTAGTCGTAGCCCTGGACGTTGATGAAGTCGAGCGCCTCGACGAAGCGCGGGTCGAGCCAGCCGCCGTAGGTGCGCGGGGCCCAACCGGCCGGTGCGAAGCCGGTGATCTGGTAGTCCTGGCCCGTCTCGGTGCCGAGCTCGTCGAGCTCGGCGCGCAGGAGCTGCGCGAACTGGACGAAGTTCTCCGCGTCCTCCTCGGGTCGCGGCGTGGGGTGCTCGCCGGTCGCGCCGGGCCACTCCCAGTCGAGGTCGACGCCGTCGAAGATGCCGGCGGCGACGCCGTCGCCACCCTTGGTGCCGTTCTCCGCGTCCTGGACGACGGGGAGGTTCCCGCGGAAGTACACGTCGAGGCAGGACTCGACGAGCCGCTCGCGGTTCTCCGGCGTGGACACGGCGTCGGAGAAGTTGTCCGACCAGGTCCAGCCGCCGAGCGAGATGAGGACCTTCAGGCCCGGGTTGGCCTCCTTGAGCTTCTTGAGCTGGTTGAAGTTCCCCGCGAGCGCCTGGTCGGCGGTGTCCGCGACGCCGTCGACGGCCTGCCCGGCCGGCTTGAGCTGCACGTAGTCGTTGAGGGGGTCGCCCTCGAGCCCGCCGTCGACGGGGTCCTCCCGGTCGGTGATGTCGCAGACCAGGTCGGTCGTGACGTTGCCGAACGCGTAGTTGAGGTGCGTCAGGTCGGACGCCGCTCCCGTGCTCTGAAGGTCGGCGACCTGGTAGCCGTCCTCGTTGCCGGCGTCCCACGCGGGGTAGTAGCCGACGGTCTTGTAGCCGTTGGCGCCGTCTCCGCCGGCCGTCGCGGGTGCGGCGTGCGCCGCCCCGACCGTGCCGGCGACGAGCGCCGCCGTCGCTGCGAAGGCGAGCCCTGCGGCTGCCGTCCTGGGGGTTCGTGTCATTCGAGAATGCCTCGCTGCTTCTCCGGGCCCGGCCACTGCGGCGGGTCGTGACGAAAACGCAAAGGTAACCTTCCTAAGCATTCTTGCCCAGGGGGTTCCCAGGATGCGAGAACGCCGCGTCGCGCGCCGGGTCGGCCGACGTCGGCCCGTCGGGTCGTGGGGACCACCTAGGGTTGGGGGGTGAGTGTCGTCGCCGAGCTGCGAGCGCTGCTGCGGCTGCGCGGGTTCCGCAGGCTGTTCGCCGTCCGCCTCGTCTCGCAGGCCGGGGACGGCATGTTCCAGGTCGGCCTGGCGTCGCTGCTGTTCTTCTCGCCCGAGTCGCAGGGCACGGCAGCGGCGATCGCGGGCGCGTTCGCGGTGATGCTCGCGCCGTTCACGATCGTGGGGCCCTTCGCGGGCGTGTTCCTCGACCGCTGGCAGCGCCGACAGGTGCTCGCGTGGGGCAACGCGGTGCGCGTGGTCATCACGCTGGGGATGGCGGCCCTCATGCTCTCGGGCGGCGTGAGCGGGTGGATCTACGCGCTCGGCCTCGCGGCGCTCTCGGTGAACCGCTTCCTCCTCGCGGGCCTGTCCGCGGGCCTGCCCCGCGTCGTCGACGGCCCGCTGCTCCTCACCGCGAACTCGCTCACGCCCACGCTCGGCGCGGGCGCGGCGTTCCTCGGGGGCGGGATCGGCCTCCTGCTCGGGCTCGCGTTCGAGCCGGGCCGCGTCAAGGACTCGTCCGCACTCGTCTGCGCCGCGCTCGTGTTCGGGATCGCGTCGCTCCTGGCGCTGCGCCTCGGGCGCACCCAGCTCGGTCCGGAGCACCCGGCCGAGGCCGCGATCCGGTCGGAGATCGCGCGCGTGGCGCGCGGGCTGGCCGACGGCGCCCGGTACCTGGTCGCACGGCGCACCCCGGGGCAGGCGCTGCTCGCGATGGCGACGCACCGCTTCCTCTACGGGGTCGTCTTCATCGCGTCGATCCTCATCTCGCGGAACCTCCTCGACCCGGGGAGCCAGACGGCCGGCATGGCGACGTTCGCGATCGTCGTCGGGCTCACGGGCCTCGGTGGCGCGGGCGCGATGGTGCTCACCCCGACGCTGTCCCGCTACACGGGGCCGCAGGTGTGGATCGCGATCATGCTGCTGCTCGCCGCGGCGAGCCAGCTCCTGCTCGTGACGACGCCGGAGCGCGCGGTCGTGTACACGGGCGCGGCACTGCTCGGGCTCGCCGCGCAGGGCACCAAGATCGCGGTCGACACGATCGTCCAGCGCGACACCGACGACGCGTTCCGCGGTCGAGCCTTCGCCTTCTACGACGTCCTGTACAACGCGGCGTTCGTCGGCGCGGCCGCCCTGGCGGCGTTCACCCTGCCGGACACTGGCTGGTCGCGCGGCGTGTTCGTCGCCCTCGCGGTCGCCTACGCGCTCGCCGCCCTCGTGATGTGGACGCGCGGGGCACGGACTCCGGCCGGGGTGGGGGACGCCGTCGGGCACGACGGCGCACGGCCGGCCTCCGAGGCCGCCGCACCCGGCCAGGGCTCGGCCACCGGCGACGGCGTCCCGGCCGCGCGGCCCGGCGACTGACGGGGCGCAGCCGCCCGACGGGCTCAGCCGAGCTCGGTGGCGAAGGTCCGGAGATCGTCCACGATGAGCTGCGGTTCCTCGAGCGCGGCGAAGTGCCCGCCGCGCGGCATCGTGGTGAACCGCCGGACGTCGAAGAACCGCTCCGCGTACTCGCGCGGCGGCTGCGAGATGTCGCGCGGGAAGACGGCGAGCGCCGTCGGCACGTCGATGCGGACTGACCAGCCGGCGTCGGCACCCTCCCCGCCCGACCATGCTCCGTCCGCGCCCTCCCCGCCCGACCGTGCGGCGTCGTCCCCGGAGTCACCCCCTGCCTCAACGCCCCAGTCGCCGTCGAGCCCCTCGTTGTAGAGGCGCATCGACGAGCGGATCGAGTTGCCGAGCCAGTAGAGCATCACGTTGGTGAGCAGGTCGTCGTCCGACGGCAGGGTGTCGGAGAGGTAGCCGAAGTGGTCGACGAGCCACGCCGCGAGGCCCACGGGCGAGTCGCTCAGGCCGTAGGACAGCGTGAGCGGGCGCGACGACTGGATCCCGACGTACCCGCCGTGCGTCTCGCCCCACGCGTCGACGGCGGCGAACATGGCGCGCTCCCCCTCGCTCGCCGTACCGCGGTCGACGAGGAACAGGTTGGGGAACGGGACGTCGGTGAGGTGGAGGCCGACGACGCGGTCGGGGTGGGCGCGCGCCACCTCCTGCGCGACGACACCGCCCCAGTCGCCACCGTGCACGAGGTAGCGGTCGTAGCCGAGGCCCTCCATGAGGCTCGCGACGACCTCGGCGCTCTGGGCACCGCTCACCGTCCCGGCATCGGGCTGCTCCGAGAAGTCGAAGCCCGGCAGCGACGGGACGACGACGTCGAACACCGGCTCGTCGGGGCCGACCGCGGGATCGCGGCCCGTGAGGCGGTCGACGACGTGCGCGAACCGGTAGAACGAGTCCGCCCAGCCGTGCAGCAGCAGGATCGCTTGGGCGTCCGGGCGCACCGCACGCTCGTGGATCGCGTGGAGGTCGCGGCCGTCGACCGTGGCCACGACGTGGTGGAGACGGTTGAGTCGCGCCTCCTGCGCGCGCCAGTCGTAGCCGTCGAGCCAGTGCGCGACGAGGCGGCGCATCGTCGCCACCTCGGTGCCTCGCTCCCAGCCGCGTTCCTGGAGCTCGGCGGGCCAACGGGTGCGGGAGAGGCGCTCGTGCAGGTCGTCGAGCTCGGCCTGGGGGACGTCGATCGTGAACGGTCGGAACTCCATCAGGGCCTCCGGTGTCTGGGTGGTGGGTCCGTCCTCGACGCTAGGCGGGGTAGCGGTCAGCCGCCGTCCTCTTCTCGTCGCTCCTCCCCGCCGCGCGACCGCGGCGTTCTGCTGTCGGCAGCACCGATGAGTCCGCGAGCGAAAAGAGGTCGTCACGTCGGGCGGGAATAACGCAGGATGGTGGATGGTCGTACAGGGTACGGATCGACGTGGCTGGGCCGCGCCGATCGGCCCGGGCCCTCCCCTCCCCGTGGCCCGCCGACCGAGAACCGACACCGTCGTCGCGTGCACCGCACGCGACCCCCGTGCTGCCCCCACGCAGCCCGCCCTGCCCCGACCGGGTTCGACCATGTGCCCGGGCCGCCACCGACGCGAGCGGAGACCCCCGTGACAGCCTCCCCCACCCACGACACCTCGGCACCCGTCGACCGGCTCCCCCGGGCGGACTTCCTCGTCATCGCGCTGCTGCTCGGCTCCGCGTTCGTCGTGATCCTCAACGAGACGACCATGAGCGTCGCGCTGGCACCGCTCATGGAGGACCTCGGCATCACGGCGAGCACCGGGCAGTGGCTGACGACCGCGTTCATGCTGACGATGGCGGTCGTCATCCCGGCGACCGGGTTCCTGCTCCAGCGCCTCGGCACGCGTGGGGCCTACCTGCTCGCGATGTCGCTGTTCAGCGCCGGCACCCTGCTCGCGGCGGTCTCGCCCGGCTTCGCGTGGCTCCTCACCGGCCGCGTCGTGCAGGCCTCGGGCACGGCGATCATGATGCCGCTGCTCATGACGACGATCATGACCCTCGTCCCGCCGACGATCCGCGGCAAGGTCATGGGGAACATCTCGATCGTCATGGCCGCGGCGCCCGCGCTCGGCCCGTCGCTCTCCGGCCTCATCCTCAACTCGCTGAGCTGGCGGTGGGTGTTCGGGATCGTGCTCCCCATCGCGCTCGTCGCACTCGTCCTCGGCTTCCTGTACATCCGGGACGTCGCCGACCGTACGCACTCGCGGCTCGACCCGTTCTCGCTCGTCCTCGCGGCGTTCGCTTTCGGCGGGCTCGTCTACGGGCTCTCGAGCATCGGCGAGGCGGCGCGCCACACGCCCGTCGTGCCGCCGGCCGTGCCCATCGCGTTCGGTGCCCTCGCGCTCGGCGCGTTCGTGTGGCGCCAGCTCGTCCTCCAGCGCGAGGACCGCGCGCTGCTCGACCTCCGCGTGTTCACGCACCGCGGGTTCAGCGTGCCGCTCGGCATCATGGCGGTCGGCATGGTCGCCATGTTCGGGTCCCTCATCCTCCTGCCGCTGTTCCTCCAGGACGCGATGGGTCTCGAGCCGCTCGCGACCGGTCTCATCGTGCTCCCCGGCGGGCTCCTCATGGGTCTGCTCGGCCCGACCGTCGGCCGCCTCTACGACCGGGTGGGCCCGCGCCCGCTCGTCATCCCCGGCGTGAGCGTCGTCGCCGTCGCTCTCGCGGCGTTCACGACGATCCACGCGGACTCGTCGCCGTGGTTCGTCCTTGCGCTGCACGTCACGCTGAGCCTGGGCCTCGCGTTCATGTTCACGCCGCTGTTCACGTCCGCGCTCTCGGCGCTCGAGCCGCACCAGTACTCGCACGGGTCGGCCTCGATCGGCACCGTGCAGCAGCTCGCGGGCGCCGCCGGCACCGCCATGTTCGTCGCCGTCATGACGACCCGCTCCATCGCCTACGGCGAGGCGGGCGCGTCGCCGCAGGCCGCGCTGGCCGAGGGCGTCGGTGACGCGTTCGTCTGGGGCACGGCAGTCATGCTCGTGGCCGTGGGCCTCTCGTTCCTCCTGCGCCGCCCCGCGCCGCAGGTCCACGGCCCGGGCCACGGCCCCGCGCAGGACCGCACGCAGGACGCGCCGGTCGAGGATGTCAAGGTCGAGGCCGCACTGGCCACGGACGACGTCTGACCCGTCACCGCGGCGTCGACCACGACGTCATGCGCCCTCGAACACGACATGGGTGCCGTTATCAGCCCGATAACGGCACCCATGTCGAGCTCGGCCCAGCGCAGACCAATCTCAGGACGTCGACGACTCCGGCTGGTTGGCCCACCAGGCCAGGAGGTCCGCGCGTGCCGTCTCCTCGTCGACGGGGCCGCGGTCCAGGCGCAGCTCGAGCAGGTGCTTGTACGCCTTCCCCACCACCGGTCCCGGCCGGATCCCCAGGATCGCCATGATCTGCTGGCCGTCGAGGTCCGGGCGGACGGCGTCGAGCTCCTCCTTCTCCTGGAGGTCCGCGATGCGGCGCTCGAGGTCGTCGTACGACTCGCGCAGCCGCTGCGCCTTGCGCCGGTTCCGCGTCGTGCAGTCGGCGCGCGTGAGGCGGTGCAGCCGCTCAAGCAACGGACCGGCGTCGGTCACGTACCGGCGCACCGCGGAGTCGGTCCAGGCGCCGTCGCCGTAGCCGTGGAACCGCAGGTGCAGCTCGACGAGCCGCGCGACGTCCTTGACGACCTGCTTGTCGTACCGCAGCGCCTTGAGGCGCTTGGCGACCATCTTGGCGCCGACGACCTCGTGGTGGTGGAAGCTCACGCCGCCCCCCGACTCGAAGCGCCGCGTCGGCGGCTTGCCGACGTCGTGCAGCAGCGCGGCCAGCCGGAGCACGAGGTCGGGTGCCGGGACCGCGCCGTCGGGCCCGGTCTCCTGCGCGATCGCCTGGTCGAGGACCGTGAGCGAGTGCTCGTACACGTCCTTGTGCCGGTGGTGCTCGTCGATCTCGAGCTTGAGCGCGGGGAGCTCGGGCAGCACGTGGTCCGCGAGGCCCGTGTCCACGAGCACCTCGAGCCCGCGACGCGGGGACGCCGCGCACAGCAGCTTCGACAGCTCGTCCCGCACGCGCTCGGCGGACACGATCTCGATGCGCTCGGTCATGAGGACGAGCGCGGCGAGCGTCCCGCCGTCGACGTCGAACCCCAGCTGGGCCGCGAACCGCGCGGCGCGCATCATGCGCAGCGGGTCGTCGTCGAACGACCGCTCGGGGGCGATCGGCGTGCGCAGCACGCGGCGTGCGAGGTCGTCGAGGCCGTCGAACGGGTCGACGAACGTCATCTCCGGGACGCGCACCGCCATCGCGTTCACGGTGAAGTCCCGGCGCGACAGGTCGCCCTCGAGCGTGTCGCCGAACGCGACGACGGGCTTGCGCGACGTCGGGTCGTACTCGTCGGTGCGGTACGTCGTCACCTCGACGACGAGGTCGTCCCCGGGCCCTCCACGGCCGAAGCGCTTCGCGCCGATCGTCCCGAACTCCTTGCCGATGTCCCAGTGCGCGTCGCCCCAGCGCGCGAGGAGCGCCTCGGTCTCGTCGGGCGACGCGGACGTGGCGAAGTCGAGGTCGTTGCTCGCCCGCCCGAGGAACGCGTCGCGGACGGGCCCGCCCACGAGCGCGAGCTCGTGACCGGCGGCACGGAACGCCTCGCCGAGCTCGATCGCCGCGGGTGCCATCTCGGTGAGCACGGCGAGGGCGCGGCGCTGGAGCTCGAGCGACTGCGGCGTCGGCTGCGATGTCGGCTGGGGCGCCGGCTGGGGCGACGAAGGCTGGGGCACGACACCCAAGCCTGCCAGATGCGACGCCCGCACCGGGGAGCCGGTCCCGGGGAGCCGACGTCCACTCGGTAAAGTTGGGACATGTCCACCCCTGCGCACGCCGACGAGCCCCGGAGGGATCCGGCGGGCGGGCGTGACAGCGGTCGCGGGCAGCCCCTCCCGGTCCCCGCGCCGCCCGGCGGGCACGCCCTGCGCATCGACCCGCGCTCGCGCACGGCCCCCGCGCCGCCGCCGCTGCCCGTGGTCGACGAGGTCTCGGCCGGCGGGCTCGTCGTCACGGTCGCGGGCGGCGACCTCTGTGCGGCGATCATCGCCCGGCGCAACCGGGGAGGACGCCTCGAGTGGTGCCTGCCCAAGGGCCATCTCGAGGGCGACGAGACGCCGGAGCAGGCCGCGGTCCGCGAGATCGCGGAGGAGACGGGCATCCAGGGGGCGGTGCAGGAGCCGCTGGGTGTCATCGACTACTGGTTCACCGGCGACGACCGCCGCGTGCACAAGGTCGTCCACCACTTCCTGCTGCGCGCGACGGGCGGCTACCTCACGGTCGAGGGCGACCCGGACGGGGAGGCCGAGGACGTCGCGTGGATCCCCGTGGCGGACCTGCCCGACCGGCTCGCCTACCCCAACGAGCGCCGGATCGCCGCCGTCGCGCAGAGCGTCCTCGAGGGCAGGCCGGCGCGGTTCCACGGGGTGGTCGAGAGTAGGGTGACCCGGACGATCGTCCGCTCGCCCGGCCGTCCGCACGACGGCCGTGGCGGCCCGGCACCGCCCGCCCCACGGAGCTCGACCGACCACTCATGACGCCCTCCCCCAGCAGCGGCGCGCGCCCCGGCGGCGCCGCGTCGGCTCCGCTCCTCGGCAGGTCCGCTCACCTCCTCGTCACCCTGGTCGCCCTGCTGGTCCTGACCGTCGGCGTCGTCCTCGGCGGTGCCGGCGCGGCGTTCGGCGTGACGGCGAGCACGACGACGCGCACCTCGACGAGCGCCTCGACGAGCACCTCGACGAGCACTGCGGCCGAGACCGAGGACGCGGTGACGCTCGAGGTCTCGTCGCTCCAGCCGACCGTCCTCGGCCCGGGCGACACGCTCACCGTGACCGCGCGCGTGACCAACGGGACCGCGGAGACGCTCGGGTCGCCCGTGGTGGCGCTCGGCATCGACCGGCGGGTGCTGAGCACCCGGTCGGCGCTCGAGAGCTGGACGACGATCGGGCTCGACGGTCGCGTCGGGGTCCGCGTCACCGGCGAGGACCTCGGGGCCCTCGCTCCGGGTGCGACGGCGGAGACGACGCTCACCGTCCCCGTCGCGGAGCTCGACCTGCACGCGGGCAGCGACTGGGGCCCGCGCGGCATCTCCCTCACGGTGTCCGACGGCGGCGCACGCCAGGCCGTCCAACGCACCTTCGTCCTCTGGGAGCCGTCGGGCGAGGTGACCCCGCTGCGCCTGAGCGTGGTCGCCGCCCTGACCGGCCCGCCGGTGGACCCCGACCCCCAGGCGTACGACGACGCGCTCTCGGCCGCGGTGGCGACGGACGGTCGCCTCGGGCGCCTGCTGGCGGCGACCGGTAGCGCGCCGGAGGTCGCGTGGGTCGCCGACCCGGCCCTGCTCGCCGCGGCGACGGGAGCCGGCGACCCGGCCGTGAACGCCTGGGCCGACGCCGTGAGCGCCGCCGCCGCCGGCCGGTCGGCGTTCGCGCTGCGCGCCTACGACCCGGACGTCGCGGCATTCGCGCACGCCGGTCTCGCACTGCCGGAGGGCACCCCGCTACCGGCCGCGACCGAACCGACGACCGAGGACCCGACGACCGACGACGAGACCCTCGGCGAGGCGACGGACGGCGAGGCGACGGACGGCGACGCGACGGAGGACGACGCGGCTGCCACGGACGAGACGCCCGACGCCGCTGCCGACCCGACGGCGTCGTGGCGGACCGACCTCGCCTGGCCGGGCGACGCCGTCCCCGACCTGGCCACGACGACGCTCGCCGCGGCGTCGGGCGCGACCGCGACCGTCGTCGGTCCCGGCGGGCTCGTCCCGGACGAGTCGCTGACCTACACGCCGTCCGGCGTCGCCGAGATCGCGACGACCGCCGGGCCCGTGAAGGCGCTCGTCGCGGACGCGGTGCTGACCGCCCTCCTGTCGGCCGGCGACGGCTCGGGTGTCACGGCGACACAGCGGATCCTCGCCGAGACGGCCGTGATCGCCCGCGAACGCCCTGCGGAGCAGCGCCACGTCGTCATCGCCCTGCCCCGGAGCTGGGAGGCGGAGCCGACGCTCTTCACGGCACGGCTCGACGCTCTCCGCGCGGCTCCCTGGGTCGACCTGGCCCCGGTGGACGACCTCCTGGCGTCCGCGCCGCCCGCCGTCGAGCGGACGACGCTGCCGGACGACGTCGTGGGCGAGGGCGAGATCACCGTCGCCCAGCTCCGTGCTCTCGACCGGTCGCGCGCGGACCTCGCCGCCTTCGCGACCGTCGCCACCGATCCCGCGACGATCACGCGCCCGCTCGAGCCCGGTTTCGTCACCCCGACCGCCGTCGCGTTCCGCGCCGCGCAGCCCTCGCGCGTGCTCGCCGTCCAGCACGCCGAGCAACGGTCCGCCGCCGTCCGGGGCACCCTCTCCGTGGAGACGCGCGCTCCGTTCCTCTTCGTGGCCGAGCAGGAGGACCTCCCCGTCCGGGTGCGCAGCACCCTCGAGCAGGAGGCGACGGTCGAGGTCGTGCTCCGGCCGGACGACCCGCGGCTGCGCGCACCGGAGCGCCGGACCGTGACGATCCCGGCCGCCACCCGGGACGCCGACGGCGACCTGGTCGCGGCCGAGACGAGCGTCGGCGTGCCCGTCGAGGGGTTCGGGAGCGGGAACGTCACGGTGGAGGTGGAGCTCGTCAGCGCGGCGCAGCCCCAGGTCCGCGTCGCGGAGCCGCAGGAGTTCGTCGTGCGCGTGCGCGCCGACTGGGAGTCGGTGGGCACCGTGGTCGTGGCGGTGCTCCTGGTCCTCGCGCTGGTGGCGGGGATCTGGCGCACGGTGCGCCGCGGCCGCTCGCCCCGCCGTCTGGCGGGCGCCACGGTGGACCAGCCGGCGCCGCCCGCGCAGGACCAGACGCCGTCGGCGCAGCCCGCCCGTCGGGACGAGGAGCGCGTCGAGTGAGCCCCGACCAGCCGCGGCACGTCCGGCCCCCGGGCGCCGGGCACGGCACGCGTCCCGGCACGACGCGCGACGTCGTCCCGTCCGGGGCGCTCCCGGGCGACCCGGCGGCGTCGGGCACCCCGGACGAGACCGCCGAGGCCGGGGCCACGGAGGCGCCCGCCCGCCGCGCGGGCGGCCTCGGCCGCTCGTCCGCGCTCATGGCGTCGGGCACGTTCGTCTCGCGCGGCCTCGGGCTCGTCCGCAACGTCCTCCTCGTGGCCGCGATCGGGACCACGGGCCTGGTCGCGGACGCGTTCGACGTCGCGAACAAGATCCCCAACGTCCTCTTCGCGATCCTCGCGGGCGGCGTCCTCAACGCCGTCCTCGTGCCGCAGATCGTCCGCGCCTATCGTGCGCGCAACACCCAGGAGCGGCTCGACAAGCTGCTCACGCTCTCCGGCGTCGTGCTGGTCGCGCTCTCGGCGCTGCTCACGGCGGGGTCGAGCATCCTCGTCGCGCTCTACACCGGGCCGGGGTGGACGGCACCGCAGACGTCGCTCGCCGTCGCCTTCGCCTTCTGGTGCACGCCACAGCTCTTCTTCTACGGGCTGTACACGCTCCTCGGGCAGGTGCTCAACGCGCGGGGCCAGTTCGGACCCTTCATGTGGGCACCGGTGCTCAACAACGTCGTGTCGATCGTCGGGTTCGCGGCGTTCATCGCGATCTACGGCCCCGCGGCCACGGGGAACGTCGACGACCTCACGCAGTGGGACGGGCCCAAGATCGCGCTGCTGGCCGGCACCGCGACGCTCGGGGTCGCCGCGCAGGCGCTCATCCTCGTCGTCCCGCTGTGGCGGGCCGGCTTCCGCTGGCACCTCCGGTTCGGCCTGCACGGCATCGGCCTGCGGTCCGCGGGCCAGGTGGCGCTGTGGACGTTCGCGGCCGTCCTCCTCGAGCAGGTCGGGGTCCTGTTCACCACACGCTTCGCGAGCGAGGCACCCCGCGCGGCGCTCGCGCAGACGTTCGGGCCCTACCGCGACGACCCCGGGACGCTCGGTGCGGTCACCGGGCTGATCACGGGCGCGCCCGACGCGTTCTCGGGAGCCCTCGCCGTGGCGGGCAACGCCGCCTACACGCAGGCGCTCATGATCTACCTGCTGCCCCACTCGCTCGTGACGGTGTCGATCGCGACGGCGCTCTTCACGGGCATGAGCGCCGCGGCGCACGAGGGCGACCTCGCGCGCGTCCGGCACGACCTCTCGCGCGGCGTGCGCACCGTCGGGGTCTTCACCGTCTTCGCGACCGTCGTGCTGGTCGTCCTCGCCCTGCCGATCACCAAGCTGCTCGTCCCCTCCGTCGACGCCGCGTCCGGCGAGGCCGTCTCCGAGGTGCTGCGCGCCATGGCGCTCGGGCTCGTCCCCCTGGGCGGCATGGTGCTCATGAAGTGGGTCTACTACGCGTTCGAGGACGGCCGGACCGTCTTCTGGATCCAGGTGCCGGGCACGCTCGTGCTCGTCGGCGTGTCCTGGCTCGCGACGCAGGTGCTGGCACCCCAGCTCTGGGTCGTGGGCATCGGCCTCGCGATGAGCGTGTCCAACCTCGTGGCCGTCGCGCTGCGGACCGTCGGGCTACGACGCACGCTCCGCGGGCTCGACGGCGCCCGGATCCTGCGCCTGCACGTCAAGGCCGGGATCGCCGCGCTCGTCAGCGGCGTCGCGGGCTGGGGCGTGCTGCGGGGTTTCGTCGTCCTCACCGGCGACGGCCCGGACGGCATCTACGGGCTCTCGTGGTGGCAGGCCGTCGTCGTGGTGTCCGTCGCCGGGGCCGTGATGACGGCCGTCTACGCGGGCGGGC
The DNA here is from genome assembly GCF_001019615.1 of Cellulosimicrobium funkei. Classification (GTDB taxonomy): domain Bacteria; phylum Actinomycetota; class Actinomycetes; order Actinomycetales; family Cellulomonadaceae; genus Cellulosimicrobium; species Cellulosimicrobium cellulans_E. The sequence continues at coordinate 125,924 of NZ_JNBQ01000001.1, read as the reverse complement.
TCAAGCTCATGCGCGTGCGCGAGCTCGACCAGCTCGCCGGTCCGATCGTGGGACGCGTCCGACGGCTCGTGCGACGGTGAGCGGCGCGCGGCCGCCGGGCCGCAATCGGGTGATACGCGGGCAATCAGGGCCCGCGTACCATGGTGTGTCGACCACGAGTCCCACGGAGGAGGTCCGGTGAACGGCGTGGCCCCAGGAACACTGCTCGTCGCGCGCTACCGGCTCGACGAGCAGCTCACGTCCGACCTGTCGGACGTCACCGCATGGTCGGCGCACGACCAGATCCTCGACCGTCCCGTCCGGATCTCGCTGGTCTCCGGTCCGCACGTCGCCGACGCCCTCGACTCCGCGCGGCGCGCCGCGCTCGTCGTCGACCCGCGCCTGACGCGCGTCCTCGACGTCGGGACGGAGGACGGCGGCGCGTACGTCGTGACCGAGCGGTACACGGGCATCACGCTGAGCGAGGTCGTCGCGGGCGGCATCGTCGACCCGCAGCAGGCACGCGCGATCGTCGGCGAGGCCGCGGCCGCGCTCGAGGTCGCCCGGCGGCGGGGGGTCCACCACCTCGCGCTCCGGCCCGACGCGCTCCGCGTCGACGGCAGCCGGGTCCTCGTCACGGGCCTCGGGCTCGACGCCGGCGTCGCGGGCCACGACCAGCACGACGCCGACCTGACGTCGCGCACGGACGCCGTCGGGCTCGTCGCGCTCCTCTACTACGCGATGACGGCGCGCTGGGCCGGGCCGTCCCTGGACGTCCCGTGGATCGCCCCCGACGCCATCCACCCCCTTCCCGCGCAGCGCGCGGGCGACGGGGTCCTCCCGCTCTCCGCCGTCCGCCCGGACGTCCCCGCGGAGCTGGACACGCTCTGCGCCGAGGCTTTCGCGGGCACCCACGGCACGGTCGAGGAGTGGACGGCTCCGCCCGCGGGCGACGCGCCCCGCTCCCCCGCCGACGTCGTCGGCGCGGTCGAGCCCTGGGGCGAGGTCTCGGTCGTCGCGGCACTGCCGTCGTTCGTGCAGCCCGCGACAGCTGGCGTGAGCCGCCAGTCCGTCCGCACGGCGTTCGACGGTGCGACGAGCGCGCCTCCGGGGACGCCGCCGCCCGCACCACCGGTCCGACGCCCGACGACGGGGCGCATCCACCGCGTGGGGGACGTGCCGGGCTCCGCCGGTCCGGGCGTCGCGTACGCCGCCGGGGTCGCCACGGGCGCCACGGCAGCGGTCCCGCCGCCTGCGCCGGACCCGGCGACCGCGGCCTACGCGGTGCCCCCGCCCCCCGTGGGCTACGACACCGGGACCGCGCCCGTCCAGTACGCGGCCGCACCGCCGCCCGTGCCCCCGACCACCGAGGCGCCGCAGGCCTGGAGCGAGCCCGCGCCACGCCGGCGCGGACCGCGCCGGTTCAACGCCACCCCGATCGTCCTCGTCCTCGTCCTGGGCCTCGTCGTGTGGGGCGTCGTGTGGGCGGTGAACACCGCGTTCGACGGGTTCGGACCCGCGCTCCAGACGAGCGAGGAACCGACGGGCGAGGGGTCGGAGGCTCCGTCCGAGGGCGGAGAGGGCACCGCGGACGGCGAGCAGGCCGCTCCGCCGACGGAGGTCCGGCCCGTGATCGCGTCGGGCCAGGCCCTGGACCCCGAGGGCGACGCCTCGGGCAACAACGACGGCGAGCACCCCGAGCTCGCGCCGCTCGCCTACGACCAGCAGCCCGACACGACCTGGATCTCGCGCCGGTACAACGCGGCGGACTTCGCGGGCCTGCGCTCGGGGATCGGGTTCGCCGTCACGCTCGAGGAGAAGGCGCCCGTCTCGACGGTCGTTATCGACACGGCGACGACCGGCGGCAACGTCGAGATCCGGGCGACGAGCCCGGACGCCCCCACCGAGGGCACCGTCCTCGCGAAGGGACCGCTGTCGCCCGGCGCGGAGTTCACGTTCGACCAGCCGGTCGAGGCGGAGTCGATCGTGCTGTGGTTCACCGAGCTGCCGCAGAACCCGGCCGGTGAGTTCCGCGCGGAGATCAACGAGATCCTCGTCTCCTGACGCTCCCCGGGGACGGGTGACCGTCGGTCCCGTCCGGTCCTACCGTCGCCGACCCACGGTGCATGGACGGCACACGCGCCGTGCGCCGGTGCCCCGTAGCGTGGCGAACACCCGTACCGTGGAACAGAAGCCGCCTCGGCGGCGTTCACACTCTCGCGTGGTCGGCCGCCACGCACCGAGCATCGAGGAGAGCACGTGACCGAGCAGTCTGCCGTCCAGAACCTGATCGTCGTCGGGTCCGGTCCCGCGGGGTACACCGCGGCGATCTACGCGGCGCGCGCGGGGCTCGCCCCGCTCGTGCTCGCGGGCTCCGTGACCGCCGGCGGTGCGCTCATGAACACGACGGACGTCGAGAACTTCCCCGGCTTCCCCGACGGGATCATGGGCCCGGACCTCATGGAGAACATGCGCAAGCAGGCCGAGCGGTTCGGCGCGCGCATCGAGTGGGACGACGCCACGCTGCTCGACCTCGAGGGGCCGATCAAGACCGTCGTGACGGGCAACGGCGAGACGTACCGCGCCCGCGCGGTCATCCTCGCGACCGGGTCCGCCTACCGCGAGCTCGGCCTGGACGACGAGAAGCGCCTGTCCGGGCGCGGGGTGTCCTGGTGCGCGACGTGCGACGGGTTCTTCTTCCGTGACCAGCACATCGCCGTCGTCGGCGGCGGCGACTCCGCGATGGAGGAGGCGACGTTCCTCACCCGGTTCGCCGAGAAGGTCACCCTCGTCCACCGCCGCGACGAGCTGCGCGCGTCGAAGATCATGGCCGACCGCGCGCTCAACGACCCCAAGATCGACTTCGCCTGGAACAGCGAGGTCGCCGGCATCGGCGGCGAGAACAAGGTCGAGGCGCTCACGCTGCGCGACACCGTGACGGGCGAGGAGCGCGAGCTGCCCGCGACCGGCCTGTTCGTCGCGATCGGTCACGAGCCCCGCACCGAGCTCGTCAGGGGTCAGATCGACCTGGACGACGAGGGCTACATCCAGGTCGTCGGGCGCACCACCGCGACCAACCTCGAGGGCGTGTTCGCGTGCGGCGACGCCGTCGACCACACCTACCGCCAGGCCATCACCGCGGCCGGCTCGGGGTGCGCCGCCGCGCTCGACGCGCAGCGCTACCTCACCGAGCTGGCCGACGCCGCCGGCCTGGCGGACCTCGCCGGCACGCCGAGCACGCCGAACCCGGACGAGCTGCCCGAGGCGCTCGCCGAGCTCCAGGCCTGAACCAGCGTCCCTCACTCCCACCGAGTCCTACTGCAGGAGGTCAACCATGCCGACCGTTCCGGTCACCGACGACACCTTCCGTGCCGAGGTCCTCGAGTCCGAGGTCCCCGTCCTCGTCGACTTCTGGGCGACGTGGTGCGGCCCGTGCCGCCAGGTCGCGCCGATCCTCGAAGAGCTCGCCGAGGAGTACGACGGCAAGATCAAGATCGCCAAGCTCGACACGGACGCGAACCCCGAGACGACCGGCGCCTACGGCATCGTCTCCATCCCCACGCTGAACGTCTACGTGGGCGGCGAGCTCCAGAAGTCGATCATCGGGGCGCGCCCCAAGCGGGCGCTCACCGAGGAGATCGACGCCGTGCTCGCCACGAGCGTCTGACCCGCGCCACCACCACGCCGCCGGAGGGCGGACCGCGAGCACCGCGGTCCGCCCTCCGGCGTCTTCACGGGATCCCCCGATGCCCCGTGCGACACTGGGGGTCGTGACTGGACCGACGACTCCCCCGCAGCAGCCCGCTCCCAGCGGCACCCGCCTCGACCCGTGGTTCGGTGCCTACGCAGAGCGAGCGCACGGGATGCGAGCGTCGGAGATCCGAGCGCTGTTCGCCGTGGCGAACCGACCCGAGGTCGTCTCGCTCGCCGGCGGCATGCCGTACCTCGAAGGACTCCCCCTCGACCAGATCGCCGACACGATGCAGCGCCTCGTCGCGACGCGTGGTGCCACGGTCCTCCAGTACGGCTCCGGGCAGGGTGACGAGACGCTGCGCGAGCGGATCCTCGACGTCGTCCGGCTCGAGGGGATCGAGTGCCACCCCGACGACGTCGTCGTCACGACGGGGTCGCAGCAGGCGCTCGACCTCGTGACGAGGATCTTCGTCGACCCCGGCGACGTCGTCGTGGCCGAGGCGCCGAGCTACGTCGGGGCGCTCGGCGTGTTCCGCTCGTATCAGGCGGACGTCGTGCACGTGCCCCTCGACGAGCACGGCCTCGTCCCTGAGGCGCTGGAGGAGACGCTTGCCCGCCTCGCCGCGGACGGTCGCCGCGTCAAGCTGCTCTACACCGTGCCGAACTTCCACAACCCCGCCGGGGTCACCCTCACCGCGGAGCGCCGACCGCGCATCCTGGAGATCGCGCAGCGCTACGGCGTCCTGGTCATCGAGGACAACCCCTACGGCCTCCTCGGCTTCGACGGACAGACACTCCCTGCGCTGCGCTCGCTCGACGAGGACGGCGTCCTGTACCTCGGGTCGTTCTCCAAGACCTTCGCCCCGGGATACCGCGTCGGCTGGGTCGTCGCACCCCACGCGGTCCGCGAGAAGCTCGTCCTCGCGAGCGAGTCCGCCATCCTCTGCCCGTCGAACGCCTCGCAGCTCGCGATCGCCGCGTACCTCGACACGTGCGACTGGAAGGGGCAGATCAAGCAGTTCCGCGAGCTCTACCGGGAACGCCGGGACGCCATGATCGGTGCGCTCTCCGAGCATCTCCCCTCGGCCCGCTGGACCGTGCCCGACGGCGGCTTCTACACCTGGGTCCAGCTCCCGGAGGGCCTCGACGCACGGTCGATGCTTCCGCGCGCCGTCACGGCACGCGTGGCCTACGTGCCGGGTACCGCCTTCTACGCCGACGGCACCGGCTCGAGCCACGTTCGCCTGTCCTACTGCTTCCCGACCCCCGAGCGGATCCGAGAGGGAGTCCGACGCCTCGCCGGGGTCGTCAACGCCGAGCAGGAGCTCGTCGAGATCTTCGGGACCAACGCCGAGCTCGACCCTGACCTCACGGACGTCGAGAACCCCTCGCCCAACCTGGCCTGAAGCACCTCACCACGACGCCGAGCCGGCCCTCACCGGGCGACGCCGGCACCGAACAGGAGTCCGTCAACAGTGGACACGACCACGGGTACCCCGGCGGCCACGGGTGAGGCTGCCACCACAGCCCGGACCGACGCGCAGCGCCCTGACCAGCACCTTCACCTTCTCCGGCCCGACGACGCCGTCCCCCCGGGCGGGCACGTCACGATCCTCGCCGGTGGCCTCTCCCACGAGCGCGAGGTCTCCTTGCGGTCCGGGCGCCGCGTCGCCGAGAGCCTGCGTGCCGCCGGTCTCGAGGTGACGATCCACGACGTCGACGCCGACCTCCTCCCGTTCCTCGCCGCGACGCGCCCCGACGTCGTGTGGCCGCTCCTGCACGGCGCGAGCGGCGAGGACGGCTCGATCCGCGACGTGCTCGAGCTGGTCGGGGTTCCCTACGTGGGCACCGGGCCGCGGGAGAGTCGTGCAGCCTGGAGCAAGCCCGTCGCGAAGAGCGTGGTGCTCGGAGCCGGCCTGTGCTCACCCGAGTACGTGACCCTGCCGCAGAGCCTGTTCAGGGAGCTCGGCGCCCAGCCCGTCCTGGACGCCGTCGTCGCGCGCCTCGGTCTCCCCCTCGTCGTCAAGCCGACCCATGGCGGATCGGCACTTGGCGTGACCCTCGTCGAGCGTGCCGACCAGCTCCCCCGAGCCATGGTCGACTGCTTCGCGTACGGCGACGTCGCCCTGATCGAGCGCGCCGTGCGCGGCGTGGAGCTCGCGGTCAGCGTCGTCGACCTCGGCCACGGTCCTGAGGCGCTGCCGCCTGTCGAGATCGTCACCGCCGGTCCGTACGACTTCGACGCGCGATACAACCCCGGACGAACCGAGTACTTCGCTCCCGCCCGCCTGGACGGCGACGTGCTCGGCATCGTCCGCGAGGTCGCCGTCCGCGCTCACGTCGCGCTCGGCCTGCGCGACCTGTCACGTACCGACGTGATCCTCGACCAGGACGGCGTTGTGCAGTTCCTCGAGGTCAACGTCGCACCCGGCATGACCGAGACGTCGCTCCTCCCCCAGGCGGCACGTGCCGCTGGGCTCGACCTCGGTCACCTCTACCGATCACTCGTCAACGCCCACGTGCGACATTGAGCGGCTACGGTGGGATTTCCGTGCTGCCGGTCGCCGTTTCACGTGAAACGTCGAACTAGCGAAGGCTCGACGGGTCGGCGGTCCTCGCTCCCACGCCGCGGTTCCTGATCTCCGTCGTTTCGTACTGCCGTGTCGTGGCCCTGCTTACCTGGTACGCCTCGCTGGGTCTTGCTCGCTCGTCGTGCTCGCCTGGTGCTGCCCACCTCGTGCTGCCCGCCTGGTGCTGCCCGCCTGGTGCTGCCTGCTCGGTGCTGGCCTTCTCGTGGTCATCGCCTGGTCTCGGTCACGGCTCTTGATCACTGGCATTGATCGATCGGTCTTTCTTGCCTGGTGGTGCTCGTCGGTCGTCTTCTTCGGTCGTTCGGGTCTCTGCGGGGCTCCGCCGTCGCCGGAGCGTCGTGAAGGACTCGGCTCCCGGCTGGTCCTCGCCGCGGACATCCGGAGACACGCCTCCCCCGACGCATGGTCGATCCCGCCCCACGTCACGCTCCTCGGGCCGACGGTGCTCGACCCGGCCGACAGGATCGTCCCCGCCGACGCCCACACACGTCGTGGTCACGACAGCTCACCGTCCGGTCAACCGGGCCGCGGGTCCATCGCCCCCACGGTCCGGCGCATGCTCCTGACCTCAGGCCTCATCGATCCTTGCCGACGCCCTCTCCCCTGATCTCGTACCGCACACCAGGCGACCACGGTCCGTGGGGAGGAAGAAGGGACACGCATCGCGTCGGTCCAGAAAACCTGGGGGCGGTCATCGGTCGCGCGATCGACCGCGGACGTGCTCGCGTCAGCGTGGCTCTTGCAGACGATCCGGACGGTGAGCCGCATCTCATCCGCGGAGCCTCGGTGAACATGCCGACCACATGACGACGCACCATGGCCTCGCCCAGAGCCCCAGGGTTCCCGGGACATGACCCGTTCTTCCGGTGGCGACGCCACCCGGCGGCCCGATGCCACTCTGTCCCGTGCTGTGGCGCGAGCGTCCCGTGCCGTGGCGCGAGCCGATTCGCCGAGAGGACTTCCTCATCAGGCGCCCCCACCGTCCCGGATGAACACCACTCATCCGTCCGCCGCGCCGCGTCGTGCTGCGGATCGCTCGTCCGGGGCGAACTCGTCTGCCAGATTCCACACGAACGTCACCGCAGAGGTTGCTCACCCGTCACGCGCTTCCACGGTTCGATGAGCTCCCTGTGGTCGAAGCGGGACGGCGCACGGCGCGACAGTGCGCCGCGCGGGACCGGGTTGGTTCGACCGGATCAGGCATGGGCTCGAACGCAGGCGCTCGTTCGGACACGAGGTCCGGCTTGGGCTCGGACACCCGGCTCAGGCCCGGACGCGGCCTCCCTCGGACTGGGGCTTAGATAGGGGAGGGTGACGTGACTTCAGGCCTGGTTTCGCTCTCGGGCGGTAGTTCGGTCGAGGCACCAGTTCAGACGCGGCTCAGTTTTCAGGCGCAGCACTAGTCCAGACGCGGCCCAGTTTGGGGGCGCAGGCTCAGGTTCAGACACCGGCCCGATGGCAGACCCCGGCTTAAGCTCCGGCACTAGTGCGTGCTCTGGCGCTCTCTCGGGCACTTGTACGGACGTGGACCAGAGCTTGGGGGCCGTGTGGCGGCTGCCGTCGGTCGCTGCCCTGAGCGCTGATGCCGTTAGCGATGAGCACGGACCGAGCGGGGCCCGCGCGCCGAAGTCCCCGCCCCGTAGAGACCGGGCGCCAGCGCTTGCGTGTACCCCTCCCCCCGCAGAGAGCCAGGGAACCCGAGTGCGTCGGAAGGCCCCGTGCCGCGGGACGCCTCGTCATCGGTCAGCGGGCACCGCCGGACTGTTTCACGTGAAACGGCCCCTCCGCGCGCGGCTCTCCGCCACGTAGTTCCACGTGAAACAGCGGACGGGTTTGTGGTCTCCGACACCGTGCTCTCCGCCGCCCGCAGTTCACACTGTCCTGACATCTGGCGAACGGCGCGCCATCACGGATACAGCCTGACTCAGCGACGCGAGACCGTCACGTGTTGTCCAGATCGTCACGTGATGTCGAGATCGTCATGCGGTATCGAGATCGTCATGCGCCGCGAGACCGTCACCGGATGCGCGGCCCTCCGCGAAGTACCCAGCGCGGAATCAACTACGGTGCGGGTCGCGCGACGTACTCCGGCTCGAATCATGCCGTGAGGCCCACGCGCCGTTTCGAGCTTCTGCGGCCTCCCTCCTCACTCCGTGGGTGACGACGACTCCGCGAGTGCGTTGCCCCTGGAGTCCTCGCCGGCGCACAGGCCCCGTCCAGCGGTAGGAGCGCGTTTCACGTGAAACGTTGCGGGGGGCGGCCTCGCCATCATGTGCCCGCAGACCGAGCGGTAGGTCGCGTGGAGCGCAGGGCTGGCTGAAAGCGATGACCCACCGGCACGAACGGCGTCGGTACGTGCCCGGGGCGTCGGGCCGGCCCAGGCAATGTCGGTTTCGAGCACACGCGAGCGGGACGCGGCGGCCGCCCCCAGTCGCCGCTTCACGTGGAAGACTTCGTCGGCCGCACCGCTCGCGCTCGAAGGAAGAAGTGCACACCCTCCCCCGGCGAGAGCGGCGAACATGCGACCGGGACTGCCGCGGGTGCGGGCGAGCACCTCACGACAGTCCCGGTATCGGCTTCGGACGTGCGCTGCGCTAAGAGCGCCCGACTGGGATCGCTACTTGCGGAGAAGGCCCGGGTCGTCGGGCGCCATCACGTCGAGGATCCTGTTCAGGTCCTCGACCGAGGCGAACTCGACGGTCAAGCGCCCCTTGTTCTTGCCGAGGTCGACCTTCACGCGCGTCTCGAAGCGGTCGGAGAGGCGATGAGCGAGCTCGTCGATCGCAGCGGAGCGCTGACCCGCGCGCGGCGCGCGCGGCGCACGCCTTTCGCCGTCCAGACCGCCCATCGCGACGATCTCCTCGGTTGCACGGACCGAGAGCCCCTCAGCCACGATCCTCTGGGCGAGGCGCTCGATCTCCGCACCGTCGGTGAGACCCAGGAGCGCGCGCGCATGACCAGCGGAGAGAACGCCCGCCGCGACCCGCCGCTGGACCAGGGGTGGGAGTCGCAGAAGCCTCAAAGTGTTGGAGATCTGCGGGCGACTCCGAGAGATGCGTTCAGCGAGCTCCTCGTGCGTGCATCCGAAGTCGTCGAGGAGCTGGCGGTACGCTGCCGCCTCCTCCAAGGGATTGAGGGCGCTCCGGTGCAGGTTCTCGAGCAGTGCGTCGCGCAGCAGGTCAGCGTCATCTGTCTCGCGGATGATCGCGGGAATCACGTCGAGTCCGGCGGCCTGCGTCGCGCGCCACCTCCGCTCCCCCATGATCAGCTCGAAGGAACCGTCCTCCCCGGGGACGGGTCGAACGACGATGGGTTGAAGAACGCCGATCTCACGGATCGAACCGACGAGCTCGTCGAGATCCCCCTCGTCGAAGACCGTGCGTGGCTGGCGTGGATTCGGACGGATGGACGCGGTCGGCACCTCGGCGAATCGTGCGCCGGGGACCGGTACGAGGTCCTCAGCCGCGCTCCCCATCCACTCCTCGGTGCTGGGGGTGGGCTCGCCGCGGGGATCCGCCCGAGGCGACTTCGCGATCCCCTCGCCCGGCGTGTCCACGCCATCCGTCGTGGCGCTCGTCGTTTCACGTGAAACGACGCTCGCGGCATCGTCACGGATCGAAGGCGCACCCTCGGTGCTCTGCTCGGTCCCCTCCGCGCTGTCGTGCTCCCTGGGCCGCGCCGGCTCGTCGTCACTCCGGCCGAGCGCACCATCGTCTCCCGCGCTCACGGCTTCCAGCTCGGCGAGGTCATGAGCCGAGAGCGATGTCAGAGAGTCCAGGTCCGCAGGACCTGAGCCGGCCTCCGCGACAAGGGTGACGACAGGAGTGCCCTGCGTCCCGCTCTCGGCCGACCCCTTCCCGCCCCCGTCACCTGCGGAAGCGCCCTCGTTCAGCGCGTCGGTCGCGGGCTCCTCAGTCGTCGGGCTCGGAAAGAAGACGTCTACCGGTCGCTTCCCCTCTGAGCTGGTCGGAATGAGAGCCCCGAGCCCCCGGCCGAGCCCTCGACGCTTCTCGCTCATCGCAGTTCCTCCTGCCGCAGGCCGGGACCACCGATGGTGCCGGCAAACTCATGTTCGGTTCGGACCGCCTCGGGCACAGGGGCAGTCTCGGGATCGTCGCCGTGCTCGAGAGCCGCATCCTGCCCTGCGGGCGCACCCAGCTCGCGATCGGCAGGCCTGTTCGCTCCGCGGTGCGTCAGTTCACGTGCTGCCTCGAGATACGCGAGCGCACCCGTCGAGCCCGGATCGTAGGTCATCACCGTCTGCCCGTGGCTCGGGGCCTCTGAGATGCGCACCGAGCGCGGCACGGTCGTCCGCAAGGTCTGGTCAGGGAAGTGCTCGCGCACCTCTGCCGCCACCTGCTGCGCGAGATTGGTTCGCCCGTCGTACATCGTCAGCAGGATCGTCGAGACATGCAGGCCGGGGTTGAGGTGCGACTTGATGAGCTCGATCGTCTTCAGGAGCTGGCTCAGTCCCTCGAGCGCGTAGTACTCGCACTGGATCGGGATGAGCACCTCCCGACCGACGACGAAGGCATTCACGGTGAGAAGGCCCAGGCTGGGCGGGCAGTCGACCAGGACATAGTCGATAGGTGCCAGGCCCTCACGCTCCCGCGCTGCCAGGTACTCGTCCAGAGCGCGGCGGAGCCGTGTTTCACGTGAAACGAGGGAGACCAGTTCGATCTCCGCGCCCGAGAGGTCGATCGTCGCCGGTACACACCACAGCGTCGGGATGTCAGGGCACTGCTGAACCGCGCTGGCGAGCGGATCGCCGTCGACCAGGACCTCGTAGACCGACGGGGTCCCGGCGCGGTGCTCGACGCCGAGCGCGGTCGATGCGTTGCCCTGAGGATCGTTGTCGATCACGAGCACGTTGAGCCCCGCCAGGGCGAGACCGGCAGCGAGATTCACCGTCGTCGTGGTCTTCCCCACGCCGCCCTTCTGGTTCGCCACCGTGATGATGCGCGTCGACGCCGGACGTGGGAAGCGGCGGCCTTGGAGGTCGATGCGGCGCCTGGCGTCCTCGGCGAGCTGAGCGGCGAGCGGTGTCGACTCGTCCGTGACCGGCAGGCTCGCCATCAGGGCTGCTCTCCGGTCGTCCTCACTCCCGGAGTTCCGAGCCCCTCCCCCGTCCCGGGAGAGCGACGTCGCCGACCGATCCTGAGGTCCTCCAGGGTCGACAGGGCTTTCCGTCACGCGTCTCATCCTCTCCGTCGTCGCGTCCCAGCATGCGCCGTCCAGCCCACCCATCGGTGGATGTCGAGCGCTCGTCGCCCCCGTGTCGTCACACAGCGGTGCCGACGTCGAGGGTTGGGTTCAGCGTGCCCCAGTCTGCCGCACGATGCGCACCACAGTGGTGGTCTCTACACCGGGGATCGTCGGCGCGTCAACGATCTCGGGTTCGCCCCCCTTGAGCCGTCGCAGCACCTTGCGGGCGGGCTCCACCTCGCGCGCCACGTTGCGCCCCTTCAGCACGATCATCTCGCCGCCCGGTCGAACGAGCGGCAGCGAGAGCCGGACCAGCTTGTCCAGGGCGGCCACGGCGCGAGACGTCACCGCGTCGCACTCGAACGCGCCGTGGTACTCCTCCGCACGGCCCCGCTTCACCTCGATGTTCGCGAGGTTCAGATCCGTGGCGATCTCCGACAACCACGCGCAGCGCCGCTCCATCGGCTCGACCAGGTACACGGAGGCCCCTGGCCGCATCGCTGCGATCACGACCCCGGGGAGCCCCGCGCCGGATCCGATGTCTGCGATGAGCCCTGTCTCCGGAAGGAACGGCACGACCGCGGCAGAGTTCAGGATGTGCCGGTCCCAGATGCGAGGAACCTCGCGGGGACCGATCAGTCCCCGCAGCTCGCCTTCCTCGCGCAGGCGGTCCGCAAACCGTTCGATGGTCGGGTACGCCGCACCGAAGTACTCGGTCAGCGACTCCCGGGAGATCTCCGGCTCCGCGTTGCCGTCTACCAGGTCGCGCATCGGCTCCTCTGCTTCCTCGTCAATGGGCACGCCACATCGTTTCACGTGAAACGCCCGACGGCGTGCCCGACCACCACGTGATCCGCGTCGTCCCGTGCGACTCCCAGGCACCAGAGCCACATCCGTGCGCCCGCCGCTCCCGCGTCAGCTCGAGGCGGGCCGAAGGCCACCCGTTGAAGGAGACAGGAGTGACGCCGGGCCCGACGCAAGACTGCCAGCGACCGCTACCGGGTCCTGCGACGGCAGAAAAAGACGTTCGCCCCCCGTTTCACGTGAAACGGGGGGCGAACGGAATCCGACACCAAGCAGTGAAGCAGTGTCAGTCAGCGGGGTAGATCACCACGTAGCGCTGAGGCTCGACGCCCTCGGAGTCGCTCCGGAGGCCGGCGGCAGCCACCGCGTCGTGGATCACCTTGCGCTCGAAGGCGTTCAGCGGTTCCAGCGAGACCTTCGCCCCACCGGACTGAACACGAGAGATCGCCTCCTCAGCCTGAGCGGTGAGCTCACGACGTCGAGCGGCGCGGAAACCGGCCACGTCCAGCATCAGTCGACTCCGCTCCCCCGTCCGCGCCTGGACAGCGAGGCGGGTCAGCTCCTGGAGCGCGTCGAGAACGTCGCCGTCCTCACCGACGAGGGAACGCAGCGCGGCGGGATCGTCAGCGACGATCTCGACGGCCGCGCGGTCGTGCTCGACGTCGATGTCGATGTCACCGTCGAGGTCGGCGATGTCGAGCAGCTCCTCGAGGTAGTCCGCTGCGATCTCACCCTCCTCCTCCAGGCTGGTGGTCTCGCGCGTCGACTCCTCGGTGGCGGCGTCTTCAGGTGCTGGGGTCTCGGTAGGCGTCATGACGGTGCTCCTCACGGCGGGGCGCGCACGCGCGCGGGTCTACTTCTGCTTCTTCTTCTTGGGCGCGGGCTTGGACGCCCCGGTGGCCGGAGAGCCCTTCGCGCCGTCGTTCGTCCCAGATCCATCTGCCGCCTTGGGGGCGTCCTCGACGGGAGCGTCCTCGACCGGAACGTCGTCGACGTTGGGTGTGGTCGTCCCGACCGGACGGGGCGCAGCCTTCTGTCGGTCCTTACGCTTCGGCTGCTGACGCTGCCCGCGCGGCTGCTCGATCACCGGCGTGGCGTCCTCGACGACCCCCTTCGCCGCGCGCTTGCGCGCCTGGCGCTCCTTGAGGAGTCGCTCCGCCTCGGAGCCCGGCGCCGGCATACGACGGATCGTGTAGAACTGCTGACCCATGGACCAGAGGTTCGTCGTCGTCCAGTACACGAGCACACCGACCGGGAAGTTGACACCCGAGACGGCGAAGATGAACGGGAAGACGTAGAGCATCATCTTCTGCGTCGACGCCATCGGGCCCTCGAGGGCGGCCTTCGGCATGTTCTTCATCGTGAGCTGGCGCTGCGTGAAGAAGGTGGTGGCGCACATCGCGACGATGAGCACGGCGATGACGATCTTGGTCTGCAGGTCGTCTGTACGCAGGAACACGTCGGACAGCTGCGCTCCGAACACCGACGAGCTCTCGATGTCGCTCGCGACCGCCGAGTTGATCGGACCGATCGGGTCGTCCGTGCCGTTGGAGATGGGCACGAGGCCGTTGAGCACGCGGAAGAGCGCGAAGAAGATCGGGGACTGCAACAGGATCGGCATGCACGACGCGAAGGGGTTCGTCCCGTGCTTGCGGTACAGGTCCATCGTCTCGCGGCTCATGGCCTCGCGGGACGCCGGGTCCGTCTTGCCCTTGTACTTCTTCTGGATCGCCTGCATCTCCGGTTGCAGCATCTGCATGCCGCGCGATGCCTTGATCTGCTTGAAGAACAGCGGGATCAGCAGGATGCGGATGATGATGACGAGCCCGACGATCGACAGGACCCACGCCGGGCCGGGGCCGTCGGAGAACCCGAGGAACACCAGACCCTGGTGGCACAGGTACATGATCCACGCCACGACCCACTCGATCGGGGCGAGGAACGCGAAGAAGTCCATCGGTGACTGCTCCCTCAACTTCAGACAAAGCTTGTGAATCGCCCGATGTCGGGCTGCGGACTAGTGCGTGTGTCGTGCCGGCGGAACGTCGTCGACCCCACCGAGGCTCCAGGGGTTGCAGCGCAGCAGCCGCCAGAGGGCGAGGCCCGTTCCGCGCAGGGCGCCGTGACGACGCACCGCCGTGAGGGCGTACTGGGAGCAGGACGGGTAGTACTTGCACGTGGGCCCGGTCATCGGGGAGATCACCGACTGGTAGGCCCGGATCATGCCGATGAGGGTGAGCGCCGGGACGCGACGCAGCACGGCGACGACGCGACGCACGAAGCCGGGAGTTCCGCGGTCGGCGGCGTCCTCAGGGGACGTCGCGCCGGGAGCGTCGACCGGGTGGGTGGTCGTCATTGATCCACGCCCGCACGCTCGTGGAGGCGCCGTACGGCGCGATCAAGGCCGCGGTCGAGGTCGGCGCTCAAGTCGCCGAACGTCGCCGCGGCGGAGGCGGGAAGCGCCCGGACGACAGCACGCCCGTGGTCGGGCAGCATGTCGAGGCGCGCCGCAGTGGCGGCGCGCAGCCGACGCTTCACGAGGTTGCGGTGCACCGCGTTCCCCACCGCCTTGGAGACGACGAAGCCGACCTGTGGTCGCGCATCACCCTCGAGATCCTCGGAGAGGTGCACGACCACGGTCGACCTACCCGCACGCACGCCACGGCGCACCGCCCGCTCGAAATCGACGGAACGGCGCAGTCGGTGCGCCGCGGGGAGCACGTGGGATCAGGCAGAGAGCTCGGTGCGGCCCTTGCGACGGCGGGCAGCCAGGATGGCGCGGCCGGCACGGGTCCGCATGCGCAGCCGGAAGCCGTGGGTCTTCGCCCGGCGCCGGTTGTTCGGCTGGAAGGTCCGCTTGCTCACGAGGTACTCCAAGAACGTCGGGGAGGTACACCGTCTATGTCCTCGACGATGCAGTGACAGGTCCCGGTTGGAGCCTGTCGGTGGTTCAGGTCGTGCACCGCGCGGTCACCCGCACGGTCGCCGTCCAGGCACGCGGATCGAGTGGGCCATTGCTGGGGGCACCGGATCTTTGCAGGCAGCTCAGGACGCGAGGCCTCGTGTCGAGTCTCCTCCACGCGGGCGCGCCAAGAACACCTGGAACGGCTGTCTGACGTTACGCTGCGCGACCCCTTCGGGTCAAACCAGGAGAGGTGAGAGGCGCCGCGCCGCGAGTGCCGCGCCGACGCGGTCCCAACGACACCCATCGGGGCTGAGAGCATCCTCACCCTACAACCCACAGCCTGTGGACAACTATGTGGACGAGGGGTTCCCATGGCACGATCGACCCCAGCATCACCACACCCGTGACCTTCTTTCGTCGGCGCACCTCGCCCGGCCCGTCAGCGCGCGCTCGACGGTCGGCTCCGCGTGCCGGCGCACACCCTCGACCTGTGAGGAACTGCCCGTGGCCAACCCGGACGAGAACATCGCCGACGTCTGGGCGCAGACCCTGAGCATCCTCGAGGCGAGCCCGGACATCACACCGCGGCAGATCGCCTTCATCCGGCTGGCCAAGCCGCTCGCGATCCTCGACGACACGGTGTTCATCGCGGTGCCGCACGAGCAGACCCGCACCTACCTCGAGACCCGGGTGCGCGACGACCTGGTGACGGCGATGTCCTCGTGCCTCGGACGCGACGTCCGCTTCGGCATCACGGTCGACCCGGAGCTCAGCTCGGACCCCGTCGTCGCCCCAGCCTCCCGCCCCGCCGTGGAACGCCCGTACATCGAGCCGGACGACGGTCTTCCCGACCTCCCTCCCCCTCCCCCGCCGCGACCGCAGGCGGAGCCGAGCCGGCTCAACCCCAAGTACGTCTTCGAGACGTTCGTCATCGGGTCGTCGAACAGGTTCGCGCACGCGGCGGCGGTCGCCGTCGCCGAGGCGCCCGCCAAGGCCTACAACCCGCTCTTCATCTACGGAGACTCGGGCCTCGGCAAGACGCACCTGCTGCACGCGATCGGTCACTACGCGCACAACCTCTATCCGAACGTCCGCGTGCGCTACGTGAACTCCGAGGAGTTCACCAACGACTTCATCAACTCGATCGGTGAGGGCAAGGCGGGCGCGTTCCAGCGCCGCTACCGGGACGTCGACGTCCTCCTCATCGACGACATCCAGTTCCTCCAGGGCAAGGAACAGACGATGGAGGAGTTCTTCCACACCTTCAACGCCCTCCACAACGCCAACAAGCAGGTCGTCATCACGTCCGACCTGCCGCCCAAGCAGCTCAACGGGTTCGAGGACCGACTCCGCTCCCGGTTCGAGTGGGGTCTCATCACCGACGTCCAGCCGCCGGACCTCGAGACGCGCATCGCCATCCTCCGCAAGAAGGCATCGAGCGAGCGGCTCGCGGCTCCGGACGACGTGCTCTCCTACATCGGCTCCCGCATCTCGACGAACATCCGCGAGCTCGAGGGCGCGCTGATCCGGGTGACGGCCTTCGCGAACCTCAACCGCCAGCAGGTCGACCTCCCGCTCGCCGAGATCGTCCTCAAGGACCTCATCACCGACGAGGACAGCGCGGAGATCACCCCCGCCGCGATCATCGCGCAGACGGCCGCGTACTTCGGCCTGACGATCGACGACCTCTGCGGGAGCTCGCGCTCGCGCGTCCTCGTCACCGCGCGGCAGATCGCCATGTACCTGTGCCGCGAGCTGACCGACCTCTCGTTGCCGAAGATCGGCCAGCAGTTCGGCGGGCGCGACCACACGACGGTCATGCACGCGAACCGCAAGATCACCGAGCAGATGGCGGAGCGACGGTCCACCTACAACCAGGTCACCGAGCTGACGAGCAGGATCAAGCAGCAGCACCGGGGCTGAGGCGCGTCGCCGTGGGCCGGCCCGCGCACGCCGTCGGGAAGGTCCGACCCGGTCCGTCGATCCACCGTGGTCTCCCTACGCCCCGCACGGGAGGCTGCTCGGTTCCTGCACGACCGCACGCTCCCCGTCACGCGCCCGCGGCGTCGGGTCTCGGCGCGCTCGACGCTTCCAGCCGTGCCGATCCTCGGTCCGCAGCGCGCTCCCGTCATGGGTCCATGCCGGGCTCCCGCGCGAGCAGGACCGTGTCACGTTCCCGCACCGGCTCTCCCGGCCGCCCAGGTGCCCGTGCGGCCACGTCGGCGACGACCGGTGCCTCCGCCGCACCGTCTGGCGACGTCCTCCTCCGCCTCGTCCACACCGATCCACAGAGATGCCCACCGGGGTGCATCATCCTGTGGATACAGCCCTCACGAACGTCCCGACGTAGCCTGGCGACCCCGGAAGAACGCTTCGTACACAGCGTGTGGGTCGAGTTGTCCACAGTCATCCACAGGGCATCTGTGAGTTGTGACATCCGCGTGATCTGGGGACCCGCGTTCGCCCACAGCACCCAGCGGCTCTCCACAATCCGCGGAGTACCGAGCGTTTTTCCCGGGAGGCCTGTGGAAACGGTGCGTCGTGCACAGTCTGCGGACGGCACTCGGAGGCGGCTGCTGTGCACGCTTCTGTGGATAACTGTGGACGACCGGCCCTACGGTGTGGACGACGAGGTGCTCCACGGTGGACGACGTGTGGGGACAGATCGCTCGCCCACAGGCCGTGCGACTTTCCCACAGCGAGACCACGGGTTCGTCCACACGCATTTCCGGGTCCTGACCTGCACTGACACCCGTTTTCCACGCATTCCACAACCCCTATGACGACGACGAAGGTTTGATCAAGGGGAATTCCACACGCCTTCATCAGGCTCCGGCGGCCGACCCGCGCGACCTGCTCCGACCACGATCCCGCACCAGCCGCCGACCGGCCATCGGCATGCCGACGGAAGGGGCAGGCGCACCGGCCGACACCACATCGACGTCGGTGCACAGGACCGTCCCCAGGCACGTCGTTCCAGTTCCTCCCGACCTGCTCCTCGCGTAGGGTTCATGCACGACACGTGTGCGCGGACCTGCGACCCGAGCTCCTCGCGTCCCCCGCCACGGCTTTCGCCCGGGCGGTCAGGACGTCACTCAGCCCGACGACGAGCCGTGCGCCGAGGCGCAGCCGGACGGCACATGTGAAGATCGAGTCCGATCAGGTCGTTGGGACGAGAGGGTTTGGGATGAAGTTCCGGGTTGAGCGTGATGTCCTGGCCGACGCGGTGACCTGGACGGCGCGGACCCTGCCGACCCGCCCGCCTGCTCCGGTGCTCGCCGGGGTGCGGCTCGAGGCCGACGCGTCCGGGACGATCGGCCTGTCGAGCTTCGACTACGAGGTCTCGGCCCGCTCGGAGATCCCCGCGGAGGTGAGCGAGCCCGGCACGGTGCTCGTGTCCGGTCGTCTGCTCGCCGAGATCTCCCGCGCGCTCCCGGCGAAGCCGGTCGACGTCGTGCTCGAGGGCAGCAAGGTCACCGTGACGTGTGGCGCGAGCCGCTTCACGCTCCTCACCATGCCTGTGGACGAGTACCCCGCGCTGCCCGCCATGCCCGAGCTCTCGGGAACGGTCTCCGGCGACGAGCTGACGAACGCCGTCGCGCAGGTCACGGTGGCGGCGAGCCGTGACGACACGCTCCCCCTGCTCACCGGGGTCCGGGTCGAGATCGAGGGCGAGAAGATCACGCTCCTCGCCACGGACCGCTACCGCCTGGCGCTCCGCGAGCTCACGTGGACTCCTGTCACCCCCAGCTACTCGGCGGTGGCGCTCGTCCGGGCACGCACCCTCAACGACGTGGCCAAGTCGCTCGGCAGCTCGGGCCTCGTGAACGTCGGCCTGAACACCGGGGCCGGGGTGGACCTCATCGGCTTCGAGGCGGGCGGCCGCCACACCACGTCGCAGCTCGTCGACGGCGACTACCCCGCCGTGCGTCGGCTGTTCCCCGACGAGACCCCGATCCACGCGGTCGTCCCCACGGCTCCGCTCATCGACGCGGCCAAGCGCGTGTCGCTCGTCGCGGAGCGCAACACCCCGATCCGGCTGTCGTTCACGGACGGGCAGGTGGTGCTCGACGCGGGGCAGGGCGACGACGCGCAGGCGTCCGAGGCGCTGGAGGCCGTGCTCGTGGGCGAGGACATCTCGGTGGCCTTCAACCCCCAGTTCCTCCTGGACGGTCTCGGGGCTCTCGGGACGGACTTCGTGCGCCTGAGCTTCACGCACCCGAACAAGCCCGTGGAGTTCACCGGGCAGGACTCGCTGGACGGCGAGGACTCCTCGCACTACCGCTACCTGCTCGTGCCGATCCGCTTCGCGGGCTGACCGCGCGGACGGCTCCGCCCTGTCTCTCGACCGCCTCACCGCACCCCGGAGGACTCGCATGGTCACGCGCATCGGACTCGTCGGCCTCGGCAAGATGGGCAACAACATGCGGGCGCGCATCCGCGCGGCCGGCATCGAGGTCGTCGGCTACGACCCTCGCCCGGAGGTCTCCGACGTCGCGAGCCTCGCCGACCTCGTCGCGGACCTGCCCGACGACGGTCCGCGCATCGTGTGGGTCATGGTGCCCGCGGGCGAGCCGACGCGTGGCGTGGTGACCGAGCTCGGCGACCTGCTCGGCGCGGGCGACTTCGTCATCGAGGGCGGCAACTCGTACTACGCGGAGGACCAGGCGCGCGCCGCCGAGCTGGCCGAGAAGGGTGTGGGCTACCTCGACGTCGGTGTCTCCGGCGGGGTCTGGGGTCTCGAGAACGGCTACGGCCTCATGGTCGGCGGCGACCCGGTCCACGTCGAGGCCGCGATGCCCATCTTCGACGCCCTGCGGCCCGACGGCCCCCGCGAGGAGGGCTTCGTCCACGCCGGCGAGGTCGGTGCCGGTCACTTCGCCAAGATGGTCCACAACGGCATCGAGTACGGCCTCATGCAGGCGTATGCGGAGGGCTACGAGCTCCTCGCCGCGAAGAGCGAGCTCGTCAAGGACGTGCACGGCACGATGAAGGCGTGGACGCGCGGCACGGTCGTGCGGTCCTGGCTCCTCGACCTGTTCGTCAAGGCGCTCGAGGAGGACCCCCAGCTCGCCGAGATCGACGACTGGGTCGACGACTCCGGCGAGGGTCGCTGGACGGTCGACGAGGCCATCGACAACGCCGTCCCGCTGCCCGTCATCTCGGCCGCGCTCTTCGCGCGCTTCGCCTCCCGCCAGGAGCAGTCCCCGGCGCTCAAGGCCGTCGCGGCGCTGCGCCAGCAGTTCGGCGGGCATGCCGTCAAGGCCGCCGGCCCGGCCTCCCCGGGGGCCGGACCGCTCGAGCCCCCGGCCTGACCGGGGCGTCCGCCCGCCTCGTCCTCGACCTCTCGTTGAACCGATGTACGTCTCGCACCTGTCCCTCGTCGACTTCCGGTCCTACGAGTCCGTCGACGTCGAGCTCGTCCCGGGCGTGAACGCCCTCGTCGGGCAGAACGGCCAGGGCAAGACGAACCTCGTCGAGGCGATCGGGTACGTGGCGACGCTCGCGAGCCACCGGGTCGCGGGGGACGCGGCGCTCGTCCGCGCGGGCGCCGCACGCGCCGTCGTCCGGACGCGGGTCGTCCGGGGCGACCGGGCGAGCACGGTCGAGCTGGAGATCGCCTCAGGCCGGGCGAACCGGGCCCGCATCAACCGGTCGCCCGCGCAGCGGCCGCGCGACGTCCTCGGCATCGTGCGGACCGTCCTCTTCGCGCCGGAGGACCTCGCCCTGGTCAAGGGCGACCCGGACGGTCGTCGACGGTTCCTCGACCAGCTCGCCGTCCTCCTGGTCCCGCGGGTGGCCGCGCTCCTCGCGGACTACGAGCGGGTGCTGCGCCAGCGGGGGGCGCTCCTCAAGTCCGCGACCGCGCTCCGGGGTCGCGGCCGCGGGACCCGCCGTCCCGCGGCCGCGGAGCCGCCGCCGGACGACGACGCGCCCGAGGGCGCGTCGTCCCCCCTCGCGACGCTCGAGGTCTGGGACGCGCGGCTCGCGAGCCTCGGCGCCGAGATCACGGCTCTGCGCCTCCAGCTCGTGGCGGCACTCACGCCGTACGTCGCCGAGGCGTACGAGCAGGTCAGCGCCGGGCAGGGCGAGGCGCGGATCGCGTACCGCTCGTCGGTCGACGAGGCGCTCGACCCGGACGGGGCCGGAGGCGCCGGTCCGGCGCCGGGTGAGACGGTCCCCGGCGGCGACGGGCCGACGTCGGCCCTCCCCGGCACGCCGGCGCTCGAGCAGCGCATGCTGGATGCCATGCGCGTGGTGCGGGCGAAGGAGGTCGAGCGCGGGGTGAACCTCGTCGGGCCGCACCGCGACGACGTCGTGCTCACCCTCGGCGGCCTGCCGGCGAAGGGGTACGCGAGCCACGGCGAGTCGTGGTCGTTCGCCCTCGCGCTGCGCCTCGCGTCGTACCGCCTCCTCAAGGACGGGGCGCCGGCGGGGCTCGACTCCCTCCTGTGGGCGGACCAGTGGGGTCCCGACGGTGAGCCCGTGCTCGTGCTCGACGACGTGTTCGCCGAGCTCGACGTCCGGCGGCGCGAGCGGCTGGCCGAGCTCGTCGCGGACGCCGGCCAGGTCATCATCACCGCGGCCGTGCCCGACGACGTCCCCGCCCTCCTGGACGGGGCGCGGTTCGCCGTCCACGACGGGACGGTGACCCGTGTCGAACCGTGACGGATCGCGCGGCGTGGCGTCGTCCGATGCCGGTGGGCCGCCCTGGGAGCGGGAGAAGGCGGCCTCGGCAGGCGTCCCCGCGTCGGCGCGCGAGACCGTCGAGGACCGGGACGAGGTGGAGCCTCGGGCGACCGGGGTACCCGTCGGAGACGTCGTGGAGCTGACGCCGCCGGCGGAGGTGGCACGGCAGGCGCTCAACCGCGCGAAGGCGGCGGCCCGGGCGAAGGGACTGCGGCCGGGGCAGGAGCCTCGCCGCCGGATCCTGGCCGACCCGCCCACGTCGGGCGCCCGGCCGGGTGGACGCGACCCGCAGCTCCTGGGCGACGTCGTCGCGCACCTGCTGCGGGAGCGCGACTGGGTCGCCGACGTGTCGGTGGGCGGCGTCGTCGGGCGGTGGCGCGAGGTCGTCGGGGACCAGGTGGCGGACCACTGCGAGCCCGAGACCTTCGAGGACAAGGTGCTCGTCGTGCGCGCCGACTCGACCGCGTGGGCGACGCAGGTGCGGCTGCTCACCCCGCAGCTGCTGGAGCGCCTCGCGCGCGAGGTCGGCGAGGGCGTCGTGGAGACGGTCACGGTCCTCGGGCCGGCGGGGCCGAGCTTCCGGCGCGGCAAGAAGTCGGTCCGCGGGCCTGGCCCGCGCGACACCTGGGGCTGAGGGCCCGACGCCGCGGGCCGCGTCGACCAGAGACGCACCAGCGGCGGTACCGACAGACGACGAGGCCCGCCGTGACCGGGTCACGGCGGGCCTCGCGGGTGGTGACCGGGGCGCTGGTCACCACGTCATGGGGTCAGGACTGCACGCGACGGCGCAGCCAGAACACCAGCGCGCCGCCACCGACGAGCAGCGCCGCGAACGCCGCGGCTCCGGCGACGGTCGCACCGGTCGTGGCGAGCTCGGGACCGCTCGCCCCCGCGGGCGCGGGGACGTCCTCGGCCGCGACGGGCGCGACGGGAGGGTTGGCGCACGCGCTCGTCGCCGGCGGGTACGACACGACCGTCGAGTACGCCGGGTTGACCTCGAAGAGGACCTCGACACCGTCACGCGTCCAGGCGTAGTTGCCCTCGGTCTCGGTGTACGACCCGTCCTCGTTGCGGACGAAGCCGGGCCACTGCTTCGGCTCCTCCGCCGAGGCGCCGGGCCACAGGATCGTCCCGTTCAACGGCTGGCCCTCCACGACGTAGTTCTCGCCACCGTTCGGGTGCAGGAACGTGATCGTCAGCGGGTTCTCGTCGTCGACCGTGATCCCCTCGGGCAGGGCCACCTCGTAGCCGAGGTAGGGCACGTCACCCTCGCAGACCGCCTCGATCGCGCCCGGGACGAGCGCGCAGGCCTCCTCGGACGGCAGCAGGTCCGCGATCGGGAAGAGCGCGCTGCGGCCGTCCTCGGCGACGACGTAGCCGAGCTCGGCCGTCTCCGCCGAGAACTCCACGGTGGCGCCCTTCGGCTCCGCGACGACGCCCTCGGCCGTGACGGTGTAGCGGAACTCCTCGGACTCGGCCGGGACGTTCTCCTCCGTCAGCTCGGTACCGCACACCTCGACCGCGGAGGGGACGACCGGCGTCGCGGGGGCGACGACCTCCTCGTCGACCGGCTCGGGCGTGTCGCACGCGCCCTCGGGGAAGAGCTTCACGAGGTCCTGGTGGTCCCAGGAGATGAGGGTGCCGTCGGGGAACTCGCCGAGGTGCTTGCCGTCGGGCGAGTAGCGGATGTCCGTCGGGAGCTCGGCCAGTCCACCGGGCAGGTCGACGAGGTCCTGCTGGACCGCCCACGCGGTGCACAGCTCCTCGGTGGTCACGTCGGGCTCGATGGTCCTGGCGACCTCGCGAACCGCCTCGAGGTCGAGAGGCGCGACGAGCCACGTCTTGTCCCAGGGCTTCTCGGGCAGGGCGACCTCGTCGCTCGTGACGAGCTTCTGCGGTCCCGAGTTCTCCCAGGCAGCACCCCCCGTCGGGTCGAGCTTGGGGTAGACGTAGACGCCGACCTGGACCGGGCTCTCCTCCTCGGGAGCCTCGCAGGCCGTCGTCGTGCCCTTCCAGGACTTGTCGTACCTGTCGTTGTCCGAGGCGTCGACGGCGACGCTCCAGGTGTGGTCCTGGGTCGGGTCGAGATCGTAGGTCTTCTTGAAGTGCCCGTCGAAGCTGCGGGGCTCGAGCGTCTTGCCGTCGACGACGACGGTGAGCCCGTTCCCGGGTGCGTAGGCCCAGAGGTCGACCTTCAGGCTCTGGCAGTCGGCGACGGGTCCGCCGCTGTGGGCGGAGGCGGGGGCCGCGGTGGCTACCAGCAGGCCGCCGAGTGCGAGCGCTGTCGCCGCAGCGCTCGCGAGGAGTCTCTTCACGGGGTGAGGGTCCCTTCGGGGTCGGGCCGCCCGCGCGCCGATCACTCCGTGCGCGGACGACGCGCGAATCAGGATGGTGTGTGGTATTAGACCACCTTCGCGGCGAAATGCCGATTCCCGACTTGTCGGGACCGGGAGCGTTCCCACGACTGCCCCGGCGCGGTGGTCTGCGCGCGTTCCGGCGACGGGTGGCCGGACCGTCGGGCCGCCTGTGCGCACGGCCTGTGGACAACGATGTGGAGAACTCACGACGGCACCGCACGGATCACGTCGGGAACGCCCTCGGAGATGTCCCCAGGGGCGCCACAATCCGCGGAATTCGGGTCGTGGCGGGTAGACTGGGGAGGTCATTCCGGGTCTGTTCACCACCCGTGCGCGCAGCCCTTCCGAGGAGGCGCGGCCAGCCGTCCACGGCCGACCGTCCATCCTCGCGCAGGAGCCGACGCCGACCGTGGTGCGGGCCCGGAACCCTTGAGCAGCAGCGCCCTGCTTCCGCGCGAACGCGGGCGCAGTCTGCACGACGACGAGGAGCAGTCCTGCCCGTGGCAGACCACACCGACACCGCCATCTCCGACCCGACGGCGTCCGCGGAGGCGGCACCCTCGGCGGGCGGCGGCTACGACGCGAGCAACATCACCGTCCTCGAGGGCCTCGAGGCGGTCCGCAAGCGTCCGGGCATGTACATCGGCTCGACCGGCGAGCGGGGCCTCCACCATCTTGTGTACGAGATTGTGGATAACTCTGTGGACGAGGCCCTCGCCGGGCACGCGGACACGATCGACGTGACGCTCCTCGCGGACGGCGGCGTCCGCGTCGTCGACAACGGCCGCGGCATCCCCGTCGCGATCCACCCGACCGAGGGCAAGCCGACGCTCGAGGTCGTCATGACGATCCTCCACGCGGGCGGCAAGTTCGGCGGCGGCGGGTACGCGGTCTCCGGTGGGCTGCACGGCGTCGGCATGTCCGTCGTCAACGCGCTCTCGACGCGCATGGTGTCCGAGGTCCGTCGTGACGGGTACTCGTGGCGCCAGGAGTTCACCGAGGGCGGCAACCCGGTGACGCCCGTCGAGCGGCTCGAGCCGTCGGACGAGACGGGGACCACGCAGACCTTCTGGGCCGACCCGGGGATCTTCGAGACGACCGAGTACGACTTCGAGACCCTGCGCGCCCGCTTCCAGCAGATGGCGTTCCTCAACAAGGGTCTGCACATCACGCTGACCGACGAGCGTCCCGCCCACCTCGACACCGGCGACGAGGTCACCGGGGGCGACGGGGCGGCCGACGCGGACGGCGTCTCCGAGGCGGACGACACGACGTCGGGCGCGTCCACCCCGGCTCGCACCGTCTCGTACAAGTACGACGGCGGCCTCGTCGACTACGTCAAGCACCTCAACTCGGCGAAGAAGGTCGAGCTCGTCCACCCCGACGTCATCGACTTCGAGTCGGAGGACACCGAGAAGCGGATCTCGGTCGAGATCGCGATGCAGTGGACCAGCGCGTACTCCGAGTCCGTGCACACGTACGCGAACACCATCTCCACGACCGAGGGCGGCACGCACGAGGAGGGCTTCCGCGCGGCGATGACCTCGCTGGTCAACCGCTACGCGCGCGACAAGGGCATCCTCAAGGAGAAGGACGACAACCTCACGGGCGACGACATCCGCGAAGGCCTGACCGCCGTCGTCTCCGTCAAGCTCGGCGAGCCCCAGTTCGAGGGCCAGACGAAGACGAAGCTCGGCAACACCGAGGCGAAGACGTTCGTCCAGCGCGTCGTCCACGAGCAGCTCACCGACTGGTTCGACTCGCACCCGAACGAGGGGCGCGACGTCATCCGCAAGGCGATCCAGGCGTCCCAGGCGCGCATCGCGGCCCGCAAGGCGCGCGAGGCCACGCGCCGCAAGGGCCTGCTGGAGTCGGGCGGCATGCCCGGCAAGCTGCGCGACTGCCAGTCGAACCGCGCCGAGGAGTGCGAGATCTTCATCGTCGAGGGTGACTCGGCCGGCGGTTCCGCCGTCCGCGGTCGCAACCCGCAGACGCAGGCGATCCTCCCGATCCGCGGCAAGATCCTCAACGTCGAGCGCGCGCGCCTCGACCGGGCCCTCTCCAACCAGGAGGTCCAGTCGATCATCACGGCGTTCGGCACGGGCATCGGCGAGGACTTCGACCTCACCAAGCTGCGTTACCACAAGATCGTCCTCATGGCCGACGCGGACGTCGACGGCCAGCACATCGCGACCCTCCTGCTCACGCTGCTCTTCCGGTACATGCGCCCCCTCATCGAGAACGGGCACGTGTACCTCGCGCAGCCGCCGCTGTACCGGCTCAAGTGGTCGAACGCGCCGCACGACTACGTCTACTCGGACAAGGAGCGCGACGCGTTCCTCGCGTCCGGGCAGGCCGCCGGCAAGCGGATCCCCAAGGAGAACGGGATCCAGCGCTACAAGGGTCTGGGCGAGATGGACTACTCGGAGCTGTGGGACACGACCATGGACCCCGAGCACCGCACGCTCAACCAGGTCACCCTGGACGACGCCGCCGCCGCGGACGAGATCTTCTCCGTCCTCATGGGCGAGGACGTCGAGTCCCGCCGCAGCTTCATCCAGCGGAACGCGAAGGACGTGCGGTTCCTTGACATCTGACCAGCCGGCGCCCGCCCCGCGCGGGCGACCGGCCCGCGAACGCGCCCCGGCGGCGCGGACCGCGGCAGGCGACGAGCACAGCGAGCACGCACGAACGAACGAACGAGGTAGACCGTGAGCGACGAGCAGAACCCCGAGACCGAGCCCGCGGCTCCCGGCGACGGGGCCGAGGAGATCGTGCACGCCGACGGGACGGCGGTCGCGGTGCACCACGGGCGCATCGAGCAGGTCGACCTCCAGCTCGAGATGCAGCGGTCGTACCTCGACTACGCGATGAGCGTCATCGTCGGGCGTGCCCTGCCGGACGTCCGCGACGGCCTCAAGCCCGTGCACCGCCGCGTGCTGTACGCGATGTACGACGGCGGCTACCGGCCGGACCGGTCGTACTCGAAGTGCTCGCGCGTCGTCGGCGACGTCATGGGCAAGTTCCACCCCCACGGCGACAGCGCGATCTACGACGCGCTCGTGCGCCTCGTGCAGGACTGGTCGCTGCGGTACCCGCTCGTCGCCGGCCAGGGGAACTTCGGCTCTCCCGGCAACGACCCGGCGGCCGCCCCGCGGTACACCGAGTGCCGCATGGCCCCGATCGCCATGGAGATGGTCCGGGACATCGACAAGGACACCGTCGACTTCCAGGACAACTACGACGGCCGCACGCAGGAGCCGGCGGTCCTGCCGTCGCGGTTCCCGAACCTGCTGGTCAACGGCTCGGCGGGCATCGCCGTCGGCATGGCGACGAACATCCCGCCGCACAACCTGCGCGAGGTCGCCGAGGGCGTCCAGTGGCACCTGGACCACCCCGAGGCGACCCGCGAGGAGCTCCTCGCGGCGCTCCTGCTGCGCATCAAGGGCCCGGACTTCCCGACCGGCGCGACGATCCTCGGCCACAAGGGCATCGAGGAGGCGTACCGGACCGGACGCGGCTCCATCACGATGCGCGCGGTGGTCAACGTCGAGGAGATCCAGGGCCGCGTGTGCCTGGTCGTCACCGAGCTCCCCTACCAGGTGAACCCGGACAACCTCGCGGCGAAGATCGCCGACCTCGTCAAGGACGGCCGCGTCCAGGGCATCGCCGACATCCGCGACGAGACGTCGGGCCGCACGGGCCAGCGCCTCGTGATCGTGCTCAAGCGCGACGCCGTGGCGAAGGTCGTGCTCAACAACCTGTACAAGCACACGCAGCT
This sequence comes from Cellulosimicrobium funkei, assembly GCF_001019615.1. Taxonomy (GTDB): domain Bacteria; phylum Actinomycetota; class Actinomycetes; order Actinomycetales; family Cellulomonadaceae; genus Cellulosimicrobium; species Cellulosimicrobium cellulans_E. The sequence goes on along the minus strand of NZ_JNBQ01000001.1, from coordinate 97,919 downwards.
CCAGGACACGTTCGGCGCGAACATGCTCGCGCTGGTGGACGGCGTCCCCCGCACGCTGAGCCTCGACGCGTTCGTCCGCCACTGGACGACCCACCAGCTCGACGTCGTCGTGCGGCGCACGCGCTACCTGCTCGCCGAGGCCGAGCGCAGCATCCACATCCTGCGCGGCTACCTCAAGGCGCTCGACGCGCTCGACGAGGTCATCGCGCTCATCCGTCGCTCCCCCGACGTCGAGGTGGCGCGCACGGGCCTCATGGAGCTGCTGGGCGTGGACGAGGTCCAGGCGACGGCGATCCTCAACCTCCAGCTCCGCCGTCTGGCCGCGCTGGAGCGGCAGAAGATCCTCGACGAGCACGACGAGCTCGAGCGCAAGATCCTCGACTACGAGGACATCCTCGCCAAGCCGGAGCGCCAGCGGACGATCGTCGGCGAGGAGATGGGCGAGATCGTCGCCAAGTACGGCGACGAGCGGCGCACGACCATCCTCCCGTTCGACGGCGAGGTCTCCATCGAGGACCTCATCGCCGAGGAGGAGATGGTCGTCACCATCACGCGCGGCGGCTACGTGAAGCGGACGCGCAGCGACAGCTACCGGGCGCAGAAGCGTGGCGGCAAGGGCGTGCGCGGCGCGCAGCTGCGCGAGGACGACATCGTCGACCACTTCTTCGTGACGACGACGCACCACTGGCTGCTGTTCTTCACGAACCTCGGGCGGGTCTACCGCGCCAAGGCGTACGAGCTCCCCGAGGGCGGTCGCGACGCCAAGGGGCAGCACGTGGCCAACCTGCTCGCGTTCCAGCCCGGTGAGAAGATCGCGCAGGTGCTCGACCTGCGCGACTACGACGCCGCGGAGTACCTGGTCCTGGCGACGCGCCGCGGCCTGGTCAAGAAGACGCGGCTGTCCGAGTACGACTCGCCGCGCTCGGGCGGGCTCATCGCGATCAACCTGCGCGAGGACGAGTCGGGCACGCCCGACGAGCTCGTCGCGGCGCTCCTCGTGGACGCCGACGACGACCTCATCCTCGTCTCGCGCAAGGGACAGTCGATCCGCTTCCCCGCCGCCGACGACACGATGCGGCCGCTCGGCCGCGCGACGTCGGGCGTGACGGGCATGAAGTTCCGCGAGGGCGACGAGCTCCTCTCGGCGGACGTGGTCGAGGAGGGCTCGGACCTCTTCGTCGTGACCGAGGGCGGTTTCGCCAAGCGCACGCGGATCGACGAGTACCGGGTCCAGGGGCGCGGCGGGCTGGGCATCAAGGTCGCGAACCTGGTGGAGGCTCGTGGAGATCTCGTGGGGGCTCTGGTGACAGAGGCCGACGACGAGGTGCTGGTGATCATGGAACGCGGGAAGATCGTGCGGTCCGCGGTCGACGAGGTGAACCTCACGGGCCGCAACACGCAGGGGGTGACGTTCGCGAAGCCCGACAAGGGTGACCGCATCATCGCGGTCGCGCGGAACGTCGAGCGTCGCCTCGGAGAGGATCGGGATACCGTGGAGGGCGAGGACGGGACCGGCACGGCCCCGGTCGGCACCGACACGAGCAGCGCACCGATCATCGACCCGACCGCCTCGTCCGACGGGGCGAGCGGGACCGAGGCGGCCCCCGGAACCACCGAGGAAACCAGATGAGCAGCGAGAACAACGCACCGCCGACGATCACGCCCCGGCTGACCGTGCCGCGCCCGGACACGGACACGACCTCGCGCGCGGGCGCGTCCACGGCGAGCAAGCACGCGGAGTCGAACGGCGCGTCGAACGGTTCGGCGTCGGGCGCCGTCCCGCCGCCGCCCCCGCCGCCGCCTCCGAGCCAGTCCGGGAGCCAGACCGGCCAGGAGCGCGGGGTCGACGACGACGGGATGGAGCGGGCGTCGGGCGAGAGCCGCGTCGCCGTCGCGCGCGCGGGTGCCGTGAAGGCGGCCGCTGCGGCCATCGCCGCGGCGAAGACCGCGGCCAAGAAGGTCTCTGCGGCGGTCCCGGCCGCACCGGCGGAGTCCGACCCTCAGCAGACCGGTCACGACGAGATCGACGACGAGACGGTGAGGCGCGTGCCCACGACCACCTCGGCGGCCTCGGCCGCGACGAACGCCCCGGCGGCGGCCTCGCTGCACTACTCCGCGGCCGGCGTGTCCGGCTCCGCGACCCCGCTCACCGGTGCCACGCCCGCCGTCGGGACCGCGACGGGCGCGACGCCCACGGTCCGGCACGACGGCGGCCCGCGCCGCGTCAGGCTCGCGGTCTCGCGCATCGACCCCTGGTCCGCGATGAAGCTCGGCTTCCTGCTGGCGGTCGCGATCGGCATCATGACCGTCGTCGCGACGGCCGTGGTCTGGTACGTCCTCGACGGGATGATGGTCTTCGCGAAGATCGAGGACCTGTTCACGCAGATCGTCGGCACCGAGACCGACGTGGACATCCAGCAGTACGTCGCGTTCGGCCGGGTGATCTCCATCGCCACGCTGCTGGGCGTCGTGAACGTGGTGATCATCACCGCGCTGTCGACGATCATGGCGTTCCTGTACAACATCGTCGCCGCGCTCGTGGGCGGCGTGCACCTCACGCTCACGGACGACTGACCCAGGGCGGCTCCCGGACCGGGGGTCACGGACCCCTCGGTTTGGGTCTGCGGCTCCCGGTGGGGTAACCTCAATCGCTGCCTGCGAGCGGAGCGGCCCCCAGGGGCTGTCCGGCGAGGCGCGTACGGGCCTATAGCTCAGACGGTTAGAGCGCTTCCCTGATAAGGAAGAGGTCAGAGGTTCAAGTCCTCTTAGGCCCACTGCCGAACCCACTCGAGGGGGAACGTCATGAAGAAGCTTCTCGTCCTGCTCCTCGCCGCCGGCGCCGGATATCTCCTGTGGCGCAAGTACACGGAGGACAACGCCGAGCGCGACCTCTGGGCAGAGGTCACCGACACCTTCGAGTGAGCACGTCTCACTCCTGACCGGCCCCGGCCGCGTCACCCGGGGCCATGGCGCAATTGGTAGCGCACCTGCTTTGCAAGCAGGGGGTTGGGGGTTCGAGTCCCCCTGGCTCCACCACCGAAGGGCCTCCGACGTCTGCCGTCGGGGGTCCTTCTTGCTGTCCGAGGACGGCCAAGCAGCACTCTCCCGAGCGCTGCGCGCCAGGGTGCCCCGTCGAGCGTGCGGCTACGCTCGCTCCTACTCCGCCGGTCGAGGTGGGGAAGGGGGGCGAGGACGTGACCCAGGCGCAGCCTCGACGGACTCCGCGCTGGATCGTGCTGGGCTTCCTCCTGGCCAGCTTCGCGTGGGCGCCGATCATCGCGATGTCGTTCACCGAGCCGCCGACGCCTCTGCGCACGGTGGTCTTCGTCGGCGCTCTGGTCCTCCTCGGACTCGCGCTGCTGCTCGTCCTCCTCGACGCCGTCGCTCCCGCCCCGGACCGGGCGTCCCGGAGGTGGAAGGTCGCCGGGCTGATCGCGCTCACCCTGGCGCTCTGGGCCCCGACGTTCTCGTGGGCCGAGCCTGGCGAGGAGCCCTGGCCGTGGCTCGCGGGCTTCGTCGTCGCCGCCTCGGGCCTCGCCGGCTGGCGCAGCGGCGTCGTGGCAGCCGTCGTCCTGGGTGGTGCTGCCGCGGCAGGCGGCGCAGTCTTCGACGGTGCGCCCCTTCCCAGCGTCGTCACGACCTTCGGCGTCGCCCTCACCGTGTGGGCGATGTGCCAGGCGCTGGTGTGGTTGCACCGGCTGTGGTGGTCCGCGCAGGACGGACGGGAGGCACAGGCACGCCTCGCGGTGGCCGAGGAACGGCTGCGCGTCGGCCGAGAGCTGCACGACGTGCTCGGACGGCGCCTCGCCGTGATCGCGCTCAAGGCCGAGCGAGCCGCCGACCTGGCCGCGCGAGACCCCGACGCGGCCGCGGGCGAGAGCCGGAGCATCCGCGACCTCGCGGCCGGCGCGCTCCAGGAGGCCCGGCGCACGATCCACGGAGAGGCCGTGACGGACCTCCCGTCGCAGCTGCGGTCGGCGGACCTCGTGCTCCGCTCGGCGGGGATCACCCCGTCGGTCGCCGCCGATCCCCAGATGCTCGCCGCCGTGCCGCCCTCGCTCGCCGGGCTCTTCGCGACGGTCGTCCGCGAGGCCGTCACGAACGTCCTGCGGCACAGCGACGCCCGCACGGCATCGATCCGCGTCGTGGTGCAGGGACCGGTGACGACGCTGAGCGTGGAGAACGACGGCGTCCGACCCGCGGTCGGGAACGACGCAGCCGGCGGGACCGGTCTGGCGGCCCTCGCGGCACGGGCCGGTGCCGTCGGTGCGGAGCTCGTCGCGGGCCCGGACGGGGACGACCGCTTCGTGGTCCGGGTGAGCCGCTCGGCGCCGTCGGGGAGGTGGTGATGAGCGAACGGATCCGGGTGCTCCTCGCCGAGGACGACGAGCTGATACGGGAGGCTCTGGTCGGACTTCTGGAACGGGAGCCGGACGTGGACGTCGTCGCCACCGCCCGCGACGGCCGCGAGGCGATCGACCGAGCGCTGCGCCACGCGCCCGACGTCGCCGTCGTCGACCTGCACATGCCCGAGGTGGACGGGCTCGGCGTCATCGCGGAGCTGGCCCGAGCGCTCCCCCGGTGCGCGGGCGTGATCCTCACCGGACACGGTCACCCGTACGTGCTGCGCGAGGCCCTCGCCTCGGGGGCACGGGGGTTCCTCGCGAAGGGGGCGCCGGGCGCGGCGCTGGCGGACGTCGTCCGGCGGGTCCACGAGGGGCAGCGCTACGTCGATCCCGTCCTGGCCGCGGACGCCCTGACCGTGGCCCCGTCGCCGCTGACCGTCCGGGAGACGGCCGTGCTGGCGGCCGCGCAGCAGGACCGTGCCGTCCGCGACGTGGCTCGAGAGCTGTTCCTGTCGCCGGCCACGGTGCGCAACTACCTGGCGTCGGTCAGCCGCAAGCTCGGGGCCGACAACAGGTCCCAGGCGTACCGCATCGCCCGCGAGAACGGCTGGGTCTGACGCGCCCTCGGTCAGCGTCCGCACGGGTGTCCCGTGCGTGATTCACGGGTCCGTCGTGCGCGGCCCCGGCCCAGACTCGCGACCATGGACACACAGCAGCCCCGTCTCGATCCCGCGCAGCACCACGACGCCCACCGTGACCACGGACCGGGCCGCCATCTGCTGGAGCGGTGGCCGTCCCTCGTGGGACTGCTCGCTCTCCTCCTCAACGTCACGAACGGCGCCGACGCGCACGTGACCGCGATGATCATCGTCATCGCCTCGGCGTGCTACCTCGCGGCCAGCGCGATCGGGTCACGGCGCAGCGGCTGGATCGTGGTCGGAGGAGCGATCGTCGCCGTCGTCCTCGCGCGCGTCACCGGGCTCGACCCCACCGTGACGGTGCTCGTCCTGGGCGCGGCGTTCGCGGTGCTGGGCCTCCTCCGGGGCGCCGGCGTCGACCGCCGCGAGCTGGGCATCCAGGCCCTGGGGTTCCTGGGCTTCAGCGCCGTCGCGCTCACGGCCATGATGGTGGGCCCCGTGCCCGCTCTCTACCTCGCGGCGCTGGCCGCCGTCGGGCACGCCGCGTGGGACGTCGTCCACTTCGTCAGGGACCGGGTCGTGCCGCGCTCCCTCGCGGAGGCGTGCTTCGTGCTCGACCTCGGCCTCGGCGTCGCGATGCTGTGCCTCGCCGCGGTCGCACCGGCGTAGCTGCGCGAGACGTGAGGAAGCGCACCGACGGCGCACGCTCGTCGTCCGGTCCGGAAGCCTGGTCAGCGGGCTGGTCAGCGGCCTGGCCGGCGGGCCGTCCGCGGAGACGACGAAGGGCCCCACCGCGCGGTGGGGCCCTTCGCGTGCGAGCGCTCGGCGCGCCGTCCTGCGAGGTCAGACGTCGTCGGCCTTCTCGGCGGCGTCCTCCGCGGCGGCCTCGGCCGCCTCGCGCGCCTTCTTGCCGGCGTCGCCGAGGTCGTCCTTCGCGTCCTCCGCCGCGTCCTTGGCCGAGGAAGCCGTGCCGCGGGTGGTGCTGCGGGCGCGGCTGGTGGCCTTCTTGGCGGCGTCCTTGGCGTCGGAGACGGCGTCGCTGACGCGGTCGCTGACGTCGTCGCGGACCTCGGCGGCGCGCTCGGCGAGCTTGTCGGTCGCCTCGCGGCCCTTCGCCACGGCGACGCCCGCGGCCTCGCCCAGCGACTCGGCGGCGTCCCCGACGGCGTGCCGGGCGTCGCCGACCACGTCGTCGAAGTGGACCTGCTGCTCCTCCTGCTCCCACGGCTCGGCCCAGGGGTCGGTCGTGGGTTGGGCGCGGCGATAGAGGACGTAGCCGACGCCCGCGGCGGTGACGCCGCCGGCGATCCACCAGAGGGTACGGCCCTTGCCCTTCGAGGCGTCGGCCTCGGCGGCCTTCGCCGCCGCCTTGTCGGCCGCGGCGGCGAGCTTGGCTGCCGCCTTCTCCGCCGCCTTGTCCGCGTGCTTCGAGGCCCTCTTGCCGGCCTTGCCCGCGGCCTTCTGCGCCTGCTTCGCGGCCTCGGCGGCGGCCTTCTGCGCCTCCTTGGCGAGCTTGCGCCCCTTCCGGCCGGTCGCCGCCGCCGCGGCGGCGGATGCCGCGGCGGTCGCCTCGGCCGCGTTGTCGGCCGCGCGCTGGGCGGAGTCGGCGGCACTGGCGGCAGCGGCGTTGAAGCTCGCGACGATCTTCGGCAGCACGTCGTCGACGAGCTTGTCGTGCGCGGTGTCGATCGCGGGCGCGGCCTTGCCCGCGGCCTTCTCGACGCGCGGCGCGGCGGCCTGGATGCTGTCCTGCCACGCCTTCTCGACGCGCGGCTGGAGCCACTCGAGGAACGCCTCGACCTTGGGCGTGCCCCACTCCTTGGCGTGGACGGCCGCGTCCTTGGCCTGGTCCGCGAGCTGGGTCGCGGCGCTCTGAGCGGTCGCGGCGGCCTGCGCGGCCTGGTCCTTGAGCTTCTCGGTGTCGATCGACTCGAGCGTGTCCTTGACGGAGTCGCTCGCTGAGCGAGAACGGGTCATGCGTGCTCCCCGGGGTCGTCGTCCGACGGGACGAAAGGGCGGATGCGATGGGCGTTTCCGACCACTCTGCCACCACCGTGCCCGACCCGCGAGACATCGCGTCGGACGGGTCGCGCGCGGGTCTCGTGGGAGGATGGTGCCCATGTTCGCAACCCTCCACACGACCGCAGGTGACATCCGGATCGAGCTCCTGCCGAACCACGCCCCGAAGACGGTGGCGAACTTCGTCGGGCTCGCGAAGGGCACCACGACGTGGTCCGACCCCCGCACCGGCGCAGAGCGCACCGAGCCGTTCTACGACGGCCTGATCTTCCACCGCGTGATCCAGGACTTCATGATCCAGGGCGGCTGCCCGCTGGGCACCGGGACGGGCGGCCCCGGCTACACGTTCAACGACGAGATCCACCCCGAGCTCCAGTTCGACCGCCCCTACCTCCTGGCGATGGCGAACGCGGGCCTGCGCCGCAACCCGGTCACGGGCGAGGTCGAGGGCACCAACGGGTCGCAGTTCTTCATCTCGACGGTCCCCACCACCTGGCTCAACGGCAAGCACACGATCTTCGGCGAGGTCGCGGACGACGAGTCCCGCGCGGTGGTCGACGCGATCAACACGACGCCGACCCGCCCGGGCGACCGCCCGCAGGAGGACATCGTCATCACCTCGGTCACCATCGAGGACTGACCATCTCGACCACACCTCCCGGGCCCCCCGGCCCGCCCGCGTACGGGACGGCCGGACCGCACGACGGTCCTGCCGTCCCGCCCGTGTGCCCGCGGCACCCGGACCGGGTGTCGTACGTGCGCTGCCAGCGCTGCGGCCGCCCCGCGTGCCCCGAGTGCCAGCGCCCCGCAGCCGTCGGCATCCAGTGCGTCGACTGCGTGCGCGAGGCGGCCCGGCAGGCGCCGTCGCAGCGCAGCGCACTGGGCGGCAGGGTCCGCGGTGGCCCGCCGGTCGTGACGTTCACGATCATCGGCCTCTGCGTCGTGAGCTGGATCCTCCAGCTCGTCACCGGGGGCGAGTGGACGCGGCTGTGGTGGTTCGCACCGGTCATCGGCGAGGACGAGCCGTACCGGTTCCTCACGTCGGCGTTCCTGCACTCGACGAGCCCCGTCCACATCCTGTTCAACATGTACGCGCTGTGGGTCACGGGGCCGTTCCTCGAGCAGATGCTCGGCCGCTGGCGCTTCGTCGCGCTCTACCTGCTGTCGGCGATCGGCGGCTCGGTCGGCTACCTCGTCCTCGCCGGCGGTCCGACGTCGGAGGGGTGGTACCAGCCCGTGGTCGGTGCCTCGGGCGCCGTGTTCGGGCTCTTCGGCGCCATCCTGCTCGTGCTGCGGCGCACCGGTCGTAACGCGATGCAGATCGTCGTCCTCATCGGCATCAACTTCGCGATCGGTCTCTTCTTCACCGGCATCGCGTGGCAGGCGCACCTCGGTGGGCTCGTCGTCGGTCTCGTCCTCGGGGCCGCGTACGCGTACGCGCCGAAGGAACGCCGCACCGTGGTCTCGGTGGGCGCGACGGCGGTCGTCGCGGTCGCGCTCGTCGCGGCAGCATGGCTGACCTATGCCTCGGCGGACCAGGTCGGACACATCGTCGGCTGATCCCGGGTCGCGGTCCGGTGAGTTATCCCCAGGGTTACTCACAGGTGTGGAACTACGCCGGTGTCATTCCGCACCTCACGGCTTGCCCGGCTCGCCGCGCGCCCCGAGGCGCGCGGCCGCCGTCGGACCGCCTACTTCCAGCGCGTGGTGAGCGCGAAGCCCGCGATGATGAACGCGAAGCCGACGCCGAGGTTCCAGGCGCCCAGCGCCGGGATCGGGAGCTGCGCGGACCCGCTGAGGTAGAACAGCACGATCCACGCCAGCCCGACGAGCATGAGCCCGAGCATCGTGGGCACGAGCCAGCGCGGGTTGCCCGACTCGGGCTTGGGCACGCTCGGCGGACGCTGCGGCTTGGGCTTCTTGCGCGACTTCGACTCGGGCACGAGGGTGGGCTCCTGTCCTGGTGGGGTCCGCTGCCGGCGGCGTCGGGACGCACCGCGGGAGCGGACGCCTGCCGTCGTCGTGCAGGAACCGTGCATGGCTCGGGCGAAGGTCGTCGACGCGCCGGGAGGCTCCGTAGGAGCACGGGTCCGTCACGATCGTGGACGACGTTCGTCGACTAGCGTAGTGGGCGCACACAATAGTCACGGACACCGCGCGCGGGCAACGGCCCTGTCGCGGCGGCGACGACACGACAGACGCACGGCAGAGACACACCGGAGAGACGGCCGACGACCTCGTCCGCCCAGGAAGGAGACGGTCGCGTGAGCAGCACCGACCCCGCCTCCGCGACGCCCGACGACCCCGCCGAGGCGGTCGCGGCCGGTCCCGCGCCGTCGCCCGCTGCCCCCGCTGTGCCGCCGCGCTCCCGCCGGGTCCGGTCCGCCGTGACCGTCGCGCTCGTCCTCGCGCTCGCCGGCGTGATGTTCACGGCGAACGCGCGCCTCGCCCGGGGCGACGACTCGCGTCACCCCGAGAACCTCGCGCAGCTCGTCGACCGCGAGTCGGACCGCGTGGCGGAGCTCTCGGCCCAGGTCGACGCGCTCACGGAGGAGATCGCAGGACTGTCGCAGACCGGCGACGCGCCGGCCGGCGTCGATCCCGACCTCGCGTCGCGCACCGCGGTCGCGGCCGGCACGACGCCGGTCAGCGGCACGGGCCTGTCCGTCTCGCTCGACGACGCACCCCCGGAGGGCAACTACCCGCCGCAGATCCGCCCGGACGACCTCGTCGTGCACCAGCAGGACATCCAGTCCGTCGTCAACGCCCTGTGGGCCGGTGGCGCGGAGGCGATGACGCTCCAGGGTCAGCGCGTCACCGCGACGTCGGCGTTCCGCTGCGCGGGCAACATCCTCCTGCTGCACGGCCGCGTGTACTCGCCGCCCTACGTCGTGGAGGCCGTGGGCGACCCCGAGGCGCTGCGTGACGCCCTGGAGCGCTCGCCCGGCGTGCAGGTGTACCAGGAGTACGTCGACGCCGTGAACCTGGGCTGGTCCGTCGAGGACAGGTCCGACCTCGAGCTCCCCGGCTACGAGGGCGCGCTCGAGCTCCGCTACGCCCGGCCCTCCGACGCGGTGGCGTCGTGACGGCCACCGCCCCCGCGCCGGTGCGGCACGCGGGCCGCCGTTCCTCGGGGCGCGGCGCGGTCTCGACGGTCGTCGGCGTCGTCGGGGAGCTGCTCATCACGCTCGGGATCCTGCTGGGGCTGTACGTCGTCTGGCAGCTCTGGTGGACGGACGTGCAGGCGGACCGCGTGCAGGCGCAGGTCCTGGAGGAGATGGACGCGCCCACGCCGGACGCCGCGGACGTCGCGACGGCCGTGCGCCGCGACGAGCCGCCGGTCATGGAGGCTCCCGCCCTCGGCGAGGTGTGGGGCACGCTCTACGTGCCGCGCTGGGACGGCAAGATGATGCCGATCGCCGAGGGGACGGACAAGCGCTCGATCCTCGACCAGGGCCAGGCGGGGCACTACCCCGAGACCGTCATGCCGGGCGCCGTCGGCAACTTCTCCCTCGCCGGGCACCGGCAGACGTACGGCAAGATCTTCCACGACGTGGAGGAGCTCGAGATCGGTGACCCGATCGTCGTGGAGGCCGGCGGGGTCTGGTACGTGTACCGCGTGGACCACATGCAGGCCGTGAAGCCCGACCAGGTGGAGGCCGTGGCGCCCGTCCCGTGGCAGCCCGGCGTCGAGCCGACGGAGCGGTACCTCACCCTGACGACATGCCACCCGATCGGGCTGAACTCGCTCGTGGCGCGGTTCATCGTCAACGCGAAGCTGGACTACTGGATGCCCGTCGAGGACGGCACGCCGCCCGACCTGGTCGGCCAGGCGGCCCCTGCGGCCGAAGGGAGCGCGTGATGTACGGGGCGCTGTGGCGCGTGCTGCCCGGCCCGGCATGGGTCCGGGTGCTGATCCTGCTCGTCCTCGCGGCCGCCGTCGTGCTCGCGTGCTTCGAGTGGCTGTTCCCCGTCGTGTCCGAGTACATGCCGTTCAACGACCCCAACATCCAGACCGACGCCGCCGGCGCCGTGTCCGTGGAGGCCCCGCGATGACCCACCAGACCCGCATCCTCGTCGTGGACAACTACGACTCGTTCGTCTACACGATCGTCGGCTACCTCGACCAGCTCGGCGCCCGGACCGTCGTCGTGCGCAACGACGCCGTGCCCGAGCCCGACGCCGAGGGTCGGTTCCACGACGCCGACGGCACCGTGTTCGACGGCGTGCTGGTCTCCCCGGGGCCTGGCACCCCGAAGGAGGCCGGTCAGAGCGAGCAGGTCATCCGCGCGTGCGCGGCCTCGCGCACGCCGATGCTCGGCGTGTGCCTGGGCCACCAGGCGCTCGCCGAGGTGTACGGCGCGACGGTCACGCACGCACCCGAGCTCATGCACGGCAAGACGAGCCTCGTCGAGCACGAGGGCGAGGGCGTCCTGGCCGGGCTCCCCGCCCCGTTCACCGCGACGCGCTACCACTCGCTCGCCGTCGTGAGCGACACCGTGCCCTCCGAGCTCGAGGTGACCGCGTCGACCTCCGGCGGCGTCATCATGGGACTCCAGCACCGCGACCTGCCCCTGCACGGCGTCCAGTTCCACCCCGAGTCGGTGCTCACCGAGGGCGGCCACCGCCTGCTCGCGAACTGGCTCGAGGCCTGCGGGCTCGACGGCGCCGTCGAGCGTTCGGCGGGCATGGCGCCGCTCGTCCGGCAGTAGCCGACCGCACGACGACGGGCCCGCACCTCTCGAGGTGCGGGCCCGTTCGTCATGGCTCGCCGGGTGGGCGTCAGGTCAGCCCTCGCCGCCCCCGCCGCCGTTGCCCCCGCCGTTGTTGCCTCCGCCGCCGTTGTCGCCGCCGGTCGACGGGCCGGGACCGGTCGAGACGATGAGCGAGACCTCCGTGCCGACCTCGACCTCGGTGCCGCCCCCAGGGTCGGAGCCGATGACGACCCCGGCCGGCCACTGGTCGGACTCCTGGTTCTGCTGCGTCCCGGGGTTGAGCCCCGCACCTCCGAGCGCGTCGTTCGCCTGGTCCAAGGTCATGCCGACCAGGTTCCTCGGGACGTTCGTCGTCTCCGGCTCCTCGGCCTTCGGGATCGCGACGTCGATGGTGACCTCCGAGCCCTGCGGCACGCTGCCGGCGTTGGGCCGCTGCGCGACGACCTGACCCTCGGGCTCGTCGGACTCCACCTCGTTCACGACCGGCTTGAGACCGAGGTCGGTGATCTTCTGCTCCGCGCTCTGGCGCTGGTCGCCCACGAGCTCGGGAAGGGCGACGAGTCCGGACGAGACGTAGAGCGTGACGGTCGAGCCGCCGGCGACGGACTGACCGGCCGCGGGGTCGGTGCGCGTCGCCGCGTCCTTCGCGACGTCCTTCGAGTCCTCAGAGCCTCCGGACGTGACCTCGAGGCCCTGCGCCTCGAGGATCTGGCGCGCCTCGTCCTGCGACTTGCCCTTGACGTCCTGGATCACGACGGCGTCGGGTCCGGCGGAGAAGAAGGCCGTGACGGTCGAGCCGAGGTCGGCCTCGGTGCCGCCCGCGGGATCGGTCTTCGTGAACGTCCCCTCGGCCTCCGTCGACTCCTGGTCGATGGCCTGCTCGTACGCGAACCCGGCGTCGGTGATCCTCTGCTCGGCCTCCTCGGGCGTCACGCCTGCCGAGAGCGTCGGGACCGTGCCCGTCGTCGGCTCGTCCTCGCCCTGGCCGTTGATGACGAGCATCGTGATGATCGCGGCGAGGGCGAGCACACCGATCGCGATGAGGGTCCACATGAGGCCCTTGCGGCTCTTGGGCTCCTCCTCGTCCTCCCCCGGCACCTCGTCGCCGGGCGGGACCGCCGGCGCCACGCTCGTCGCCCACGGGTTCGGGGCGGCGGCCGCGGGGGCCATGACCTGCGTGGCGGACTCCACCATCGTGGGCTGGAGGTCGGCGGCCGCGGCGGCGGCACCGAGGCCGGCCGCTGCTGCGGCGACCCCGAGCGCGGGGGCCGTGATCGCCCCGCCGCGCACGGCGTTCTCCAGGTCGGCGCGGAACTCCGCCGCGTTCGAGTACCGGGCCGTGCGGTCCTTGGCGAGCGCCTTGAGCGTGATGCGATCGAGGACCTCGGGCACGTCGGGCGCGACGGCGCTCGGCGTCGCCGGGGCCTCGCGCACGTGCTGGTACGCCACCGCGACGGGCGAGTCGCCGATGAACGGCGGGCGGCCGGTGAGCAGCTCGTAGAGCAGGCAGCCGGTGGAGTACAGGTCGGAGCGCGCGTCGACCGTCTCGCCGCGCGCCTGCTCCGGTGAGAGGTACTGGGCGGTGCCGATGACGGCCTGGGTCTGCGTCATGGTCGCGGCCGAGTCCGCCATGGCGCGGGCGATGCCGAAGTCCATGACCTTGACGGCGCCCGTGGGCGTGATCATGACGTTCGCGGGCTTGATGTCGCGGTGCACGATGCCGGCGTGGTGCGAGTACTCGAGCGCCGCGAGCACGCCCGCCGTGATCTCGACCGCCTCGTCGATGGGGACGGCCTGGCCGTCGCGAAGGATGTCGCGGACGGTGTGGCCCTCGACGTACTCCATGACGATGAACGGGACGTGCACCGAGTTGCCGGTGGCGTCCGCGTGGACGTCCTCGCCGGTGTCGTACACCGCGACGATGGCCGGGTGGTTGAGGGACGCCGCCGCCTGGGCCTCGCGGCGGAAGCGCGCGAGGAAGGTGGGGTCGCGGGCGAGGTCGGACCGCAGGATCTTGATCGCGACGGTGCGACCGAGGCGGTTGTCGTGCCCGATGTGCACCTCGGCCATGCCACCACGGCCGATGAGCTCACCGACCTGGTAACGCCCGGCAAGCACTCGGGGAGCGTTGTCCACCACTCATTCGTCCTTCGGTGTCGTCGGAGCCGCGGGCGCGTCCGCTCGCGGCACATCTGGCGCAATCATCCCACTGGAGGGCGTCCGGGAAAGCCGGGAACACAACGATGTCGTCACGATGTCACCCGTCCGGAGAGCGTCGGGGAGTCCGGCGCGGCGGCGTCGGTGACTGTCTCGACGACGGCCGTCGGAGCAGCGTCCGCGTCGTCCCGGTCGCGGTCGCCCAGGGAGGCGATCGTCGCGACGACCAGCACGAGGAGCAGGCCCAGCAGGGCCACCAGGGGCCACGTGAGGCCGTTCGGCAGCCCGCCGAGGCGCCGCCCCGTCGTCGTGGACGTGCGGCGGCCGGAGGACGACCGCGACGGGGCCGCCTGCGACTGCCGTCGGGCCTCGGCCCGCGTGGCCGGCGCCACCGACGGGGTGCTCGCGGGCGAGCCGGCGCCCGGCCGCGTGCCGCCCCGAGCGGGCTGCGGGCGTCGCGACGAGCGGGTGCCGCCGTGCATCTCGCGGCGCGGCGGGTAGGCGCGGGGACCGGCCGGGTCCTCGCCCGCCGACGCGGGGACGGGGCGCTCCCAGGGCAGCGCGGGACCGGGGGCGGGCGCCGTGTCGGACGGCGGTGCGGTCGCCTGACCGACGGGCTCGGCGTCGCTCTCGGCGAGGTGGCCACCCGCGGGTTCGGCGGCGTGGGCGCCTGGTCGGGCCTCCGGGGCGATCCACGGCGTCGCGGGGTCGACCGGGTGCGGGTCGCGCACGGCGGCCGGGATGACGAGGGGCGTGATGACGGGAGCGGGGGCCGGCTCGGGTGCCGGAGGGGCGTCGACCTCCGCCGCGCGCGCGCGGCGGCCGCGCCGGGTGTTGGCGGCCGCGCCGGCACGGGCGGACCAGGGGTCGGCCGCGAGGCGCGCCTGGATCTCCTCGAAGACCCGCGCGAGGGCGTCGGCCGGGTGCGGCCGCGCCAGCGGGTCCTTGGCGAGCATGACCATGACGAGCTCGGAGAGCTCCGGGTCGACAGACGACGGGAGCGGCGGCACGGGCTCGTTGACGTGCGCGACCGCGATGTCGACCGGGGTGGACCCGGTGAACGGCCGGTTCCCGACGATCGACTCGTACGCGACGATGCCCAGCGCGTAGATGTCCGACGCCCCCGTGGCCGCCTGCCCGACGGCCTGCTCGGGCGACAGGTACTGGGCGGTGCCCATGACCATGCCCGTCGCGGTCATCGGTACCTGGTTGGCCGCGAGCGAGACGCCGAAGTCGGTGATCTTCACCGTGCCGGAGCGGTCGATGAGGATGTTGCCCGGCTTGACGTCGCGGTGCACGACGCCGGACAGGTGCGCCGCGTGGAGGGCACGCGCCGTCTGGGCGAGGATCGGCAGCAGCCGGGCGGGCGGGAGCACGGGCTCGCGCTCCAGCAGGTCCGCCATGGGCTCGCCCACGACGAGCTCCATGACGAGGTACCCGGAGCCGTCGGTCTCGCCGTAGTCGTACATCTGGGCGATGTTGGGGTGCGAGAGCGCGGCGCTGTTGCGGGCCTCGGTCCGCAGGCGGTTGAGGAAGTCCTCGTTGCCCGCGTACTCGGTCCGCAGGACCTTGACGGCCACCTCGCGCCCGAGCGCGTCGTCGGCCGCGACCCATACCTCGCCCATGCCGCCGACGGCGATGCGCCGCACCAGGCGGTAGCGGTTGCCGAGCGTCAGCCCCCTCACGGGCTTCATCCGTTCAACACCGCCTCCATGACGGCGCGCGCGATCGGCGCGGCGATCGCGCCGCCGGTCGCCTCGTTGCCCAGCGAGCCGCCGTTCTCGACGATGACCGCGACGGCGACCTGCGGGTCGTCGGCGGGCGCGAAGCTCGTGAACCACGCGTGCGGCGCGGCCTCGCCACCGGTCTCGGCGGTCCCGGTCTTGCCCGCGACCTGCACGCCCGGGATCTGCGCGGCCTTCCCGGAGCCGTTCTCGACGACCCCGAGCATCATCTGCGTGAGCTGGTCGGCGGTCGACGGCGACACCGAGGTGCGCAGGCGGCGCGGCTCGGACTGGCGGACGACGTCGAGGTCCGGGTTGCGGATCGTCTCGACCGTGTACGGGGCCATCTGCACGCCGTCGTTCGCGATCGCGGCGGCGACCATCGCCATCTGGAGGGGCGTGACCTTGACCTCGCCCTGCCCGATGCCCGCGCGCGCGATGCCCGCCGGGTCCGCGCCCGGGGTGCCCTCCGCGGGGAACTGGCTGGGGGTGACGTCCATCGGGATCTCGAGCGGCGCGTCGAAGCCGAAGTCCTCGGCCTGGTCCCGCATCGCGTCCTCCCCCAGCGTCATGGCGAGGTCGCCGAACGCGGTGTTGCAGGAGATGCGGAGCGCGTCCGCGAGGGTCATCTCGCCCGTCGGGGAGCAGCGCGACCCGCCGAAGTTCTTCATCGTCTGCGTCGACTGGGGGTACGGGAGCTCGTCGGGTGCCGGGATCACGGTCTCGGCCGTGTACTGCCCGCTCTCGAGGGCCGCGGCCGAGGTGACGATCTTGAACGTCGAGCCCGGCGGGTACGTGTTGCCGCGGATCGCCCGGTTCGACATCGGGTTGCCGTCGGCGTTGAGGAGCTCCTGGTACCGGTCGCGCGCGGCGGCGGTGTCGTGCGTCGCGAGCTCGTTGGGGTCGTAGCTCGGCTTGGACACGAGCGCGAGGACGCGCCCCGTCTTCGGCTCGATCGCGACGACTGCGCCGCGCTGGTCGCCCAGCGCGTCCCAGGCGGCCTGCTGCGCCGCCGGGTCGATCGTCAGCTCGACGGACGCGCCCTGGGGCTGCTTGCCGGTGAACAGCGCGCTGAGGCGGTCGAGCCACAGCGAGCTCGCCTCGCCGTTGAGGTAGTCGTTCTCCTTGTCCTCGATCTCCGTGCGCCCGTTGGTGAGCGAGAGGAAGCCGGAGACGGGCGCGTAGAGCGGGCCGTTGGAGTACTGGCGCTGGAAGCCGAACGCGTCGTCCACCGGGGTCGAGGACGCGATCGCGTCGCCCGCGACGACGATCGGGCCGCGGAACTTGTTGTACTCGCGGTAGATGGTGCGGGCGTTGCGCGAGTCGTTGTTGAGCGAGTCCGCCTGGACGAACTGGATGTACGTCGTCGACACCATGAGCGCGAGGAACATGACGAGGACGACCGTCGCGACGCGACGCAGGGGGACGTTCACCGGGCTCCTCCCCAGGGGTCGGTCTCGGGGTGGGTGCCGTCGGGACCGGGGCGCCGCACGACCTCCGTGCGGAGCTCGTCGGGGTGGGCGGAGACCTCGCCCGTCTGCCCGACGGCGGGCTGCACGCCCGTCGTCGCGCGCGTCGGACCGGTGGGAGGCCCGACGGCGGCGGGCGCGCCGACCGTGGTGGGTGCGTCGTCGGGCCGGGCGCCGACGGCCGGAGCCCCGCTGCCCACGACCTCGACCGGCTCGGAGTCGGGGCGCGTGCGCGTGCCGCCGGGAGCCACCTGCCCGCGCACGGGCAGGGACGAGGGCCGGCGCGCGTCGTCGGAGATGCGCAGCAGCAGGCCCACGACCAGCCAGTTCGCGAGGAGCGACGACCCGCCCTGCGCGACGAACGGCATGGTGAGGCCCGTGAGCGGGATGATCCGGGTGATCCCGCCGACGACGACGAAGAGCTGCCACGCCATGACGAACGCGAGCCCGCCCGCGAGGAGCTTGCCGAACCCGTCACGGACCCCGATCGCGGTGCGCAGGCCGCGCTCCACGAGGATGAGGTACGCGAGCAGGATGCCGATCAGACCGGTGAGCCCGAGCTCCTCGCCGAGCGACGCGTAGATGAAGTCGGAGAACGCGTACGGGACCGTTCGCGGGTAGCCCGCGCCCCAGCCGGTGCCGAACAGGCCGCCGTTGCCGAGCGAGAACAGGCCACCCACGAGCTGGCCCGAGCCGCCGGGACTGCGACCGAAGATCTCGGGGTCGAACGGGTGGAGCCACACGTCGACGCGCGCCTGCACGTGCCCGAACGTCGACGCCGCGAGGACCGCGCCGACGGCGATGAGCAGCAGACCGATGACGACCCAGCTCACGCGCTCGGTCGCGATGTACAGCATCGCGACGAAGAGCCCGAAGAACAGGAGCGACGTGCCGAGGTCGCGCTCGAACACGAGGATCGCGAGCGAGACGAGCCAGACGATGATGATCGGCCCGAGGTCGCGCAGGCGCGGGAGTTGCAGGCCGAGCACCTTGGGCCCGGCGAGCGCGAGCGTGTCGCGGTTCGTCACGAGGTAGCCGGCGAAGAAGATCGCGAACGCGATCTTCGCGAACTCCGCGGGCTGGAGCGAGAAGCCGAAGACGTTGATCCAGATCTGCGCGCCGTTGATGCGCGTGCCCAGGCCCGGGACGAGCGGCAGCGCGACGAGCACGATGCCCGCGATCATCGCGGTGTACGTGTAGCGCCGCAGGGTCCGGTGGTCGCGCAGGAACCAGATCACCGCGAACGCGCAGAGGATGCCGAGAGCGGTCCACTGGAGCTGGCGCGGCGCGAGGTCCTGGGTGCCGCCCGTGACCTGGGACCCGAGGTCGAGGCGGAAGATCATCGCGAGGCCGATGCCGTTGAGCGCGACGGCGATCGGCAGGATCACCGGGTCCGCGTACGGCGCCTTGAAGCGCAGCAGCAGGTGCGCGGCGCCGGCGAGCACCACGGTGCCGAAGCTGTACACGTAGAAGCGGCCCGGCAGCTCGCCCGTGAGCTGCAGGCCCACGAGCGCGTACGCCCCGATGCCCAGCGCGAGCGCGAGGACGAGCAGACCGAGCTCCGCGCCCCGGCCGGGGCGCACCTCGGTGGTCTCCACCGTGGCCATCAGGCCCCCGAGCCGGCGCCGTCGGTGGGTGCCGGGGTCACGTCGGGCGCCCCGGCCTCCGGGGTCTCGGTCGCGCCCTCGGTGGGCGTCTGGGTGGTGCCGTCGGTCGCCGGCGCGTCGGTGGACTCCTCCGCTGCCTCGGCGACGAGGCGCTCCGCGCGCGCACGGGCGTCCTCGAGGGACTCCGCGGGGATCGTGGTCTCCAGGCGGTCGACGACGTAGCCCGGCAGGTCCGCGACGCGCGTCCCCGTGAGCTCGATCGGCGTGGACAGCGTCACCGGGCCCGCGTTCTCCGGGATGCCGCGGAACACGGCCACCTGACCGTCGGCGACCCCGACGTAGTACTGCGTCTGCGTCCAGCGGTACCCCGCCCACCCGGCCACGCCGAGGCCGGCGACGACGAGGAGGATCGCGACGACCGTGATCCAGCGGCGCGGCGCACGGCCGGGCCGCACGTCGCCCTCGCCCTCCTCCGCGACGTCGCCCGGGGTCGCCTCGCCCTCCGCGGCCTCGGGCGCGTCGTCCGCGGCGGGCTCCTCGGTCGCGGCGGGGGCGTTCGCGCTGGCCATGAGGGCTGCCGCCCGCGCGGCGGGGCCGTCCGCGGCCGACGTCGGGGCGTCGCGGTCGATCGCCGCCGACCCGACGATCTGCGCCCCGGTGCCGGGAGCCGCGCCGTCGGGCAGGACGTCGAGGTCGAGGATGTCCGCGACCACGACGGTCACGTTGTCCGTGCTGCCGGCGCGCAGCGCGAGCTGGAGCAGGTGGTCGGCGCACTCGTCGACGTCGGGGGTATCCGCGAGCGTCTGGGCGATCGTCTCCGGGCTGACGAAGCCCGAGAGGCCGTCGGAGCACAGGAGCCAGCGGTCGCCCGGCTTCGCCTCGCGCACCGACATGTCAGGCGTGAGGTCGATGTCGAAGTCGCCGAGCACGCGCATGACGACGTTGCGCTGCGGGTGCGTCTCCGCCTCGTCGGGCGAGATGCGGCCCGTGTCCACGAGGTGCTGCACGAACGTGTGGTCGGTCGTGACCTGGGTGAGCTCGCCGTCGCGCAGCAGGTACGCGCGCGAGTCGCCGAGGTGGGCCATCGCGAGCTTGTTGCCCGCCCGCAGGATCGCGGTGACGGTCGTGCCCATGCCGACGAGCTCGGGGTCGGTCACGCTGCGGTCCACGAGGTCCTGGCGCGCGTGGTCGATCGAGCGCTCGAGCTCGGCGAGCGCGTCGTCCGGGCCGTGCGACTCGCCGTCGAGCGGCGCGAGCGCCGCGATGGCGATCGACGACGCGACGTCGCCCCCTGCGTGGCCGCCCATGCCGTCGGCGACGACGAGCAGGTGCGGCCCGGCGTACCCGGAGTCCTGGTTGTTGGAGCGCACGAGCCCGACGTCGGAGCGCGCGGCGTAGCGCAGGGCGATGTTCACTGCGGGCTACCTCTGCAGCTCGACGACGGACTGACCGATCCGCACCCGCGTGCCCGGGCCCAGCGGCGTCACCTGGGCGATGCGCTGGTCCTCGACGTAGGTGCCGTTGGTGGAGCCGAGGTCCTCGACGAACCAGGACCCGTGCTGCGGGAAGATGCGCGCGTGGCGCGACGAGGAGTAGTCGTCGTCGAGCACGAGCGTGCAGCTCGGCGCCCGTCCGATGAGGATCGACGACGTCGTGAGGGGGATCGTCGTGCCCGTGAGCGGGCCGGCGGTGACGACGAGCCGGGACGGTCCCGCGGGTGCGGCGGGGCGTGCGGGCTCCGGAGCCGCGGCAGGCGTGGGGCCCGACGTCGGGCGCGCGGCCTGCGCAGCGCCCTTGCGGCCCCGGCGGGGCGTGATCTTGGTGCCGTACAGGTCCCGACGCAGCACCCCGATCGCGGAGAGCACGAACACCCAGAGCAGCACCAGGTAGCCCAGCCGCAGCAGGGTGAACGTGAGGTCGGTCATGCGGGCCGGATCACCACTCCTCGTTGTCGGACGCGCCGGTCCAGAACATGATGCGGGTACGGCCGATCGTCAGGGAGTTGCCGTCCAGCAGCGTCGCGGCCGGCACCTGGTGGCCCTCGACGAACAGGCCGTTGGTCGAGCCGAGGTCCGTCGCGATGACGCCCTCCGGCGTCACGCGGATCTCCAGGTGGCGGCGCGAGACGCCCGGGTCGTCGACGACGATGTCGGCCTCGGAGCCACGCCCGATGACGGTGACCGGGCCTGTGAGCAGGTAGCGCTGCCCGTCGATGTCGACGAGGGGGTGCCGCGTGCTCGGGGACGCGGACGTCGCGGGCGCCACGTTGCCGCGCACGCTGGCCGAGCGGAGCTGGAAGCGGCCGACGTCGAGCGTGTCGTTCTGCTCGAAGCTCACGCTCACCGGGCCGACGAACGCGTAGTGCTGCGACGCCGCGTACTGCGTGACGTTCGACGCCAGCTCGTCGGCGAGCGTCTCCGCGCCCCACCCCTCGACCTGGCCGAAGTCGTCCACCGACAGCTCGATGGTGAACTCGTTGGGCACGACCGTGCGCTCGCGGTCCACGACGGCGGCGCGGTCGTCGACCTCGCGCCGCAACGCGCTCGCGAGCTCGACGGGCTTGACCTCGCTGCGTCCGACCTTGGCGAAGGCGTTGTTCACCACGCGCTCGACGCCCTTCTCGAAGCGGTCCAGGACTCCCATGCCACCTCCTCCCTCGTGCTCGCTCGTGCTGCGGCTCGTGCCGCGGTCCTCGTCTGCGCCTCCCGGACCTGCTCCCGGTGGCCTCTGGTGCACACCTGCGTCCCGGGCAGACTACCTAGATCGTATCGATCACGTCTGCGACGGAGGCCCGATTCGTCGCACGATCTCCGGACGGATGTGGTGCGTTCGGGGCGGAGCGTGTGAACGTCGGGCGCGCGGCCGTCGGGCACCTCGTCGGTGCGCGACGACCGGCACGTGGCGGCCGTCACGTCGGGCCGCGGGGTTCCAGGCGTCCTTGTGCGCCGTGCTAGTCTTCTGCGGCACGCGCGAGTGGCGGAATGGCAGACGCGCTGGCTTCAGGTGCCAGTGTCCGAAAGGGCGTGGGGGTTCAAGTCCCCCCTCGCGCACGTGGCGAGGGCTTCGACGTCACAGTCGGAAGGCCCGCGCAAGAGTCCCGGTCAGGTGATCCTGACCGGGACTTCTTGCATCCCGGGCTCCTCCTGATCCGATCCCCCACGCCAGGGGGCGTGGAGCGCTCCCCCGCCATCGGGTCGGCAGGAGTCAAGAACTAGTCAAGTGTCTGCGGCTTGCGCAATGGGAAACCGGTATCCTACGATCGAGAAACCGGTTACCCAGATCTCGACCCCATCTGAACGCCTCGACGAGCTCTTCCGAGGCGGGCTGCCCGACGTCGTCGTCGGCCGGCCGCGCAGGGCGCACGACCCGGCGCCCGCGCACCAGGACGAGGTCGTCGCGTCGACCGATGCGAACGCGGACCTGGAGCCGTGAGTCACCACGCACTGCCCCCAGTTCGATGACGAAAGGTGAGGCACCACGATGAGACGACCCGTCGCACGACGACTGCTCGCGGCGACCGCCGCGACGGCCCTGGCGGCCACGATGGGCGTGACGGCCCTGACGACGACCGCGAACGCGGCCGTGACCGGCAGCCCGACCGGCTACGCGACCCAGAACGGCGGCACGACCGGTGGCGCCGGCGGACAGACCGTCCGCGCCACGACCGGCACCCAGATCCACGCGGCCCTGTGCAACCGGGCCAGCGACGACACCCCGATCGTCATCGAGGTCGAGGGCACCATCAACCACGGCAACACGGCGAAGGTCTCGGGCGACAGCTGCAACACGGCGGCCGGCGTGATCGAGCTCAAGCAGATCAGCAACGTGACGATCGTCGGCGTCGGCAACGGCGCGACGTTCGACCAGCTGGGCATCCACATCCGTGAGGCCAGCAACATCATCATCCAGAACGTCACCGTGAAGAACGTCAAGAAGTCGGGCTCGCCCACGTCGAACGGCGGCGACGCCATCGGCATGGAGAGCGGCGTCAACAACGTGTGGGTGGACCACGTGACGCTCGAGGCGTCGGGCGGGGAGTCCGAGGGCTACGACGGCCTCTTCGACATGAAGGCGGGCGTCCAGTACGTGACGCTGTCCTACAGCATCCTGCGCAACTCCGGCCGCGGCGGCCTCATCGGCTCGAGTGAGAGCGACACGTCCAACGGGTTCGTGACGTTCCACCACAACAAGTACGAGAACCTCGACTCGCGCACGCCCCTGCTGCGCGGCGGCATCGCCCACATCTACAACAACCACTACGTGCAGCTCAACGAGTCTGGGATCAACTCGCGGGCCGGGGCGAAGGCGAAGGTCGAGAACAACTACTTCGAGGACTCCAAGGACGTCCTCGGCACGTTCTACACCGACCAGAAGGGCACCTGGCAGGTCGCCGGGAACGTCCTCGACAACGTCACGTGGTCGAGCCCGAGCGGTGACATCCAGCCGGCCGGCCCGAACCTGACCTCCACGACGTCGGTCAGCATCCCGTACTCCTACACGCTCGACGGCGCGAGCTGCGTGCCGAACCTCGTGAACCAGACCGCGGGCGCGAACAAGGGCCTCAAGGTCTCGGACGGCTCGTGCACGCCGCAGACGCCGGACCCCGACCCCACCGACCCGACGGACCCGACCGACCCGACGGACCCGGGCCCGGTCGACCCGACGGACCCGCCGGAGCCGGGCGCCGAGACGATCTACGTCGCCCCGAACGGCAGCGCGAGCGCGGCCGGCACGCTGTCGGCGCCGACGACGCTCCCCGTCGCGATCGAGCGCGTCGCCTCGGGCGGCGAGATCTTCCTGCGCGGCGGCACGTACGACCTGTCGTCGACCGTGACGATCGAGCCGGGCAACGACGGCACGTCGGGCGACCGCACCCTGCTGTCCGCGTACCCCGGGGAGCGGCCCGTGCTGAACTTCTCGGCGCAGGCGGAGAACTCGGCGAACCGCGGCCTCGCGATCGGCGGCGACTGGTGGCACGTCTACGGCATCGTGGTCGAGCACGCGGGCGACAACGGCATCCTGCTCGGCGGCAGCAACAACGTCATCGAGCGCGTCGTGACCCGCTACAACCACGACACCGGCCTGCAGCTCTCCCGTCTCGTGGCGGGCGCCCCGGCGAGCGAGTGGCCGTCGAACAACCTCGTCGTCAGCAGCGAGTCGCACGACAACGCGGACTCCGACGGCGAGGACGCGGACGGCTTCGCCGCGAAGCTCACGTCCGGTCCGGGCAACGTGTTCCGTGACACCGTCGCCCACAACAACATCGACGACGGCTGGGACCTGTACACGAAGTCCGACACCGGGCCGATCGGGCCCGTGACGATCGAGAGCTCGCTCGCCTACGAGAACGGCACGCTCTCCGACGGCGGCCAGGCCGGTGCGGGCGACCGCAACGGGTACAAGCTCGGCGGCGAGGACATCAAGGTCGACCACGTCGTGCGCAACTCGTTCGCCGTGGACAACGGCAAGCACGGGTTCACGTACAACTCGAACCCGGGCTCGATCGCCGTGAGCGGCAACGTCGCGGTCGGCAACGCCGAGCGCAACTTCAGCTTCGACGCCGGGACCCACCGGTTCAGCGGCAACGTGTCGTGCGACTCCGGGGCGAACGACAAGACGGTCGGCACGGACGCGGGCGGCAACTCGTTCTGGTCCGGCTCGAACGGGTCGGCCTGCTCCGCGTACGACGGCGAGCTCGGCTGGTCGTTCGCGGCGGACGGCTCGCTCCGGGTCACCTTCGGCGGCGAGCCGACGAACCCGACCGACCCGACCGACCCCACGGACCCGACCGACCCGACCGACCCCACGGACCCGACCGACCCGACCGACCCCACGGACCCGACCGACCCGACCGGCCCGCCGTCGGGCACCAACCTCAGCATCGGCGCCGGCGCGGACGGCTCGAGCAAGGGCAGCGGGACGAGCTACGGCAACGCGATCGACGGCAGCACCGCCACCTGGTGGTCGCCCAGCGGCTCGACGGGGACCGTCTCCGTCAAGTGGGGCACCGCGACGACCGTGGGCCGGGTCGTCGTCAAGGAGGCCGCTGGCGGCGGCAGCATCGGGACGTGGCGCCTCGTGAACAACGACACGGGCGCCGTCCTCAAGACGGGCAGCGGTGCGGGCACGATCACGTTCACCGCGACGTCGCTCAAGAAGATCAACCTCGAGATCACCGGCGCGTCGGGCACTCCCCGCGTCGCCGAGCTCGAGACCTACGCCGGGTAGCCCGACCCTCCTCCGGGAGACCCGTGCACGACCCTGGGCGGGACCACCTGGTCCCGCCCGGGCTCGACGGCGGCCCCGCCGCGCCGTCCGCGGCGGGGCCGTCCTTCTGCCGGGGCGTCCTCCGGTGCCCCGTAGCGCCGCGCGGTCGCGACGGCGCGGTCCCGCAGCAGGTCGCGCAGCGGTGCCGGGTCCAGCACCTCGGCGTCCGGTCCGAGCTGCCACACGGCCCAGACGGCGTGCCGGAGGTCCTGGAAGCTCACGTCGAGCACCAGCAGGCCGTCGTCGGCGACGGACTCGGCGTGGACGGAGACCGCGGTGCCCACGAGCATCTCCCGTCGGTCCGGCACGAGCCGGACGCGCGCGACGACCTGGTCGTCTCCCGCCCGGAACCGGGCGCTGCGCTCGCGCCAGAGCTGCTCGAGGTCGACGACGTCGGGACGGTCCGCCGGCTCGGCGAGCGCCTCGGCAGCAAGGATCCGGGAGAGGCGGTACGTGCGGTCCGCCCCGCCGACGGTGGCGAGCAGGTAGCCCGTGCCACGGGCGGTGACCATCCCCAGCGGGTCGACCTCGTGCGAGGCCGGCGGCCGGTCGACGGCGGCGTAGCGTATCCGGAGCCTTCGTCCGTCGAGCACGGCGCGCCGGACCTCGCGCAGGACTCCCACGGGGACCTCCTCGGCGGCCTGCCGGCGAGCGAGCAGGTCGATCTCCGGCTCGACGAGGATCCGCCGGGCCGCGTCGTCGGCGGCGTCACGGTGGGCCTCGGGCAGCGCGTCGACGACCTTGCGGACGGCCGACGCGAGCGCGGTCCCCAGGCCGAGCGCCTGCTCGCCACGCCCCGACGTGGCGGCGAGCACGGCGAGCGCCTCGTCCGGGGTGAGGCCCGTGAGCTCCGTGCGAAAGCCGGGCAGGAGCGCGAAGCCGCCGTGCCGGCCGCGCTCGGCGTAGATCGGCACGCCTGCGGCGGAGAGCGCCTCGACGTCGCGCAGGACCGTCCGGGTCGACACCTCGAGCTCGCGCGCCAAGGTGGTCGCGGACAGCCGGCCCCGCTGCCGGAGCAGCAGCACCAGGGAGACCAGCCGGTCGGCGCGCACCCGAGAAACGTACCGGGATACATGACAGAGGGTGTCGTCTATCGCAGAGAGGCTCGGATACGGGCGTGCGGGACGTCGGCCACGAGGGTCGACGCGCGCCCGGGCAGGACGAGTCGGACGGAGTCGGCATGGCAGTGCAACGAACGGCGATCAACCCCGTGGCGTGGTCGCAGGAGCTGGGGTTCAACCAGGCGGAGCTGGTCTCCGGGCACACCCGGACGCTCTTCTGCTCCGGGCAGACGGCGATGTCTCCCGACGGCCGTCCCCAGCACGAGGGCGACCTCGCGGCGCAGCTCGCGCTGAGCCTGGACAACCTGGAGGCGGTGCTGGCGGAGGCGCGCATGACGCTCGCGGACGTCGTCCGGCTGAACGTCTACACGACCGACGTCGACGCGCTCTTCCAGCACTACGGGGTGCTCGCCGCACGGCTCGGGGCCGCGCGCGTCGCCCCGGCGACGACGATGCTCGGGGTGACCCGCCTGGCGGTCACCGGGCAGCTCGTCGAGCTGGAGGCGACCGCGGTCGCCTGACCGAGCGCAGCAACGGCGCCGGGACCGGGTTACCCGGCTCCGGCGCCGCCGGCCCTCCCGTCGTCCAGCGCCTCAAGCGGGAGATCTCATGCGCCTCGCCCAGGGCGAGGGACGGGCCGTCGGGTCAGGGCGCCAGGGCGAGCGGGACGCGGGTGCCGTACCCGTCGTGCCCCTCGACCCGGCCGGGGAGGCGCGAGCGTCCCCGCGCCGCGGCGTCCCACACCTCGACGACCCACGCGGCGGCCGTGTCGACGACGAGGTCGCGCGCGTCGTAGGCCGCGCGCCCGGGGGCGACGAGCGGCAGGCGACGGACCGCGTCCGGCGTCGCGGCGTCGAGGTGGTCGCGCAGGCGGCGGGCGTGGGTCTCGGCGTCCATCGGGTCACCGTAGCGGCGGTGCGGAGCGCTGGGGGCCGAGGTCCTCGAGCTCGGCGACGAGCGTGCTGTGCTGGGCGTCGCGCCGGACCGCGTCGCCGAGCGTGGTGGCCCGGCGCGTGTACTCGGGGTCGTCGAGGACCTGCCGGACGGCGCGCGCGACCCGCTCGGCGGACGCCTTCCGTGAGAGCGCGACGCCCGCGCCGCGCAGCGTGACGCGCACGGCGTTGTCGCCCTGGTCGCGCCCGTGCGGCAGGACGACGACGGGGCAGCCCGCCGCGAACGCCTTGAGGAGCGTGCCGTGCCCGCCGTGCGTGACGACGAGCGCGGCGTCGCGCAGCACCTCGTGGTGGGGAGCGGACGCGACCACGGCGACGTTCGCCGCACCCGGCACCTCGCGGGGAGCGAGCCCCTGCCCGGTCGTGACGACCCCGCGCACGGGCAGCGTCGCGAGCGCCGCGACGATCCGCCGCAGGAGCGCGGCCTGGTCCTGGAACGTGGACGACAGCGCGACGAGGACGAGCGGGTCGTCGCGCGGCGGCGCGGCCCACGGGACGTCGTCGGCCCACGTCGGGTCGTCGAGCACGGGCCCCACGTACCGGGCGTTCGCCGGGAGCGGGCCGGGGAGGTCGAACGCGGGGCTCGTCATGACGAGCTGGCGGCGCGCGGCGCTCATCTGCTCCCACGAGCGCGCGAGCGGGTCGAGGCCCAGGTCGGCGCGCAGGGCGTTGAGCCGGTCGCGCGTGTACCGGTCGAACACGCGCGTCGAGAGGCCGGTGATCATGCGGTCGCGCAGCCGGCCGAGCGGCCCGCGCGCGGGCTTGAGCCCCGCACCGAACGGCGTGCGGCCGGGCGTGGGCAGCGCGTAGACGTTGGGGACGAGGACGTCGAACGGGACGCCCCGCGACTGCGCGGCGATCATCGCGCCGAACGCGAAGACGGACGTCACGACGAGGTCGGGGCGCTCGTCGTCGACGGCCGCGAGGACGTCGCGCGCGTAGTCCGGCGCGGGCCCGGCGATCACGTGGTCGCCGATGTCGCGCGCCTGCGCGAGCAGGCCCGACGCCTCCCAGTCCTTCAGGGGGTCGTGCGCCGGGTCGCGGTCGGGGCGGTTGGGCGCCGTGCGCCACGGGACGAGCGTCGCGCCCGTCGCGCGCACCTCGGGCGCCATCGAGTCCTCGGCGAGCACGCGCACGCGGTGCCCGCGCTCCACGAGCCGACGCACCGCCCCCACCTCGGGCGGGACCGTCCCGCCGCCGTCGGTCAGGGCGAAGAGGTACGTGCGAGGCATGAGCCCTCCCCCGTCGTTCCGCGGGCCGGCCGGGCGGCGCGCGTCCGTGGGACCACGCTAGCCCTGAGGCTGCTCCGCGACGCGGCCCGGCCGACCCCGCTTCGCGTCGGCCGTGGGCCGGATCGCGTAACCGAGGGCGCGGAGCACCTCGTCGAGCCCTTCGAGAGCACCGCGGTGGCCCCACGAGCGCGAGCCGACGAGTCCCTGCACGGCGACCTCGAGGCGGGTGTCACCTCGCGTGAGCCGGAGCGTCAGCAGCTCCTCCACCTCGAAGAGGTCGAGGGCCACGAGCTCGACGGAGAGGCCCTCGCGCTCCACCCGGAGGAGGAAGGTCGGCGGGTCCACGGTGCTCCAGAGGTCCACCTCGTCGCGTCGGACGACGAGCAGGCACGGCATCTGCCGCTTGCGTTGCTTCAGCGGGATCTGGTCGAGCAGGGCCGTGGAGCGACGGACCGGTCGGACGAGGGCCACGGTCGCGCCGGGGTTGGCGGCGACGGCCCGGTCGAGCTCGCGTCGGACCCGCGACCGGGCGACGATCGACACGGCGGCGACCAGGACGACGCCCGCGACGCCCATCCACAGGAGTCCGGTCGCGGAGAGCTCCCCCCGGTCGTGCATCCGCCAGGACCGCACGGTTCCCTGGACGGCGACCGGGAACACCGCGACCAGCGCGAGGGCGACCGTGGTCCCCCAGTCCCGCTTCCAGGCCCGTCGTCGCGCCATCGCCTCCCCGTCCCCTCGCAGCCGACCGCATCCAACCCTAGATCTGCTAGGGTCAATACCCCTAGAAGAACTAGGCATAGGAGTGCCATGCGTATCGACAAGGACCTCGTGGCCGCGTCGGCCACCCCGCTCGTGCTCGGGATCCTCGCCGACGGCGAGTCGTACGGCTACGCGATCCTCAAGCGCGTCGACGAGCTCTCGGGCGGCCGCATGCAGTGGACCGACGGCATGCTGTACCCCCTGCTGCACCGGTTGGAGCGGCTCGGGCTCGTCGAGGCGTCGTGGGGCACGTCCGACGTCGGCCGGCGCCGCAAGCACTACGCGATCACCGCTGCCGGGCGCGAGGCGCTCGTCGAGCGCCAGGCGCAGTGGGACGTCGTCGCGCACGCGCTCCACCAGGTCTGGCGCACGGCCCAGGACGGGCTGCCGACCCCGCCGCGCGTCGCGGAGGGGTGGGCCTGATGGGCGCCGCGACCGCGCCGACCGACGGGGCGCACCCCGGCCCGCACGCCGCGCTCGAGGCCCAGATCGACCAGTGGCGCGGGTACGTGCGCCGCCGCGAGGCCATCTCCGCGGCGGACGTCGACGAGATGGAGGACCACCTGCGCGAGCGGGTCGAGGACCTGCGCGCGACCGGGCTCGACGACGACGAGGCGTTCCTCGTCGCGGTGAAGCGCATGGGCACGCTCGACGACCTGTCGCGCGAGTTCGCGCAGGAGCACTCCGAGCGGCTGTGGAAGCAGCTCGTCCTCGTCGGCGAGCAGCCGGGCCGCACGCGGTCGTGGCGCGAGCTCGCGGTCGTCCTCGCGCTCGCCGTGGCCACGGGGATCACGGTCAAGGTCGCGACCGCCGTCCTCGACCCGGAGACCGTCGGCCTCAACGTCGGGCTCCTCGTGCTGCCGTTCCTCACCGCCTACCTCGCGTGGAAGCGCCAGGTCACGGCGCGCGTCGTCGGGGCGCTGGCCGTGCCGTTCGTGGTGCTGGGCGTCGTCCTCAACGTGTACCCGTTCGAGCCCACGGGCTCCACCCTCGTCCTCGCGGCGCTCGCCGCCCCCGCGACGCTGTGGGCGGTCGTCGGGCTCGCGTACGTCGGCGGGCGCTGGCGCTCGGACGCGCGCCGCATGGACTTCGCGCGCTTCACCGGCGAGCTCGCCGTGTACTACACGCTCCTCGCGCTCGGCGGCGGGGTCCTGCTCGGCCTCACCGCGGGCGTCTTCTCCCTCGCCGACGTCGACCTCGAGCCCTACCTCGAGGACTGGATCCTGCCGCTGTGCGTCCCGGCCGCGCTGATCGTCGCCGCGTGGCTCGTCGAGGCCAAGCAGAACGTCGTCGAGAACATCGCGCCCGTGCTCACGCGCGTCTTCACGCCCCTGACGCTCGTCATGCTCCTCGCCGTGTTCGTCGTCCTCGCGACCGCGGGGAACCTCGCCGCCGTCGACCGCGAGCTGCTCATCCTCATGGACGCGATCCTCGTGCTGGTCCTGTGCCTGCTCTTGTACTCCGTCTCGGCGCGCGACCCGCTCGCGCCCCGGTCGTTCTTCGACGGGCTCCAGGTCGTCCTCGTCGTCGCGGCGCTCGCGGTCGACGCCGTCGCCCTCACCGCGATGCTCACGCGCATCGCGGAGTTCGGCGTGAGCCCGAACAAGGCCGCGGCGCTGGGGCTCAACCTGCTCCTCCTCGTCCACCTCGTGTGGTCCGCGGTGCTGGCGACGGCGTTCCTGCGCGGGCGCCGCCCGTTCGCCGACCTCGTGGCCTGGCAGACCCGGTTCCTGCCCGTGTACGCGGTGTGGGCCGCGATCGTCGCGATCGTCTTCCCGCCCGTCTTCGGATTCGTCTGACGGGCTGACGCCGGCTGCGGCCCGGGCGTAGCGTGACGGGATGGCCGATGCCGCTCCCGGAGGGCCGCCCGACGGCGGGCTGGTCGACTGGCTCCTCGAGGCCGACCCTGCGCTGCGCTGGCGGGTCGAGCGGGACGTCGTGCGCGCGCCTCCCGAGGTGTGGGAGGCGACGCGGGCGCGCGTCGCGACCGAGGGCTTCGGCGCACGCCTGCTCGCGCTGCAGGACCCGGACGGGCAGTGGGCGGGCGGCGCGTACTTCCCCGCAGACGTGGGCGCGGTCGACGCTGCGACCGACGCCGCGTACGACGCCGGGGGCAGGCCCGAGGAGGGTCAGCCGTGGACCGCGACGACGTGGTCGCTCGTCGCGCTGCGCGAGTGGGGTCTCGATCCGGGCGTGCTGCGCGCGCGCCGCACGCCCGAGCTGCTCGCGGCGCACAGCCGCTGGGAGTACGACGACCTGCCCTACTGGGGCGGCGAGGTCGACTGGTGCATCAACGGGTACACGCTCGCGGCGGGTGCGTGGCTCGGGGTCGACGTGTCGGAGCTGCTCGCCGCGGTGCTCGCCGGACGGCTGCCCGACGGCGGGTGGAACTGCGAGTGGGTGGAGGGCGCCACGGTGTCGTCCTTCCACTCGACGCTCAACGCGCTCAAGGGTCTGCTCGCGTACCAGGAGCTCGCGGGCGGGGACCACGAGCTGCGCGCGGCGCGTCGGTCCGGCGAGGAGTACCTGCTGCGCCGGGGCCTGTTCCGCCGCCTGAGCACGGGCGAGCCCGTCGGGGACTGGGTCTTCCGGCTCGCGTACCCGTTCCGCTGGTACTACAGCGTGCTCAACGCGCTGGTCTACCTCCGCGAGGCGTCGCTGCTCGACGGGACGCCGCCCGACCCGCGCGCGGCGGACGCCGTCGAGCACGTCCGCCGCGCCCGGCGCCCGGACGGCACCTGGCTCCAGGGCCGGCGCCACCCGGGCCGGGTGTGGTTCGAGGTCGACGCTCCCGCGGGCGAGCCGTCACGCTGGCTCACCTACCACGCGACCGTCGTGCTCGACTGGTGGGACGGTCAGGATGCGGGCGGCCCCGAGACGACCTCCGCGCCGTCGAGCACCGCGATGAGCTCGTCGAACCACTCGACGTAGCTCGCGTAGGTGAACGGGCGCTTGTCGTCCCAGCCCACGACCTGGCCCGCCTGCACGGCGGGGAGCCCGGCGTAGACCGGGTTGGCGGCCATCGCCTCGTCGGAGCCCGTGTAGCTCAGCACGACGTCGGCCGGGTGCTCCGGCACGCGCTCCCAGCTCAGCTCGGCCCAACCCTCCTGGTCCTGCGGCCCGCCGATCGTGAAGCCGAGCTCCTCGAGCAGCGCGAGCTGGCCCAGGTTCTTCTGACCGACCCACAGCTGCTCCGCGCCGTTGAGGGGCAGGATCGTCAGCGGCTTCTCGGCCGCGATGCCGCGCAGCGTGTCGAGCCGCTCGTCGAACGCGACCTTCGCCTCCGTGACCTCCGGTGACTCGACGTCGCCGCCGAGCGACTCCGCGAGCGACGCGTAGTCCTCGATCACCTCGACCACCGGGCGCCCCGAGAACCTCATGCCGACGAACGGCGCGACCGCCGTCGCCTCCGTCGTGACCTTGTCGTCCCACCAGGTCCAGGCCGTGCCGTCCTCGTTGCCGAACCCGATCACGAGGTCGGGCTCGAGCGCGAGCAGCTTCTCGAGGTTGAGCTCGGCGTCGGCTCCGACGACCTCCATCTCGTCGACCCGGGCGTTGCCGATCGACAGCGCGCCGGCGTCGGAGAAGCCGTAGCCGAACACGCCCGCGGGCCGCACGCCGTAGTCCCACAGCGCTGCGGCGGTGTAGCCGTCGACGACCACGCTGTCCGGCGCCTCGTCGAGCGCGTACGTCGTGCCGTAGCCCGAGGACGTCCAGGTCCAGCCCTCCGCGGCGGCGGACGGGGCCGCGCCGTCGTCCGCGCCGTCGGCGCCCGGGTCGGTGGCGGTCGAGCACGCCGCGAGCGTGGCCGCGAGCCCGACGGCGATGGTGCCGGCGGCGAGGGGACGCACCGCGCGCCGGGGCCGGGCCTCGCGGGCCGGCGTGGGCAGGGTGGACGAGGGACGGGTGCTGCGGGTCATGCGTTGCTCCTCCGACGAGGCGGTGCGGGCGAGCGCAGGACGGTGGGGGGCCGGTCGGGCGGGTGGGTCGACCGGCGGGGAACGGGGCCGCGGTCAGGCGCGGCGGGGACGACCCTCGGGCACGACGAGCGGCGTTCCCGTCACGGGGTCGGCGATGATGCGGCAGGGCAGGCCGAACACGTCCTCGACCAGCTCGGCCGTCACGACCTCGGCCGGCGCGCCCTCGGCGACGACCGCGCCGTCCTTCATGGCGATGAGGTGGGTCGCGTAGCGGCACGCGTGGTTGAGGTCGTGCAGGACCGCGACGAGCGTGTGCCCGCGGTCGCGGTTGAGGTCGGCGCACAGCTCCAGCAGCTCGATCTGGTGCGCGATGTCGAGGAACGTCGTCGGCTCGTCGAGCAGGAGGATGGGCGTCTCCTGCGCGAGGACCATGGCGACCCACACGCGCTGGCGCTGCCCGCCGGAGAGCTCGTCGACCAGGCGGCCCGAGAGCTCGGTCGTCCCGGTCGCGGCGAGCGCGCCGACCACCGCGGCCTCGTCCTCGCGCGACCACTGCCGCAGGAGCTTCTGGTGCGGGTAGCGCCCGCGTGCGACGAGGTCGGCGACAGTGATGCCCTCGGGGGCGATCGACGACTGCGGCAGGAGTCCGAGGCGGCGCGCGACCTCCTTCGCGGGGATCGAGGAGATCGAGCGGCCGTCGAGCACGACCTGCCCCCGCGACGGCTTGAGCAGGCGCGACAGCGCGCGCAGCAGCGTCGACTTGCCGCACGCGTTCGGCCCGACGATCACCGTGAACGACCCGTCGGGGATGCTCACGTCGAGGTCGGAGGAGATGACGCGGTCGTCGTAGCCGACCGTGATCCCCTCGGCGTGCAGGCGGTCCGCGGGCGGGACGCGGGCCGCGCGCGCGTCGGTCGACGCGGCGGCGACGGTGTCGCTCGGGGCGGCCGCGAGGTTCGTGAGAGCCACCGGGGTCCTTCCGGTCTGCGGGTTGGTGGTCACTTGCGGGCCTCGCGCACGAGGAGCCAGACGAGGTAGGCGCCGCCGACGCTCACGGTGACGACGCCGACCGGGAGCTGGGTGGGCGCGAACGCGCGCTGGGCGACGAGGTCGCTCGCCGCGAGCAGGACGGCGCCCATGACGGCGGCGGGGAGGATCCGCACGCCCGCGGCGCCCGTGAGGCGGCGCGCGAGCTGCGGGGCGGCGAGCGCGACGAACGCGATGGGCCCGGCCGCCGCGGTGACGAGCGCCGTGAGCGCGACGCCGACGATGACGAGGGCGAGGCGCACCCGCTCGCTGCGCAGGCCGAGGGCGGCCGCGGCGTCGTCCCCGAGCTCCAGCAGCCCCATGCGCGGCGCGAGCCACACGAGCGGCAGCGCGAGGAGCGCCGCGAGCACGCACGCGGGCACGGCCTGCGCCCAGGTCATGCCGTTGAGCGACCCGGCGCCCCACACGGCGGCCGCCATCGCGGTCTCGAGGTCCGCCTTGATGATGAGCCACTGGTTGACGGACGCGAGCATCGCGGACACGGCGATGCCGACGATGATGAGCCGGAACCCCTGGACCCCGCGCCGGTACGCCAGGAGGTACACGACCCCCGCGGTGACGATGCCGCCGACGAGCGCGCCCGCCGCGACACCGACGTACCCGCCGCCGAGCAGCATGATGACGACGAGCGCGCCCGTGTACGCGCCGGTGTTGAACCCGATGACGTCGGGGCTGCCGAGCGGGTTGCGCGTGAGGGACTGGAAGATCGCGCCGCTCGCGCCGAGCGCCGCCCCGAGCACGAGCGCCATGAGCGCGCGCGGCAGGCGCCACTCCACGACGACCATGTGGACGGGACCGTCGGCCGCCCCCACGAGCGCCTGGAGGACCTGCGGGACCGTGAGCGGGTAGTCGCCGGTGGTCAGCGCGACGACGCCGATCGCGAGCGCGACGAGCAGCAGCACCGCGCACACGCCGAGCGTGCGCAGGTCGAGCCGGAGGCTCGCGCGGCCGCCGAGTGCGCGCACCACCCGCGTGGGGCGGCCGAAGTCGACGCGGTGCACGCCGCCGCCGCGCACGGACGGGCCTACGGGCGCGTCGTCCCGGACCGGGGCGCTCACAGCCCGCTCGCCTTCGAGCGGCGCACGAGCGCGATGAGGGCGGGGGCGCCGACGAACGCGGTGACGATCCCGACCTGGAGCTCGCCGGGCATGACGACGACGCGGCCGACGACGTCGGACACGAGCAGCAGGACCGGCGCGAGCACGGCCGAGTACGGGAGGATCCAGCGCTGGTCGGGGCCGACCGTCCAGCGCGCGACGTGCGGCACCATGAGCCCGACGAACGCGATCGGCCCGGCGGCCGCCGTCGCGGCGCCGCACAGCAGCATGACCGCGACGCCGACGAGGATGCGCGTGCGCCCGACGTGGGCGCCGAGCGAGCTCGCGAGGTCGTCGCCGAGCGCGATGGTGTTGAGCGGGCGGGCGACGACGAGCGCGATGACGAGCCCGACCACGACGAACGGCGCGATCGTGCCGGCCATCTCCATCGTGCGCCCGGCGAGCGAGCCGGCACCCCAGAAGCGCATGCGGTCGAACGCCGCGGGGTCGAGCAGCGTGATGCCCTGCGAGATGCCGCCCAGGACCGCCCCGAGCGCGACGCCCGCGAGGGTCAGGCGCACCGGCGTCGCTCCCCCGCGCCCCTGCGACCCGATGGCGTAGACCGCGACGGTCGCCACGACCGCCCCGGCGAACGCGAACCAGATGAAGGACTGGATGTCCGTGAACCCGAGGAACGCGACCGCGAGCACGACGGCGAACGCGGCTCCGGCGTTGACGCCGAGGATGCCCGGGTCGGCCAGCGGGTTGCGCGTCATGGCCTGGATGAGCCCGCCCGAGACCCCGAGCGCGGCGCCGACCAGGAGGCCGACGATCGTGCGCGGCAGCCGCAGGTCGCGGATGATCACGTGGTCGCCCGAGCCGTCGTACCCGGTGAGCGCGTCCCAGACGGTGCCGAGCGGGACCGGCTTGGAGCCGACGACCAGGCTGAGCACGATCGCGAGCACGAGGACCACGACGGCGACGAGGAGCCCGAGGCTGCGCCCCGCGTTGGTGCGGGCGACCCCGGCCGGTCGGTCGTCGCGGTCCGTCGCGGGCCGGAGCGTCCCGTCGGGGACGCCGGCCGGCGCGTCGGCGGTCGCGGGCGAGGTCATGGTGCTCGGATCTGCTCGGGGGCGCGTGCCCGGTCGGTCGTCTGCGAGTGAGGTTACCCTCACCTTAATTCACTCCGGGGTGGGCTCGGCAAGACGGTGCGACGAGCCGTCGGGGTGACTCCCCTCACGGCCGCGCCGCGCCCG
Organism: Cellulosimicrobium funkei; assembly: GCF_001019615.1. Taxonomy (GTDB): domain Bacteria; phylum Actinomycetota; class Actinomycetes; order Actinomycetales; family Cellulomonadaceae; genus Cellulosimicrobium; species Cellulosimicrobium cellulans_E. The sequence goes on along the minus strand of NZ_JNBQ01000001.1, from coordinate 61,709 downwards.
ACCCTCCCCCCCCGGGCCCCGCCACGGGCGTCCCACCGACTCCTGACAGCGTTTCCCCGTCCCGGACCGGCGTGTGCGAGAGTGGCCGCATGACCTCGCACGTCCCCGTCGCCGCCGACCACGTCGTCACCGTCGACGACCAGGGTCGACGGACCGGCACCTTCGAGCGCGCCGCGGTCCACACGACCGAGACGCCCCTCCACCTGGCCTTCTCCTGCTATGTCCTGGACGACGCGGGCCGCCTCCTGCTCACGCGGCGCGCGCTCGCGAAGCGCACGTGGCCGGGGGTGTGGACCAACTCCTTCTGCGGGCACCCGCGCTGGACCGAGACCACCGAGGAGTCGATCGTCCGCCACGCGCGGCACGAGCTCGAGCTCGAGATCGCGGGCCTCGAGGTCGCGGTGCCGGGCTTCCGCTATCGCGCCGTCGACGCCTCCGGCGTCGTGGAGAACGAGATCTGCCCGGTCTACGCGGCGCGCGCGGCGGGCACGGTCGAGCCGAACCCCGACGAGGTCATGGAGACCGCCTGGGCGGACCCGCGCGACGTCGCGCGCGCGGTCGCCGCCACCCCGTGGGCGTTCAGCCCGTGGATGGTGCTCCAGGTCGCCGCTCTCGGCGCCGCGAGCACCGAGGGCGACGGCCCGACGGCGCGCCTCGCCGCGGCGTTCGGACCCACCTCCGCCTGACGCCGGCGGTCGACCGCCCGCGAGGCGCTCAGCGCGTCGTCTGCGGGTGCCGCGCCCGCGCGCTGCGCAGCCGCTCCGGGACCGCGAGACGGTCCGCGCCCTGCGGCGACACCTGCACGGGCTGCGCGGGCAGGGCGAGCGCCTCGACCTGCTCCGCGCCCGGCACCCCGGCCGCGCGCGTGGCGTCGCCCAGCGCGCGGACGACCTGCTCCTGGCGACGCGGGTCGCGGGCCGAGAAGACCCAGAGGTCGACGGCCGTCGCGGTCGCGAGGTCGACGTGCAGCCCCCGCGCGCGCGCCTGCCGGAGCTGGCTCGGCGCGACCCCCACGAAGGTCACGGTGCGGCGCGACCAGACCACGGTGCGCGACGCCGTCGACACGCCGCGGTCGGTGAGCAGCAGACCGAGGGTGCGCGGGCTCGCGACGGCGGCGCGCACGGTCCGCACGTCGAATGCCGCGAAGGGCACCGCGACCGGACGCAGGAACGGGGCGAACGAGCCGACGAGGATCCCGTGGTCAAGCACGACCAGCTTCTCGGACCCGAGGAACCAGAGGATCACGGCGGCGATCGCCGCGAACGACGGCAGGAGGTAGCCGATCGCGGCGGGCCCCGCGTTCCCCACGAGCGCCGGCCCGACGGAGAACACGAGCACCACGACCACCGTCACCGCCCACGCCGGGGCGTTCGGCGTCGCCGCCGACACGTGCCGGACCGTGCCGAGGCCCGACAGCTCGGCGTGGTGGCGCACCTTGCGCGTCGCGCGCGCACCGGTCACGGTCCCCGCCATCGGCCCGCTCATCGGCCGAGCAGCTCGAGCGGGAGACGGCGGACCGTGGCCGCCCCGACCTCGGAGAGCGTGAGCGACGTCGGTGCGCCGTCGGCCCCGTGCTCGCCGCCCCGGACGGTGTACACGCCGTCGGGGGTCGCGTAGACGCTCACCTGCTCCAGGACGTCGGAGCCCGCGTGCACCGCGCCGAGCGTCGTCACGGCCAGCGCTCCCGCGAGCTCCGGCAGGCTCGACGCCCGGGCGGCGAAGTCGTCGGGCGTGAACGTCTGGGAGCGACCGTCGAGCAGGGCCTGGGAGGCCGGGTCGACGAAGACCGCGAGCCGACCCGCGAGCTCGGACAACGGGTAGACGCTGAACGCGTGGTGGCCGCTGGGGGCGACCTCCTCCTCGAGCACGCGGTCGTCCTCGTGGAGGTAGACGTACACCCAGTGCCGGCCGAGCGACGTCGTGCGCTCGACGGACAGGATCGCGTTCGCCGTGCGGCGCAGGACGAGCGGACCCGTGATCTCCGGGACGGCCTCGATGCCGACGGCCGGCCGGCCGTCCACGGGCTCGGCCGCGGCCGCGTCCTCGCTCGGCACGACCATGCCGCGGGCGAGGAGCGAGCGGAGCGCGACGCGGCCCACGAGCGCGCGGTCCGCGCCCTCCTGCGCGTCGAGCCACGGGACCGCCACGAGCTGGGGGTTCTGGAGCCCGTCGAGGATGACGATCTCCTCGTCGGTGAGCGTGACGACGTGCGTGACCTCGCCCGCGACGGCCCGTTCCAGCGCGCTCTCGGCCGCGGCGATGTCCGACGCGGACCACCGCATGGTCTGCTGGGTCACGAGAAGAGCCCTCCGACGAAGTCACCGGCGGCGGAGAGGCCGTCGCCGATCGCGTCCCCGACGTCGGACGCGACGTCCCCGATCGTATCGACCGCGTCGCCCGCGAAGTCCGTCACGGTGTTCCACCCGTCGGCGAGGTACGGGCCGGGGTTGGTGGCGAACCCGGAGATCGCGTCCCAGTTGTCGACGACCAGGTTCCCCAGCGCCCAGGCGCCCGCGACGACGCCCGCGCCCACCACGATCCCGATGCCCACGGGATTGGTGAGCATGCCCGCCATCATGAGCATCGTCCCCGCGCCGCCCACGACCGACAGGCCGCCCATGACGCGGTCGACGCCGCCCCGGACGCCGTCGTACTCGGTGTTGAACATCTGGTTGACGCCGCCGATGACGCCGAACAGGCCGCCGACGCCGCCCACGAGCCGGCCCGCCGTCCCGAGCCCGCCCAGGAACCCCATCGCGTCGTCGAGGACCATGCCGCGCGCGAAGACCGACGCGCTCGCGGCGGCGTCGGACAGGTCGGCGAGGCGGCTGGCCTGGAGGAACGCGGTGAGGGACTGGCCGACCTTCCAGGCCTTCAGCCCGTCGAGGACGTACGTCCCCGCCTCCACGAGGGTCTCACCGACGTCCCAGATCGACCCGGCGAGCGGGGTCCCGCCACCGAGCGGCCCGCCGCCGGGGCCCGTGGGCACGCCCGGGCCGGGCACGCCGGGAGACGGGATCGTGCCGCCCTCGGTGCTCGTCAGGTACTGCTCGTCGGCGTTGCGCAGCACCGCCTGCGACGCCTCGGCGAGCGTCTGGCTCACCCCGCGCAGGAGCGCCACCGAGGACCCGGTCCACTCGCCCCGGAACTGGTCGGCGTCCCCACCCTGCCACCGGCCGGCGGCCTCCACGAGGCCGCTGACCTCGGACGTCGTGCTCACGAGCTGGTCGGAGGCGGAGCGCAGCGACTGCGCGAGCCTCCTCAGCTCGGTGACGTCGGCGCCCCACATCCCGCTCACGTCGTCCTCGTCCCCTCGTCGGTCGATCCGTGTCCCCGCCGCGCCCCGTGCGTCACGGAACGCACGAAACGGGCATCGGGGAGGCTACCGCGCGCACGCGCCTCGCGGCGATGGGGAGGACTCCCCGTCGGGTCTCTGCCGGCTCGGCGTGCGCGTTCGGCGTCGGCGCCGGGGCGGGTGACAATCGACCCATGCCTGCCGCGGTCCCCGACACCCCCGCCACCTCCGACCGGGCGACCGACGTGCCCGTCCCCGCCCGGGACGCCTCGTTCGAGGAGCACGTCGCCTGGGCCCGTGCCGTGCCGGTGGTCGGGTTCGACCTCTCGCCCGTGGCGGAGCGCGTCGTCGAGGACCCGCTGCCGTGGGACTACGCCGCGCTCGCGCGCGAGCTGGTCGGCAGCGGCCGCGGCCCGGTGCTCGACCTGGGGACCGGCGGCGGCGAGCTCCTGTCCACGCTGGGACCGCTGCCCGCCGGGTCGGCGGCGACGGAGGGCTGGGCGCCCAACCTGCCCGTGGCCCGACGCCGGCTCGAGCCCCTGGGCGTCGAGGTGCGGTCCGTGGAGGGCGACGACGAGCAGCTCCTGCCGTTCTTCGACGGCCAGTTCGCGGTCGTGCTGGACCGGCACGAGGAGTTCGACCCCGACGAGGTGCTGCGCGTGCTCGAGCCGGGCGGGGTGTTCATCACCCAGCAGGTCGACACCCGCGACGGCCTGCGCCTCAACACGGCGCTCGGCGTCGAGCTGCCGTGGGACCCGGACTCGGTGACGCTCGAGGCCGCGGTCGAGGTGCTGCGGGACGCGGGCTTCGTCGTCGACGTGGCGCGTGAGCACGAGGGGCTGCGCCGCTTCCGCGACCTGTCGTCCGTGCTCTGGTACCTCAAGCTCATCGCATGGCAGGTGCCCGACCTCGCCTCGCTGTCGCCCGAGGCGGTCGCCCGGTACGAGGCGCCGCTGCGGGCCCTGCACCTGCACCTCGCCGCGGGCCACGAGTTCGTCGACGAGGCCCCGCGCTTCCTCGTCGTGGCCCGCAAGCCCTTCTGAGGCGCCCTCACCCAGCCCACAGCGGGCCGGGGCGGGGTGGGGCCGTGGAGTCGCGGACCACGAGCTCGTGGTCGGTGCGCTTGCGGCGCGGTCGGCCCGACGGCGGCCGGAGCGCCAGCTCGAACGCCGTCGCGCCCATCTCGCTCATCGGGAGGCGCACCGTGGTCAGCGCGGGTGCGAGGTCCTGGGCGACCTGGATGTCGTCGAACCCGGTGACGGACATGTCGCGCGGCACGACGACGCCGCGCTCGCGCAGGAGCGAGAGCACCCCGGTGGCCATGGCGTCGTTGAGCGCGAGGATCGCCGTCGTGTCCGGGCGCTGGGCGAGGATCCGCTGCGTGGCGTCGCGCCCACCCTCGCGCGTGAAGGGCGCGTGGACGACGAACAGGTCGTCCGGGTCGAGGCCGTGGGCCGCGACCGCGCTCCGGATGCCGGCGGTGCGGTCGGCGACGGTGGTGAGCCGCTCGGGTCCGGCGGCGATGGCCAGGCGGCGGTGGCCCAGCCCGAGGACGTGGTCCGTGAGGCTCGCGGCCGCTGCCTCGCTGTCCGGGAGCACGGCGTCGCTGTGCAGGTGGTGCCGCCCGATGACGACGACCCGTCCCCCGGCCTCCTGGAACGCCTCGAGCTCGCGCGCGGCGTCGGCCTCCATCGCGGGCTCGACGTACCCGGACCCGGCGACGAGGATGACGCCCACGCGGTGCGCGCGCATGAGCCGGATCTGCGTGACCTCGGCGCTGGGCTCGCGCTCGGTGTGGCTGATCTGGACGCTCCAGCCGTGCTCGGTCGCGACGCGCACGACGCCGCTCGCGATCTCGGAGAAGTAGGGGTCGCCGATCTCGTAGACGAGCAGGCCCGCGACCGACGTGGTGCCCCCGGCGAGCGTGCGCGCGTGCGGGTTGGCGATGTAGCCCATCTCCGTCGCGACCTCGCGGACGTGCTCCGCGAGCACCTCCGAGACGCCGTCGCTGCCCGACAGCGCGCGCGACGCGGTCGCGAGCGACACGCCCGCGCGCTCGGCGACGTCGACCAGCCGCAGCGCGCTCCGGCCCTTCGTGGTCCGACCCTCTCGACGCACCCCTGCTCCGCTCGTCCGTGCGTCGCCCGGTCGGCGGCCCGAGGGCCCTCCCCGACGTGACGCTTGCCACATCCACTGTCCGCACCGTACTCTAGCGGAAGCGCTTACGAAAGCGCTTTCGCAAACAAGCAGTCTCGTACGGAGCAGTACGGCCTCAGGTCTTCACTACGACGAAGTAGGGAGAGTCACGTCCATGCATTCTCGGTCGACTCCACGGATGTCCACCCGCCCCCGTTCACGCCGCGCGCTCGCCCTCGCGGCCGGCGTGTCCGCGACGGCGCTCGTCCTCACGGCGTGCTCCGGCGGGTCCGACGGCGAGGGCGGAGGCGGCGGGTCCGACGACCCGATCGTCATCGGTATCTCCCTCCCGCTCACCGGCGACTTCTCCGAGCCCGGCAAGGGCGTCCAGCGCGGGTACGAGGCCTGGGCGCAGTTCGTCAACGAGGACGGGGGCCTCCTCGGACGGCAGGTCGAGCTCAAGATCCTCGACGACCAGTCCAACGCGGACCGCGTGGTCCAGGACTACGAGGCGCTCATCGCCCAGGACGAGGTCGACCTCGTGTTCGGGCCGTTCTCCACGCGCCTGGTCGTGCCGAGCGCCCGCGTCGCCGAGGAGTACGGGATGCTCTTCGTCGAGCCGGCCGGCGCCGCGAACGAGGTCTTCGAGCAGGGCTTCGAGAACCTCTTCTACGCCGCCCCCGCCGTCGCCGACGACCACTACAACTACCTCGCCGACCACATCCTCGACATGCCCGAGGGCGAGCGTCCGCAGACGGTCGCGGTGGCCTCGATGGACGACCCCTTCGCCCAGGGCACGGCCTACGGCCTGCGCGACAAGCTCGCCGACGCCGGTCTCGAGATCGTCGTCGACGAGGTGTACCCGCCCAACACGACCGACTTCTCCTCGATCGCCGCGAAGATCAACGACTCGGGCGCGGACATGGTCATCGGCGGCACGCAGTACCAGGACGCGGTGAACCTGATCGTGGCCCTCCAGCAGCTCAACTACCAGCCGCAGCTCGCGGCGTTCTCCACCGCGCCGACCAACCCGGAGTTCTCCGCGGCGATCGGCTCCAAGACCGAGGGCATCCTCTCGCCCACCGGCTACACCGAGACCGCGAGCTGGCCGTCCAACGTCGACTTCGTCGAGCGGTACACGGAGCTGCACGGCAACCCGCCCGGCGAGGACGAGGCCAACGCGTACACGACCGGCCAGGTCGTCGCCGCCGCGGTCGAGGCCGTGGGCTGCGCCGAGCAGGGCGAGTGCCAGCAGGAGCTCATCTCGTGGCTGCGCAGCAACGAGGTCGAGACCGTCGTCGGGCCGCTGACCTGGGACGAGACGGGCAAGCCGCAGGGCGCCCACCTCATCCAGCAGTACGTGGACGGCGAGATCCAGATCGTCCTGCCGCAGGACGCCAAGGAAGCCGAGTTCGTCTTCCCCAAGCCGGCCTGGTGATCGCCTCGTGACAGGAACGCTCCTCTTCCAGAGCCTCGTGCTCGGCGTGCTGCTGGGAGGGCTCTACGCCCTCCTGGCAGCGGGCCTCACCCTGTACTTCGGCGTGATGCGCGTCGTGATGATCGCCCACTCGGCGTTCCTCATCCTCGCCGCGTACCTCGCCTGGTTCTTCAACCAGCAGACCGGCATGGACCCGCTGCTGTCGCTCGTCGTCACCGTGCCGCTGTTCTTCCTCGTCGGCGTGGGCATGCAGCGCCTGCTCATCACGCGCCTGCGGCCCGCGACGCTCACGATGATGTCCGTCCTCCTCACGTTCGCCGTCGCGCTCTTCATCGAGGGCATGATCGGCTTCGTCTGGAGCGGTACGCAGCGGCGCATCCAGCTTCCCTACTCGGGCGCGAGCATCGAGTTCTTCGGGGCGCGGATCGCCGTCGTGAAGCTCGTCGCCTTCGGGCTCGCGGCGCTCTCGCTCGCGCTGCTGTACCTGCTCATGAAGCACAGCCGGTTCGGCCAGGCGCTGCGCGCGACGATCCAGCACCGCGAGGCCGCGCAGCTCGTCGGCATCAAGACCGACCGCGTCGCGGGCTACGGCTTCGGCCTCGGCCTCGCGACCGCCGCGATCGGCGGGACCGCGCTGTCGCTCGACGCGACGATCTACCCGTCGCTGCACTGGCACTGGATCGGCCCGCTCATGGCGATCATCGTCGTCGGCGGCCTGGGGTCGATCCCGGGCGCCGCGATCGCCGCCATGGTGCTCGGCATCGGCCAGAGCCTGCTCCAGGTGCCGCTCGGCACCACGTGGGCGCAGACCATCTTCTACGTCGCGCTGTTCGCGACGCTGATGCTGCGGCCCCAGGGATTCTTCGGAGGTCGCCTTGCCCAACGCTTCTGACACCCGTCCCGCGAGCCGCCGCGCGGCCGCACGCACGGTGCCCGACGGCGCAAGCACGGCCTCGGCCGTCGTCGCACCCACCGCACGCCGCCCCTGGGGCCGCGTCGTCCGCCTCGCCGCGCTCGTCGTCCTCGCCGTGCTCGTCCTGGCCTTCCCGACGATGGCGCCCAACGCGTACATCCTGTCGGCCGGCATCGTCGTCCTCAGCTACGCGTGCACCGCGACCGCCTGGAACTTCATGGGCGGTTTCACGGGGTACGTCTCGCTCGGCCACGCCGCGTTCTTCGGGCTCGGTGCGTACGGCACGGGCCTGCTGATCCGCGACGTCGGGCTCCCGAGCTTCGTCGCGTGGCTCGTCGCCGGCGCGCTCGTCCTGCTCGTCACCATCCCCGTGGGGATCGCGGCGCTGCGCGTGCGCGGCGCGTCGTTCGTCATCGTGTCCATCTCGTTCGTCCTCATCCTGCTGCTCGTCTTCCAGGCGTGGGGGTCCTTCACGGGCGGTTCCGACGGCCTCGTCGTCCCGCGCCCGTTCCCGGACCTTCTGCGGCCCGAGCACCACCGCACGTTCTTCTACCTGTTCGCCGCGCTGCTCGTCGTCATGCTCGTCGCGTGGTGGGCGATCGACCGCTCGCGCTTCGGCACCGGGCTCAAGGCGATCCGCGAGGACGAGGACAAGGCCCAGGCGCTCGGCGTCCCGACGCGCAACTACAAGCTCGTCGCCTACGTCGTCTCGGCGACGTTCACCGGCCTCGCGGGCGGCATGTACGCCCTGTGGTTCGGCGACCTCGACCCGATCTTCCAGTTCTCCATCATGCTCGGCTCCTACATGGTGCTCATGGCCCTCTTCGGCGGCGTCCGGCACCTCTTCGGCCCGCTCCTCGGCGCCGTCGTCGTCGGCACGGGGCTGGAGTACTTCAAGCTCGAGTTCGGCGACACCCAGTTCCACCTCGTCGCCACCGCCCTGCTGCTCGGGGTCGTCGTCCTCTTCATGCCGGACGGGATCATCCCCGCGGCCCAGGCCCTCTTCAAGCGCTTCGGCCCGCAGGACTCCTCGATCCGCGAGATGACCGCGGCCGAGCTCCTCGAGCGCAACCGCGCCGCGGCCGCCGAGCCGACGGCCGAGCCGACCGCCGCCGTCACGCAGCAGGGACAGCACGCGGACGGCGAGCCGACCGCGGAGGGCACGGGAGAGGAGAAGGACCGATGAGCACGACGACCGCACCCCCGACGACCCGCAACCTCGAGACCGTCGGCCTCACCAAGTCGTTCGGCGGCGTCCACGCCGTCCGCGACGCGACGGTCACGTTCCAGCACGGCAAGATCAACGCGCTCATCGGCCCGAACGGGTCGGGCAAGACGACGTTCTTCAACTGCGTGACGGGCATGATCAAGCCGGACTCCGGCACGGTCACGTTCCGCGGCGAGGACATCACGCGGCGCGCGCCGCACAAGATCGCGCGCGCCGGGATCGGGCGCAGCTTCCAGCTCTGCCGCGTGTTCCCCCGCATGACCGTCCTCGAGAACATGCTCGTCGCGGTCCGGCGCACGACGGTGCGCGAGCTGCTCGCCGGGGCGCGCAACCCCGAGGAGATCGACAAGGCGCGAGCGCTGCTCGTGCGCGTCGGCATCGACCACCTGGAGAACGTCGAGGCGCGCAACCTGTCCTACGGGCAGCAGAAGCTGCTCGAGCTCGCAGGCGTCCTCATGGGCGACCCCGACACGATCATGCTCGACGAGCCCGCGGGCGGCGTGAACCCCGCGCTCATCGGGCGCATCGGGACGCTCGTGCAGGAGCTCAACGCCGAGGGCAAGACGTTCCTCGTCGTCGAGCACAACATGGACATGGTCATGAGCCTGTCCCACCACGTCATCGTGTTCGACCGTGGCCGGCCGATCGCCGAGGGCACCCCCGCCGTCGTGCAAGCCGACCCGCGAGTGCTGGAGGCCTACCTTGGTGTCTGACCCGACCCCCGGGACGGGGGCGAAGCAGGAGTACCTCCTCGAGCTGGACGACATCCAGGCCGGGTACGGCCGCGCGGCGATGGTGCTGCGCGGGCTGACCATCAAGGTCCCGGCAGCCACGGTCGTGTGCCTCGTCGGGCCCAACGGCGCGGGCAAGTCGACGGTGCTCAAGGTCGCGAGCGGGCTGCTCAAGCCGCGCTCGGGCCGCATCCTCGTCGGCGGGCGCGACGTCACGGGCCAGGGGCCGCAGGAGATGCTCACGTCCGGACTGGCGCACGTGCTCCAGGGCCACAGCGTGTTCCGCGAGATGACGGTCGCGGAGAACGTGCTCCTCGGCGCGTACACCCTGCGCGACAAGCAGAAGATCGCGGAGCGCGTGGCGTTCGTGCAGAACCTCTTCCCCATCGTGGGCGAGCGGTGGAAGCAGCTCGCGGGCCTGCTCTCCGGCGGGCAGCAGAAGCAGGTCGAGTTCGCACGCTCGCTCATGGTGAACCCGGAGGTCGTGCTGCTCGACGAGCCGTCGATGGGCCTTGACCCCAAGACGACGTCGACGGTGTTCGAGCAGGTCGTGCGCATGCGCGACGCCGGCGTCGCGGTCCTGCTCGTCGAGCAGAACGCGCGCCGCGCGCTCGAGACGGCGGACATCGGGTGCGTGCTCGACCTCGGCCGCGTCCACATCACCGGACCCGCGCCCGAGCTCCTCGCCGACCCCCAGCTCTCCGAGCTCTACCTCGGCGGCCGGCCCGCCGAGCGCTCGCTCTCGCAGAACGGATGACCGCCAGCATGACCAGCCAGACCACGGACGCCGCAGGGGGCGACCGACCGACCACCCGCACCGTGCGCATCGTCATGAACGGCGTGACCGGGCGCATGGGGTACCGCCAGCACCTCGTGCGCTCGATCCTCGCGATCCGGGACGACGGCGGCGTCGAGCTCGACGACGGCACGCGCCTCCAGGTCGAGCCCGTGCTCGTGGGCCGCAACCGCGCCAAGCTCGCGGAGCTCGCCGCGCGCCACGGCGTCGCCGAGTACACGACCGACCTCGACGCGGCGCTCGCGGACCCGACCGCCACGATCTACTTCGACGCGCAGGTCACGTCGGAACGGACCAAGGCGATCCTCAAGGCGCTCGCGGCCGGCAAGCATGTGTACACGGAGAAGCCGATCGCGGAGTCCGTCGCCGAGGGCGAGGAGCTCGCCGAGGCGGCGCGCGCGGCCGGGGTGATCCACGGCGTCGTGCACGACAAGCTGTACCTGCCCGGCCTGCTCAAGCTGAAACGGCTCATCGACGGCGGGTTCTTCGGCCGCATCCTGTCCGTCCGCGGCGAGTTCGGGTACTGGGTGTTCGAGGGCGACTGGCAGCCCGCGCAGCGCCCCAGCTGGAACTACCGCGCCGAGGACGGCGGCGGGATGGTCCTCGACATGTTCTGCCACTGGAACTACGTGCTGGAGAACCTGTTCGGGCCGGTCGAGGCGGTCATGGCGAAGGCCGTGACCCACATCCCCGAGCGCTGGGACGAGCACGGCAAGCCCTACGCCGCGACGGCCGACGACGCGGCGTACGGGATCTTCGAGCTCGCCGGGGCGGACGGCCCGATCCTCGCGCAGGTGAACTCGTCGTGGGCGGTGCGCGTGGACCGGGGCGAGCTCGTCGAGTTCCAGGTCGACGGGACGCACGGGTCCGCGGTGGCAGGGCTGTTCGGGTGCCGCATCCAGTCCCGGGCCCGCACGCCCAAGCCCGTGTGGAACCCGGACCTGCCCACCGACCAGGACTTCCGTGCCCAGTGGGAGCAGATCCCGGACAACCAGGAGTTCGTCAACGGGTTCCGCGCGCAGTGGGAGGAATTCCTGCGCGACGTCCACGCCGGGCGCCCGCACCCCTACGACTTCGACGCCGGCGTGCGCGGCCTGCGCCTCGTGGACGCGGGGTACACGTCGTCGCGCGAGGGGCGGCGGGTCGAGCTGGGCGCGGCGTCCGGGGCCGGGGCGTGAGCGGCGCCGGCGGGGTGCGGATCCCGCTGGCCGACGGCGGTACGCGGCTCGTCGAGCTGCGCGCGCCCCGCCAGTGGGCGGACCACCCCGGCCCGTACGCCTCGCGCGTCGCGTTCGCGGCGGCGCACGTCGTCGCGGACCCGCGGGGCGAGAACGTCCCGGGCGCGCCCGCCGTCGTCGACTGGGACTCGACCCTCGCGTTCCGGCGGCACCTGTTCCGGTACGGGCTGGGCGTCGCCGAGGCGATGGACACCGCGCAGCGCAACATGGGTCTCGACTGGCCCGCGGTCCAGGAGCTCGTGTCGCGCAGCGCGGCGCAGGCCCACGAGCTCGGCGCGCGCATCGCGTCGGGCGCGGGGACCGACCACCGGTCGCCCGAGGACCTGCGGACCGTGGACGACGTGATCGGCGCGTACGCCGAGCAGGTCGAGTTCGTCGAGGGCACGGGGTCGCAGGTCATCCTCATGGCGTCGCGGCACCTCGCGCGCGTCGCGACGTCGGCCGACGACTACGTGCGCGTGTACGACGCGATCCTGTCCCAGGTGCGCGAGCCGGTCGTGCTGCACTGGCTCGGCGAGGCGTTCGACCCGAACCTGCGCGGGTACTGGGGGTCCGGGGACGTCGACACCGCGACCGCGACGTTCGTCGACCTCGTGCGGGCGCACGCCGACCGCGTCGACGGGGTCAAGGTGTCCCTGCTCTCGGCGGCGCACGAGGTCGGTCTGCGCGCCGTACTTCCCGAGGGTGTCCGGTTGTACACGGGCGACGACTTCCACTACCCCGAGCTCATCCGGGGCGACGGCGAGCGGCACTCCGACGCGCTCCTCGGCGCGTTCGCGGCCGTCGCGCCCGCCGCCTCGGCCGCGCTGACGGCGCTCGACGACGGCGACCTCGACCGCTACGACGCCGAGATGGCCCCGACGCTCGCGCTCTCCCGGCACGTCTTCGAGGCGCCGACGTACTACTACAAGACCGGCATCGCGTTCCTCGCGTGGCTGTCGGGTCATCAGCCCGGCTTCACGATGGTGGGGGGGCCTCCAGTCGGCGCGGAGCGTCGTCCACCTCGCGCGGGCCTTCGAGCTCGCGAACGAGGCACGCCTCCTGCCGGACCCGGACCTCGCCGCGCACCGCCTCGGCCTCGTGCTCGCGGCGGCGGGCATCGAGGTCGGCACCGAGGTCGGTTCCGCAACGAGTCCAGCGGCGTCCGCCACTGCCGCGCCCGCCCGGGCCGACGTCGACGAGGTGGTCGCATGAGCACCGAGATCTCGGAGTTCCCGTCCTCCGGCCCCCGGTCTTCCGCCGACCAGGTGGTCTTGGCTCGTGCTGGTGGCGGGACGGACCAGGACCACCTGTTCGGCGGGGCGGGCCTCGTGGACGTGCCGAGCGGGGTGGCCGCGCGGGTGCCGACGCCGGAGCCCGGCGATCCTCGGCTCGCGCGGCTCTCCCTGAACCAGCGGACGACGGCGCACTGGTCGCTGCGCGAGGCGATCGACGGGTGCGTCGCCGCGGGGCTCCCCGCGATCGGCGTCTGGCGCGAGCCGGTCGCGGAGGTCGGGCTCGACACCGCGGTGCGGTGGGTGCGGGACGCCGGGCTGCGGGTGTCGTCCGTGTGCCGCGGCGGCTTCTTCACCGCGAGCGACCCGGACGCGCGCGCCGCGGCCCACGCGAGCAACCTCGCCGCGATCGCCGAGGCGGCTGCGCTCGGGGCGCCCACGCTCGTCCTCGTCCCGGGCGGCCTGCCCGACGGCGACCGCGACCTGATCGGTGCACGGGCGCGCGCGGCGGAGGCGATCGCCGCCCTCGTCCCGGCGGCGCGCGACGCGGGCGTGACGCTCGGCATCGAGCCGATGAACCCGATCTTCGCGGCGGACCGCGGCGTCGTCTCGACGCTCGAGCAGGCCCTCGACCTCGCCGAGCCGTACGCGCCCGAGGAGGTGGGCGTCGTCGTCGACACGTACCACCTGTGGTGGGAGCCGAAGGTCCACGAGCAGATCACCCGGGCGGGCGCGGCGCGCCGGATCGTCAGCTACCAGGTGTGCGACTGGATCACGCCGCTGCCCGCGGACACGTTGCTGGGCCGCGGCATGATGGGCGACGGTCACGTCGACTTCACCGCGTTCACGCGCTCGGTCGCCCAGGCGGGCTACACGGGCGACGTGGAGGTCGAGATCTTCCACGCCGACGTCTGGGCCGCACGCGGCGCGGACGTCGTCGCGACCCTCGCCCGCCGCTACGTGGAGCTCGTCGAACCCCACCTCACCACCCCGTGAGTGCCGGAAACGGTCGCGTCCGGACGTGCCGGGCGCGACCATTTTCCGCACTCGACGGGTGTGCATCCCCTCACGGGGCAGGTCAGAGGTCCTGGAGCGACGCCTCGCGCTCGTCGTAGGCGCTGCGCGCGGCCGCGATGCGCTCCTGGTGCGCCTCGGTCCACACCACGAGCGCCTTGGTCGTCGCGTGGAGCGAGCGCCCCATCTCGGTGAGGGCGTAGTCGACGCGTGGCGGGACCGTCGGGTAGACCGTGCGCTCGACGATGCCGTCGCGCTCGAGCTGGCGCAGCGTGCGCGACAGCATGCGCTGGCTGATCCCGTCGATCTCACGCTTGAGCTCCGTGAACCGCATGACCCGGCGGTCGAGCAGCGCGATGGCGAGCAGCGACCACTTGTCCGCGATGCGGTCGAGGATCTGGCGCACCTCGCAGTCCTCGCGCGCGTCCCACTGCCAGACGTCGACGTCGCTCTCCCACCTCGACGGCGGGCGCGGGTCGCAGACCTCGGCCGCGGCGACGTCGTCGTGCGCGCCTCCGGGACCGACCTCGGGCCGCTGCTGCGCCGCCACGGTATCTCCGGTGATACCAGGTACGTCGAATGTGCCGTCTTCCATGCCTCCTGATCCTGTCCCACGATGGGCTCGGTATCAAGAGGTAACCGAGTACCGAGAGGTGCTCCGGAGGAAGGGGACGTCCATGACCGACGGGACCACGAGCCGCCACGAGAGCGCGCAGGCGGCCGCACGCTTCACCCTCCGGGACTGGGGGCTGCTCCTCGTGCTGTGCGGGGCGATCTTCCTCGAGGGCAGCGACATCGCGATGCTCTCCGTCGCGCTCCCCGGGATCCGCGCCGACCTGGGGCTCGCGACGGGCGAGCTCGGCGGGGTCGTGACGGCCTACGTCGTCGGGTACGGCGGGTTCATGCTCCTCGGCGGGCGCGCGGCCGACCTCTACGGCCGACGCCGCATGTTCGTCCTGTGGCTGCTCGTGTTCCTCGTGTTCTCCGGGCTCGGTGGCTTCGCGACCGACGGGTGGATGCTCCTCCTGTCGCGGTTCGTGACGGGCGTCGCGGCAGGGTTCCTCACGCCGGCCGGGATGTCGCTCATCACCACGTCGTTCGCCGAGGGCCCGCGCCGCAACCGCGCGCTCGTCGTCTACGGTGCCGCGGGCGCGGCGGGCTTCTCGCTCGGGCTCGTGGTGGGCGGGCTCCTGGCCGCGATCCACTGGCGGTGGGTCTTCTTCGCCCCGGTGCTCCTCGCCGTGGTGCTCCTCGCGCTCGCCCTGGTGACGGTCCCGCGCGACCCGACGACCCGAGACCGTGGCGCGCTCGACGTGCTCGGCGCCGTGCTGGCGACGAGCGCCATGGTCCTGCTCGCCGTCGGCATCGTGCGCCTCGAGCACCCGGGCGAGGGGGTCGCGTGGACCGTCGGTGCGCTCGCGGGCGGGGCGGCGCTCCTCACGGCGTTCGTCGCCCGCCAGCGCCGGGCGCCGCACCCGCTCCTGCCGCTGCGGCTCTTCCGCTCGACCGAGCTCGTGCGGGCGAACGTCACGGCCGTGCTCTTCGCGGGCGGGTTCTACGGGTTCCAGGTGCTCCTCACGCTCTACCTCCAGGAGCTGCGCGGCTGGACGCCGCTCCAGACCGGTCTCGCGATGCTCCTCATGGCGATCGACGTCGTGCTGGCGCCCGTCCTCACGCCGCGCCTCGTGGAGCGCTTCGGCGTGCCGCGCGTGATCGTCGGGGGGCTCGTCGCCGGGACGCTCGCGGCGGCGTGGTTCCTCGCGTCCGGGCTCGACTGGACGTATGCCGTCATGGTCCCGTCGTTGGCGCTCGTCGGGGTGGCTTTCGCGCTGGTCTACGGGCCGATCGCCATCGCGGCGACGACGGGCGTGAGCGACGCCGAGCAGGGCGTGGCGGGCGGGGTGCTCAACACGGCGTTCCAGCTCGGCGCGGCGATCGGCATCTCGGCGGCGACGGCCGTCAGCGTCGTCGCGCTCGGGGACGGCACGGGCCGTGAGGCCGGCCTGGCTGCGTTCCACACCGCGCTCTGGGTGCCCGTCGCGGCGTTCGCCCTCGCCGCGGTGGCGATGGGCGCGCCGCGCCGCCGCCGCGTCCTGCAGGATCCGGCCTCGCCCGCCGTTCCGGTCGCCGCCGTCCCGGCCGCCGAGTCCGACCTCGCGGACCCCGAGCCGACCCCCGCCACCCGCTGAGTGCGTGAAATAGTCGCGTCCGCCACGTCCGGACGCGACTATTTCACGCACTCAGCGCGGGGGTGGGCAGCGAGAAGCCCGCGGGCTGGAGGGTTCCTCCTGTCGTGCTGGACGAGGGCACGACACCCGCGGGCTCCGGTGGTTGCGTGGTACTCGCTCGCCGTCGGGCGCCTCCCCTCGGGAGACCCCGCCCGGTTCACGGGCTCACCGCATCCGGTCCGTTGCTGGATCGGTTGCGCGACGACTAGCGCGCAACCACCTCACGAGTCCGAAGAATCTTCACTTCCAGGACCACCTCCTTTCGCGTGTACGACGACGGTACGTCCGCCCCTGCGGACCGCGCCAGGGGATTTCGCGCACGGCGTGGAGACGCCGAGATCGACCCACCCGTCGCCGGATCGACCCACCGAGGGTCGATCTCGGACGTGCGGGTCGATCTCGCGGTGGCGCGCCAGGTTCAGGCGGGACGGAGGTGCGCCCACTCCTCGGGGTAGTCGTCGAGCCACGCGGCGAACGACTGCGCGGGGCGCTCGACGAGCCGGGGCACGGTGTCGCTCACGTGCGCGAGCTCGCCCGCGTCGATCGCCGTGTACGACGACACCCAGCCGTCGACCTCGAACCGCGGCACCCCGTAGCGCTCGCGCGACGCGTAGGCCTCGTCGAGCGCCTCGGCGTGGTACCTGATGTCGCGGCCCGTCGCGGCGGTCAGGGCTTCCGCGACCTCGCCGAGCGTGAGGGCCTCGGGCCCTGTGACGTCGTAGGTGGCCCCGTCGTGGCGGTGCGCGTCGGCGTCGAGCAGGACGACGGTCGCGACGTCCGCGATGTCGTCGTGCGACACGGACGCGACCCGTCCGTCGCCCGCGGGCCCGCGGATCACGCCGTCGTCGCCGACCATGAGCGCGAGCCCGCGGTGGTAGAGGTTGTCGCGCAGGAACGTGTGGCGCACGCCCGTCGCGCGGATGTACTCCTCGGTGCGCCAGTGGTCGCGGGCGAACGTGAAGACGGCGTCCGGCGCCGCGCCGACGAACGACACGTAGACGACGTGCCCGACCCCGGCCGCGATGGCGGCGTCGACCGCCGCGCGGTGCTGCGCGACGCGGTCGAGGTCTTCCCGGGCGGAGACGAGGAACACGGTGTCGACGTCCGTGAACGCCGCGACCATCGCCCGCGTGTCGGTGTACCCGCCGACGACGGCGACGTCCGACTCCGGGAGCGGGTCGTCGCCGAGGCGGGGCGCCCGCGCGGCGTCGCGCACGACGAGCCGCTGCCTCGCGCCCTCGGCGGCGAGGCGGAACGCGAGCTTCGACCCCAGGATCCCGCTCGCGCCCGTCACGGCGATCCGCCCCGACCGCGCCCCGATCATCATGTCCTCACGGTAGACGCGGCGGTCGCGGGTCGCCCGGCGACCGACCGCACGTGAGGACCGCGCGGGCCTCGCGCAGAATGGGCCCATGACCAGTGCCGAGGCCCCCGCGCCCTACCGCGTCATGACCGTCTGCACCGGCAACATCTGCCGGTCCCCCATGGCCGAGGTGGTCCTGCGCGACCGCTTCGAGGCGGCCGGTCTCGGCGACCGCGTGGTCGTCGACTCGACGGGGATCAGCGACGAGGAGCGGGGGAACCCGATCGACCGCCGCGCGCGCAGCGTCCTCGCCGAGCACGGGTACGTCGTCGACGGGACGCACCGTGCCCGCCAGGTGCGCGCGGGCGACCTCGCCGCGCGCGACCTCGTGCTCGCGATGACGTCCCAGCACGCGCGCGCCCTGCGCCGCCTCGACGGCGCCGGCCCGGTGCGGATGTACCGCTCGTTCGACCCGGCCGCGCCCCGCGTCGCGCCGGGCGAGCCCGAGCACGTGCTCGACATCGCCGACCCCTGGTACGGCGGTCAGCAGGACTTCGAGGACTGCCTCGCCGAGGTGGAGGCCGCCGCGGACGGCATCGTGGAGTTCGTGCGCACCCAGCTCGACGCCTGAGCAGGAGCACCCGGGGTCCAGCGGAAACGGTCGAGGAACGCGTCGAGCGCGGGGACGCGGCACAGGAGGGTGAACAGCGCGTAGCCGAGCACGCCGCCCACGACGTTGAAGAGCAGGTCGTCCACGTCGGCGATGTGACCGCCCCCGAGCAGGTGCGCGGTGACGTACTGGACGACCTCGATCGTCAGGCTGAAGGCCGCCGCCGCCGCCACGGCGCGCCACCACGACGTCCGCGCCAGGAGGAGCGGCAGGAGCATCCCCAGCGGCACGAACACGAGGATGTTCATCACCGCGTCGGCGACCTCGTAGTCCGCCAGGGGCACGAGAGCCAGGTGAGCGCTCCACGGGGCGCTGCCCACCGGCTTGTCGAGGAAGATCGGGAACACCGTGTTGGCCACGACCCCGGCCGCGTAGACGGCGAGCGCGAGCGCGACGGCGGCCCGCGGCACGGTGAGCCGCCCGGCCCGGCGCAGACGCCACAGCAGCACCGCCAGGACCACCGCCCCCAGCGGGACCACGACGGGGAGGACAGGGACCTCGCGAAACACTCGAACCGCTCCTTCAGCTGGCGACGCCACGCACGACGTCGCCGACGGTAGCGGCGCCCCGCCGCCGGGGTATCCACCGACGGGGCGAACCCGGACCCGGCGCCCTCCCCCTGCGGGGGTAGAGGACCCCTGCCCGATGCCTGGCAGCCCTCAGTTGATGATCTCGCCCCGCTCGTCGGACAGCAGAGCCGTCAGCCGCGCGCGCCAGGACGCCAGCGCCTCCTCGCTCAGCCGCGGCCAGTCGGTGACCTCGCGGACGACCCGCAGCGGCGCGCTGCTGCGGAACGACCGCGTCGGGTTGCCCGGGAACTTCTTGTCGGTGACGTTGGGGTCGTCCTCGAACGGACCCGTCGGCTCGACCTGGTAGACCCGAGGTGCCGCGTCGCCGGCTGCGAGCTCGGCGGCGAGGCCGGCGCCGTCGACGAGCGCGGTGAAGTACACGTGGTTCATGGTGACCTCGGGGCGGTAGTTCGAACGGAAGCCCGCGGTCAGCAGGTCGCCCGTCCGGAGATCGGCCTTCGTGCCGTGGAAGAACGGCCCCTCGTCCAGTGCCTGGCTCACGTGCCCACCGTAGGCCCCCGACCCCGCTCGGTGCGGCGGGACGCCCGGGGCGGGGGGCGCGACGTCGTGGGCCGGTCTCGTGCGGACTCCGTTCACCGGCGGCCGGCACGCGTGCCGCGCAGCGTCCCGACGGCGGAGCCGACCGTGCGCGCGACGGCGCGCCCGGCGCGGTGGGCGCCCGCGCCGAGGCGGGAGAGCAGCGGGCCCAGCCGGCGCGACGCGGGCGGTGCGGCGTCGGGAGCGGGGGCGTCGTCGTCGGGCACGACGGGCGCGGGACGCGGGAGGTACGCGGCGGCCCACTGCGCGATGCGTCCGTACGCGAGCGCGCGCACGGGCCGGGCGGAGAGGACGACGTCGTGCAGGGCGCCGTCGAGGCGCGCGACGGTGACGAGGTCGCCGAGCTGGACGGACCGCTGCGCGACGCCGTCCACGTCGATCGCCGTGTCCGTGTGCATCATCTCGGGCGTCCAGCGGGGCAGCAGCGTGCTCCGCGCGGAGAGCAGCACGAGCACCGGCGCTCCGATGGTCAGGCCGCGCGCGACCGTCTGCTGCCCGCGGAACACGGCGGACAGCCATGCGGGCGTGGTGCGGAACCCGTGCTGGGGGCGCCACGCGAGGTCGTACGTCCACTCGCCGTCGAAGTCCTTGCTCACCGAGCGCGTGTAGAAGCCGAGATCGACGTTGGGCAGCGGTCGCGTCGGCGTGAGGCGCGCCCGGGCCCCGATCACGGGCTCGAGCAGGAGGCGCCCCACCTCGCGCGTCTGGAACTCCAGCCACGGGCTGTTGAGGACGAGCGCCGCCGCGCGGCCGGGGTTCCGGGCGAGCCAGAGGCTGAGCGTCAGGCCGCCCGTCGAGTGGCCCATGAGCACGAGCTCGCGCGGCGAGCGCCCGTCGCCGCGGTGGCCGATCGCCGCCAGCGCGGCCGCGATGTCCTCGTCGTACGTCGCGAGGTCCGTGACGTACCCCGGTGTCTGGCCGGGCCGCAGGCTGCGCCCGTACTTGCGCAGGTCGAGCGCGTGGAAGCGCGCGCCGTGCGCCTCCCAGAAGTCGGCGAGCTCGGTCTGGAAGAAGTAGTCGGACCACCCGTGGACGTACAGGACGTCGAGGTGCTGGCCGGTCCCGTCCGCGTCGTCTCCCCCGGCCCGACGGCGGCGCACGAGCGTGGCGACGACGTCGCCCTCGTCGTCGGGGGCGAGCGGCAGCGTGAGCTGCTCGTAGT
This sequence comes from Cellulosimicrobium funkei, assembly GCF_001019615.1. Lineage (GTDB taxonomy): Bacteria > Actinomycetota > Actinomycetes > Actinomycetales > Cellulomonadaceae > Cellulosimicrobium > Cellulosimicrobium cellulans_E. The sequence continues at coordinate 41,216 of NZ_JNBQ01000001.1, read as the reverse complement.
CGTCCCCGAGGACGTCGGGCTGCCAGTCGACCATGCCGCCGACCCTAGGCGCGCGGGCCGCAGGCCGCTCGCCGCGCGCCCGGCCCCGGCCGCGCGTGGGCCGGCCCGCCGCGGCCGCGAGGTCCGTGACCACCCGTATCCCGCGGGGTTCCGGGCCCCGGTGAACGGTGCGGATCGTGTGGTTCTCCCTCATGCGCGACGCCGTCGCGCGCTTGCAGACTGGCGGCATCATCGGCCGACGGCGCCCGCCTCGGCCGCCGTGCGACCACCCGAGGTGCCCCGTGAGATCTCGTCCGACCCCGCTCCTCGCCGGAGCGGCCACCGTCGCCCTGGCGGCGGCCCTCGTGGGCGGCGCCGCCGTCGTCCCGGGTGCGCTCGCCCCCGCGGCCGCGGCCCAGTGCTCGACCACCGTGTGGGCCGAGGGCTCGACGTACGCCGCCGGTGCCCAGGTCACGTACGGCGGGCGCACGTACACCGCGCGCGTCACGCACACGGCCTACGTCGGCACGGGCTGGAACCCTGCCTCGACCCCGACGCTGTGGACCGACGGCGGGGCGTGCGACCCGACGGACCCGACGGATCCCACCGATCCCACCGACCCGACGGATCCCACGGACCCGACCGACCCCACGGACCCGACGGACTGCGCGGTGCAGGGCAAGCCGGCGGGGAAGGTGCTCCAGGGGTACTGGGAGAGCTGGGACGGCGCGTCCAACGGCGTGCACCCGGGTCTCGGCCGCATCCCGATCGACGACGCCCGGATCTCCGCGCACGGCTACAACGTCGTCACGCTCGCGTTCCCGGTGATCCGCTCCGACGGCACCGTGCTGTGGGAGGACGGCATGGACGTCGGTGTCGACGTGCCCACACCCGCCGAGATGTGCGCGGCGAAGGCGGACGGGACGCGCCTGCTCCTGTCGATCGGCGGCGCGACCGCCGGGATCGACCTGTCCAGCCCGGCCGTCGCGGACCGCTTCGTGGAGACGGTCGTGCCGATCCTGCGCGACAGCCACTTCGACGGCATCGACATCGACATCGAGACGGGGCTGTCCGGCAGCGGGAGCATCAGCACGCTGTCGACGTCGCAGTCGAACCTGATCCGCATCATCGACGGCGTCCTCGCGGAGATGCCGAGCACCTTCGGCCTCACGATGGCGCCCGAGACCGCGTACGTCACGGGAGGCAGCGTCGTGTACGGCTCGATCTGGGGCTCGTACCTGCCGATCATCAAGAAGTACGTCGACAACGGCCGCCTCTGGTGGCTCAACATGCAGTACTACAACGGCTCGATGTACGGATGCAGCGGCGACTCGTACAGCGCCGGGACCGTCCAGGGCTTCCAGGCGCAGACCGACTGCCTGAACGCCGGCCTGACGATCCAGGGCGTCACGGTGAAGGTGCCCTACGACAAGCAGGTCCCGGGGCTCCCCGCCCAGGCGGGCGCGGGCGGCGGCTACATGGCGCCGTCGCTGGTGACCCAGGCGTACCAGCCGTACGCGTCGCGCCTCAAGGGCCTCATGACGTGGTCGATCAACTGGGACGGATCGAAGGGCTGGACGTTCGGGGACAACGTCCGCGCGCTCCAGGGCCGCTAGCCGATCCGACGCCCGCTTCCCGCCGAGCACGACATGGGGGCCGCTATCAGCCCGATAGCGGCCCCCATGTCGTGCTCGACGGCGGGCAGTCGGGCCGCGGGCGGGCGAGATCGTCGGGCTAGGCGGTCCGGCCGCGCCGTGCGCGCCAGCGTGCGACCTCGTGCTCGACGTCGCGCGTCGGCGTGACCACGGGCGGCCCGCCCAGGAGCTGGCGGCGGGCGTCGACGACGCGCGCGTTGAAGTCCGCCAGGATCTCGCGGACGGTCGTCTCGTCGAGCTCGCGGTCGAGCCGGTCGTCGAGCTCTCGGTCCTCCTGCTTGAGCAGCATCGCCGGAGGGCCCAGACCCGTGAGCTGCTCGCGCTCGATGACCGACTTGAGCCACCAGTCGGGGTCGTGCGTCCCGGTGAGGCCGGGGATCGGCTTGCCCGCGAGCGGGAGGTCGTCGAACTCCCCTCGTCGGATGGCCTGATCGATCACCGTGTCGACGTACAACGCGCGGTCCTCGGGTCGTACACGCCGCGGGCCGCGGGGCGCAGCGTCATCGTCGGGCACCGGGGACTCGGCGGCGGGCGCCTCGTCCCCGGCGGGACCGGGCACGTCCGCGTGTCCCGGGTCGTCGCGCTCCGACGCCTCGCGCGCGGTCTCGCGGTCGACCCGGTACTGCGCGGCGCGCCGGACCGGGTCGTCGTCGGGGGCGCTGCGGGACCGTCGTCGGAACACGAGAACCTCCTCTGTCGGCGTTCCTCCACCCTAAGCACGCGCGGCGGCGCGGGACGAGCGGGTGGTCAGCCGTCCAGGAGCGGGTGGTAGCGACGGCGCAGCCCGCGGTCGACGGCGGCGACCACGCCCGCCACGGACAGCACGGTGTTCACGGGAGCGGGCAGGTCGGGTACGAACGGTGGCGTCCAGCCCGTGACCCCGGAGACGAGGTCGAGGAGCTGCGGCACCTGCGTCACGAGCGCGACCACGAGCACGACCCACGCGGCGATGCCGACGGCGCGGCTCGCCGTCGGGCGCTCGCGGTCCATGCGGTCGCGCCACGCCTCGGCCGTCCCGGGCATCGGCGGGACGTCCCGGACGTCTCCCACGGCGTCGACGACGCGCACGTACCGCATCCCGTAGAGGCTCATCCGGGCCTCGATCCGCACACCCGGGAGGTCGAAGCGCGCCCGGGACCGCTGCTCGTCGACGAGGCGGCGGTCGCGGTAGAGCCGGATCCGCTCGTCCCAGTCGAGAAAGTCCACGTCCACGACGTACTCGTGCCCGCCGTGCCACAGCACGAACGCGCTGCGCCACAAGACGCCCCACCCCCGGACCGGCCGGAACGCCTCGTCGCGGCCGTCGGGCCCACGACCGCCCCCAGAGCGATCGCCCCGCGCCCGGTCGTCGGAGCCGTCGTCCCACACGTCCTCGGTCATGCCGTCCATCCGACCCCGCCGCCCGACGACCGCGCGTCGCCCGGACGACCGACCCCGCGCGCTGAGGCAGGGTGCCATCCCTCGAAGGAATGACCCGGTCCGCGTCGAACCCGGGGCTGTGGGCGTCTCGGCCGTCGAGCCCGGCCGCAACCCCGGGTTCGGCGCCGTGGGGCGCCCCCAGCACCAGGCTGGGCGGCGGTCGGCGGCGGGGGAACCGGCATGATGGCCTCATGTCTGGGTCGATGAAGGTCTCGCGCCGCTCGCACGTGCCGCCGTTCGCGGTCATGGAGGTGCTCGCGGAGGCGAACCGCCTGCGCGACGCGGGGGCGTCCGTCCTCAACCTGTGCGCGGGCGAGCCGTCGACGGGGGCGTCGGACGTCGTGCGCCGCCGGGCGATCGAGCTGCTGGAGCACGGCGACCTCGGCTACACGGAGTCGCTCGGCGTCCCGGCCCTGCGACGGGCGATCGCGGAGCACTACGACCGCTGGTACGGCGTCGAGGTCGACCCGGCGCGCGTCGCGGTGACGACCGGGTCCTCCGGCGGGTTCCTCCTCGCCTTCCTCGCGGCGTTCGACGTCGGCGACCGCGTCGCGCTGGCCCGCCCCGGCTACCCCGCGTACAAGAACATCCTGCGCGCGCTGGGCTGCGAGGTCGTCGAGCTCGACTGCGGGCCGGAGACGCGCTACCAGCCCACGGTGTCGCAGCTCATGGAGGCGTACTACGACGGCGGCCTCGACGGCCTGGTCGTCGCGAGCCCGGCGAACCCGACGGGGACGATGATCCTGCCCGCCGAGCTCGACGCCGTCGCGACGTGGTGCGCCGACCACGACGTCCGCCTCGTGAGCGACGAGATCTACCACGGCATCACGTACGACGACGCGGCGGGCGCCACTCCCGCAGCGCTGCCGACCGCGGCGCGTTACGTCGGCGAGGGCGCCGTCGTCGTCAACTCGTTCTCCAAGTACTGGGCGATGACGGGCTGGCGACTGGGGTGGCTCGTGCTGCCGGACGAGCTCGTCGGGCCGGTCGACGCGCTCGCGGGCAACGTCGCGCTGTCCCCGCCCGCGCTCGCGCAGCACGCGGGCGTCGCGGCGTTCTCGCCCGAGGGGTACGCGGCCGCCGCGGAGAACGTCGCGCGCTACGCGGCGTCGCGCGAGCTCGTGCTGTCGCGGCTCGACGACCTCGGGTGGTCGCGCGTCGCCCCGGCCGACGGCGCGTTCTACGTCTACGCGGACGTCTCCGGGGACGGGCTCGACTCCGTGACGTGGTGCGAGCGGCTGCTCGCCGAGGCGGGCGTCGCGCTCACCCCGGGCACCGACTTCGACGGCGTCCGGGGCGGTGACTGGGTGCGGCTCTCCTTCGCAGCGGCCCCGGCCACGGTCGCCGAGGCCGTGGAGCGGATCGTCGCCTGGCGGCGCACCCTCTGACGCGTCTGGTCGCGACCGTCGCGGGCTCGCGCGAGGATCGTGCGGTGCCGACCGACCCCGCCGCTCCCGGACTGCCCCCGCGACCCGACGGCGCGCTGCGCCTCGCGACCTTCAACGCCCTGCACGGCGCCGCGCTCGACGGCACGGTCGACGTCGAACGGTTCGCGCGCGCGGTCGCGTACCTCGACGCTGACGTGCTCGCGCTGCAGGAGGTCGAGCGCGACTCGCCGCGCTCGCAGCGCGCCGACCTCGTCGCCGTCGCGGCGGACGCGCTCCGCGCCGACCACCGGCACTTCTCCCCGACCCTGCGGGGCGTCTCCGGCGCGTGGGTCCGCGCGGCACGACCGGGCGCGGGGGTGCGGCGCGTGCCCGGCGTCGCGTCCTACGGGATCGGGCTGGTCAGCCGGTTCCCGGTCGCGCGGTGGTCGCGGCTCGAGCTCGACCGGATGCCGTGGCGCTCGCGGATCCGCCGCCGCACGCCCGGCACGACCACCGGTGCCGCGCGCCTCGTCCCCTTCCGCGTCGTCCCGGACGAGCCCCGCGCGGCGCTCGCCGCCGCCGTCGTGACGCCGTGGGGGCCGCTGACCGTGGTGACGGCACACACCACGTCCCGACCCGAGTTCACGGCCGACCAGCTCCGGTCCTTCGCGGGGGCCTGCGCGCCGCTCCCCCGCCCGCTCGTGCTGCTGGGCGACCTCAACCTGCGGGCGCCCGAGCCCGCGGAGATCACCGGGTTCACGTCGCTCGCCGACGTGCTGACCCACCCCGTCGACCGGCCCGCCCGGCAGATCGACCACGTGCTCGCCGACTCCGTCCCCGGGCAGGCGACGGTCCGGGCCCTCGGCCCCGCGACCGCCGTCGACACGGGCCTGTCCGACCACCGCGCGGTCGTGGTCGACGTGGTCGTCGAACCGCAGGCGCGCGCCACCGCCTGAGCGCTACGCTCCGAGCGACGGCGTCGACGCGAGGGAGCGGTCCGATGGTTCCGGAGATCAACTACTGGGCGGTGCTGGCCGCGACGGTGTCGAGCATGGTCGTGGGCTCCGTCTGGTACACGCCGAAGGTGTTCGGCACCTACTGGATGCGCGTCGCGAAGGTCGACCTGTCCGGCGAGGGCCGGGACGCCGTCGTGCCGATCGTCGTCACGGTCGTGGTCAGCTTCGTCACGGCGTGGGTGCTCGCGGGCGCGACGTACCTCGCGTGGTCCTTCTACGGCGGCGGCTACCTCGGCAACGCCCTGCTGACCGCCCTCGTGCTGTGGGCGGGGTTCACCGCCGCGCGGTTCGTCACGCACGACGCGTTCGAGGGCCGGCCGGCGGGGCTCACGGTCCTCAACGCCGCGCACGAGCTGGTCACCGTGCTCGTGATGGGCCTGCTGATCGGGCTGATCACGCCCGCCGGGGTGTAGTCAGGCGGCGAGCCCGACCTCGCGCGGCGAGGGGTCGCCGTCGGGCAGGACCGGGTCGGCGACGACGGTCGTGGCGGCCCCCGGGACGACCGCAGCCGGGGTCGCCTCGTCGACGACGGTCGCGCGGCGGCGCGCCCGCGCGCGGACGATCACGACGATCGCCTGCACGCCGATGAGGATCCACACGATGTTGGCGGCCACCGACGGCCACACCCCGTTCGCGGCGGCGACCATGCCCATGAGGCCGGCGGCGGTGAGGTTGGTGAGCTGGAACGGGGCGGACGACGCGGCCCAGCGGCCGCGGCTGACCATCGCGTAGGCGACGACGCCGGCGGCGGCGCCGATCCAGCCGAGGAACATGACGAACGCGTCGAGGGTGACGGGCACAGCGGTACTCCGGTGACGAAGAGGGGTGGAGGGGGGTACCGCGACGCTGCGGTGGCTGTGCGCTCCGGGCCGGTGGCTGGTGGCGCGGGTGGTGCGGAAGCTCGGGCGCCGACCCGTAAGGAGGAGGAGGTAACCGACCGGCGCCACGACAAGTGTGAGGCCTCCGGGGCTTCAGCACAATCGAAGGATTCTGCACCGGCCGTTTAGCATCTCTACATGGCGACCGACCCACGCAGACTTGGCTTCCTCCTTGCCGTGCACCGTGGCGGGGGCATTCTCGCGGCAGCAGATCTCCTGCACGTCACCCCGTCCGCGGTCTCCCAGCAGATCCAGCGGCTCGAGGCGGAGGAGGGCGTCGCCGTGCTCGACCGCGGCCCGCGCGGGGTGACCCTCACACCGGCCGGGCGCGTGCTCGCCGAGACCGCCGAGCGCATCGAGACCGAGCTCGTCGAGGCGCGCAAGGCGCTCGCGGCGCTGGGCGACGAGGTCAGCGGCCGCGTCGCCGTGGGGTCGTTCCAGACGGCGATCCGCGCCGTCGTCGCGCCCGTCGCCGGGCGACTGGCGGAGACGGCGCCGGGCATCGAGCTCGACGTGCAGGAGCGCGAGCCCACCGAGGCGCTGCGCCTCCTGCGCGCGGGCGAGCTCGACGTCGTGCTCCTGGAGCGCGACTACGAGGCCGACTCCCCCGCGCCGCGCGGGACGCGCGAGATCGTGCTGCTCGACGAGCCGTGGCGGCTCGTGGTCCCGGCGAGCATGCCCACCCCGACCCGCCTCGACGACGTGCGCGACGTCGTCTGGCTCGGACCCGAGCCCGGCACCGCCGCGGCGCGCGCCCTGCGCCGTCTGTCCCGCGGTCTCGGCGGGACCGTGCGCACGCGGCACAACTACTACGACTTCGACGTCGCGCTGTCTCTCGTCGCTGCCGGGCTCGGCGTCGCGATGCTCCCGGCGCTCGCGGTCGAGGGCGGCGCGTCGGACGAGGTGCCCGACGGCGTCACGGTCGTCGGCCTGCCCGGCCTCGGGTCACGTCGCCTCGTCGCGCGCCACCGCGCCACCCGCCACGAGCCGCGGCCCGTCGTCTCCGCGGTGCTCGACGAGATGGTCGCCGCCGCGGCAGAGATCGCCTTCGCCTGACGCCGAGGGAGAGCCGTGGTCACGACCAGGCCTCTACCTCGCGCGACCGGGCCTCTACCTCGCGTGACCTGGCCTCTGCCTCGGCGGGAGGTCGAAGCGGGTCGCGCCGTAGGGCTCCGCGGTGCCGAACGCGAAGACCCGCTCGGGGACCAGGCGGTAGACGGCCCAGGGCGGCGGCCCGGCCGACGGCGCGCTGAACTCCGCGGTGAGGGCGTCGCCGTCGACGGTCGCGGGCCACCCGTCGGCGCGGAAGCCTGCCGCCGCACGTTCCAGGGTGTCGGGGTCCGTGACGCGCTCGGCCCGCCCCTCGACGGTGAGGTCGAACGGCTCCGTCGCGACCGTGAGCGTGCACCGGGGGTCGCGGTGCAGGTTGCGGTTCTTGCGCGTGCCCTCGCCGGAGCACAGGAAGATCTCCTCGTCGAGCACGAGCGCGCCGAACGGCACCACGTGCGGCTTCCCGTCAGGGTCCGTCGTGGCGAGCCACGTCGTGTGCCGGTTCGGGCCGCCCGCGCCGGGCTCCTGCGGGAGCCGACCGAACAGCGTGTCGTGCACGCGCGCCCACTCGATCGGCGGCGTGCCGTAGCCGTCGAGGTTCTTCACCGTCGGGTCGGCGGTCGTCATCGTCCTGCTCCTCTCGTCCCGGTGCGTCCTCACCTGTCACGACGCGCCGGGGCGCCCGGACTCATCGGTCGGGACGTAGCCTGCCGGGGTGGACGTAGCGGTGGTGGGGGCGACGGGAGACGTCGGCCGGCAGGTGTGCACGCAGATCGTCGAGCGGCGGGTGCTCCCGCCGACGGCGCGCCTCCAGCTCGTGGGCCGTGCCGGCGGGGCGTCGGGCCGGGCGGTGCACGGGCTGCGCGCCGACCTCGTCGACGCGTACGACGAGCACGCGCCGCTCCTCGACGTCGCGCACTCCCCCGAGGACGTCACGGCGGACGTGATCGTCGTCGCCGCGGGCCTGACGCCCCCGGCCCGGACCGGAGCCGATCCCGACCGCCGGGTCCTCGCCGCCACGAACGGCGCCGTGCTCGCGGAGTACGCCGACGCCATCGCGCGCCACGGGTCGGGGCACGAGGTGGTCGTCGTGGTGACCAACCCCGTGGAGCTCGGTGTCGCCGTCATGGCGGAGCGTCTGGGGCGGCACCGCGTGCTCGGGATGGGCGCGTGGCTCGACACGTTGCGGTTCCGGCGCGAGCTCGCGGTCGAGCTGGGCGTGCGGCGGCACCGCGTCGGCGGGTTCGTCGGGGGCCAGCACGGCGAGGACGCCGTGCCGCTGTGGTCGACGGTCCGGGTGAGCGGGCTCGACGCCGACGAGCGCGCACGGGCCGTCGCGGCGCTGCGGAGAGGCCGCACGCTCGACGCGCTGCCCGCCGAGATCGCGGCCGCGAAGGACGAGCTCGCGCGCGTCGCCGCCGACGACATGGGCGCGGCGTTCGACCTCATCGACACGTGGCCGGCGGACCTGCGCCTGGTCACGCGGCCCTGGATGACGCACCAGTCGGGCGCCAAGACGCCCGCCGGGACGGCCAGCGCGACGGTGGACCTGCTCGAGGTGATCCTCGACGGGCGCGAGATCGTCGTCGCGGGGCAGGTGGCCCTCGACGGCGAGCTCGACGGACGGCTCGACGGGAAGCTCTCGGGGCCCGACGGCGCCCCGCACCGCGGCGTGCTCGGCGTCCCCGTGGTCCTCGGCCCGGGCGGGTGGACGCGCGTGCTCCTCGACGACCTGCCCGACGACGAGGCGCGCCGCCTCGCGCACGCGGCGGACGGCGTCGGGCGCATGGTCGCGGCGAGCACGGCGCGCGACGACGCAGCGGGCGAGGAACCGCGCGGGAGCGCGGGCGACCAGGCCCCGACGGGCGACCGGGCGCCGTCGGGCCGGGCCGGGGCGGAGGCCGCGTGGGTCGCGACCGTGCACGGCCTCGACCAGCCCGGCACGCTCACGGCGCTCACGGGGGTGTTCTCGACGCGCGGGGTCAGCTTCGACTCGCTCGCGACGGAGCCGGTGGACGACGACGGCCGGGCCGGCCGGATCGTCGTGACCTTCCGCGCGACGCCGCGCCGCACGCGGGCCCTCGAGCGCGCGGTCCGGCGTCTCGCGACGGTCCGTTCCGTCGCGGTCGAGCCCGCGCCGGGCACCGAGTTCTCACAGGGCGGCGCCGCGCGCTGAGCGACCCCGGTAACGAGGTCGCTCCCCGGCGGGAACGCGGTCGAAACCGCGGGTTCCTAGCGTGGGACGCGCCGTCGGGCGCTCCCCTGCCGCGACGTCGCCTCAGAGACCGGAGCCCGCCCATGTCCTACGTCAAGCCTGCCGAGCTCGTCCCGACGATCATCGACGCCGGCGCCAACAAGGTCCTGCTGTCCACGCGCGACACGCTCGTGCGCTCGACGATGGGCGGCGCGATCCTCGCGATCGCCGCCGCGTTCGCGGTGACGGTGACGGTCACGACGGGCCACGCGATCCTCGGCGCCGTCCTCTTCCCGGTCGGGTTCATCCTGCTGTACCTGCTCGGGTACGACCTGCTCACCGGCATGTTCGTCCTGGGCCCGCTGGCCTGGCTCGACAAGCGACCCGGCGTCACGGTGCGCGGCGTCCTGCGCAACTGGGGCCTCGTGTTCGTGGGGAACTTCCTCGGCGCGTTCGCCGTCGCGGTGATGATGGCGATCGTCGTCACCTACGGGTTCGACACCCCGCCCAACGAGGTCGGTCAGGCGATCGGGCACATCGGCGAGGGCCGCACGGTCGGGTACGCGGAGCACGGGGCGTCGGGCATGCTCACGCTGTTCGTGCGCGGCATGCTGTGCAACTGGATGGTGTCCATGGGCGTCGTCGGCGCGATGATCGCGAAGGACGTGCCCGGCAAGGCCATCGCGATGTGGATGCCCGTGATGCTCTTCTTCTTCATGGCGTTCGAGCACTCGATCGTCAACATGTTCCTGTTCCCGTCCGGGCTGCTGCTCGGGGGCGAGTTCACGATCATGGACTACCTCGTCTGGAACGAGATCCCCACCGTGCTCGGCAACCTCGTCGGCGGCCTGCTCCTCACCGGCCTCCCGCTCTACCTCACCTACGGCCGCCCGGCGGCGCGCCGTGGGGTCCAGGAGCCGCAGCCCGGCCCGACGGCGGAGCGCGAGCTGGTCTCCGAGCCCGCCTGACGCGATCCCGCCCGACCTGAGCGAGCGTCAGAGGCTGCGGTCGGCCTCGCGCCGCACGGCGCGGGTCCCGACGACGAGCCCGCCGACCGTGAGGGTGAGCGTCAGTCCCGCCGCGACGAGGACGACGACGAGGCCCGCGTCGTCGTCGACGAGGAACAGCACCGGGGCGGCGGCGACGAGCACCCAGCCCGCGGCCTCGCTCAGCGGCCGGGCCGCACGGTGGGCGGTCCGCCACGCCTCGTCGCTCGCGAGCGTCGTCGCGGTGCGGATCCCGGCGACCTGGTTGCGGCCGACGCGTCCGTCGGCCGTCGCCCGGGCGCACCAGACGAGCAGGAGACCCGCCCCCGCGAGCACGAGCAGGAGCACGACGTCGGCCCAGGTGTCGGCGTTCACGGCACCCACCCTGTCACGACCGCCGAGGTGCCGGCGCGCGCCTACCGGTAGGCGCGGGCCTGGAGCGCGTACATCTCGGCGTACGACCCGCCCGCGGCGGCGAGCTCCTCGTGGGTGCCGAGCTCGGCGACGGCGCCGCCGTCGAGCACGACGATGAGGTCGGCGTCGCGCACGGTCGAGAAGCGGTGCGAGACGAACAGCGTGACGCCGCCGGAGGTCGTGCCGGTCCGCCGTGCCGTCTCGGTGAACCGCTCGAACAGCGCGTGCTCGGCGATCGCGTCGAGTGCGGACGCGGGCTCGTCGAGCGCGAGCAGGAGGGGGTCGGCGCGCAGGAGCGTGCGGGCCAGCCCGAGCGTCTGCCACTGCCCGCCCGAGAGCTGGGCGCCGTCGGCGTAGCCCGTGCCGAGGATCTGGTCGAGGCCGTCCGGCGATCGCTCGACGACCGGGCGGGCGCGGGCCTCGTCGAGCGCGGCCCACAGGACCTCGTCGTCGTGGAGCGCGTCCACGCGCCCGATCCCGACGTCCTCGCGCAGCGAGAGCTCGAGGCGCGCGAAGTCCTGGAACAGCGTCGCGACGCGCGACTGCCACGCGGCGGGCGCCACGTCCGCGAGGTCGACGCCGTCCGCGAGGATGCGGCCCGACGTCGGCCGGTACAGCCCGCACAGCAGCTTGACCAGGGTGGACTTCCCGGCGCCGTTCTCTCCCACGAGCGCGACGGTGGCTCCGGCGGGCAGGTCGAGCGTGACGCCGTCGAGGACGGGTCGGTCCGCTCCGGGGTAGGTGAACGTGAGGTCCTGGACGCGCACGCCCTGCTCGAGGCGAGCGGGGAGCTGCCCGACGGCGGGCGCGACCTCGGCCGGCGCGCCCCCCGGGATGGTGGCGCGCCCGGGGAGCGTCGCCGTCGCGCGCAGCTCAAGGAGCTTCTCGACCGTCCGCCCGGCGTCCTGGAGGTTGCCGAACAGCGAGAGCGCGCCCGCGACCTGGGTGCTGACCTGGATGGCGAGCGTGACGACGAGCACGACTTGGCCGATGGCCGCCGTGCCGGACGCGGCGCTGCGGAGCACGAGGAGGACCGCGGCCCCGTAGGCGAGCGCGAACCACACCTGGCCCGCCGCGCGCAGCAGCGCGGAGCGGCGGTGCGCGCTCCACAGGACCGCCGTCGTGCGGTCCCACGCCGCGCGCTGCCGGTCCCCGACGAGGTGACGTGCGCCGAAGAGCCGGATCTCCTTGGCCGACGAGCCCGTCGTCCCCGCGGTGACGAGGTGCCGGGAGAGGCGCACGTCGTCGGCGGTGACGTCGCGCGCCGCGTCGAGCACCCGCTGCGCGCGGTCGGCGAGCCAGACGGGCGGCAGGGCCGCGAGGGGCAGCAGGAGCAGCCACGGCTCGACGAGACCGAGGATGACCGTGGTGACCAGGACCTGGAGCACCATGCCGCCGAGCTGGAGCGTGCCCTCGAGGGCCAGCCGGACCCGTTGCAGGCCCTCCGTCACCGCGGTGAGGAGGCGGACGCGGTCCGGGTCGTCGAGCTCGGCGAGGTCCGCCGAGCCGTGCGTGAGCTGGGCGACCTCGTCCAGCAGGTGGAGCTGCTGGAGGTCCGCGACCTCGAAGTACGACAGGTGGGCGAAGTGGCCCAGCATGAGCTCGGCGATGACGAGGGCCGCGACCGCGCACGCGAGCCCGACGGCGCGCGCGACGTCCTGGTCGACCAGCGCGTCGGTGAAGAGCCCCAGCCCGACGCCGACCAGGGGGCCCGCGAGGAACCCGATCGTCAGGAGCACGACCGCGACGAGCAGGCGACGCCGGTCCGTCCGCCAGGCGAGGGCGAGCATGAACCGGGCGGCGAGCGCGACGCGCTTCATCGGGTACCTCCGGAGGTCAGGGCCGTCTCGGGGCTGGCCGCGTCGGGGTCCGGGTCGAGGTGCGGGTCGGGGTCCGGGTCGTCGGGCGAGTCGCTGCGGAACCGGCGGGCCTGGAGGACGAAGAGCTCGGCGTAGCGGCCGTCCGCGGCGAGCAGCTCGTCGTGGGTGCCCTGCTCGACGACTCGCCCTTCCGCGACGACGACGATCTGGTCCGCCGGGCGGACCGTCGAGAACCGGTGCGAGATGACGACGGACGTCACCGCGTGCTCGCGCGCCACCGTCGCGACGGCGCCGCGGGCGAGGAAGCGCTCGAAGAACTCGGCCTCGGCGCGGACGTCGAGCTGCGCCGTGGGCTCGTCGAGGACGAGGACGTCCGCTCCGCCCGAGACGGCGAGCAGGGCGCGCGCGAGGGCGATGCGCTGCCACTGGCCGCCCGACAGGTCACGGCCACCCGCGTACCCGCCCGAGAGCACCGTGTCGAGGCCGTCGGCGAGGCCGTCCACGACGCCGTCCGCCCCCGCGGCAGAGATCGCCTCGCGCAGCCGGGCGGCGTCGTCGCGCAGCTCGGACGCGCCGAGGCCGACGTTGTCGGTGACGGAGAGCTCGAGGCGGAGGTAGTCCTGGAAGATCAGGGCGAGGCGGCGCCGCCACGCCTCGAGCGGGAGGTCGCGCACGTCCACGCCGTCGACCGTGATGCGCCCCCGCGTCGGCTCGTACAGGCGCGCGAGGAGCTTGGTGGTCGTCGTCTTGCCGGCGCCGTTGAGCCCGACGATCGCCGTCGACGTGCCCGGGACGAGCTCGAGGTCGAGGCCCTTCAGGACCCACGGGCCGTCGTCGGCATACCGGAACCACACGTCCTCGAAGCGGATCACGCCGTGCGGGACGGGGGCGTCGCCGCCCTCCCGGGTTGCCTCGGGCGTGGCGGACCGCAGTCGCTGCTCGAACCGCTCGAGCGCCTCGAACGAGAGCAGGCCGAACTGCGTGCGCACGTCGCACTCGGGGAAGTACACCCCGAACCGCAGGGGGATGAGCACCGCCTGGATCGCGACGCCGAGCGCGAAGAGGTCGAGCGTGTCGTCGAGCGCGACCAGGACCAGGACGATCGTGCCGCCGACCAGGCCGATCGCCGAGAAGCCCACGAACGGCCAGAGCTGGAGCCGACGGTTCACCGTCCACTGCGGCTCGAGGTAGGCCATCGTCTCCCGGCGCAGGCGCTCGCGCAGCCACCCGAGCACGCCGAGGAGGCGCACCTCCTTGGTGATCCCCGGCGTCGTCGCGAGCTCTCGCAGGTAGTACATCCGGCGCCGCTGGGGGTGGAGGGTCTTCCAGATCGGGGTGAGCTTGCTGAACGTGCCCCGCACCCCGGCGCGCATGACGAGCGCCGTCGCGAGGATCACGGCACCCGCGAGGGGCGAGACGACGACACCGACGAGCACGGCCGCGCCGACGAGCTGCACGTACCGGCCGACCAGCGGGACGAGCGCCCCGGCCGCGTCGCCGGGGCTCATGTTCTGCCGGGCGAACGCCGCGCGGGCGTCGGCGACGACGTCCAGCACCTCGGCGTCGTCGAGGAGCGCGAGCGGGGCGTCGGACAGCGCTGCGCCGAGGAGACGGTCGATGCAGCGCTGGTCGACCCGACGCCCGATCGTCTCGACGATCCCGGTCTGGAACGGCGCGAGGAGCTGCTGCACGACGAGCGCCCCGACCGCGACGCCGAGCACCGCGAGCAGGTCGCTCCACCCGGCGCTCGCCGCGCCGTCGGTCATGCTCGGGAGGAGGAAGAGCACGCGCCCCAGGGCGACGACGGACACGAGCGGCAGGAGGGCGAGGAGGACGCTCAGCGCGAGGCCCACCGCCACGAGGGGGACGCCCGCGTGCGCCAGCAGCCCCCACATGGTCGTCCAGCGTCGGACCCGCTCCCCCAGCGGCGGCATCGAGGCCGCACCTTCGGTCGTCATGACTCCCCCACCCACGTCGCGTCGTCGCTTCGTCCGCCGTGACGCTAGCGCGGATCGTTCGGGGTCCGTAGTTATTACCTGCGACGTGAGACGACGGCGGAGCGCACGCCTCGGCGCGCGCGACGTCGCGACCGGTATGATCGAGCCCACAAACGCAGTACTGCCGCCCGAACCACGACGGGAGAGCTCGGTACCCGGTCCAGCGGACCGGCGCCGGCGCCGAAGGAGCAAACCCTCCCCGGGAATCTCTCAGGCCCCCGTACCGTCGAGGTGAGGCAACTCTGGAAAGCGGCCGTGCGCCCGTCGGACCCCCGGCGGCCTCGGCCCACCGACGGTGCAAGTCGGCGCGCCCCGGCCCTCGTGGCACGGCGGACCGGCAAAACTCTCAGGTCGACGCGTGCGTCCGATGACAGAGCGGGGAGGGACCCGCCGTCGTCCCCTCCACCGGGAGTCCCTCGTGACCCAGCCGTCCTTCGACCCCAGCTCACGGCACACCGCTGCGACCGGCGCGTTCGCGCCGCGCCACCTCGGCCCGCGCGGGCGCGAGGTCGGGGTGATGCTCGACCAGCTCGGCTTCGCCTCGCTCGACGCGCTCGTCGACGCGGCCGTCCCGGCGTCGATCCGCTCCGAGCGTCCGCTCGACCTGCCCGCGGCGCGCACCGAGACCGAGGTGCTGGAGCACCTGCGCGCGCTGGCCGGCAAGAACGTCGTCAAGACGCAGATGATCGGGCTGGGCTACTACGGCACCGTCACTCCCCCGGTGATCCGCCGCAACGTCCTCGAGTCCCCCGCCTGGTACACCGCGTACACGCCGTACCAGCCGGAGATCTCGCAGGGTCGTCTGGAGGCGCTCCTCAACTTCCAGCAGGTGGTCGAGGACCTCACGGGCCTGGACGTCGCGAACGCGTCGCTCCTCGACGAGGCCACCGCGGTCACCGAGGCCGTCGCGCTCATGTGGCGGGCGTCGCGCGCGAAGAGCGGCTACGTCGCGCTCGACGCCGACCTCTTCCCCCAGACGCTCGCGGTGACGCTCGGTCGCGCGCACGCCGTCGGCCTGCCCGTCGTGGTCGCGGACCTGTCGGGTGGCCTGGACGCCGGCCTCGCCGCGGCCCGCGCGGCGGGGGCCTTCCCCGCCGGGGTGGACGACGACGCGCAGCTCGTGGGCGTCGTCGTCCAGCAGTCCGGGGCGTCGGGACGCGTCGTGGACTGGCGTCCCGTGGTCGCGGAGGCCAAGGCCGCGGGCGCGCTCGTCACCGTCGCGAGCGACCTGCTGGCCCTGACGCTGCTGGTCTCCCCCGGCGAGCTCGGCGCCGACGTGTCCGTGGGCTCGGCCCAGCGGTTCGGCGTCCCGCTGTTCTACGGCGGCCCGCACGCGGCCTTCATGGCCGTGCGCAAGGGTCTGGAGCGCTCGCTCCCCGGCCGCCTCGTGGGCGTCTCGATCGACGCCGACGGCGACACCGCCTACCGCCTCGCGCTCCAGACGCGCGAGCAGCACATCCGCCGCGAGAAGGCGACGAGCAACATCTGCACCGCGCAGGCGCTCCTCGCCATCGTGGCCTCGATGTACGCCGTCTACCACGGTCCTGACGGCCTGCGCGCGATCGCCGAGCGCACGCACGCGCACGCCACCAGCCTCGCGGACGCCCTGCGTGCGGGCGGCGTCACCGTCGAGCACGACACCTTCTTCGACACCGTCCGCACCCGCGTCCCCGGCCGCGCGGACGCGGTCGTCGCTGCCGCGGCGGCCGCGGGCGTGAACCTGTACAACCCGGACGCGGACCATGTACAGATCGCCTGCGACGAGACCACCACCTCCGCGACTCTCGCCACGGTGCTTCGGGCCTTCGGCCTCACGGACCAGTCCTCTACCTCGTCGGACCAGGTCTCTACCTCGCGAGGTAGAGGCCTGGTCACGAACGGTGGCGAGGCGAACGGCGAGGCCGTCTCCCCCGCCGGAACCGACCGCGAGCTCCCGTCGTGGGCACGACGCGCGACGCCGTACCTCCAGCACCCGATCTTCCACCTGCACCGCTCCGAGACGTCCATGCTGCGCTACCTCCGCCGGCTCTCGGACAAGGACCTCGCCCTGGACCGCACGATGATCCCGCTGGGCTCGTGCACCATGAAGCTCAACGCGACGGCGGAGATGGAGGCGATCTCCTGGCCGGAGTTCGCGGACCTCCACCCGTTCGTGCCTGCCGACCAGGCGCTCGGCTACGCAGAGCTCATCGGCGGCCTGGAGTCCGCGCTCGCGGAGATCACGGGCTACGCGGGGGTCTCGGTGCAGCCGAACGCGGGGTCGCAGGGCGAGTTCGCGGGCCTGCTGGCGATCCGCGACTACCACGTGTCGCGCGGTGACACCGAGCGCGACGTGTGCCTCATCCCGGCGTCGGCGCACGGGACGAACGCGGCGTCGGCGGCGCTGGCGGGTCTGAAGGTCGACGTGGTGAAGACCGCGGAGAGCGGCGAGGTCGACCTCGGAGACCTGCGGGCAAAGCTCGCCGACCACGGGCCCCGCGTCGCGGCGATCATGATCACGTACCCCTCGACGCACGGCGTCTACGAGGAGCACGTGCGCGAGGTCTGCGACCTCGTACACGAGGCGGGTGGTCAGGTGTACATCGACGGGGCGAACCTCAACGCGCTCGTCGGCCTCGCGCGCCCGGGCGAGTTCGGCGGCGACGTCTCGCACCTGAACCTGCACAAGACGTTCTGCATCCCGCACGGCGGGGGAGGACCTGGCGTCGGCCCGGTGGCGGTCGCCGAGCACCTCGTCCCGTTCCTGCCCGGGGACCCGCTCGCGCCGGGCGCGTCCACCGCGACGCCCGTCTCGGCGACGCGGTACGGGTCGGCCGGGATCCTGCCGATCTCGTACGCGTACGTCGCCCTCATGGGTCCGGACGGGCTCACCGAGGCCACGAAGACCGCGGTCCTCACGGCGAACTACGTCGCGAGCCGCCTCGCCGACCACTACCCGGTGCTCTACACCGGGCCGAACGGCCTGGTCGCGCACGAGTGCATCCTCGACCTGCGACCGATCACGGCGGAGACCGGCGTGACGGCGGAGGACGTCGCGAAGCGGCTCATGGACTACGGGTTCCACGCGCCGACGCTGTCGTTCCCGGTCGCGGGCACGCTCATGGTCGAGCCGACCGAGAGCGAGGACCTCGCCGAGTTCGACCGGTTCGTCGACGCGCTCGTCGCGATCCGCGGCGAGATCGACGCCGTCTCCTCGGGCCGCTGGAGCGTGGAGGAGTCGCCGCTGCGCGGCGCCCCGCACACGGCGGCGGCGCTCGTCGCGGAGACGTGGGACAAGCCGTACTCGCGCGAGCTCGCGGCGTACCCGGTCGCGAGCCTGCGCGCCGGGAAGTACTGGCCGCCGGTGCGCCGCATCGACGGTGCGCGGGGCGACCGCAACCTGGTCTGCTCGTGCCCCCCTGTGGAGTCCTACGTGACGGGAGAGCTCGCATGACCGACCAGCCGACCGACCCGATCGACCTGCCCGGCGACCAGCCGGCCGACAGGCCGACCGACAGGCCGACCGACAGGCACAGCCCGCTGCACGACGAGCACGTCGCGCTGGGTGCGAACCTCACGAGCTTCGGCGGGTGGCTCATGCCGCTGCGGTACACGTCCGACCTCGCGGAGCACCGCGCCGTCCGCGAGGCGGCCGGCCTGTTCGACCTCTCCCACATGGGGGAGATCGAGGTCGCCGGCCCGCAGGCGGCGGCCGCGCTGGACCACGCGCTCGTCGGCAACCTCACCGCCGTCGCGCCGGGCCGAGCGCGCTACACGATGATCTGCCAGGAGGACGGTGCCGTCCTGGACGACCTCGTCGTGTACCGGCTGGGTACGGAGCGGTTCCTCGTCGTCGCGAACGCGGGGAACGCGGACCTCGTCGCGCGCGAGCTCGTGGCCCGCGCCGTCGGCTTCGACGCCACCGTCACGGACCAGGGTGCGGACACGGCCCTCGTCGCCGTGCAGGGTCCCCGTGCGGAGGAGATCGTCGCGGGCTTGACCGACCCGGGCGACGCCGCCGCGGCGCAGACGGTGCGTGACCTCAAGTACTACGCCGCCGCACCCTTGGCCCTGCGGACCGACGCAGGACAGGTCGACGCGCTCGTCGCGCGGACCGGGTACACGGGGGAGGACGGCTTCGAGCTGTTCGTGCCCGCGGACCGTGCCGCGGACCTGTGGCGCACGGTGCTCGCGGCCGGCGCGCCGCTGGGCCTCGTCCCCGCGGGCCTGTCCGCGCGCGACTCGCTGCGCCTGGAGGCGGGCATGCCGCTGTACGGGCACGAGCTCGACACGACGACCACGCCGTACGAGGCAGGACTCGGTCGCGTGGTGAAGCTCGACAAGGTCGCCGACGACGGCACGCCGCTCGAGTTCGTCGGTCGGGCCGCGCTCGCGGCGCGCCGGGCGTCCGCGCCCGCGCGCGTGCTCGTCGGCCTGAAGGGCCTGGGGCGCCGTCCCGCTCGGGCGGGCTACGCCGTCGTGCTCACCGACGCCGAGCCCGGGGGAGCGGTGGGGGAGTCCGCGCGCCGGGTGGGCACCGTGACCTCGGGGTCGCCCTCGCCGACGCTGGGCCACCCGATCGCGCTCGCGTACGTGACGCCGGAGCTCTCGGCGGAGGGCACCGAGCTCGCGGTCGACGTGCGCGGCCGCGCGGAGCCCGTGGTGGTCGTGCCGCTCCCGTTCTACCGTCGTCCCCAGCAGTCCTGACCCGCCCAGCCGTCCCAGAGAGCTCGAAGGAGAACCCCATGACCGAGGCCCAGTTCCCGGACCACCTGCAGTACACGGCGGAGCACGAGTGGATCGACGGCTCGAACCCGGCCGTCGTCGGCATCACGGCGACCGCTGCCGAGGCGCTCGGTGACATCGTCTACCTGGAGCTGCCGGAGGTGGGCTCCGAGGTGACCGCGGGCAGCGTCATCGGCGAGGTGGAGTCCACCAAGTCCGTGTCGGAGCTCTTCTCGCCCGTCACGGGCACCGTCGTCGAGGTGAACCAGGCCGCGATCGACGACCCGGCGGTCGTCAACTCCGACCCGTACACCGACGGGTGGCTGTTCAAGGTCGACGTCGTGGAGACCGGCGACCTGCTCACCCCGGACCAGTACGCGGCGCACGTCGGGAGCTGACGCCCGTGCCGGGGCGGTGAGGACCGCCCCGGCACGAGCCTGCGCCGCGAGGATCAGTGGAACGTCGTGGCGTAGTAGGTCTGCTGGTCGACCGTCTCGACCCGGACGTCCTGCGTCCGCTCGAGATGACGGCGCAGGTTCTCCGCGAAGCGGAGCGAGTCGTCGTTGAACCGCGAGACGTCGTACGCGCACACGACGTGGTGCGCGGCGAGGTGCTCGACGAGCGCGTCGATCATGTCCATGAACGTCCGGCTGGCGCGGCGACCCGGGTGGGCGAGCGTGAAGCCGATGTACCAGACGGCGCCCCGCGCGGCGTGCTCGGGGTACCGCGCAGCGAAGAACTCGGGGCTCACCCAGGGTACGGCCGCGAGGTCGGTCGCCAGGGTGGTGAGCCCGACCGCGGTCCCGTCGTGGTCATGGGCGAGGAGCTTGAGGACCCGCGGGTCGCTCATCTCCTCGTCGAACTCCTCGCGGTGCAGCACGTGCCGGGCGGCCGCGCGCGTCCGCAGCGGCTCGAACGCCTCGAGGTAGAGCTCCCAGAACCGGTCGGCGAGGTCGCCGTCCACGGCCGTCTCGAAGGTGACCGCGGCGCGCCCGGCAGCCGTCGCGCCGCCGGTCACCGTTCCGCTCCGTCCCAGCCCTGACGCCGGTAGGCCGCGACGACCACGGCGCACACCGGCAAGGTCTCGCACCGCACGCCCGTGACTCGTCGTCCCGCCGGGCTGAAGCGGTGCCCGCGCGTCGCGGAGAGGTCCTCGAGGCTGAGCGTGAGGTCGAGCTCGAGCTGCTCGTGCGACGGCGCCTCGTGCTCGACGAAGAGCCCGGCGCCGCTCCCGTCGTCCCGGAGCGACCAGGCCACGCCGGCCCACGCCTCGTGGCCCGGCATGACGGCGTGCGCCTCGGCGTAGACGCAGTAGAGGAGGTCTCCGTGGTCGCCGTACCCCTGCTCGAGCCGGTCCACCTCGACGACCTGGGACCCGGGCGGGACGACCGAGCTCAGCCGGACGAGGTTGAAGTCGCCGACACCGGCGTCCGCGAGCGCGGCGTCGAAGGCCGAGAGATCGGTCCTCCCGGTGCCCGTGCCGTGGCTCACGTAGATGGTGGGGCCCCGGGGCGCCATTCGTCCTCCGTCCTCAGGCTCTCGCCTGGTCGTCCTGGCTCGGTGCTCGTCCGGCCCGCGGCCGTGTCCAGCAGCTCGAGCACGGGTTCCAGCAGCTTCTCGGGGGAGGTGCTCCCCTTGCGCAGGAAGACCGTATCTCCCAGCCGGAGCCCCGCACGCTGGCGCGCGTCGAGCCGCGCCCCGCTGTACACCACCAGGGGGACGCGGCTCAGGCGTCCGTCCCGCCGGAGCGCCGCGACGACCTCGCGGCCGGCGCCGTCGGGGAGCGCGAGGTCGAGGACGAGGAGCGCCGGCTCCTCCGGCGTGGCGAGCACGTCCTGGGCCTCCCGGACGCTCCGCGCGAGGGTCACGACGAGCCCGGCGCCCTGCAGGAGGGTGCGCAGCACCTCCCCGAGGTCCGGGTCGTCCTCGACCACGAGGACGTGCTCGTGGTGCGGGCGCAGGCTGATGACCTCCCGGACGGTGCGCTCGAGCTCGGCGGGGTCGACCGGCTTGACGAGCCACCGGTCGGCGAGCGAGGCGGTCGTGACCGCTTTCGAGGGCTGCGACCCGGAGACGATGACGACGGGCACGTTGGCCGTCGCGGCAGTACGGCGGACCCGGTCGAGCACGCTGTGCCCGTCGCGACCTGGCATGGCGAGGTCGAGCACCACAGCGGCGGGCCGGGCGGCCTCGATGGCGGCGAACGCCTGCGCGCTGTCGGTCACCCCGACGACGTCGTACCCCCGCGACTCGAGGACCGACCGGAGGACGTCGACGACGTACAGGTCGTCGTCCACCACGACGACGCGCGGCGGGTGGTCCGCCTGCGGCGTGGCCGGCGGGAGCGTCGCACGGAGGGTCGAGCCCGTTCCCTCCCCGCTGCTCTCGGCCCAGAGCCGTCCACCGTGGCGCTCGACGATGCTCCGCGAGATCGCGAGGCCCAGGCCGCTCCCGCCCCGCTCGCGCGAGTCGGACGCGTCGACCTGCTCGAACCGGCCGAAGACCGCCTCGAGCTTGTCGGGCGGGATGCCGCGGCCCTCGTCCTCGACCTGGAGCTCGACGAGGTCGCCCGCGCCCCGGGCGGACACGCGGACGGTCGTCCCGCGAGGCGAGAACTTCACGGCGTTGCTCAGCAGGTTCGTGAGCATCTGCACGATGCGGTCGCCGTCGACGCTCACGACCTGGTCGGTGCGCTTCTGCACGATCTCGACCCCCGCCTCGCGCGCCAGCAGCCCGACCTGCTCCGCGGCCGTCGTGACGAGGTCCTCGACGCGGTGGTCGGCGCGTTCGAGGGGCGTCGTCCCGGAGTCCATGCGCTCGATGTCGAGGATGTCGTCCACGAGCCGGTTGAGCCGCTCGCTGCTCAGGCGCGCGACGTGGACCATGCGTGCGGACCGCTCGGGCAGGGGGCCGAGCGTCCCGCTGTCGAGCAGGCCCAGAGCACCGCGGATGGAGGTCAGCGGTGTCCGCAGCTCGTGGCTCACCACGGAGACGAACTCGTCCTTGAGTCGCTCGACCTCCCGGCGGTCCGTGATGTCTCGGAAGACGACCACCGCTCCGAGCGTGCGGCCGTCGTCCTTGAGCGGGCTCGCCGTGACCTCGACGGCGACCTCCGACCCGTCCCCCCGGAGGTAGACGTCCTGCTCCGCGACCGTGGTGACGCCGTCGCGCACGGCCTCGGTGACGTAGCAGGACTCCGCGGGGTAGGCGTTGCCGTCCGCGTCCGGCGCGTGGAAGAGCGCGTGCGCGCCCTGCCCGATGAGGGCCTCCTGGCTGGCGCCGAGCGTCCGGGAGGCGGCGGGATTGACGAACGTGACCCGGCCGTCGGGGTCGACGCCGTAGATGCCGTCGGCGACGGACTCGAGCGTGCGGGCGCGCTCGCTCGCCAGGGCGCGCAGCTGGGAGGTCCGCTCCTCGACCCGGCGCTCCAGACCGTGCAGCAGCGACTCGTTGTCCGCGACCACGAGCACCTGGCGTGCGACGACCGCGACCAGCACGACGACCCAGAGGGCGTTGGGCGCCCACGAGACGCCCGTCGACGACTGGGCCACGCGGACGAGCGCCGCGGCGAGGAACAGGCAGAACGTCACGGTCGTGCCGAGCACCGCCGACCCCTCGGCGGGCTGGTCCGCGACGGGGCTCCCGGAGGCGGTCCGGTGCCGCGCGGCGAGAGCGATCATCAGGTACCCGCCGACCCAGCCGATGTCGATCGGGCTGCCGAACGTGAAGGTCCCGTCGGCGGAGAGCAGGGCGAACGCGACGTCGGCCACGGCGTAGAGCACGAAGCCGCTCCCGACGAGCACGAGGGGCACCCGCTCGGACGCGCTCGACCGGGTCATGACGAGGACGGCGAACGTCGCGAGCAGGGCGTCCACCACCGGCAGCAGGTAGGCGGTCACGGCCGCGGAGCCAGAGCCGGACCCGGCGTCCGGGCCGATCGTCACGGCGTACAGGGCGATGTACAGGACGGACCCGCCCACGACGACGCTGTCGAGCAGCATCCGGCCGATCTCCTTGCCGCGCGGGCGCACGGTCGGGAAGAAGGCCAGGCCGACGACGCCCAGGAGCAGTGCCGTGATGTACGCGACGTCGCCCGTGGTGGGGTCGGCGACCAGCCCCGCGTAGAGGTTCCCCACGAGGCCGATCGCGCCACCGATGGACAGGAGGCTCCACGCCCGCCGCCGACGTCCTGTCGAGCGTGCGGCCCGCCAGCCGCAGCTCGCGGCGGCGGTCGCGCCGGCCACGACGATGGAGACCTGCGAGATGCCGCGCCGGGTCGACTCGTCGAGGGGGCTCGCCAGCAGGACGACGAGCAGGACGAGCAGCGCGCCGACCGCCCAGCACCAGAGGACGAACGGGTCGTGCACGCGCTCGGCGTCCCCCCGCTGTGCCTCCATGCGTCGAGCGTAGGGGACCTCCGTGGCGCGCGCGCTGCCTGGCGAGCGCTTGTCCGCTAGCGTCGTGATGATGGAGGCGGCAGGGGCAAGCAGGCGGCGGGTGGTCGTGATCGACGACGACCCGTCGATCCGCGAGGTGGTGGAGCTCGCGCTCCACGCGGTCGGCGGGTACGAGGTCCACGTCGCCGAGGACGGTGACAGCGGCGCGGAAATCGCCGAGCGGGTCCTGCCGGACGCCATCGTGCTCGACGTCATGATGCCGGTGGTCGACGGGCCGACCGTCCTCGCACGGCTGCGGATGCGTCCGGCGCTGCGCGACGTGCCGGTCGTGTTCCTCACGGCCAAGGTCGGGGCGGGCGAGATCTCCCGTCTCGACGGGCTGGGCGCGGCCGGGGTCATCACCAAGCCGTTCGACGCGCTCGACCTCGCCCCTCGGCTGGCTGCTCTCCTCGGGTGGTCGTCGTGACGGCGGCGTCCGGGGGAGAGGAGGACCGTCTCGACGGTGTGCTGCGCGTGCTCCGGGAGCGTGCGCGCGCCCGGAACGCCGAGCGGGTGGAGAACGTGACCCGACTCCTGCGGAGCGGGGCCGCGGGCCCGCCGACGCCCGAGGCGGTGCTCGAGGCCGCATCCCTCTGCCACGCGGTCGCCGGTTCCGCGGGGACCTTCGGGGACGACCGGACGACCGCCGCCGCGCGCGCCCTCGAGACGGCGTTGCGCGCGGGCGAGCATCGCGCCGTCGGCCCGTCCCTGCACCGCCTGCGCGCGCTGACCACGGGCGTGGGCGACGTCCGCGACCCCGGGTCTTGAGCAAATCCTGAGGTTCTCCTGCGGAGGCCGTGCGATTCCCTCAAGGGCGGCCCTCCACCGTGGTTCGTACGGAGGGGACGGTCCCCCCGGACAGTCAGGGGGTAATCCCATGATCGACACCGTGACGGCACCCGACCGCACGTTCTCTCGCGAGCACCGCGGCCCGCGCGTGCCGACGCCGACCTATCTCTCGTCGGGGCCGCAGAACTCCGTCGACGCGGCCATGGCCGCCCTGAGCGACGCGGTCGAGCGCACGCTGCAGGAGGACCTCGCCCAAGGCATGGTTCCCACCGTCGAGCAGATGAGCGTGAGCGTCGTGGTGCGCCCGGTGGGGTCCGCGGAGGACTTCACGGCGGTCGCCCTTCTGCTCCTCTCCTACGCGCACGCCTCCTGACCTGGGCAAACACGCGCGATCGGGCGATCTGCCCCGCTCGGGACCGACGTCCTGAAATTCGTCGCGAGAAGTCGCGTCATGAATCGACTCCTGCCCCATCCCTTCATGTAGCACCACACCGGAACTCGCCACGTGGGGATGACGTGACCGGAGAGCACCTGGAGGAGAACATGAGCACCATCGAGCTGGTCCGCCCCATGGCGGCCCCGTCGGAGCTGATCGCCACGCCGATCGCCCCGCTGACCCGCCGCGAGCGGGTCGTCCTGTCGAACCTGTCTGAGGACGTCACGCTCGAGCAGATCGCCACCAAGCTCTTCGTCACGCGCAACACGGTCAAGTCGCAGGTCCGGAGCCTCTACCGCAAGCTCGGGGTCTCGACGCGCGCCGAGGCCGTGGCCTGGGCGCGGGCGGCCGGCCTGCGCTGACCGACGGGGTCGACGGTCCCGCCGGACCGTGGGCGTGACCGCGTCACCCGCACGACACGAGGCCGTGCGACACTCCGCGTATGACTCTGCGCAGACTGGTGGTGGCCGCGGCGATCGTCGACGATCTCGTCGCTCCGCGGCTCCTGCTCAGCGCGCGCCGGTCACGACCGTCGCACCTCGCAGGTCGGTGGGAGTTCCCCGGGGGCAAGGTCGACCCCGGAGAGACGCCCACGGAGGCGCTGCACCGCGAGCTGCGCGAGGAGCTGGGGGTCGCCGTCGAGCTCGGTGAGGAGCTCGTGGGGCCCGACCACGGGACGTGGATCATCACGGACCGGCACGTCATGCGCCTGTGGTTCGCTCGCATCACCGCGGGGGAGCCGCAGCCCCTCGTGGAGCACGACGAGCTGACGTGGCTCGACGCCGGGAGCTGGCTGACCGTGCCGTGGCTCGACGCCGACGTGCGGATCGTCGAAGCGCTCGCGCGCCAGGTGGCGGCCGAGGCGGTCTGACGCGGTACCCCGTGCCGGCGTCCTGAGGTGTCGTCAGGCGCCGTCGACGACCGGGAGCGCGGCGAGCCACCGCTCGACCTCGCGCCGCGACCGCAGCCGGACGACGAGCACGTCCGGGGCGTCCCGCCCGACCTCCGCGGGCAGGTCGCGGTACTTGTGGCGCGTCGTCCACGCCCACCGGACGATGTTCTCCTCGGGCGCCCGGTACCAGGTGCGCCACAGGGGTGGCTCGACGTTCCCGTTCCACAGCACCTCGCGTCGGACCGACCGGCGCAGCGTCCGCACGACCACCTGCCGCATCGTCACGTGTGTCGGCAGGTCGAGCCAGACGACGACCTCCGCCCGCGCGAGGACGAGCGGCCGCGCGGCCGTGTACTGCCACTCGGTGACGAACGCGTCCTGCGCGACGAGCGACCGGACGTCGTCGAGGAACGCGGGCCGCGGCGTCCACGCCGGCCCGTGGTGGAGCGCGTCGAGCTCGGTGTGCGGGATCCCGAGCCGCGCGCCGAGGCGCCGCGCGAGCGTCGTCTTCCCGGACCCGGACACCCCGGCCACGGCGATCCGCCCCGGCACGCGCCCGAGACGCGCGACGACGTCGTCGTCCGGTCCGACAAGAGCCACCGGAGGACCCTACCCGCCACCCTGCCCGTGAGTGCAGGAGACAGTCGCGGCCGAATCGCTCCGACCGCGACTGCTTCCTGCGCTCAGCGGGGTGGCGTCAGCCGACCGGCTGGACCCAGGGGGAGGGCGCCGGGGGAGCGACGACCGGCGGGCGGTCGTTGCAGCTCGGCGCGCTGGGGACGAACCGGCCGAGCCAGTTCACCGTGCCGGGTTCCCACGGGCTGAGCGACGTGCCGTCGTTGCCGCCGAGGTCGGTGAGCGTGAACTCGGTGCCTCCGTCCGGGAAGTTGAAGGCGCCGCAGTTGTTCACGCCCGCCCAGCCGACGTTGCGCGCGTCGACGTTCTCGAACGACGCGCCGCCGCGCACGCGCGCGCTCACCACAGAGGTGCCGGTGCCGTCGACCCGCACGTCCTTGAAGGCGACGCCCTCGATCGCGACCTGGTCCTTCACGCCCCAGTCGGAGACCAGCATGATCGCGTTGTACGTGCTGTCGAGGTAGTGGTCGCCGGTGACGCGGACGTCGGCGTCGATGTCGCGGTCGAGCGCGTAGAACCAGATCGCGCCGAGCCCGATGTTCCAGTTGAGCTCGTACGTGCCCGCCCGGACCGCGGTGTTGTCGGTCAGGTGGAGGTAGCCCGCGAACGGCTCCGCCCCGAACCGCGACCCGACGTGCAGCCCGCTGCCCTCGCGCACCGGGTCGGCGACGAGGTTCGCGCGGACGGTGTTGTCCGTGCCGCCGTAGACCGCGATGCCGTTGGCGAGGGTGTTGGACTGGATCGTGTTCTTCTCGAACACGTTGCCGCTGTTCGCCAGCTTCTCGGACCACATGGCGAGGCCGTCGTCGCCCGTGCTCCGGACGAAGACGTTTCGGACGACCGAGTTCGTCACGCCACCGTGGAAGTTCAGCGCGTCGGCGATCTGGTCGACGATCACGGTGTCCTCCACGCGCAGGTTGTCCATCGGCCCGTCGAACCACAGCCCGACCTTGGTGTGCTGGAGGTACAGCCCGGAGATGGACGAGTCGCTCAGCGCGCCGCCGACGCCGTTGACCTGGTCGGTGTCGACGCGCTCGCGCACGTCCCCGACGATCGCGAAGTCGCGCAGGTGCACGTTCCGGCTGCCGCCCTCGTCGGCGTACTTCCCGTAGAACCCGACCCCGGTGTGCACGGACCCGTCGGGCGCGGGAGCGTCGAGCGCGACCTCCGTGCCCCGGAAGATCGTGTACCAGCTCCCGGCGCCCTGGATCGTCACGCCGTCGACGACGATGTGCCGGTTCACCTGGTAGACGCCCGGCGGGACGTACACCTCGAGCCGGTGCTTCTTGGCGAACGCGATCGCCTTGTCGAGCGCGTCGGCGGAGTCGCGCCGGCCCGTGGGGTCGGCCCCGAAGAGCAGCGCGTTCGCGGCGAGCAGGCGCACCTTCGGCGGCGCGACCTTCTCGGAGTCGAGGAGGTCGACCACGGTCCACTCCGCCGCGCCACGCGTGGGCACCGTGAGGCGGACGACGTCGCCCTTCTTGTACGTCTGGCCGAGCAGCAGCCGCTGCTCGTCGTAGAACTTCATGGGGCGGAACGGCTTCTCGAACGTCGGGGTCGGCGACGTCTCCGCGGGGACGCACGCGCACTCGGTGACCCACCAGCCGGGCTGGAGGAGGTCCGCCGTCGGGTCGTTGGTGAACGGGTACTGGTTGTACAGGTAGGAGTACGCCGACGTGAGCGTCATGCGCCGGTCGAGCCCGACCTTCTTGCCGCCGCGGAGGACCGACACGTCGAGCGGCGACGTGATCCCGCCGCCTGTGGGGGAGTCGGGGATCGAGTACCTGACCGTGATCGCGTTCGCGTCCGCGGGGAGCGTGAACTCCACGTTCTGCCCCGCCGCGAGCCGCACGGCCGAGCGACCCGATGCCTCGGCCTCGATCGTGTAGGCGTCACGGCCGGGCCCGATCACCGTCCCCGTCGTCACGGCGTTCTCCGCCTCCTGCTCGAGGAACGGGACGGTGGCGCCGCGTCCCTCGACGAGCGCCGGGTCGACCGCGGCGCGCGTCACGACGGCGGGAGCCGGGGGCTGGGGCTTGCCGTGCGCGAGGGCGGTCGAGGCGGTGCCCGCGACGAGCGTGAGGGCGACGGCCGTGGCGGCCGCGACCCGGGCGCGCCGACGCGCCGCGGGGTGGTTCGTGCTGCGAATCATCGTTGACCCGTCTTCTCTCGGGAGGCGGTCCGCCTCCGTGCTCACCGGAGGGCGTGCTGACCCTCCGGCCCGCTGCGCGGTCGCACCTCCGCGCAGGGTCGTTCCGTGCGGAACACTAGGACGAGGTCGCAGGGAGCGCAAGACTCTGTAGCGATATTGCGATCGGTCGTTTGCTTTTTGCATCGACGTTGGCCGCGGCCGTGCGTCGGGCCGGGCCTGCCTCGCTGGACGCGCCGCCCGGCGCACGCGGCCGCGCCCCCGGCCTGAGCCCGCCGTCAGCGCGCGACGTCGGCGACGGCCGGCGCGCGGAGCGGCACCGCGCCCGGTACGTTCGCGGCGTGAGCCGCCTCGGAGCCAGGATGCGCGCGTCCGCCGCCGCCGCGGGGGAGAGGGTCCCGCCGTGGGTCCTCGTCACGCTCGGCGTCGTGTGCACGGTCGTCGGCGCGGCCCTCGTCCTGCGGCCGTTCGCGTCGCTCGCTCTGCTGGTGGTCGCGGTCGTCGTGGGGGCGACCGTCCTCGGCGTCACGGAGCTCGTCGCCGGTCGGTCGCCCGACCGGGGTGGCGAGTCCGCTCCCCGCGCACCCGGAGCACCGCGGGCCCCGCGCTGGCCGCACGTCGCGCGCGGCCTGGTGTTCCTGGCGCTCGCGGTCGCGGTCGTCGTGTGGCCGGCGCCGTCGATCGTCGTCGTCGCGGTCCTCGTCGGCGTCGGGCTCGTCGTCGCGGGCGTCCTGGACGGGGTCGAGGGGGTGCCCTCGTCCGGTGCCGACCGCTGGACGCGCCTCGCGCTCGGCGTGGCCTCGGTGGTGCTGGGCGTGCTGGCGCTCGTGTGGCCGGACGTCACGGTGCTCGTCGTCGCGGTGGTCTTCGGCGTCCGCGTCGTGATCCTCGGTGTCCGCCTCCTCGTCGCCGGGGTCCGCAGGAGCCGGACCCATCACGAAGCCGCCCGCGCCGTCGCTCCGGGAAGCACCTCCGCAGCGCCCGACCCGTCCGGGCCCCGACGCCACGGCCGGGTCGCGCTCGTCGGCGCGGTCCTCGCGGTCGTCGCGGCCGGGGCCCTCGCGTCCGTCAGCGTCGGCCTGCATCGTGCGGCGCCGCAGGTCGACGCGTTCTACGACCCGCCCGCGTCGGTCCCGGACGAGCCCGGCCGCCTCGTGCGCGCCGAGCCGTTCACGCGGCAGATCCCCGACGGCGCGACGGCGTGGCGCATCCTCTACACGACCACCCGCGACGAGGGCGAGCCCGCGGTGGCGAGCGGGATCGTGGTGGTGCCGGACGCCCTCCGGGACGACGCCGCGCCGCCCGTGATCGCGTGGGCCCACGGGACGACGGGCTCCGCGCGCGGCTGCGCGCCGTCGGTCCTCGACGAGCCCTTCGAGTCCGGTGCGTTCTTCCTGCTCGACGACGTCCTCGCGCACGGCTGGGCGCTCGTCGCCACGGACTACGTGGGCCTGGGGACCGACGGCCCCCACCCGTACCTCGTCGGCCAGGGCGAGGCGCGGTCCGTCCTCGACGCCGTGCGCGCCGCGCGCGAGCTGGACGGCGCGACGCTCGGTGAGCAGACCGTCGTCTGGGGCCACTCGCAGGGCGGCCACGCCGCCCTGTGGACCGGGGCCGTCGCCCCGGAGTACGCGCCCGACGTCCCGCTCGCGGGCGTCGCCGCGCTCGCGCCGGCGAGCGACCTCACCGGCCTCGTGTCCCACCTGGAGAGCGTCACCGGCGGCAGCGTCTTCGCGTCGTTCGTCGTCGAGGCGTACGACGCGATCTACCCGGACAGCGACGCGGCGGGGTACGTCCGCCCGGGTGCGCGGTTCGTCGTGCGGGAGATGGCGTCGCGCTGCCTGTCGGAGCCGAGCGCGCTCGTCTCGGTCGCCGAGGCCCTGTCGATGGACCAGCCGCTGTGGACCACCGACCCGACGACCGGCCCGCTGGGGGAGCGCCTGGCCGAGAACGTGCCGACGGGTCCGGTCGCCGCGCCGCTGCTCGTCGCCCAGGGGGCGTCCGACACGCTGATCCTCCCCACGGCGCAGGAGGCGTACGTCGGCGCGCGGTGCGCCGCCGGGCAGCCGGTCGACTACCGCGTGTACCCGGAGCGGGACCATGTCGGGCTCGTCCAGGCCGAATCCCCGCTCGCCCCGGACCTCGTGCGGTGGACCGAGGCGCGCCTGGCGGGCGAGCCCCCGACCCCCACGTGCGCCGCGGGGTGACCATCCCTCAGGGGGCGACCAGGCCGCCGTCGGGCGCGCGGACGCCCGCTGCCCACGCGTCGTGCCCCGCGAGATCTGCCGGGTAGCGCGCCGCGGCGCGCTCGTCGAGGTCGACGCCGAAGCCCGGCGCGTCGTGCGGGCGCAGCCATCCGTCGACGATCCGCAGCGTGCCGGGGAAGACCTCGTGCACGGCGTCGGAGTACACGTGGCCCTCCTGGATGCCGAACGCGGTCGAGGTGACGTCGAGCGCGACGTTCGCCGCGGCACCCACCGGAGACGTGTCGCCCGGGGCGTGCCAGGCCGTCCGCACCCCGACCAGCTCGGCGGCCGTCGCGAGCGCCCGGCCCGCGCTGAGCCCGCCGATCGCGCTGATGTGGCACCGGATCAGGTCGACGCCGCCGCCCAGGACGAGCCGTGCGGCGTCGGGGAACGACGTCGCGAGCTCCCCCACCGCGATCGGGACGGGGGACGCGGCACGCACCTCGGGCAGGCGGTCCCAGTGCTCGGGCGCGAGGACGTCCTCGAGGAAGAACGGGCGGTACGGCTCGAGCGCCCGGGCGAGCATCACGGCATGCTTGGGCGTGAGGCGCGAGTGCACGTCGTGCAGCAGCTCGACCTGCTCGCCCAGCGCCTCGCGCGCCGCCGCGAAGAGTCGCGGCGTGCGGCGCAGGTACTCCTCGACGCTCCACCCGTGGGGGTTGGGCGCGGCGGGGTAGCCGGGCTCGGGGTCCGCGGCCGTGCCGTAGTGCCCGAGGCCTGGCTGGCCGGTCTGGATCCGCACGTGCCGCCACCCGGCGTCCACGATCCGCGCCGCGTCGTCGATCGTCTCCTCGACGGTCCGCCCGCTCGCATGGAGGTAGGTGTCGGCGGCGTCGCGCACCTTGCCGCCCAGCAGCTCGTGCACGGGCATGCCCGCGCGCTTGCCGGCGATGTCCCACAGCGCCATGTCGAGGCCCGAGATCGCGTTGTTCCCCACGGGCCCCTCGCGCCAGTAGGGCGCGAGCCGCGCGAGGCGCACGAGGTCGCCGATGTCGCCGGGGTAGCGACCGACGACGATCCGCTCCAGGTGCTGCTCGACGTACGCGGCCACGGCGTGCCACCGCTGCGTGTACGTCGCGCACCCGAGCCCGTACAGGCCGGGCACGTTCGTGTCGACGCGCACGACGACGAGCGGGATGCCGTCCGGGGCGGTGACGATCGCGCGCACGCCGGTGATGCGCGTGCCGTCGCGCGCGGGCCACGGGTTCGCGAACGCCGGGTCCATGGGGTCGACGGTGGGCAGCGGGACGTCGGTCACGGGGTCTCCGGGGTGGGTCGGGCGTCGGGGCGGTGGATCGAGTGCCGTGGGCGGAAGCCGAGCAGCTCGCGCGCGCGGCGGGTGTCGACGAGGCCGTCGCTCGGGCCGATCGCGCGGGCGAGGGGCACCTCCGGCGCGTACCGGGCGAGGAGCTCGGGGGTCGGGGCGTCCAGGAGCGTGTCGTCGGCGGCGAGCCCGACGACGTGCGCGCCCGTGAGGTCGGCCGTCAGCCCGGCCTCGATCGCCCCGGCCGCGTCGCGCAGGTCCAGGTAGGCCCAGCCCTCGCGCGCCATGACGCGCGGGTCGCGGGCGACGGCGGCCGCGGTCTCCCGGAGGCCGGCGGCGTCGCGCACGTGCGGGAAGCGCAGCGCGACGACGTCGATGCCCCACAGCCGCCACGCCGCCCGGGCCGCGGCCTCGTCCGCCTGCTTCGAGAGCGAGTACGCGTCGGCGACGTCGGCGGGCACGTCCTCGTCGAGCGGGTAGTAGGCGGGACGGACGTCGTGCGGGTTCATGGGCACGCCGAACGCGTTGATGCTGCTCGCGACCACCGCGCGCCGCACGCCCCGCTCGCCCGCGAGCGAGAGCACGGCCCAGGTCGCGGTCGTGTTGGTCGCGTACACCTCGAGCGGGGTGCCCAGGTTCGGGTGCGGGATCGCCGCGAGGTGCACGACGGCGTCCGCGTCCTCGAGCCCGCGGCCCACGTCCTGCGCGGAGCGGGCGTCTCCGACGACGATCCGGTCGGCGGGGCACGGGTGCTCGAACGCGGTGGACAGCGCCGTGACCTCGTACCCGCGGTCGAGGAGGTGGCGCACCGTCGCGCGGCCGATGCCGCCGTCGGCACCGGTGACGAGGATGCGCGTCATGACCTCACCCTACGTCGCCGTCAGGGGTGGTCGTCGTCTTCTTGCGGGCTGCCTGTCGAGGTCTTGCTCTCCGAGATGGCGGCGCCGGCTCTCGCGCGGAGCATGCTCGCGACGTCCGCGAGCGTGCTGCCCACCGCGCGCGGCGCGCGCTCGGGGCGGAGGTAGCGCGCGTCGTCATCCGGGTCGTCGGCCTCGCCGGTCGCCGCGCCGGCGCCGGTCCCGCTCGCGGGGCGGCGGTGGGGAACGGGGCGGGCGCCGCCGTCGTGCCCGGCACCACGCGGCCGCCGCCCGCACGCCAGGCGAGCGTCGCGTCGACGAGGCGCCGGTACACGCCCGCGTCGAGCGGGTCGCGGAGCCACGCGTCCGCCGCCTCGGCGACGTGCCGCGCGAGCCGCGCGTCCTGGTCGGTCACGTCGCCTCCTGCCGGATGGTCATCAGTCTTCGTACCGGCCCATCCTCCCGCGCGCGGCGTCGACCTGCTTGCGAGCGCCCGCGCGCCGGGCGACGGTGGCGAGCGGAGGTGGTCGCCGTGGCCGACGTGTTCCCCCGGATCGCCCAGGTCGTGCTCGACACGACCGACGCCCGTGCGCTCGCGGAGTTCTACCGCGCGCTGTTCGGGCTCGAGTACCGCGCGGGCGACGAGCCGCCACCGGCGGGCGAGCCGGACCCGGCAGGTGCGGACTGGCTCGTGCTGCGCTCCACGCCGGGCGGGGTCCAGCTCGCGTTCCAGCAGGTCGGCGCGCTGCCTCCGTCGACGTGGCCGGACGACGGCGTGCCGCAGCAGCTCCACCTCGACTGCACCGTGCCCGACGTCGCGGAGCTCGACCGGCAGCACGAGCGCGCCCTCGCGCTCGGGGCGCGCCTGCTCCACGACCGGTCCGACGACCCCGAGGAGCCGCTGCGCGTCTACGCCGACCCGGCGGGCCACCCCTTCTGCGTCTTCGTGGGTTGACGGCGCGTCTGCTCGGTGCTGACCCTGGACCTGCCGCAGCGTCGTGCGGCGGCGGGCCCGGGTTCGCCCCGGGCGGCCCGGCGCGCGATCATGCGTGCATGACCGCGACCCCGCTCACGACCGCCGAGCTCACCGACGTCTACACCGACCTGCACCGGCACCCCGAGCTCGCGTTCGCCGAGCACCGCACCGCCGGCATCGTCGCGGAGCGGCTGCGCGGATGGGACTACGAGGTCTACGAGGGCCTCGGCGGGACGGGCGTCGCGGGCGTCCTCGCGAACGGCGCCGGCCCGCGCGTCCTGCTCCGCGCGGACATGGACGGTCTTCCCGTCACCGAGCGCACCGGCCTGCCGTACGCGTCGACGGACACCGCGACCACGCCCGACGGGCACGAGTCCGGGACGATGCACGCGTGCGGGCACGACGTGCACGTCACGTGCCTGCTCGGCGCCGCCGCGGAGCTCGCCGCCCACCGCGACACCTGGCGCGGCACCCTCGTCGTCGTGTTCCAGCCCGCCGAGGAGGTGGGCGGGGGAGCGCGCGCGATGGTCGCCGACGGCCTGTTCGACCGTACGGGCGGGCGGCCCGACGTCGTCCTGGGCCAGCACGTCATGCCGCTCCCGGTCGGCGTCGTCAACCTCACGGCCGGGCCGGCGATGGCCGCCACCGACTCGTTCCGCGTCACCCTGCACGGCAAGGGCGGGCACGGGTCGAGCCCGGAGTCGACGGTCGACCCCGTCGTCATGGCGGCCGCGACCGTCATGCGGCTCCAGGGCGTCGTGTCGCGCGAGGTCGGGGCGGGGGAGTCGGCTGTGGTGACCGTCGGTGCCCTGCGCGCCGGCACCCAGGCGAACATCATCCCCGGCTCGGCCGAGCTGCTGGTCAACGTGCGGTCGTTCACGCCCGACGTCCGCCGCCGCGTGCTCGCCGCGATCCACCGCATCGTCGACGCCGAGGCGGCGGCCTCCGGCGCGCCCGCCGCGCCGGACTACGAGGAGGTCTCGACGTTCGACCTCATGGTGAACGACCCTGTCGCCGCCGAGCGGACGCGGGTCGTCCTCGCGCGCACGCTCGACGAGCAGCGCGAGCGCATCGAGGCTGCCGGCGGCCGGCCCGCCGTCGTCGCGCTGCCCCCGTTGCCGGGCTCCGAGGACGTCGGCGACCTCGCTACCGCGGCGGACGTCCCGCTCGTCTACTGGAACCTCGGCGGGTTCGACCCGGCGCTGTTCGCCGCGTTCGACCTCGCGACCGCGACGGGCATGGGCAACCTGCCCGACGGCGTCGCGCCGAACCACTCCCCGTTCTTCGCGCCCGTCCCCGAGCCGACGCTCGACCTGGGCGTCGCCCTGCTCGTCGGCGCGGCGCGCGAGTGGCTCGCCGGCGACGACCGCGACGCCCGTCCGTGAGCGCGGCGTCCCCGGCCGCCGGCGGCGCGCGGGGGCAGGGTGCCTGGGTGCCCGACGGCGACCGCCCCCTGGTCCTGCCGCTCGCCCGGCGGCGGCCGTTCTTCCTCGTCCTCGGGCTCGGGCTGATCGCCGCGGCCGTGCTCGTCCTGCGCCAGGTCGTGCTCTACCCGGAGTCGGTGCGGGTGCCCCTCCCGGTCGCGGTGGTGCTCGTGACGCTCGTCGTCGCGTTCCTCGGCGGGCTGGGCGCCGCGACCGTCTGGGCCTTCGTGCGGGCGCCGCGCCAGACCGTGACCGTCGGACCCGACGGCCTGGCGCTCGGCGCAGGCACCCTGCGGCTCGACTGGGCCGACCTGGAGGCCGTCGCGGTCCACGTCACCGCCGTCCGGCCCGCGAGCACCCACCTCATGCCGAAGGGCCCGGCGAGCTCCGTCACGGTCTCGCTCCTGTGGCGCCCGCGCGCCGGTAGCGACGACGCCGACCACCTGGCGACCCTCGCCCACCTCGTGCTCCCCGAGCCGTTCACGCACGAGCGCCTGCTGTCGACCGTCCCGTTCACGGCCGACCTCGACGTCCCCGTCGGGCGCGACCTCGACACGGCCCTGCGCCACTTCGCCGGCCCGGCCTACCGCCCTCCGGTGCTGCCGACGTAGGAACGTGGCCTCGCGCGACGACGCTTCGACCCCGGTGGGTGGCCGGTCAGGCGGACTTCTCCCGCGGGGTACGGCTGCGCGCGGTCGACGTGCGCGGCACGATCGTGGGGTTCACGTTGTCCAGCACGACCTCACGCGTGATCACCACACGCTCCACGTCATCACGCGAAGGAACGTCGAACATCACCTGCTGCAACACCTCCTCCATGATCGCGCGCAACCCCCGCGCCCCCGTCCCACGCAACAACGCCTGCTCCGCGACCGCCTCCACCGCACCCTCGGTGAACTCCAGCTCCACCCCGTCGATCGCGAACATCCGCTGATACTGCTTCACCAACGCATTGCGCGGCTGCGTCAAGATCCGCACCAACGCCTCGGAGTCCAACGCCGACACCGACGCGATCACCGGAAGGCGCCCGATGAACTCCGGGATCAACCCGAACCGATGCAGATCCTCCGGACGCACCTGCGCGAACAGATCCTCCCCCGCACCCGACTCGATCGGCGCACCAAAACCCACACCCCGCTTACGCGCCCGCGCCGCCACGATGTCGTCCAACCCCGCGAACGCCCCCGCCACGATGAACAACACGTTCGACGTGTCCACCTGGATGAACTCCTGATGCGGATGCTTCCGACCACCCTGCGGCGGCACCGACGCCGACGTGCCCTCGATGATCTTCAACAACGCCTGCTGCACACCCTCACCCGACACATCACGCGTGATCGACGGGTTCTCCGCCTTACGAGCCACCTTGTCGATCTCGTCGATATAGATGATCCCCGTCTCCGCCTTCTTCACGTCGAAGTCCGCCGCCTGCACCAGCTTCAACAGAATGTTCTCCACGTCCTCACCGACATACCCCGCCTCGGTGAGCGCCGTCGCGTCCGCGATCGCGAACGGCACGTTCAACATCCGCGCCAACGTCTGCGCCAGATACGTCTTGCCCGTCCCCGTCGGACCGATCAACAAGATGTTCGACTTCGCCAGCTCCACGTAGTCCGGGTCGTCGGTGGCGAGGGCCTCGCCCGCCTCCTCGGCGGCAGCGGCGGCACGCACGCGCTTGTAGTGGTTGTGCACCGCGACGGCCAGGGCGCGCTTGGCGCCGTCCTGCCCCACGACGTAGCGGCTGAGGTGCGCGAAGATCTCGTGCGGCGTCGGGAGGGGCCCGTCACCGGTCACGACGTCCTGCGACGCGCTCTCGGCCTCGCGGTCCTCCTCGACCATCTCGAGGCACAGCGCCACGCACTCGTCGCAGATGAAGACGCCCGCGGGCCCGGCGATGAGCCGTTTCACCTGGCGCTGGGACTTGCCGCAGAACGAGCACGTGAGGGCGTCCGCCGCGCGCGGACCGCGCTGTCCGCGCGTGTCGTCGGTGCCGTCGGTGCGTGCCACCGGGTGCCTCCAGTCCAGTCGGTTGCGGCCGATCGTAGCCGCCGCCCACGACACGCCGGGACCGCTCTGCCGGGTCCGGGCGTGCCGGGCTCAGCCGGGCGGGGTGCCCGCGGACGGGCGAGGGCCGTCCACGACCTCGGCCAGGAGCTGGAGCCGGCTGGCCGTCCGGAAGGCGTCGGGCCGGTCCGGCATCGTCGTGCGGAACGCGTCGAGGGAGTGGTGCGACGTGACGACGAGCTCGACGTCGGCGTCGACGAGCACGTCCACGACCGCGATGAACCGCTGCTGCGCCTCGCGGTCCACGTCGGTGAGGAGCGGGACGTCGGTCACGACCCAGCGGCGGAACCGCGCGGCCCAGTCGAGGTACTCGAGGGTCGACGTCGGGCGTCCTGCCAGGTCGTCGAACGTCACCCACAGCTCGCCCTCGCGGCCCTCGCCGTCGACCCGTGCGGCGGTCACCTCGAACGACCGCGTCCCGGTGCGGACGACCGCCCGCGCCTCCTGGGCCGGGGCGACGAGCCCGCGGTGGGCGAGCTGCGCCGTCGTGCCGGGGCGGAGCCACGCGCCCGCGGCGAACCCTCCGCGCCCGCGACCGCCGAGCGTCCGGTAGTCGGTCGGCCCGGCGAGCTCGACGACGTCGAGGTGCGCCCGCAGGAGCGCGATCCCCGGCTCGGCGACGTGGTGCCACAGCGGGTTCGGCAGCAGCGTGCCCGGCTCGTAGTTGGACGTCGCGAGCACGACGACCCCCGACGCGAACGCCCGTCGCAGGAGCCGGGTGAGCAGGGTCGCGTCGCCGGTGTCGTGGAGGTGGAGCTCGTCGAGGTAGAGCAGCCTCGTCCCGCGCAGGAGGTCGTCGATCGCGGCGTCGACGGCGCCAGGTTGTGGCTCCGGCGACTCCTCGGGCGGCCCGGGCGGCGTCGGCTCCGCGACCGGCGCGGTCGCCCGGGTGCGCCACCCGCGTGTCGGGCCACCCTGCCCGACGGCGGACCGCGGCCTGGCGAGGGCGCTCACCCGCTGGGCGTGGATCGCCGCGTGCAGCGCGCGGAACAGGTCGTACACGTGGACCCGCTTGGTCGCGCCGGCGGGGAGCCCGGCCGCGACGGCCGCGAAGAACGCCCCCGCCAGCCACGACTTCCCGCGTCCCGCGGGGCCCCACACGTACAGCCCGCGGACGGGGCGCCGTCGGGCCCCCGCGAGCTCGTCGCCGAGCCGGGCGAGCCGATCGAGGAGCGCGGACTGGTCCGGGTCGAGCGAGAACCCCTCACGCGCGGCCGCCGCCTCGACCGCGCGTCGGACGCGGTCGAGGCGGCGGCTGGTCACCGGGTCAGCCTAGGCGCGGCGACCACGCAGGGTCTTGACCCAGACGTCGATGACGTCCCAGGCCGCGATGACGACGGTCGCCGCGATGATCCCGTTCGAGAGCCACGTGAGCGAGTCGCCGCCCGTGACCTCGAGGAACGCCGGGTTCACGAGGCGGTCGGCGCTCGCGAGCCACACGACCACCCCGGCGAACAGGGCCCCGATGACCGTGTTGACGGCGGCGAGCCCGACGGTCCACCGGCCGCGCGCGTACACGAGGATCGTGAGGGCGATCTCGGCCGCGACGAGCGCGACGAGGACGCCGGTCCAGACCGGCCACAGGTCGGGGTGCAGCACGGGCACCGCGGTGCCGTCGGGGCCATGGTAGGTCGCGACGTTCTGGAGGAGCAGCACGGCGGCGACCAGGACGAGCAGGCCGACCGACACGACCGTGTCGACGAGCGTCACCTCGCGGGGAGCGCGCTCGGTCGGGAGGCGGTCGACCGTCCAGGGGCCGGTGAGCTCGTCCTGGCTTCGCGGGGAGCCGTAGCGCTCCAGCAGGACGAAGACGAGCGTCGTCCAGAACGCGATCTGCAGGGCGACCGAGGCGGTCGTCCAGATGCCGCTCCAGATGGCCGACCCGACGGGGCCGCCGTCGACGAGGTCCGTGATGAGCACGATCGCCCCGGGGATGAGGGCGACCCAGAGCAGCACCTTGAGGAGGCGCAGCCAGTCGAGGTAGAGCGTGGGCCCGATGAGGTACAGCGGGCGACCGGCGAGGTCGGCCGCGAGGCGGTCGGGGTCGCCGAGGTCGTTGAGGACGTCGGTCTCGGCCCGGGCCGGGTCGGTGCCGGCCTCGACCTTGGCCTCGACGGCGTCGGCGACGGACGCGCGGAGCTCCTGCTCGAGGTCGGCGTGCTGGTCGGCGGGGACGCGGCGCAGCGTGGCGGCGACGTAGCGGTCGGTGAGCGTCATGACGTGCCTTCCTGGGAGTCGAGGGTGCGGAGGCTCCGCGCGATCGCGAGCCACTCGTCGAGCAGGTCGCGGGCGAAGCGCTCGCCCGCGGGGGAGGTCCGGTAGAACTTGCGCGGCCGCGCCTCGTCGGTGTTCCACTCGCTCACGAGGAGGCCCTGCTTCTCGAGCCGGCGCAGGAGCGGGTAGAGCGTGTTGGCGTCGACGGGGACGCCCGCCGCGGCGAGCGCCTCGAGGAGCCCGTAGCCGTAGCCGGGCGTGCGCAGCAGCAGCAGGCTCGCGACGACGACGGAGCCGCGACGCACCTCCTGGCTGTGCCCGGCGAAGATCTCGGGATCGGTCATGTCTCACACCATAGTGTGTGTCGCACAGTATGCGCAAGGCGCACATCATCGTGTCGACGCGAGAGCGCTAGACTGGAACGGTTCCAGAGAAGAGTGCGTACCTGCCGCGGGAGGCCGAGTGACCGACCTGATCGACACCACCGAGATGTACCTGAAGTCGATCTACGAGCTGCAGGAGGAGGGGATCCCTCCGCTGCGCGCGCGGATCGCCGAGCGCCTCGGGCACTCGGGGCCGACCGTCTCCCAGACCGTCGCGCGCATGGAGCGTGACGGCCTCGTCGTCGTCGGCGGCGACCGCCAGCTCGAGCTCACGACGCTCGGGCAGCAGACGGCGGTGCGCGTCATGCGCAAGCACCGCCTCGCCGAGCGGCTGCTCACCGACGTCATCAAGCTCGACTGGGAGCAGGTGCACACCGAGGCCTGCCGCTGGGAGCACGTCATGAGCGACCTCGTCGAGCAGCGCCTCGTCGCGCTCCTCGACCACCCCGCGCACGACCCCTACGGCAACCCGATCCCGGGCCTGCGCGAGCTGGGCGAGGACCTGCCCGAGGTCGAGTACCTCGACGGCGTCGTCTCCCTCCCGGTGCACCTGGCCGCGCGCGGCGCGACCGCCGGGGATGAGGTGCGCGTCCTCCTCCAGCGCATCGCCGAGCCGGTCCAGGTCGACGTGGAGCTCCTCGCGCGCTTCGCCGAGGCGGGCGTCTTCCCGCGCCAGACCCTCGTCGTCGCGGTGAACGACGGCGTCGTCACGGTCTCGGGCGACGGAGCCGACACGGTCCTGGACCTCCCGGACGACGTCGCGCGCCACCTCTTCGTCACGGCGGACTGAGCCGGCTGCGGCCCCGGAAGGGCGCCGAGAACGAGGTTGGTCCCGTTATCCATCGGATAACGGGACCAACCTCGTTGTGGCGGGGGAGCAGTCGCGTGCTCGCCCGCCGGGTGTTGTCTGGCGGGGCGTCAGGCGGGGACGATGAGCCCGGCGGTCTGGGTCTTGGCGCGCTGGAGGCGGG